>DASWNW010000033.1:0-89281 GCA_036399015.1 Thermoanaerobaculia bacterium | reverse complement strand
CTGGAGCGACGGGCTCTCAGCCCGTCGCCGCTACGCGTCCGCGCCCTTGAACCGGAACCGCGTCACTTCGCTCTCGAACTCCTGCCCGCTGCGCACGAGGCTCTGCACGGTCGTCGTGAACTCGCGCGCGATGGCGTCGTTCTTCTGCGCGATCTCGAGCATGACGCGCGAGGCGTCGGCGATCCGGTCGGTCTCCTGGAGCTGCCGCTCGAGGAGGTCGCGCATGGCGCGGGCGTCGTCGGAGATCTTCTCCAGCGCCACCGTGATTCCCCTCCCCGCCAGCGACTGCTCCTCGGTGGCGCTCTTGACCTGCGCCGCGATGTCGCGCACCCGCTCCGACTCCTGCGCCATCAGCTGCGTGCCGCGCGCCTGCTCGCGCGTGGCGCGGTTGATCTCGGCGATGTGGTCGGACATGCGCGAGGTGACCTCGTGCAGGCGCCGGCTGGCGTGCGACTGCTCGCCGAGGGCGCGGGAGATCCGCGTGGCCATCTCGTAGGAGCGCGTCGCGCTGTTGACGATCTTCTCCAGCGACTGCGCGGCGTCCTGCGCGAGGCGGACGTTGTCCGTCACCTTCGCGACCCCCTCGTGCATTTTCGAGACGGCCTGCTTCGACCCGCTCTGCACCGCCTTGATGATCGTGCCGATCTCTTTCGTCGAGCCGCGCGTCCGCTCCGCGAGCTCGCGGATCTCGTCGGCGACGACGGTGAAGCCGGCGCCATGCTCCCCCGCCTGCGCGGCGATGATGGCGGCGTTGAGGGAGAGGAGGTTGGTGCGGTTCGCGACCTCCTCGATGACGTTGAGGATCTGGCTGATCTGCCCTACGCTGCGCTGCAGGTCGTCGATCGTCCTGGCGGTGCTCATCGTCAGCTCGTGCGTGACGTTGATCCCTTCGACGGTGCGGTTGACCGCCTCGCCGCCCGCGCTCGCGTCCTCCCGCACCTGCTGCGCGAGCTGCGCGGTCGACTCGGAGGTGGCCAGCAGCTCGGTCACCGTCGAGTCCATCTCCGACACGAAGGACAGCACCTCCTCGCCGATGCCGGCCAGCACGTCCGTGCGCGTCGACATCTCGTTCATGGAGGCGTTCATCTCCGTCGTGGACGAGGAGGTCTTCTCCACCGACTGGAAGAGGTAGTCCATGCTGCGCGCGACCTCCTCGGCGGAGGCCTGCAGCTCGAGCGCGCGCGCCGAGGCGTCCTGCGTGAGGCCGCTGACCGTGTCGGCGGCGCCGAGGACGCTGCCGATGCCGCCGCGGACGTTCTCCAGCGCCAGCGACGAGCTCTCGGTCAGCTCGCTCTGGTTGCGGGAGCGGGTGAGGAGCATCTCGCTGCCGCCGGTGATGACGCGCACGCCCTCGGTGATGGTCGTGCCGCTGCCGCCGACGCGCCCCAGGAGGCGGCGGAGGTTCGAGCGCGTCTCGCCGAAGCTCTCGGCGAGCTGCCCCACCTCGTCGTCCGCGAAGACGCGCGGCGCGACGTCGAAGTTCCCCTCGGCCATCTCGCGCGAGAGCTCCCGCAACTGCCGCAGCGGCCGCGTCACGTCGCGCGAGAGCACCACCGTCGCCGCGCCGAAGACGGCCGTCGTCAGCAGCGCCACGATCAGCGTGTAGAAGGTGATCTGGAAGGGGATGTTCTTGTACGGCGTCCAGGGGATCGCCAGCACGAGGATCGAGCCGTCCTTGAGGCGCGCGAAGCGGCTCACGTGCGGACCGATGAATGCGCTGCTGTCGCCCGTCCCGATGCGCCGGATCGCGGCGACCTCCCCCGGGTCGAGGGGGTCTTTCGTGCTCGTGACCTTCCCCTGCGGGTCGATGAGGTGCAGTGAGTACTCGGCCGGGATGTAGTCGCGCATCGTATCGAGCGCGGCGGCGTCCACTTTCGCCAGGATGTTGGCCATGTCGTGGACGCGCTGGAAGCGCTCGGCGGCGGAGGTGATGGCGAGCTGCTCGAGCGTCGTCGAGACGCGGGAGGAGATCAGCAGGATGAGGGCGGCCGAGGAGATGGTGAGCGAGCCGATGAAGACGAGCGCGATCTTCTTGCCGAGCGACAGCTCGCGCCCCGTGTAGTGCACCCGCTGCCCTTCCGCCGCCTCGTTGAGGCGGTGCTTGCCCATCGCGTAGCCCCAGACCACGGACACGAAGGCGGCGATGAGCGCGGCC
Organism: Thermoanaerobaculia bacterium; assembly: GCA_036399015.1. Classification (GTDB taxonomy): domain Bacteria; phylum Acidobacteriota; class Thermoanaerobaculia; order Gp7-AA8; family Gp7-AA8; genus QHVT01. Next base: position 87,126 of record DASWNW010000033.1, on the reverse strand, counting down.
ACGAGGAAATAGGCGAAGCCGAGCGGGGAGGGGAGGTAGATCGCGGCGGCGATGAGGGCGAAGAGCGCGCCTCCGCCGACCCAGAGGATGACGGAGAGGATCTTGGTGCGGTCGAGGCAGGCCGACATCGCGCGGGAGAGGTCGCCGCGGCCCGCGAGCGCCCGCTCGACCGCCTCCGCCTGCGGGCGGACGCCGGCGGCGAACAGCGCGCAGCCGAGGGCGTACATCACCGCGAGCATCAGCGTCAGCCCCGCCGCGCCGCGCCAGGTGAGCTGCACCACCTGCGAGAGGAAGAGCAGCGCCGGCGGGATGCTGATCGCGATCGGCGGCACGAGGAGCCAGAAGAGGTATCGGCGGGTGAAAGTCATGGGGATGACGCGATTATAGGTGCGCATCCCGCCCGCTGTGGTGCCCGCGCGTCCCGGCTACTCGTTCTCCGCCTGGGCCGGCGCGTCCCCGATCCTGCAGAACTGGAGGTCGTCGTAGTACGTCGTGAACGGCGCGCCGGGCACGATCACGTACAGCCTGAGCATCGCGCTGCGCGTGTTGGTGTACGTACGGATCGGGCTCTCGAGCCGCAGCCACATCCCCGCGATGTTCGCGAGCGAGTCTCCGAACCCCATGTCCGAACCGGAGCAGTCGGGCGTATCGAAGAGACTGACGATCTGCGTTGCCGGGAAGTCGTTCATCCCGGCCTTCTGACCGGGAGGGATGAAGACACTGCTGCGCATGACATATTGCGACGAGGGCTCGACCGCGACGCAACGCTCGATGGCGAAGTGTCCGCCGTTCACGGCGATCGTCGCGGAGCCCGAGTCCGGCTTGCCGTCGGCGTCGACGGGTGACCAGGAGAGCGTGCCCGCGCCCGGATAGGACTCCCGCACGGCCCAGCCGCTCACGTCGTGGTCGAACGACCCGTTGGGCAGCAGGCACGCCGCCGCACCGGTCTGCTCGATCGTCACCGGCTGCTCGCCGACGACGAAATGTCCCCGCCTCGACAGCGGCTCGCCGTTCGGAAGGTACGTCACCTGCGCCTCGGTGCGCTCCGGCGTGGCGTTGGGGGCGACCTCGATGCGGACCCATTCATTGATTGCCGTGATGGCAGGCTCGCAGTCGCCGCGCGTCCGTTCCGCGATCACCATGCGCGTCGTGCCCGCGACCGGCACCTCGCTGCCGTCGAACGTGATCCTGAACTCGCAGCGGGGGCCGGTGTTCTGCGTGGCCGGGTAGTAGTCGCGCACGCGCGGCGCGCTGAAAGCGATCGCGCGCGCGTTGTCCGCCTCGTCGGGCACGCCGGTCGAGAGGCCGCCGAACATGCGGTTCGGGTTCGAGAACAGCAGCACCGGGGCCGCGTTGCAGGGGCTGCCGTAAGACATCACCGTGCGCCACTGGCCCGGCACGCAGTAGGCGCGCGCGAACGGATGCGGATCGAACTCGCGCGGCATGGCATTCGGTGCATCGTGGTCAGCGCCGAGGTTGTGCCCGAGCTCGTGCACGAAAGGGAGCGGGTTCTGGCGGAAGTTCCCCTGGTGGACCCAATGCGTGCTGCAGTCCGGGCCGTATGCGGGAGGGCGGCAGGCCCCGCCGACGAATCCAGTCGGCATCTCCCCGACGGCGAAGCCGAGCAGGTCGGCGCCGAAATACTGGCGGTCCTGGAGGATCTCCGGTCCCGTGGCATCCGCGGGAAAGCGGTCGTAGTGCGGGGAGAAACGGACGTGACGGAGGCGCAGCCGGACGTTTCCGAGGCCGCTGTCACTCAAGGTCTGGTTGGCGGCGTCGACCTGGTACTGCACGATCCTCTTCGCCGCCTCCGCGCTCCCGGCGCCGCGCAGCAGCTCCGGCCCGTAGACCTCCAGGAGGTCGATCTCGATCGGGTTGAGCACGGCGCCGACCGAGCGGCGCTTCCCGCCCTGCGACAGCGCGGCCATCGTGCTCCGTAGCAGGTCCGCCTCCGCGACCGGCCGGATGACTTCACAGCCAATCGGCGCCGAACCCTGCGCCTCGATTGCCACGGAGGCGAACAATACGGCCACGATGGACACCAGTTGTCGAACCATGACGCGATTGTGCGCGAACGCGCCCCCGCCCGCTCACCCGCCCCGCCCGTTCCGAGCGATGTTTCGTTGATGTTTGCGGCGGCGTCACGCGTACGGCGCACCGGATGATACGACTGCAGCTGCGCATGCGTCCTGCAGTGGTGACCGGGCGTGCGGTTGACGGTGGGGATCGTCGCGATCGGGGTGCTGATCGGGTTGGCAGCGGGCGTCGGCAGTTACACCTTCGTCTACGCGAAGGGCTATTCCTACCTCACCAACGATCCGGCCGCCTGCGCGAACTGCCACGTCATGGCCGACTACTACGCGGCCTGGATGAAAGGGCCGCACCGCTCGGTCGCCGCCTGCAATGACTGCCACACGCCGCACAGCCTCATTCCAAAGTACGCGGTGAAGGCGTCGAACGGCTTCTGGCACTCCTTCTACTTCACCACCGGGAACTACCCGGAGCACCTGGAGATCAAGCCGGGGAACCGGCGCGTCACGAACGATGCCTGCCTGTACTGCCACCGCGAGATGACGGAGGCGATCGGGCAGCCGGCGTGCGTGCGCTGTCACTGGGACGTGGGACACATGAAATGACGAAGAAACGAATCGCACTCCTGCTGACCATCACCGCGGTCGTCGCGGCGGCGATCGCCGTCGGCGTCACGGCGCTGCTGGTGAACGTCTTCACGCGCAAGTCGGAGGCGCGGAATCCCTTCTACCGCGTCGTCGAGCTGAACGAGTCGACCACCGATCCGGCGATCTGGGGGAAGAACTTCCCGCTGCAGTACGACGACTACCTGCGCACCGTCGACCAGGTGCGCACGCGCTACGGCGGCAGCGAGGCGGTGCCGCACGTGCCGTCGCAGGCCGACCCCCGCTCGGTCGTGGCGCAGTCGCGTCTGGAGGAGGACCCGCGCCTGAAGACGATGTGGGCCGGCTACGCGTTCGCGACGGATTTCCGCGAGGAGCGCGGACACGCCCACATGCTCACCGACCAGGCGTTCACCGAGCGGCAGCGCGTGGTGAAGCAGCCCGGCACCTGCCTCAACTGCCACGCGTCGATGTGGGTCGCCTACAACAAGCTGGGGAACGGCGACGTCTTCAAGGGCTTCGAGGCCATCAACCAGATGCCCTACTTCGAGGCGGCGAAGCACGTCACCCATCCGGTGGCCTGTATCGACTGCCACGACCCTGCCACCATGGCCCTGCGCGTGACGCGGCCCGCGTTCATCGAGGGCATGCGCGCGCTGAAGAAAGATCCCGCCTACGATCCGAACAAGCAGGCCACCCGTCAGGAGATGCGCACCTACGTCTGCGGCCAGTGCCACGTCGAGTACTACTTCAAGGGGAAGGAGAAGCGGCTCACCTATCCCTGGCACAACGGGCTGAAGGGCGACCAGATCCTGGAGTACTACGAGACGCAGACCGACCACGCCGACTGGACGCACAAGGAGTCGGGGGCGAAGGTGCTGAAGGCGCAGCATCCGGAGTTCGAGCTGTACAACCAGGGGGTGCACGCCCGCTCCGGCGTCGCCTGCGCCGACTGCCACATGCCGTACAAGCGGGAGGGGGGCTTCAAAATCAGCGACCACCACGTGCGCAGCCCTCTCCTGAACGTTAACCGCGCCTGCCAGGGCTGCCACCGGTGGGAGGAGGCGGAGCTGCGCGCACGCGTGGAGACGATCCAGGAGCGCCACCTCCAGATGCGCAACGTGGCCATGGACGCGCTGATGGCGCTCATCGGCGACATCAAAACCGCCGGCGCAGCCGGCGCGTCGCAGGCGCAGCTCGACGGCGCGCGGACGTACCAGAAGAAAGCGCAGTTCCTGCTCGACTTCGTGGAGGCGGAGAACTCGAGCGGCTTCCACGCCGACCAGGAGGCGGCGCGCCTGCTGGTGCTGTCGGTCGACTACGCCCGCCGCGGCGAGCTGGCGTTGCGGGGAGTGAACCCCGGGGCCGCGGCGCTGCCGCAGCCGGTGACGCCGCAGTTGCCGCCGCGGGCGGCCGCGCCATGATGCAGGTCTTCGAGGTCGTGCGGACGCTGGAGCTGGACGTGCCGTTCGGCGACCGGGCGGAGTCGATTCGCGTGGAGATCAGCCGCGGCCGGGCGGTGCCCGCGCTCTACCGCGCGCGCGTCTTCCGGCTCGACTTCTACCGCATCCAGCCGTCGTTCGGCCGTTCCGAAGGAGCCGACGAGCAGGTGCTCGTCGACTGGTCCGACATCCTGCGCCGCTACACCGAGCAGTTCGCCGCGCCGTCGCTCGACGAGGCGGAGCAACTCATCCTCGGCGAGCTCGAGGCGTGGCATCGTCACGCGAGCGGGACCTGCGGCGCCGCCGAGCACACGTGGGGGGAGTGCGCGCCACCGCCCCGCGATTAGGTAAAATCGCGGGCGGAGGTCCTTTCATCGTGCACATCCAATTGAGACGGCCGTTCGTCTTCGCGCTCGCCGTCTGCATCACCCTGCCTCTCCTCGCGGCGAAGAAGCCGCCCACCGCCCCCGGCAAGTACGAGGCGTGGGGTCCGGACATCGACGAGCTGGAGATCGTCCGCACGTTCAAGGCCTCGGACTACAAGCGCGTGGTCGTGGAGCCGCTCGACGTCTCGAAGACGCCGCCGCCCGAGGACGCCGACATGGCGGAGAAGGTCTCCAAGGTCCTCGCGGAGGCGACAAAGCCGTTCCTCGAAGGGCTCGCGGAGGAGGAGACGGGTCTGGAGATCGCGAGCGAGCAGAAAGAGGAGAAGAAGGGGACGCTCCTCGTTCGCGGGCGCGTCACGACGATGGACCCCGGCTCCCGCAGCAAGCGCCTCCTGATCGGCTACGGCGCCGGCGCGGCGCGTGCGGCGATCGAGGGGGAGCTCGTCGACGCCGCGACCGGCGAGGTCCTGCTCCGCTTCACGCAGGAGCGGCGCTCCGGTGTCGAGCGCTTCGGCCGCGGCAGCAGCTACGAAGAGATCATGGCCCGCAACCTGGTGAAGCTCGGCGAAGACGTCGCGAACATCCTGAAGCAGTTCTGACCATGGCGGTCCCGGGTTCCGATCGCCGCCGGTACGGGCGCATCAAGCTCGACGAAGCTCTTTCCGCGAGGTTCGGCGAGACGCGGGCGAAGGTGGTCGAGGTGTCGATCGTCGGCTTCCGCATCGCGCACGAGGGGCGCCTGGCGGTCGGCGAGCGGCGTCCGCTGATAGTCGACTGGCAGGGGACGTCGCTGGAGCTCGGCTGCTCGCTCGTCCGCTCCACGCTGTGGCGGCTGGCCAAGGGGATGGGGGAGCAGAGCATCTACCACTCCGGCGTGCGCATCATCGAGACGTCGCGCGAGTCGTTCGACCGGCTGCGGGAGCTGATCGCGGAGCGCATCGTGCGCGCGCTCGAGGAGCAGAAGGCGAACGCGCGCGGGATCCCGCCGCTCGCGGCGTACATGTACCAGCCGGAGAAGGGGGATCTCTTCCGCCGCTGCGAGTTCATCGACGGCGCCTGGCGGAAGAGCGAGACGATCCGCACGACGCAGCCTCCGAACGGCTTCACGGTCTCGGCCGAGGTGGATCCCTACCTCGTGGAGATGCTCTGCAATACCTGGGAGCACACCACCGAGGAGGGGCGCCGCCTGACGCGCATGCTCGCCGAGCTGTCGGTCAGCAGGGCCGAGGGCGTTCCGACGCGCCGTTACATCCCCTGACGTCCGGCGCTCACTTGCGCGCCGACCGCCTGCGGCCCGGTTCCGTGGGATTGCCGACGCTGACCGCCTTCTCCTGTGTCCAGCGGACGACGTTGCCTGCCGGATCGGAGAACTCGAGCCGCAGGTCGAGCCAGCGGTCGCCCGTCGCGGTCGCGGCGTCGAGCGCGGCGGAGTAGAGATCGCCCGCCGGGAAGTGGCCGAGGGTATTCATGTGGCCCGACTCCGACCCGGTGACGCTGACCGCCAGCGGCTGCCACGTCTCCGTTCCCGCGGTGCGAAACCACGCCTTCGTCGCCTCGGGACGCGACGGCTGCGTCTCCGCCGCGCGCGTGTAGTCGACGTCCGCCACCGAGAAGCGCAGCGTGGCTGCCTGCCCCGCGGCGAGGCGGTCGGTGGTCTTCCCCTCGGCATCGGCGACGCGGAGAGAGGTGACCGTCGGCGCCGTCCGGTCGGCGAGGGTGGCGGCGAACTGCACCTCCAGCGTCCCGCCGCGGTGGCGCGCGACGAGACGCGACTGCGCCTGCGGCTCCGGCGGCGCCTGTCCACCGGCCGTTCCGAGCCAGGTGCCGGTGCCGGTGAGGTTGCCGGCGGCGTCGAACGTCCACCACTCCATTTGCGTGGCGAGAGTGGCGCGCGACGCGTCGTAGATGCCGGGCAGCGGCCAGCGGAACCAGCCCGCGGTGCGCGTCCCCGGCAAGGCGAACGGATGCGCGGGACCGGCGCCGAGCGTGACGCTGCCGCCATGCTCGATCCGTTCGGCCGTCACCCCCGGCGTGGGATCCGAGGAGAGGACCGTGCGGCCGTCGCGTCCGCGAAGCGCCTGCGACTCCGCGCCGCCGACCTGGAACATCATCCCGTTGTGGGCGAGCGGGAACCGCTCGTTGTTGATGCGGTGCACGAAGGCCCTCGCCGCGGGCGCGGGGCCGCTGAAGCAGCTCGAGAACGAGAGGCTGATCCGGTCCGTCAGCGCGTCGTACGCACAGGCGGTCGCCGCCGCCGGCGCGCCGCGCCAGCGGACCGTGGTGGCGAGCAGCTCGTCCCCTCCCGACGCGAGCGTCTTCGGCTCCGCCAGGCCGCGGAGGGCGTCGTGCTCGATGGTGTAGGTCTCCCCCGCGGCGAAGTCGATGAGCTGCTCGAAGTGATAGAGCTGGTAGGTGTCGGGGAGGGGCGAGTAGAGCAGCCGCCGCGCGTCCGCCTTCTTCTCGACGACCAGCAGCGAGAAGCGGTCGTTGCCGGAGGCCCAGAACATCCGGCTGCCGACGCTGTGCTCGATCCGGTCGTCCTGCATGGAACGCTCGGCGAGCGGGCGGCCGGTCTCCTCGCGGCCGTCGACCGTGACTTCGAGCGTGGCCTCGCTCTTCCGGATCTCGAGCAGGTGATCGCCGTCGATGTCGACGCCGGGTCTCACGATGAGGCGCTGCTCCCCGGTGCCCGGCTCGAAGCCGCGCACGAGGAAGTCGAAGCCCTTGCCGGGCGTGAGGAAGATCTCCGTGCGGTGCGGGTCGCGGAGCCGCGGGCCCTGCGCGCCTCCCGGCCCGAGCGCGTAGATCGCCATGGCGAAGCCGTCGTAGGTGACGCGGGCGCGCGCACTGCGAAGCACCGCCCAGGGAACGCTGGCGGTGGCGCTGCCGGTGATGCGGATGTCGCCGCCGACGAGCCAGTCGTTCGGATACTCGAACGACGCGTTGGCGGTCTCCAGCTCCACCGTCACATCGGCTGAAGCGCCGGCGGGAAGCTGGACGGACGTGGGGGTGACGCGCACGGTCACTCCCGCCGGTACCGTGCCGGGGGCGACGGCGAGCGACTGCGTGCCGGTGGTGCGATTCGTGAGGCGGAAGCTGCGCGTCTCGGTGGTCGTGCCGGTGCGCGACGGCCGGATGCCGAAGCTCATGCCGGACGAGTTGACGAACAGCCGCGACTCGTGCGCGGCGCGCGCGTCGGCGCGTCCCGCTCCACGCGCGAACGGCGCCGCATTGACCGGCGTGGCGCTGCTCGTGATCGCTGCCTTCACCTCGGCCGGCGTCCACGTCGGGTGCAGCTTCCGGAGCAGCGCGGCCACGCCCGCGACGTGCGGCGCCGCCATCGACGTGCCGTTCAGCGCGACCGTGCCGCCGCCCAGACGGGCGGAGACCACCTGAAAGCCGGGCGCCGCGACGTCGGGCTTGAAGCCGAGGAGGCGGGGGGAGGGGCCGCGCGAGCTGAAGTCGGTGACGCGGCCGTCGTCGTCGATCGCCGCGACCGTCAGCGCGTCGAGCGCGGTGCCCGGGCTGCCGATCGAGGCCGTGGTGCCGTCGTTGCCGGCGGCGACGACCATCACCACGCCCGCCGCGACCGCGGCGTCGACCGCGCGCGAGCCGGGATCTTCCGCGTCTCCCGCGCCGCCGAGGCTGAGGTTCGCCACATGAACGTGATCGGAGGGATCGCCGTCGCCGTTCGGGTCGACCGCCCGCTCGATCGCCGCGATGATGTCCGACGACGAGCCGGTGCCGCCGGCATTGAGGACTTTGTACGCGATGAGCGTCGCCTCGGGCGCCACGCCGATGAGGTCGGGCGCGCTCGCGGCGATCGTCCCGGCGACGTGGGTTCCGTGGCCGTTGTCGTCCATCGGGTCGGCGTCGCCGTTCACGAAGTCGTACCCGCCCGCGACCTTGAACCCCGCTCCCAGTCCGCCGCCGAGCGCCGGGTGCATGTAGTCGATCCCGGTGTCGATCACCGCGACGACGATTCCGGCGCCGCCCGTGCCGAGCGAGGAGGCGTTCACCTTCGTGCGTGCGTCGACGATCGACGCCGGCGAGACGGCCGGAGCGGCACTGGCGCGCATGACGCGGTCCGGGTGCACGGCGCGGACGTACGGCAGCGCGCGGATCCGGGCCACCGTCGCGTCGTCCGCCTCGATCGCCGCGCCGAGGAAGACGGTGCGGTACTCGTGGGCGATTCGCGGCGCGGCGGACCCCTCGTGCTGCGCGGCGACGTGCGACGGACGGAGATCGGCGCGCAGGCGCGCGACGAGATCCTCGCGCCTCGAGGCGGCGGAGGCGTCGAGCTCCACGATGACGCGCGTGGCGGCGGCGGCTTCAAAGCGGTGCTCGGCGTACTGCACCGGCGCCGCGGACGAAAGCGTGGCGGAAGCGCAGAGAGCTGCGCCCAGAAGAAGCGAGACCCGAGTTTTGATGTGTGACTCCGTGGACGATTTTTCGACTACCGCCAATTATCGCATCAACGGGTGACGACCAGGCGGTAGCCGCAGTCGAGTTCCTCGAGGTCGAGAAGCTCGGAGTACCGCCGCGCCCACGCTCCGCTGTCGAGATCGCGCTCCAGCCGCGTCCACGCGTCCGACAGGTCGCCGAGCATCCAGAACGACGAGATGGCGGCTCTGATCCTCGGATCGAGATAGGCCGCGGGGCGCCGCCAGTACGCGCAGAGGAACCCGTCCCTGCAGTCGTGCGGGATCGGCACCGGCGAGACGTCGACCGGCCCGAGCCACGCCTCGTAGTCGCTCATCCGCGGCATCTGCGCCTCGTCCAGCGCGACGAGCTCCGGGATGTAGTCGGCGAGCCAGAATCCACGGAACGACGGGTCGTACGTGAGGATGACGACCGGGCCGCGCGTCACCCGCCGCAGCTCCCTCAGCCCTTTCGCCGGATCGGACCAGTGGTGCACCGTCAGGATGGCGGTGGACGCGTCGAAGCGGTCGTCCGCGAACGGCAGGTCTTCCGCGAAAGCCTGCACGACTTCGCCGGCCGTCGCCGGCCGCTGCCGGATCATCTCCAGCGAAGGCTCGACGGCGACAACGCGCCGGTCCGCCGGCTCGTACGATCCGGTGCCGGCGCCGACGTTCAGGACGGTCGCCGCCGGTCCGAGCGCGGCCGCGATGCGCGCTGCAATCCGCGCGTCGGGCTTCCGAAGCTCGGAGTAGTTGACGCCGATCGTATCGTAGGTGCGGCTCATGGCTGGACCGTCGATTATCGCTGCACTGCGCGTCGAGCTCATCGACGTCCTCACGCATGACGGCGCGTTCACCGGGCAGGTCAAGTCGCGGGAGGAGATCCACCGCGACGGCGACTGGCATCGCGCCGCCCATCTCTGGCTCGCGACGCCGGACGGACGGGTGCTCCTCCAGCGGCGGGCGGCGCAGAAGGACAGTTGGCCGCTGCTGTGGGACGTCTCCGTCGCGGGGCACGTCGCCGCCGGCGAGAGCGCGTACGACGCGGCGGTGCGGGAGGCGCGGGAAGAGCTCGGAATCGAGGTTTCGCGGCTCGAGCATCTCGGCACGCTCCGCTTCCAGGCGCTGCTCCGCGGCGGCGCGTACGTCGAGAACGAGCTTCACGACGTCTTCCTGGCGCGGCAGGAGCTCGACCTCGGCGCGCTGACGCTCGATCCGGAGGAGGTGGCGGAGGTGGCGCTCGTCCGTCCTGACGAGGTGGAGCGCCTCGACGTGGTGCCGCACCCCGAGTCGTACGCGCTCCTGCGCGCCGTGCTACGCTGACGTCCTCAAGCGCATGTCCTGGTGGGTCTGGGTCGTCCTCGGCTTTCTGCTGCTCTGCGCGGAGTTCACCGCGACGACGCTGCACGTCGGCTTCTTCGCCGTCGGCGCCTTCGTGGTCGGCATCGCCCTCGGCCTCGGCGCCGATATCCCGCTCTGGGGGCAGATCCTCATCTTCTCCCTCTCCACCGTCTTCGCCTTCTTCTTCCTGAGGCCGGCACTGATGCGCCGGCTGAGGCTCGACGAGAAGAAAGTCGTCGATTCCCTGGTTGGAGAGCAGGCAATCACACTCGAAGACATCGGCGTCGGCGGTAACGGGCGGGCGGAGATGCGCGGCACCACGTGGAGCGCGCGCAATATCGGCGAAACCGCGCTCGTTCGCGGACAGCGGTGCATCGTTGCGGCTGTGGAAGGTCTGGTCCTCCACGTCCGCGCTTCCTGAGAACGGCCAGATCACACGAGGAGCGCAACCATGGGTCCAATCGCAGTCACAGGTGTCATCGCTGTCTTCACGATCTTCCTGCTCGCCAGGATCGTGCGCGTCGTGCCGCAGCAGCAGGCGTGGGTCGTGGAACGGCTCGGCAAGTACTCCGAGACGCTCGACGCCGGCCCGCACGTGCTCTTCCCGGTCCTCGACGTGATCCGCTACAAGCACTCCCTCAAGGAGATCGCGCTGGACGTCCCGGAGCAGATCTGCATCACGAAGGACAACGTCCAGGTGGGCGTCGACGGCGTCCTCTACTTCAAGGTCCTGAACCCGGAGCGCGCCTCCTACGGCATCTCCGATTACACCTACGCGATCTCGCAGCTCGCGCAGACGAACCTCCGCTCGGAGATCGGCAAGATCGACCTCGACCGCACGTTCGAGGAGCGGACGAACATCAACTCGCAGGTCGTCCAGGAAGTCGACAAGGCTTCCGAGGCGTGGGGCGTGAAGGTCCTGCGATACGAGATCAAGAACATCACCCCGCCGCAGGACGTGCTCGCGGCGATGGAGAAGCAGATGCGCGCGGAGCGTGAGAAGCGCGCCGTGATCCTGCAGTCGGAAGGCGAGCGCGACGCGGCGATCAACACCGCCGACGGCCACAAGCAGCAGGTCATCAAGAACTCGGAAGCGAAGCGGCAGCAGCAGATCAACGAGGCCGAGGGTCAGGCGCAGGCGACGCTGGCGATCGCGACCGCGACCGCCGAAGGCATCCGCAAGGTGGCCGAGGTCATCAAGATGACGGGCGGCTTCGAGGCGATGCAGCTCCGGCTGGCCGAGCAGTACATCGTGGAGTTCGGCAAGCTCGCCAAGGCCGGCAACTCGATGGTCGTCCCGGCGAACGTCTCCGACGTCACCTCGATGCTGCAGATGGCGATGGGCGTGATCAAGCAGACCCCCGAGGTCGCCGCCGCCACGACCAAGCTCCCCGTTCGCCCGCAGGCGTAAGTCGCGTCATCCTTCTGGAGCGACGGGCTCTCAGCCCGTCGCCCGAAAGAGCGACGAACGTACGGTATGGGACACCCGAATTAACCGAACGGATGCATAATGCCGTCCCTCATGCCATTCCGTACGAATCTCCCGTCCCGCATCCGCCTCGCCGTCGTCGGCACCCTGCTCCTGCTCTCGTTCCTGATGCAGCTCGCGTAAACCTTCCTCCCCCGTTCGCGTACCACAGGAATCCTGCCGATTCACGAAGGAGTCCCTGTGGAGCCACGTCGTGTGCTGAAGTGGGCGTCCGTTCTCTCGATCCTGGCGCTGCTCGCCGTCCTCCTCGTCGACCGCCCGCTGGCCGTCGCGCTCCAACCGTCGGCGCGGCAGGCGCAGGCGGCGACCGGACCGGCGATGCACGTGCTGGAGCTGGCGTTCGGCTTCCCTATCTCGAAGTTCCTCACCGGCGCCGTGCTCCTCCTCGCGGCGGCCGCGCTGTTTCCCTTTCGCCGCTACCGGCGCGCCGCCTGGCTGTTGACGCTCCTCGGCCTGGCGCAACTGACCACCAGGCTCGCGGCCGGCGTCCTCAAGAACGTTTTCCTCCGGCCGCGCCCCTTCGAGGCGCTGGACACCGGCGCCTGGGATTTCTTCACCGCCGGCAGCAGCTTTCCGAGCGGCCACGCCGCCCACTTCTGGCCGTTCTTCTTCGTCTCGATGCTCGCCTTTCCGCGATGGCGCATTCCGCTGCTCGTCCTCGCCATCGCCGTCTCCATCTCGCGCGTCGTCGTGAACGACCACTTCCTCGGCGACGTCCTCGGCTCCGCGGCCATCGCGGCCCTGGTGTCGTACGGGTATGGCCGCTGGATCGTGCCGAGGATGCCGGTTCCGCGGGTCGCGGCGGCGTCTTGATAGACTCGGGGCATTCGCACAGTCCCTGAGACGCAGCGCGGCTGCTTCGGCTCCTGCGGCCTCGCCGGTTGCACCCTGTTGATCGCCTGCCTGCTCCTGCCCGTGAGTACGTGCTTCGGTGGCTCGACCATGAAAGGGTACGAGGCGGGCGTCGCGTTGGGAGGCCTGCTGCTGCACGGCGGACTTGCGGCCGGACTGCCGCTCTACGCGACCGTTATCAGTGCGGCAGCGGGCATCTCGCTCATGCGCGGGCGGGTCAGCCGAGGAATGATGCTGTTCGCTCTGACGGCGCCGTTCGCCGCTCTTGCCAGCGCTTCGGCTCCGATTCAGATCGGATACGCCGTATGGGCGTTCGCGGTCACGGCGCTTTCCATCGGTACGGTGGTCATGTATTTCGCCGGGGACGATGACTTTGGCGGGTGACCAGCCGGTCCGCGTGTTTAGCCCGCGTGCACGCGACTTCCCACTCGGTAGAATGTCGCATGGCGTCGGTCATCTCGAGGTCGGCGGCAATCATCGTGGTTGCGGTGACGACGGCGTATTTCGTCGCTGGTTACCTGCTCGGTGTCGCCGCATACCAGACCGGCACCACCATCGCTCACTACGCGCCGCTCGACTGGGCCGCATTACCGCAGGAGGCGCTCCGAGTGCCGCCCGCAGCTCTTGTGCGGTTCTTTCCGTGGCTGCTTGGGCCGCTGTTCGCCGTCACGGCAGGATTCGCGGTTGCAATCGCGATCAGGCCCAGCCTCGCCGCGCGTGCCACGTGGCACAAGGCGTCATCGATCGTCGCGCTCGCGGGACTGGTCCCCTTCGTTCTCGGAGCCGCGACGATCGTCTTTACACTGCTGAACGCGACGGTATGGGGAGATCTCGACGGGGAGTGGATCGGCGAGTTTCACTCGCTCAACGAATCCTTCGCCGTGCTGTTCATCTGCTTCGCCGCGCTGAAGCGCAATACCGCCGGATCGCGTTCGATGTAATCTCCCGCCCATGCCCATCCGGCTCGGGACGCAGGGGTGGAACTACGACGCGTGGGTCGGGCCCTTCTACCCGAGCGGCACGCGCTCCGTCGACTTTCTCTCGCTGTACGCGCGGGCGTTCGATACGGTGGAGGTGGACTCGACGTTCTACGCCATCCCCAGCGCGAAGACGGTGAGGGATTGGGGGGCGCGGGTGCCTGCCGGCTTCACGTTTGCCCTCAAGCTGCCGAAGGAGATCTCGCACGAGAGCCGGCTCGAAGACAAGGCGGGACATGCGCCGCTCTTCTTCGACCGCGCCCGCGAGCTGGGGGCGAAGCTCGGGCCGATCCTCATCCAGCTCGCGCCCGACTTCATGCCTGCCGAGCGGCCGGCGCTGGCCGCCTTTCTGGCGCGGCTTCCGGGCGACCTGCAGTTCGCGGTCGAGTTCCGGCAGCGCGGCTGGATCGAGGAGGACGTGCTCGCGCTCCTCGCCGACCACAACGTCGCCCTCGCGCTCACCGACGCCCGCTGGATCCCGCGGCGGACGATGCTCGCGCTGGCGGAGCAGCCGACCGCCGGCTTCGCGTACGTGCGCTGGATGGGGCCGAACCGCGACATCGTCGACTACTCACATATCCAGTTCGACCGCACCCGCGAGCTCGAGGAGTGGTCGCACGCCCTGCAGGTGCTCGCGAAGCGGGTCAAGGTCGTCTGGGGCTTCGCCAACAACCACTACGCCGGCCACAGCCCCTCCACCGCCCGCCAGCTCCAGAAACTGGTCGGCCAGCAGCCGGTGGAGCCTGAGTCGCTGGCGCAGCAGCGCAGTCTGTTCTGAGGGCGGCGCCGGTCGTACGATAGACGCATGCACCGCACGCTCGCCTCCCTCCTCCTGCTTCTCGCCTGCAGTGCCGCGGCCGACACGCTGCTGGTCGTCAACAAAGGCGACGCCACGCTCGCGCTGGTCGACGCCGCGACGCTGAAGGTCACCGGCACGATCGCCACCGGCGAGGCGCCGCACGAGGTGGCGGTGTCGGACGACGGAACGATCGCGGTGGTCGGCAACTACGGCACCGGCCGCAGCCCCGGCTCGTCGCTGACGGTGGTCGACCTCGCGTCGAAGCGCGAGCTGCGGCGCGTCGAGCTCCCTGGACTGTCGCGGCCGCACGGCCTTCAGGCGATCGGGTCGCGCTTCTACCTCACGGCCGAGGGGAGTCTCGCGGTGGCGCGGTACGACGCGGCGGCGAACCGGATCGACTGGGTGGCCGGGACGGGACAGGAAGGCACGCACATGCTCGTCGTCACGCGCGACGAAAAGAAGCTCTACACGGCGAACATGGACACCGCCACGGTCAGCGTGTTCGATCTCTCGCGCACGCCGCACCGCGTGACGCTGAACCAGGTCGCCGTCGCCAGGACGCCCGAGGGGCTCGATCTTGCGCCCGACGGCTCCCTGTTGTGGGTGGCGGGCACCGCCCGGCGCGACGAGCCGGCGCGCATCACCGTGATCGACACGAAGACCGACACGGTCCTGCGCATGATCCAGAACGAGACGAAGATCGCGAACCGCCTGAAGTTCGCGCCCGACGGCACGCGCGTGGCCGTGTCGGATCCCGGCACGAACGAGATCACCATCTTCGACGCCACCACCGGGAACGTCGTGACGAAGATCCTCACCGCCGCCGGTCCCGCGGGTCTCCTCTTCACGCCCGACGGCAAGCGGCTCTTCGTCGCCTGCGCCGACGCGCGCAAGGTGCAGATGATCGACACCGCGACCTGGACGGTCGCCGGAGAGGTCGAGACGGGAGCGGAGCCGGACGGGCTCGCCTACGTGCGGGACTGACGGTCAGCGCTGCGCGCCGGCAGGCGCCGGTGCGGCGTACCCCTCCTCGTGGTCGTACCCGCCGTGATACTCCACCGTGTCCGGCCGCTTGATCTGCGAGTGCGCCACGATGCGGTCGCGCCGCAGCCCGCGGAAATCGGCCAGTGACGCGAAGCCCCGCTTCTCCATGAACTCGGCCATGCCGTTGGTGAGCGCCTTGATGACGTTCGGGCCGACGGCGTGGTCGAGCATCGCGGCGGTGCAGACCTGCACGGTGCCGCAGCCGAGGAGGAAGTAGTTGAGCGCGTGCTCGAAGGTGGAGACGCCGCCGATGCCGGAGAACTCCTTGTGGGGGAAGGCGCTCGTCATCTGCGCCATCTTCGCCAGCGACAGCGGGAGGATCGCCGGCCCGCCCAGGCCGCCGGACGAGACGTAGCCCTCCACGTTCATCTCGAACTCCAGCGTGACCGGGTCGATGAGCGGCAGGGAGGGGAAGGTGTTCGAGGAGACGACCGCGTCCGCGCCACCGCGGAAGCAGGCCTCCGCCTCGACGGCGATGTTCGAGGTGGCGGGCGTCAGCTTCACCCACACCGGCACCTTCGCCACTTCCTTGACCGCCATGGTCACGACCGAGCAGAGGACCTTGTCCTTGCCGACGTTCGAGCCCATGTCGACGCGATCCATGTGGGGGCAGGAGAAGTTCAGCTCCACGCCGTCGGCGCCCGCCTCCTGCACCGCCCTGGTGAGGTCCTGCCAGTTGTGCAGCTCCTTGTCGTTGCCGGAGCCGGCCATGATCGAGGCGATCAGGACCTTGTTCGGGTGCGCCTTCTTGATCTGCTCGATGCGCGGGAGCCACCAATCGATGGACTTGTCGGAGATGAGCTCCCAGTTCCACGACGCCAGCAGCGTCGACGAGGGGCGCTTGATCATGGAGATGCGCGGCGTCTCGTTGTCGGCGCGCAGGAACTTCGTCTTCGGCCCCTTCACGTTCATGACCGGGTGCATGCCGACGGTCTTGGTCACGACGCCGCCCCAGCCGGCGTCGAAGGCACGCATGATGTTCGCGTCCGACTCCGTCGGCGGCGCGGAGGCGAGCAGGTAGGGGTTCTCGAACTTGATGCCGGTGAAGGTGGTGCTCAGGTCTGCCATGGCTACGCCTTTCGTTTCATGAACGCG
Organism: Thermoanaerobaculia bacterium; assembly: GCA_036399015.1. Lineage (GTDB taxonomy): Bacteria > Acidobacteriota > Thermoanaerobaculia > Gp7-AA8 > Gp7-AA8 > QHVT01. The sequence goes on along the minus strand of DASWNW010000033.1, from coordinate 70,647 downwards.
AGATACAGAACGAAGCTGAGTGCGAACGTCACGAACCAAGCATATGTGTAGAGGTGGTCGAAGAGGCCGGGATTCGGCACCTGCCCGCCCGGCGTCGTCGCGGCGCGGAGGAACCCGGGGACGACCGGCAGGATCGACAGCACGAGCGCCGCGACCGCGCGCCAGTTGGTGCCGTTCGAGTAGGTGTACTCGCCGCGCAGCTCGAAGAGGTCTCGCAGGTTGAGCTTCTGCCGCCGCACCACCCAGTAGTCGGCGATCAGGATGCCGCCGAGGCTGCCCATGAGGCCGGAGTAGCCGATCAGCCAGGTGAAGATGTAGGCGCCGGCGTCGGAGTAGAGCTTCCACGGCATCATGAAGATGCCGATGACGGCGGTGATCAGGCCGCCGGTGACGTACGAGATCCGGCGCGGATTGAGGTTCGAGAAGTCGTTGGCGGGCGAGACCACGTTCGCGGCCATGTTGGTCGTGATCTGCGCCGCCAGCACCACCAGGGCGCCGAAGATGATGATGGCCGGGCTGCCGATCATCGTCACGAGCTGGACCGGGTCCCACACCGCTTTCCCGAAGACGACGATGGTGGCGCTGGTGACGGCCACGCCGATGAAGGCGAACGCGGTCATCGTGGTCGGGAGGCCGAGGGCCTGGCCGGTGACCTGCGAGCGCTGGCTCTTCGCGTAGCGGGTAAAGTCGGGGATGTTCAGCGAGAGCGTGGCCCAGTAGCCGACGTTCGCGGTCAGCGCGGCGGGGAAGAGGGTCCAGAACGGCGTCTGCTGCGTCCCCTGCAGGCGGCGCGACTCGGCGAGGATGTGCCCCAGGCCGCCGCCGTTCTTCACCGCCCAGAAGAGCAGCGCCACGCCACCCGCCAGCAGCAGCGGCGCCGACCAGCTCTCCAGCACTTTGATCCCCTCGGTGCCCTTGAGGATGATCACCACCTGCAGGAGCCAGAAGGCCATGAAGGCGATGGCCTTGCCGCTGGCGAGCGCGGCCCAGCCGGGCCAGAGCGCCGTCATGAGCGCGTCGAGCGCGAGCCCGCCGATCCAGGTCTGGATGCCGAACCAGCCGCAGGCGACGATCGCCCGCAGCATCGCCGGGATGTTCGCCCCCTTCACGCCGAAGCTGGCGCGGCAGAGCACCGGAAAGGAGACGCCGTACTTCGTGCCGGCGTGGGCGTTGAGCACCATCGGGATGAGCACGATGACGTTGCCGAGGAGGATCGTGCCCAGCGCCTGCACCCAGCTCATCCCCTGGATCATCAGCCCCGAGGCGAGGGTGTAGGTGGTGATGACGACCGACATGCCGATCCAGAGCGCGGCGATGTTGTAGGTCGACCAGGTGCGCCGCGACAGAGGCGTCGGCGCCAGGTCTTCGTTCCAGAGGGGGCTCTGAGAGACGTCCGCCTCCAGCTCCACGAAGTCGTGGCGCGAAACAGAGGGAGCCGAGACGTCCACCGTCGCCATGTGATCTCCTCGAAAAACGGTCAGTGTGAAGAGGGGATTGTACGCTGCTCGAGCGCGACGAGAAGGGTGTTCCCCTCCCGCTCCACGATGCGGCTCCGGCGCAGGACGGCCGTGAAGAGCCGCTCCGCCTCGGCGCCCAGGCGCGGCGGCGTCCCCCGCTCCACCGGCTTCGCCGCCAGGAGGAGGTGTGTCACGCCGTCACGGCGGAAGCGGCCGAGGACCTCCTCCTCGCTGGTCGCTCCCGAGAGGTAGCGGGCCAGGAGCGGCGGGTCGAAGACGCGCGCGGCGCGGACGGGGCGGGGGAAGCGGAAGAGACGGACCTCGTTGACCGCCACGACCCGGGCGTTGGGCGGCAGGCTGGCCGCTGCGCGGGCGAAAAGCGGCGCCGGCTCGAAGTTGCGCGCCACGTAGGCGTCGCCGTCCTCGATGCCGGCCGCCGCCGGGAACGGATTGAGGAACTGCGCGTTGTGCGCCGCGACGACGATGCCGCCGCGGATCGCGAAGGCGAGGACCAGCGCCGCGGCCAGTCTCCGCCCCTCCAGCGCCGCCCCGGCCACCACGAGCACCGCCGCCACCGCCGGCAGCAGCAGCCGCAGCGCCGGCGTGAAGGGGAGGAAGACCAGCCACATCGCCACCGCCACTACCGCGGCGAACCTCTGCCGCGACGCGGCAAGCCCCACCACCGCCACGATGAGAAAGAGCAGGCCGCCGATGTCCTCGTCGAGCGTCTGCGGCCGGAGAAAGTAGCCGCTCCAGATCGCCCCCCACGACGCGCCCGCTTCATTGCTCCACGTCCCCACCGCCTCGGTCGCCCCATGCGCTGCCGACAAGAGCGGGTAGATCGGGTTCCCGGTGCGCAGCGCGTTCGTGAGATACCAGGGAGCCATGGCCGCCAGTCCGAGCAGCACGCCGATGGCGAGCGAGCGCCAGGCGCGGGCGCGGAGGATCGCGAGGAGCGCCGCCAGCACGAGCGGGATCGCCGCCAGCAGCGCGTTGTACTTGATCGCCGCGGAGAGGCCGAGGAGCAGCAGCGCCAGTGCATGCTGCCGTCCGAAGAGCGCCAGCACCGCCGTCGCCAGCACGAACACCAGCGAGAGGTCGGACCACGACCACCCCGCGACGATCCCCGCGGTGGGGACGGCGGCGAAGAGCAGCGCCGCGCTGAGGCCGGTCGCGGCTCCGAGACGCCGCGCGACCGCGGCGACGGCGGCGATGGAGAGGATGAAGAAGCCGAGATGCACGAGCTGGGCGGTCGAGCCGCTCCGGTCGAGCGCGAGCGTCGCCAGGTAGAGCGTCGAGGTGGCGGACGGGTAGAAGGAGGCGCTGTTCGCCGGGTCGTACGACCACCGGCCCTCCGCCAGCGTCTGCTCCGGGAAGCGGAGGTGGTAGATGAGCGCGTCTTTCGACACGGCGGGCGCGAGCGCCATCCCCAGCGGTGCCACGAGCAGGAGGAGGATGGCGATCGTCCGCCACTCCACCGGCACCCCGAGGGACGGCAGCGGCAGCCGGTAGGCTCCGATGACGCCGAGGAGCACGACGAGCGCGAGCGTGCCGAAGGGGGTCAGCAGCGGCAGCTCGCCCGCCCATCTGAGGACGAACTGGAAGATCGCAAAGCCGGTGGCGATCCGGAGGAGGAGGCGCTCGGCCGCGTCCGGCACGTCGACGCGCGATCCGAGGCCGTAGAGCACGAAAAACAGCGTCGCCGCGAACGCGATCCGTCCTGCCTGGAGCAGGAAATGGCCGAGGAGGACTGCGTCGAGCACGGTTGCGGGAGTCTACAGCCCGCTTTTCCGGTTTCGTAGCGTAACCATGGGCGACCCTCGCCCGTACACATAAATGCACATGCGTTCAATCACTACACTTCTCGCCCTCGCTGTTTCGCTCCCGCTCCTCGCCCACACCGTCGTCTTCCGCGACGCGAACGTCATCTCCATGACCTCGCCGAAGGTCGCCGAGAAGCAGACCGTCATCGTTCGCGACGGGAAGATCGAGTCGATCCTCAAGGCCGGCGCCAAGCTGCCCGAGGACGCGACCGTCGTCGACGCCACCGGCAAGTTCCTCATCCCCGGCCTAGCCGAGATGCACGGTCACATCCCGCCCCCCGGCGCGCCGGCGGGGTTGCTCGACAACGTCCTCTATCTGTACCTGGCGAACGGCATCACCACCGTCCGCGGCATGCTCGGTCACGAGGGACAGATCATGATCCGCGACGAGCAGCGGAAGGGGAACGTCCTCGCGCCGAACCTCTACGTCGCCGGCCCGTCGTTCAACGGGCAGTCGATCAACTCTCCCGACGAGGCGGTCGCGAAGGTGCTCGCGCAGAAGAAGGAAGGGTGGGACCTCCTCAAGGTGCACCCCGGCCTGACGCGCGAGGAGTACGAGGCGATGGCGAAGACCGCCCGCGCCGAGGGCATGCGCTTCGCCGGCCACGTGCCGGAGTCGGTCGGCCTGCTGCGCGCGATCGAGCTCGGGCACGAGACGTTCGACCACATCGACGGCTACCTCGAGTACGTCACGAACGACAAGGGCGTGATCGACGAGAAGAAGCTCGCCGAGGTGGTGAAGAAGTCGAAGGAGGCGGGCGTCTGGATCGTCCCGACCTCGGCTCTCTGGCGCATCCTCTACAACGGCGTGCCGCTGCAGACGCTGCGGGATTACCCGGAGCTGAAGTACGTCCCCGCCGCCGCGATCGGAAGCTGGACGAAGATGTACGAGCAGCGCGCCGCGCAGCTCAAGCCGGAACAGATCAAGCTCTTCCTCGACAACCGCACGAAAGTCCTCCGCGCGCTGCACGAAGGCGGCGTGAAGATCCTCATGGGCACCGACGCGCCGCAGCAGTTCAGCGTCCCCGGCTTCTCGCTCCATCGCGAGCTGCTGGAGATGAAGGCCGCCGGGATGTCGAACTACGAGATCCTCAAGAGCGGCACCGTCAACGTCGGCGAGTACTTCAAAAAGCAGGACTCGTTCGGCACGATCGAGCCCGGCCGCCGCGCCGACCTGGTGCTGCTCGCCGCGAACCCCCTCGCCGACATCGCCAACGTCTCGAAGATCGAGGGCGTCATGGTGCGCGGCAAGTGGTATCCGAAGGACGTCATCGAGGACAGGCTGCTCGGCATCGCCGCCCAGTACGCGCCGTAAACGAAACCCGAAAGCCCGACCGCACGTAAACTGACCGCGATGAAACAGCTCATCGCGGTCTTTTTTCTTTCCGCTCTTCCTCTCTTCGCCGTCGACACCACCGACACGCGCCTCCTCTCGGATCCGGCGCTCTCGCCGTCGAAGATCGCCTTCTCTTACGCCAACGACGTCTGGGTCGCGAATCGCGACGGCTCGGGCGTGCAGCGGCTGACGTCGCATGCCGGCGTCGAGACCTCGCCGCGCTTCTCACCGGACGGCTCGCTCGTCGCCTTCACCGGGCGCTACGAGGGGAATGCCGACGTGTACGTCGTCCCGAGCAGCGGCGGCGAGCCGCGGCGCCTCACCTGGCACCCCGGCGTCGACGAGGTCCTCGGCTTCACCCCCGATGGCCGGTCGGTCCTCTTCAACTCGAAGCGGGAGGTGCACACGAACCGCCTGGAGCAGCTCTTCACCGTCGCCGTCGCCGGCGGCAGTGCGCCGTCGAAGCTGCCGATCCCGTCGGCCTACCGCGCCGCCATCTCGCCCGACGGCAAGACCGTCGCGTACACCCCGCTCGGCGAGGAGTTCCGGGCCTGGAAGCGGTACCGCGGCGGCACGACCTCGCGGATCATGCTGCTCGATCTCGCCAGCATGCAGGTGAAGCAGGTGCCGCAGCCGGAGGGGCGCAGCAACGACACCGAGCCGTCCTGGATCGGCAACACGCTCTACTTCATCTCCGACCGCAACGGCGAGTTCAACGTCTTCCGCTACACCGGAGGCAACGTCGAGCAGCTCACGAACTTCACCGACTTTCCGGTGCAGCACGCGAGCGCCGGCGCGGGGGCGATCGTGCTCGAGCAGGCCGGCTATCTCCACCTCCTCGATCCGAACACGAAGGAGGTGCGGCGCCTGCGCATCGGCATCGCCACCGACCTCGCCGAGACGCGCCCGCGCTTCGCGAAAGGCGCCAAATACGTCCGCGCCGCCAGCCTCTCGCCGACCGGCGCCCGCGCCGCCTTCGAGTACCGCGGCGAGATCGTGACCGTGCCCGCCGAGAAGGGGGACGATCGCAACCTGACGCAGACGGTCGCCGCGAACGACCGCTCGCCCGTCTGGTCGCCCGACGGCAAATCGATCGCCTGGTTCACCGACGAGACGGGGGAGTACGAGCTGCGCATCGCGCCTCAGGACGGCCGTGGTGCGGTGAAAAAAGTGAAGCTCACCGGCGCCGGCTACTACGAGCGGCCGAAGTGGTCGCCCGACGGGAAGCTGCTCAGCTACGTCGACAACGCGCACGTGTCGTACGTCCTCGACCTCGCCACCGGCACGTCGACGAAACTCGGGCAGCCCGTGCTCTACCGCCCCGAGCCGGTGCTCGAGCACAACTGGTCGCCCGACTCGAAGTGGCTGGCCTACACCCTCACCGGCGCGACGAACATGGGGACCATTCACCTCTGGTCGGTCGCGGAGAAAAAGTCGTACGCGCTGACCGACGGCCTCACCGACGCGCGCGAGCCGGTCTTCGATCCCAACGGCAAGTATCTCTACTTCACCGCCTCCACCGACGCCGGCCCGACCGCCGACTGGTTCTCGCTGTCGAGCCAGGACATGCGCAACACGAACGCGATCTACCTCGCGGTGCTGCCGAAGGGCGTGGCGTCGCCGCTGGCGAAGGAGAGCGACGAGGAGTCGGGCACGCCGGCCCCCGAGGCGCCGAAAGAGACGGCGTCCGCCGCCGCGCCTCCGGCCAGCGCTTCGTCCGCGGCTGCCCCGGACGCGAAAACCGCGAAGCCGGCTCCCGTCTCCATCGACTTCACCCGCCTCGCCCAGCGCATCCAGGCCCTGCCGCTTCCTCCGGCCCACTACACGAACCTGCAGATCGCGACCACCGGGCAGCTCCACTACGTCAAGCGTCCGTTCGGCCAGGTGTTCGGCACCGGCGACCCGGGCGCGCTGGCCCGCTTCGACCTCACCAAGAGGAAGGAAGACGTCGTCCTGGAGGGGGTGAACCACTACGAGCTCTCCCGCGACGGCAAGCGCGTGCTGCTGCGGATGAAAGACGCCTGGTCGGTCGCCGACGCCGGCGACAAGCTCGATCCCGCCAAGCGCCGCCTCGGCATCGACAAGGTGGAGGTGCGGGTCGAGCCGCGCGCGGAGTGGAAGCAGATCTACGACGAGGCGTACCGCATTCACCGCGACTGGTTCTACGACCCGAACTACCACGGCGTGAACCTGCCGGCGAACAAGGCCAAGTACGAGCAGTTCCTCCCGCACATCACCGTGCGCCAGGACCTCACCCGCATCCTGGAGTGGTTCGGCAGCGAGCTGACGGTCGGTCACTTCTACCTCGGCGGCGGCGACACGCTCGCCGAGGTGGAGACGGTGCCGGGCGGCCTCCTCGGCGCCGATTACGAGGTCGTGAACGGACGCTACCGATTCAAGAAGGTTTACGGAGGGCTGAACTGGAACCTCACCCTCCGCGCGCCGCTCACCGAGCCGGGCGTCGACGTCGTCGAAGGGGAGTACCTCCTGGCGGTCGACGGGAAGGAGCTCAAGGCGCCGGACAACCTCTACGCGCGGTTCGAGCGGACGGCCGGCCGCTTCACCGAGATCACCGTCGGCCCGACGCCCGACGGCAAGAACTCACGCACGGTGCGCGTGGTGCCGGTCGAGAGCGAGTCGGCGCTGCGCAACCGCGACTGGGTCGAGCGCAACGTCCGCTATGTCACCGAGAAGACCAACGGTCGCGTCGCCTACGTCTGGGTCCCGAACACCGGCGAGGCGGGGCACGAGTACTTCAAGCGCTACTTCTTCCCGCAGGCGAACCGCGAGGCCATCGTCGTCGACGAGCGCTACAACGGCGGCGGCCTGGTGGCCGACTATTTCGTCGACATTCTCCGCCGTCCGCTGCTCAGCTTCTGGGCCACGCGCTACGGCGCCGACCTGCGGACGCCGCTGGCCGCGATCCAGGGACCGAAGGCGATGATCATCGACGAGAACGCCGGCTCCGGCGGCGACTTCCTGCCCTGGTCGTTCAAGAAGCTGGGCCTCGGCCCGCTGATCGGACGCCGTACCTGGGGCGGCCTGGTCGGCATCCTCGGCTATCCCGACCTGATCGACGGCGGCTACATCACCTCGCCGAACTTCGCCTACTGGACCGACGAGGGCTTCGGGATCGAGAACGTCGGCGTACCGCCCGACATCGAGGTGGACATCACGCCGGCCGATTTCGTCGCCGGGCGCGACCCGCAGCTCGACAAGGCCATCGAGGTGGTGATGCAGCAGCTCGCCGCGAATCCTCCCACCCTTCCGAAGCGTCCGCCGTATCCTGTGAAGACTGGGAGGTAGGAACGGATGCTGGATCGTAAGACGTACGTGGTGAAGGAGCGTGTCGGCCTGATGAAGCTGGTCGACACGTACGACCTGCTCGACCCGCAGACGGGGCAGCCGATCGGAATCGCGAAGGAAGAGCCGCCCGGGCCGATCAAGTACCTCCGCCTCTTCATGAACAACAAGTGGTTCCCGACGGTGGTGAACGTCTACGAGCGCGAAGGAGGCCAGCCGGTGCTGTCGATTCACCGCGGCGTGGCCATCTTCCGCCCGAAGGTGCACGTGCGCGCCGGCGGACGCGAGCTCGGGTACTTCAAGGCGAAGTTCATCTCCCTCGGCCCGTCGTTCAACATCTTCGACATGCAGGACCGCGAGATCGGCAGCGTCAAGGGCGACTGGAAGGGCTGGAACTTCCAGCTCCTCTCGCCGCAGGGCGAAGAGCTCGGCCGCGTGACCAAGAAGTGGGCCGGCCTCAAGGAGCTGTTCACCAGCGCCGACACGTACGTCATCGCGCTGTCGGACTCCGCCGCCGGCCGCCCCGACGTCGCGCACCTGCTGCTCGCAGCGGGGCTGGCGATCGACACGGTCTTCAAGGAAAAGGACGAATAGGCGCGCGCGGTGTCAGGAAGCCCGGACATCCCTCTGATCGGGATTCCTGACACCCGCTCCCCTCTCCACGCGCTAAGTCGTTGATCCGCCGTGCAGCCGGCGTGGCATCGCGGACGCTCTACGCAGGCGTCCATGAAACTGATGACCTGCCTCCTGCTCGCCTTCACCCTCTCCGCGGCGGCCGATGAGCTGAACGCACCGTTCTTCCGCCCCTCCGATCTCGACGGCCGCGAGATCCGCTTCGAGCGCACCTCCGCCGGCACCTACACCTCGGAGACGGCCGACGCGACGATCGACACCGACTTCGGCGCGCCACTCGAGATCCCGCGGGCGACGCATCACGCCCCCTACACGCTTCCGTTCCAGCTCCCGTTCTTCGACGGGACCGTGACCCGCCTCCATGTGACGCACGACAACGCTCTCTTCCTCGCCGAGCCGCGCTTCCCGCGGGTGCAGCACTACGACGACCTGGAGAGGCAGGGCGCGATCGCGCCGATGCTCACCACGGACGCCGTGCATCCCCGCGTGTTCGTCAAGGCAATGCGCGACGCGGTGCGCTTCACCTGGCGCCATGACGGCGCCTGGCAATACACCGTCCAGGCCACGCTGCACCGCGACGGCCGCATCGTCTTCGCCTACGACGCGCCGAGGGCGCCCGACGCCTGCGCGATGCTGCTCACCTCCGGCGCGGAGCCGGTGCGCGAAGTGGTGGAGACGATAGTCGTCTAGCGCGCTGCCGCCGCGCACTTCGCCGCGATCCGCGTGCGCACGCTCCTCTTCATCGAGACCGTCTGCACGACCTGCGCGTCCCAGTCGCGCCGGTGCGCCTCCGCCTCCACCTCGAGCGTCAGCTCGCGCGGAGCGGCGTCCGGCGCGATGCGCGCCACCGCCTCGAAGTGCATCCGGTGGCCCGCACCGAACGGCGCGAAGCGGCGCATCCGCACGTCCCACGGACCCGTGGCCGACTCGAAGTGCGGTGCCGACGCCGACGCGTTGCCCCCTTCGGCGACGATGATCCGCGGCGCCTGATCCTGGACCAGCACGCCTCGCCCGATCCTGCAGAGCATCCCGATTCCGGCGTCGTCCCAGCAGCCGATCCCCTCGCGCCCCACTACCGTCGCGCCGAGGTGCAACTCCCCGCCCGGCTCGACGCAGGGGGAGACGCGCAGGTCGAGCTCCGCGAAGTCCCGCTCCCTCCGCTCGCTCGTCCACTCCATCTCCGGCAGAAAGCGCGGAACTTGCCGCGGGCACTCCTCCGCAACCGCAGCGGTGGGCAACACCGCGGGCGCCGCCGCACAGCCGCCAAACAGCAGCCATCCCAGAAGCCAGAAGCGCGACGCCCGTCCGATCATCGGGCGTCATTTTCACCAATTTCGTCCAGCCGCGCGCGCTCGCATTGACGGACGGAACAGTGTCTTTTACAGTACGCCTTATGTCCCCCCTTATAACGGTCCTTATGGGAGTCATTCTGGCTCTCGGCGGAAGCGCTCCTCTGTTCGCTCGCACGAACGTCGTTCCGGTGAAGGTCGTCGTCGAGTCGCAAGGCAAGCCGGTGGAGGGCGCGTACGTGGCGCTCGTTCCCCCGGAGAGGCCGTGGAGCCGCCCTGCCGCCGAGAAGATCGCCGAGGGCGCCTCGGTCATTCTGGAAGTGCCGGAAGGGGAGTATCGCGTCCTCGCCGGCGCGCGCGGCAAAGGCATGAAGGCGTCGGAGACGCTGCACGTGCTCGCGTCGGCGAAGAACGAGGTCCGCGTCGCGTTGCCCGGCCTGCGCCCGGTGAGCGGCACCGTCCGCGACGAGGCGGGGCGGCCGCTGGCCGGCGTCACGATCGGCGAGGTGAACGGCTTCGTCGAGGCGCCGCTCGGCCGGGCCAGCGAGCTCGCCGCCCGCCACCTCGGCGCCGACTGGAGCGTGCAATCGGCCGCCGACGGCACCTGGTCGCTTCCGCTGCCCGCCGACACGAAGAACCCGATCGTCGCAGAGGCGGCGGGCTTCGCGACGACGTGGCACGTGCGCCCCGAGGGTGAATCGGAGCCGGTCGCGCTGGTGATGAAACGCGGCGCCGCGTTGCGCGCGACGTTCGATCGCGAGGCGCCGGACCTCGCCGTCACCCTCACCGCCAAGGGCGAGACCGACGCCGTTCCGCCGGCGTGGCAGGCGCAGTTCCGCGCGCGCCGCGTCTCGAAGACGACGCTCGAGTGGCCGTCTCTCGCGCCCGGCGAGTACGACCTGCACGTCCAGCAGTGGGACCCGCGGACGTTCAGCCCGGCCGTGAAGCTCGGCACCGTCTCGCTCGAGAGCGGCGCGGCGGCAGAGGTCCGGCACGCGCTCCCGCACCCGAAGCCGGCGCCGAAGTCGGTAGGCATGGTCCTGGTGCGGCCGATGCCGCAGTTTGACCCCTCGACGATCGAGACGTTCGGCCGCGACGGCAGGGGAGGCCCACGCTCCGTGCCGCGCGTCGCGGAGCGGGTCAGCGGCGGCACGCTCCTCTATCTCGACACGACCGGCGTGACGGAGCCGTTCTTCGGGACGACGAAGGACCACCGGTTCGTCGTCCTCCCGGTCAACGCCGACGGCCGCGTCGCCGAGGCGACGGTCATGGACGGCGGCGGCGCCAGCCTCCTCGTGAAGACGGCCGGCGACAGCGCGCTCCCGTTCGCCGGCACGGCGACGTTCCATCAGTGCCCGCGGAAGGTGGCGGTGCCCGTCGCCGTCGGGAAAGGCGGCAGGGTCGAGCTCCCGGCGCCGGCCGGCTGCATGAACTTCGTGCTCGACTTCGAGCCGTACTCGCCCCTCGTCTTCACGCGGCAGCTCCCGATGGGAGATCCCGCATGGCTCGGCGAGTTCACCCTCTACGCGTCCGGCCGCGCCGCGGTCCACGTGGTGACCGGCGAAGGAGCCGGCGTGGCCGGCGCGACCGTGTCCGTATCGGCGCAGACAGCCGGTGGGGGCCACGGGTCGGTAGCGGTCGCGGAGCAGCAGACCGGCCCGGACGGCTGGGCGCGATTCGACCGGCTGCCCGCCGGACGTGCGTTGGCGGTGAGCGCGCGCACGGCGGACGGCGATCAGTCGGTTGTCGAAAACATCCTCCCCGATCCCACGCGGGAGGCGATCCTCGATCCTCTGCGTGTCCCAAAGGCGGCGACGCTCGTCGTGAAGCCGAAACTCGACCCCGATTTCGTCGCGCAGTTTCCGGGCGGCCACATCCTCTTTCTGATGCTCGAACCGATCGACGGCGACGGGGAGCGGCGGACGCAGCCGGCCGAGGGCGTGGAGCGGGTGGAGTTCACCCGCCTGGTTCCGGGACGGTGGCAACTGGGTGCGATGGTCAGTGCCGGCCGCGGGTCGCAACCGGTCTTCGGTGAGCAGCTCGACCTCGAGCCAGGCGAGACGCTGGAGGTCGACGCGGCATTCGAGCCGCTGGTCTTCCGCGGCCGGGTCGTCGGAAAAAGCGACGATCTGACGGGAAACATCGCCATCCTCGGATCGAGACGGTCGGACGTCGTCCCGTCGGTCCCGGTCGCTTCGACCGGAGAGTTCGTGGCCATCCTGCCGCGGCGCGACACCTATCTCGTCGGCTTCATGCCGCGTGCGGTTCCGCAGATGGTCTGGGTCGGGAACACGCCTTTCGCCGACCCGTCACAGCCGGTCGAGGTCCGGTTGCCGCAGGGGGTCATCGTGGCGCGGCTCCGCCAGAACGGACGCCCGCTCGCCGGTGCGACGGTCATGGCCCGCCTGCAGGATCAGCCGGATTCCACCGTCACCGCATTTCCGGTGAAGTCGGGAGCGGACGGGCAGGCGCGCTTCGAGGGTCTGCTTGCGGGACGGTGGGTCGTGTCGGTCCTGGGCGCCGGGCACGCGCAGAAGAGCGTCACCGTCTCCCCGGGCGAGCCGGCTCACGCCGACCTCGAGGTGACGGACGGCCTCGCCGTCAGCGGCATGGTCTCTGACACGTTCGGCTCGCCCGTTGCCGGCGCGCGCGTGGCGTGCCTGCTTCCCGGCCCCGACCGGCTGCCGTACGTGCGCACGGCGACAACGGGTGACGACGGATCGTTCGCCATCGAGGACCGCGCGGGCGGGCGCGCGACGGTTCCCTGCAGCGTCACCTCGTTTCACGGCGCGCAGGGGTACCGCGTGGTGGCGGGCGAGCCGGCGCGACTCGTCGTCCCCTCGAATCCCGCTGCGTTGCACGTCAGTTCTCTCCCGGCAATCGACCGCTTCAGCAGCCTCTGGCTCGTCTCGCGCGACGGACGGCTGATCGACGTCTCGTCGTACTCGTCGAGGACTCCGGGGCCGGTCACTCTGACCATTCCCGCCCTCGCTCCCGACGCGTGGAAGCTCGTCCGCGTTTCGTCGCCCGGGGACTGGATGGCTCTCGCGAGCGGTGGTGGTCCGCTGCCCGGGATCGCCGATGTCACGCTCGAGCCGAACGAGCGAAAGACCGTGGATTTAAAGACCACCGGCCGCAATGTCGCGGCGGTTGGAAAGTAGGGAGGTACGGTGAAACTAAGAATCGGGACCCTGTTCGTCTTCCTGCTCCTCATCGGGCTCGGCTGGAGCGCCGAGGCGTGCGAGTTATGCGTGGCGGCCCCGACTCCGGGCCAGCAGATGTGTTCGTCCGGATGGCGGAGTGGCTTTCAGGCTTGCTGGGGCGGCTTCGGCGCGCCCTGCACGCCCGCCGGTGGTGATTGCTACGATGCCAGCGGTCGCAGACGCGAGCCCGAGCAGAACTACTCTACGGTCGGCGACTGCCCCACCTGCATCGAGGCGGAGCCCGATCAGGGATTCATGCTCAGAACCATCGACGAACGTTCGGAACCGTCCTCGCAGCGCGCAGAGCGTGACTAAGGTCTGGCTTTTCCTTCTCGGTCTGCTCACGCAGTTCGTGACGTGCGCTGACCGGCATTTGGATCGAGCTCGGTGGAGCTTCGCTCCGGTGCCGGTCGCGCGCGCCACCGACGTGCGCGACGCGGGAATGGTCGCCGACCAGCAGATAGTCGTTGTCGACGGCAAGTGGGAACAGTGGGAGCCGCGAACGGTGGTCCGCTTCGACGCTGATGGCAAGGCAAACTCGCTCCGCTTGCCGGCGCGCGACACCGCGGGTTGTTATGGCGAAGCACTCCACACCGACGGAGAGGCGTGGCGCTACAGCGGGTGCAGCGGCAACGGAGTGCAGTTCGCGGGCTCCGATCGCGGGCCGGTGTACGTCCCGGACGACTCCACGGCACACGCTCATGAGTGGATGCCCTTCGACGACGCGGAGGGCGGCGTGCTGCTGTCCGTAGAGCGCGACGGACGCACATGTGTCGCGAAGCTCGTGACTCCTGCAGGGATCGAGAAAACGCTCGGCACCTTCTACCGAGGCTCCGATACCTGGACGACCGAGCCGGGCGAGTCGTTACTTCTTGACGAGGAAAAGATCGCGATGATCACGCTGGAGCCGGAGCGGGACCAATGGGCGCTCGTGCTGCGCGTGTTCGACCAAGGCGAGATCACCACGTCCCGCATCGCGGTGGCGTCCGGCAGCTGGTCGTCGATCGAAGCCGCTGCGGGCGCGGATGGGGAGTTGGTGGTCGTCGGGGTGCCGTACGATACCGGCGGGGTCGTCGCCTTTCTCATCGACCCGATGCAGCCGGACAAGCCGACCGTTCGCCATCTCTCCGGCGCCACGTCGACAGTCGCGTCCCACACCGTTTGTGTGATCGCCACCGGCCGCGGTTACGCCGCCGCGTGGATCGATAATCGCACTGTGCACCTCGCCGAATTCGACACGCGGCGGGTGCTGCCGGCGGTGAGGGTCGGGGATGGGGCGGGCGGCCAGCACTTCCCCCTCCTCTCCCTCGTCCACACCCCCGGTGACGAGCCACGCGACGTCGCTGTGCTCTGGACCAGCGACGACGGCAACGTCATGATGCGCCGCCTTCCCCAGCCCGTCACCGGCGCCCTCGTCGCGGGCGAGCTCCTCGCGCGGCTCTCCGAGCGGCTCGACCGGCTTACCGGTCCGCCGCGGTAGTGGCGTGCAGCCACGCCGGCAGCTCCGCGAGGCTCTCAAAACGCGCGTACTCCCGCCCCGCGATCAGCTCGTCCGGCACCTGCTCGTGCGCCCACGTCGTGTAGTAGGGGACGTGAATCGCCGTGGCGCCCGCCTCCAGCGCCGGCAGCACGTCCGACCGCAGCGAGTTGCCGATCATCAGGAACTGCCGCGGCTCCACGCCGTGCCGCTTCATGATCGCGCGATACGTCTCGACGTTTTTCTCGCTCACGATCTCCACCGCCGAGAAGAGCTCCCCCATCCCGGAGCGGGCGAGCTTCGACTCCTGGTCGAAGAGATCCCCCTTCGTCAGGAGCATCAGCCGGTAATTGCGCGACAGCACCTCCACCGTCTCCCGCACGCCGTCCAGCAGTTCCACCGGCGCCTGGAGCATCTCCCGCCCCCAGGCGATGATCTGGTGGATGTCGCTCCCGCGGATCTCGCCGTCCGTCAGCTCGATGGCCGTCTCGATCATCGAGAGGATGAAGCCCTTCACGCCGTAGCCGAAGTGCCGCAGGTTGCGCGACTCCGTCTCGAACAGCCGCTTCCGCACCAGCTCCTCGTCGTGATTCGGCCCCAGGAGCTGCGCGAACTGTTTCTCCGTGGCCTGGAAGTTCGATTCGTTGTGCCACAGCGTGTCGTCGGCGTCGAAGGCGATGAGGTCGAACATGGTTTGTGGGAAGCTAACACGAGGGAATCGGACACGCATGCATCCACGCGCACAGGAGCTCATCGAAACACTGGGCCTCACCCTGCACCCGGAGGGCGGCTGGTACCGGCAGGCGTTCAAGTCGGAGGAGCGGGTGACGCGCCTCCGCGACGGCGCCGACCGCAGCGCGCTCACCACCATCTACTTCCTCCTGACCGAGGGAACGTTCAGCGCCTGGCACCGCGTGCTGTCCGACGAGGTCTGGCACTTCTACGAGGGCAGTCCGCTCGAGCTGCTGACGCGCGCCGATCCCATTGCGCCACCGGACATCACCTGCCTCGACACCACGCATCGCGTGCACGTCGTCCGCGCGCGCCACTGGCAGGCGGCCCGCCCTCTCGGCGCCTACACGCTCGTCGGCTGCACCGTCGGCCCCGGCTTCGAGTTCTCCGACTTCGAGCTCACGCCTGGCCCGATCTGACCGCTCCTCGTCCGCATCGCGCTCCCCCGCCGCTCCTAAGATGACGGCCGAAGGAGACGGCGCATGGACACGGCACTGCTGGTCATCGACATCCAGGACTCATTTAAATACAGCGCGGAGCGTTGGGCCTCGCGCAACAACCCCGGCTTCGAGAAGAACGTCACGGAGCTCATCGGCGCGTTCCGCGAGGCGTCGCTTCCGGTGATCTTCGTCCTCCACACCGACCCCGATCCCGGCTTCCGCACGACCGATCCGCAGTTCCGCCTCATGGACTTCCTCGGCCGCCGCGAGAACGAGCCGCTGATCGTCAAGAACACCCGCAACGCCTTCACGAGCACCGACCTCCAGCAGCGTCTCGACGCGCTGGGCGTGCGTAAAGTGGTCATCAGCGGCATCTCCACCGAGCAGTGCTGCGAGACCACCACCCGCGTCGCTGCCGACCTCGGCTACGATGTCGACTTCGTCACCGAGGCCACGGCCACGTTCCCGATCGGCTCGCTGACGGCGGACCAGATCGCCGAGCGCACCGAGGCGGTGCTGAGCGGGCGCTTCGCCCGCATCGCGCGCGTGAGCGACGTCAAAGAGGAGCTGCTCGTATCCGCAACGTGATCTTTCTCGTGCTGCCGGAGGTCGAGATCCTCGACCTCGCCGGGCCGCTGCAGGCGCTGTCGGAGGCGAATCGCGGACAGGAGCGCTACCGCATTCGCCTCTGCTCGCCGCGCAGCCGCGTCGAGTCGCATCAGGGCGTCACGCTGGCCGATCTCGACCCGCTGCCCGCCGACGTCGACGGCGCGCTGATCGTCGTCCCCGGCATGCCCTACGCGGCGACGCAGAAGATCGAGCGCGCCGCCACCCGCTGGCTGGCCGAAGCGGCGAGGCGGGGGGCGCACCTCGCCTCCGTCTGCACCGGCGCGTTCGCACTGGGAGAGGCGGGGCTGCTCGACGGACGCAAGTGCACGACGCACTGGTCGCGCACTTCGGAGCTCGCGCGGCGCTACCCGAAGGCGCGGGTGCTGGAGGACCGCCTCTACGTCAGCGACGGCGACGTGACCACCAGCGCCGGCATCGCCTCCGGCATCGACATGGCGCTGGCGATGATCGAGCAGGCGGACGGGCCGCTCGTGGCCGCGGAGGTGGCGCGCGAGATGGTCGTCTACCTCCGCCGCGACGGCGCGCAGGAGCAGGAGAGCGTCTACCTCGACTTCCGCACGCATCTCCATCCCGGCGTGCACCGCGTGCAGGACTGGATCGTGCGCCACCCGGCGCAGCGCGCCACGCTCGACCAGCTCGCGGAAGTGGCAGGGATGAGCTCGCGCAGCCTCACCCGTACGTTCCGCGGCGCGACCGGCATCTCCGTGCACGACTTCACCACCCGCGTGCGCGCCGAGCTCGCGCGCACGCTCCTCCACGATCCGGGTCTGACGATGGAGGCCGTTGCGCAGCGCTGCGGCTTCGCGACGGCCCGTCAGTTGCGGCGCGTGCTGAAAGGGGAGTTGCCGGTTTCCCGTTGACCGTTGCCACGGGAGGGGAGATCGCCGGCAACCGGCAACCGGCAACAGGCAACGCCTACTGCAGGATCGCCTCGATGAGGTCGATCGCGCGCGGGTCGCCGGTCTGCGAGAGCCAGAACAGCGCCCGCTCCCGCACCTTGCGGCTCTTGTTCGTCTTCACCAGCTCGATCAGCATCGGCACGGCGCGGTCGGCGGGGAGCTGCGAGATCGCGAAGACCGCATGCTCCTTCACGTCGTCGTCCGGGTCCTCGTCGACGGCGCGGCGCAGCTCTCCCGCCGCCTTCTGACCCGCCTTCTGCCCGAGCCAGAAGAGCGCGTGGCGCCGCACCTGGACGCTCGGGTCCTTGCGCGCCAGCGGGATCAGCGCCGGCACGACCTTCTCGTGCTCGTGCAGCGCGATCGCCGTCACCACCTCGTCCTGGTCGTCCGCCGCCCGCAGGTGCGAGACGAGAAAGTCGATGCTCGCCTCCGGCGTCATGGTGCGCATCTCCAGCTTCAGGTCGTCGAAATCGGGGTCGCACACCGGATCGAAGAAGCGCACGTCCTCGATCACGGCCTTGTCCAGGCGCAGCGCGAGGAGGATCTCTCCCGACGAGCAGACCTGGCGGCCGCTCACCCGCACGTTGTTGCGCGTGGGGATGCGCCAGGCGATCCAGTTGTCGGCGAACAGCGGAACGGCGATGAAGAGCGCGAGCAGCAGACGGGCGATGTTCATGATGGCTCCCTACTCGTTGAGGATCTGCAGCATGTAGGCGAGAGCTTCGTCGTTGTTCATGAGCGAGAGCTTCTGCAGCGCCTCCGCCTTGAGCCGCCGGTTCTGCTCCCGCTTCGCCAGGTCGATGAGCGCGCGCGCGTTCCCCTGGAGGAAGAAGGCCTCGATCACCGCCTCCTTCACGCCGGCGTCGCCTTCACTCGCATACAGCGACTGCAGCGTGGCGCCGGTGCCGCCCATGAGGCCGAGTTTCTGGATCGCTTCCTTGCGCAGGTGGGAATCCTTCTCGGTCTTCGCCAGCTCGCCGATGCGCTGCGTGTCGCCGCTGAGGAAGAGCGCCTCGATGACCGCCTCGCGTGTGTCGCGCGTGTTGTCGCTGGTGTACATCGCCGCCAGCTCCGCCCGTCCGCCCATGAGGCCGAGCATCCGGATCGCTTCCTGCCGCAGGCCGGGATCCTTCTCGCTGCGCGCGGTGGCGACGACGCGCGCCTTGTCGCCCGAGAGCATGAAGGCGTGGAGGATCTCCTTCTTCACCGACCGGGAGGTCTGCGACGCGTACATGTCCGCCAGCACCTGCCGGTTGTGCGCGCTGCCGGAGAGGCCGAGGTACTTGACCGCCTCCTCCTGCAGGTCGGGGTTCGCCCCGCCGCGCGCCACCTCGGCCAGCAGCGCCTGCGACCGCGCGGAGCTCGACTGGCTGAGGACGAACAGCGCCCGCTCGCGCACCTTCTTCGAGGTCTTGCCGCCGCGCACGATCTTCTCGAGCAGCGGGAAGGCCTTCTCCGGATCGGTGTGCATCAGCGAGTTGATGGCGATCATCTTCAGGTCTTCGTCGCCGACGTTCTCCGGCGCGACCCGCTCGCCGCGCGACTGCCGCAGCTCCAGCTCCAGCGCCTTCGCGTCGTCGAGCCAGCGGCTCTTCGGATACGCCTTCTTCAGGCCGTCCAGCGTCTTCAGCGCCTCGGCGTTGCGGCCGAGCTTCTGCATCGCGTACGCGCTCCAGAAGACCGCGCCGTCGGCGCGCGTCCCCTTCATCTCCGCGACGCGGGAGAAGACGCGCACCGCCTCCGCCCAGTTCTCGTCGTCGATTGCATCGGTGCCCTCTTCGTACAGGTCGGCCTCCCGCTCGGCGCGCTCGTCGGCCGGCGGCGGATAGGGTGGCGGAGCGGCGGTCGCCGTCCCGGTGAGCAGGGCGGCCACGGACAATGCGGCCAGGATGTTCTTCACGTTCATGTCGTTCCCCGTTAGATGGTCGGTTGTTTCGGCAGTTTCGATTCGCTGCGGACGCCCGCGCGGACCACGCGCAGCTTGAAGACGAGCCCCTTCGCCTCGACGCGCTTCTGCATCGAGCGGAGCTCGTCCGCGCTGACCTGCGAGGGGGCGTGGGCGATCTGCATGAGGACCGGCTCGAGCTCGTCGAGAAGCGTGGCCACGTTCTCCTCGCCGCGCTCTTCCGCGGTGGTCCGGTACAGACGGTTGCTGGCGAGCAGCTCCTCGGCACGGTCGCGTTCCGTGCTGATGTCGATCTCGCCGTCCGGTTTCAGGTTCGTCAGCTCGACCAGCACCCGCTCGGAGTCGTCGAAGTGATCGCCGACGACGACGAGGAGGATCCGGTCGCGCTGCTGCTGCGTGGTGGAGCCGGCCGGCTGGACCGGCTGGTTGGGCTGCGTGGTGGTGGTCGTCGTCGCGATCTGCGGCCCGGGCGTGTCGCGGCGCGTCACGAAGACGCCCGCCAGGAAGGCGATCGCCAGCATGGCCGCGGCGGCGGCCATCCAGGTGGCGCGGCGTCCGCGGGAGCGGTGCTTCTCCCCCCGCAGTCGCCAGGAGACGCGGTTCCAGACGCGCTCTTCGAAGCCGGCGTCGGGCTCGGGCACCTCGGCCGGCTTGACCTGGTCGAGGATCTTCGCGAGGCGCGTCAGCTCGCCGCGGCATTCGTCGCAGAGGTCGAGGTGCGCGCGCGAGTCGAGCTCGCCGTAGTAATTGAGGATGAATTCTTCCTGTGTCAGATGGCTCATACCAAGGATCCCGTGAAAGGCTGCAGTTGCTGCCGGAGTTTGCGGACCGCGCGGAAGACGGTGTTCTTCGTTGCGTTGAGTCGTGTGCCGAGGATCTGCCCGATCTCTTCGAGCGGCATCCCTTCGAAATGGCGGAGGACGAACGCCGTCCGCTCGTTCCCCGTCAGCTCGGCCATCGCCGCGGCGATGGCGCGTTGCATCTCGCTGCCGAGGAGGAGACGGTCGGGGGAGGCGTCGGGGGAGGCGAGCTGAGCGAGATCTTCCCCGCCGTCGATGCGCCCCTCCCGCCGCTTGCGCGAGTCGATGAGGTCGAGCGCGCAGTTGATGGCGATGCGGTTGAGCCAGGTCGGGAACGTCGCCCGCGCGTCGAAGCTGGCGAGGGCCCGGTAGCAGCGCAGAAACGCCTCCTGGACCACGTCGTCCGCATCGGCGGCGTTCCCGGTGATCCGGAAGGCGGAGCGGTAGATCGGCCGCGAGTGCCGCTCCACCAGGATGCGGAAGGCGTCGTCCTCCCCCGCCCGCACCTTCTCGACCAGCTCGTTGTCCGTCAGTTCCATTCGCTCTCGTTAGACAGGAACGAGGGAAAGAGGTTAGCTAGTTCTGCCGCGGACCCGTCAGGTCACGCAGCCTCTTCCGGGATGTCACCTCCAACGGTGGTTACCCGCGCGAGCAGGGCAGGTGCAGCCACCTGCAAATGGCGTCCTCGACCGATTGCATCTGAGGTGCGCTGAGCGTCCCGAGTTGCCGGATCACGCGAACCACAGGAATGGTGACGACGCCCTGGGCATCGAAGGCGCCCGGCTTCAGGAAGGGGACCTCGACTGGTGCCTCGAATTCTGTCTGTCGGACAGAGGTGGTGCGCGGAACGATCGTGATCAGCGCGCGGTCTGTGTCACCGATCGCTCGGCTGACGACGACGCACGGGCGAACCTTTGCCGTGAGACCGAGATCGACCAGCCATACCTCGCCGCGAAGCGGGTACTTCACTCGCCGGCTTCTCGCTCGTCGTACGCGAGGAACACGTCGTTTGCTGCCGAGAGGAGCTCGTCGTCCGAGACGGCTGGGTAGTCGATGGCGCGGGAGATCCGGACCAGTTCGACGAGCACTTCGCGCTTCGCCGCGTCCGGCAACGAGCGGAACTCCTCGATGACGCTTCGCGCCTCGGCAGTCATACGCCTCTTACTTCTTCACCTTCGCGTTCCACTTCGCGAGGTTCGCGTCGTTCTCGAAGTAGAACACCCGCCCGTCTTCCTGGGCGGCGATCACCGCCGTCGCCTTATCGACCTGCTTGCCGCTCACCGGGTCGGTGGCGACGCGCTTGTCGGCGTTGTCGGCGAGGGCTTTCTTGCACATCTCGCAGCAGCCGTAGTACGTCTTCCCGTCGACTTCGACCGGGATCTGGTCCTTGCCCATCGCATGTTCGTTGATCATGCAGACGGTCTTCGGCTCCACCTTCGTCAGCGTCCCGGTGGGCTGGACGTCCTGGGCGAACGCGGCAATGGCGAGCAGCAGCGAGAGGGAGACGAGCAGGGCGATTTTCGGACGCATGGCGGTCATTCTAACAATGCCGCGGCGATCTTCTTCCTCATCGCCTCGTCCGGCATCGGGCCGCGGCCGGCATTCATGTTCTGCCGGAGGTGCTCCGTCTTCGACGTCGCCGGGATGGCGCAGGTCACCGCCGGGTGGGAGACCACGAACTTGAGGAAGAGCTCGGCCCAGCTCGTGGCGCCGAGGTCTTTGGCGAAGCCGGGGACGGCCCGGCCGCGCG
Source organism: Thermoanaerobaculia bacterium (assembly GCA_036399015.1). Classification (GTDB taxonomy): domain Bacteria; phylum Acidobacteriota; class Thermoanaerobaculia; order Gp7-AA8; family Gp7-AA8; genus QHVT01. Next base: position 48,969 of record DASWNW010000033.1, on the reverse strand, counting down.
TGTCGCGGAACAGCGAGCCCGACCCGAACGGCCGGTTCGCCAGCACCGCCACCCCCTTCTCCCGCGCCAGCGGCAGCAGCCGCTGCTCCGCCTCCCGCTCCGCCAGCGAGTAGTTGAGCTGCACGAAGTCGATCCCCGGCCGCTGCAGGAACGCCGCGAGGTCGCCGTACGCGCTTGCGGTGTAGTGGGTGATGCCGATGTAGCGGATGCGCCCCGCCGCCTTCCACTTCCGCAGCGTCTCGAGGTGCGTGTCGGCGTCGACGAGGTTGTGCACCTGCATGAGGTCGACGCGCCCCCGCAGCTTGCGCTCGGAGTCCTCCATCTGCGCGATCCCGGCGCCGCGCCCGCTGGTCCAGACCTTCGTGGCCATGAACAGCTTGTCGCGCAGCCCCCGCTTCACCGCCAGGTCGCCGACCACCGACTCCGACTGCCCGTACATCGGCGACGAGTCGACGACCCGCCCGCCGAGCTCGACGAAGAGCGAGAGCACGTCCGCCAGCGGCTTGCGCGCCGACTCCCCGCCGCCGACGTCGAACGTCTGCCACGTCCCCAGCCCGATCACCGGGAGCGCTTCCTTGGACGACGGGATCGGCTTCGTGAGCATCGGCGCGGTCTTCCCCCAGACGTACGGTGCAACGGCAGCCGCGCCGATCAGTGTCAGCGCGTCACGCCGCGACATGCTTGCGGTCATGTTTCCTCCCCAGCGTATATCCGTTCGCGGCCCAGCCGGCGGCGACGGCCGCCCCGCCGAGGGCGATCGCGGCGAGTCCGGCGCCGAGGCCGTGCACCGCGCCGATGAGCCAGCTCACCAGCGCGTCGTTGCCGCGGTAGACGAACGTGTCGATGAAGTTCTTGGCCTTGTACTTCTCCTCCGCGTCGACGGTGGTGTAGATGACCTCGCGTCCGGGACGCGTGAACCCCTGCTCCCCGGCGCGATGCACGATCTGCAGCAGCGCCACCACCCAGACGTGCGGAAATGCCGCCAGTCCGAGCAGACCGGTGCCGACGATCACCGGCGCGAGGACGAGCGCGGTGCGGACGCCGAGCCGGGTCAGCACGCCCCGCGTCACCAGCGCCTGCACGAACACCGTCAGCGAGTTGTTGATGAGGTCGATCGTGGCGAAGAACCGCGTCCGCTCCGCCGAGTCGGAGAAGGTCCGCTTCACGATGTCCGACTGCTCCGTATAGAGAATCGTGGAGACCGTCGTGTAGCAGATGATGATGAGCGCGATCCGCAGCAACTGCGGCGAGGCGAGCGTCAGCCGGATCGCGGCCAGGACGTTCCCGCCGATCCGCTGCTGCGGCGGCGCATCGCGGCGCCGGGGGACGAGGAGCGTCAGCACCGCCGCGAGCGCGAGCAGGCTCGCGGAGATCGGCAGAAGATTCAGCGGTCCGATGCGCGGCGCGAGCAGCGTCGTCAGCGCCGGTCCGGCGATCGCCCCGGCGGTCCCCCCGACGCCGATGATCCCGTACGTCCTGCGCGCCTCGTGCTCCAGGAACGCGTCCGCCATGAGGCTCCAGAAGACGGAGATCATGAACAGGTTCAGCACCGAGAGGCCGATGAAGAGGCCGACGCCCCACGCCACGATGTTCGCGCTGTTGCTGATCGCGGCCCAGGTCGCGAAGAGCCCCGCCGAGCAGAGCGCGTACGTCGCGCTGGCGATGGCCTTCCGCGGGACGCGGGCCACGATCCAGCCGAACACCGGCACCAGCAGCAGCGTGGCCACGAACGTGCCGGTGAAGAGCCAGGGGAGGTTCTCGATGCCGGCCCGCGCGCCGATCTCGTCGCGCACCGGCCGGAGCATGAAGTAGCTGCAGAGAACGCAGAAGAAGGTGAGGAACGGGAGGGCGAGACGCATTGCCGCGACGGTAGCGCGCCCGCCCTCGGACGCGGAGTTACGGATTACGAACGCTCCTGTGGCGCGGTGTCAGCGGCGGCGCCGCAGGGACCGGCGGCGGCGCGTCACTCCCGCTTCAGCGCGCCGCACATCACCATCGCGGAGTCGTACGGGTTGCCGACCTGCCCCTTCGGCTGCAGCCACGACTTGCGCACCATCGGGCAGGAATACACCGCCGGACGCGCCCCTTCGGTCTTCGCCTGCAGCTCGATCATCGAGTCCGACAGCGTGGCGAACGCCACGCGCGCCTTTTCGATGTCGGCGCTCTTCGCCACCGCGTCGGCCTGCTTCGCCAGCTCCTCCTGCTTCGCCTTCCGGGCATCGGCGGCCAGCGCCTTCGCGTTCGCCTGCACGTCCTTCAGCGAGGTCTTCAGGAAGCCCTGCCGCACCGCCTCGTAGCGGGTGAAGAGCGGGGCGTTCCCTGCCAGGGCCGGCAGCGCGAGGGTGAGAGCGAGTGCGAAGAGAGTGCGTTTCATGAGTGTCCTTTCAGGCGTCCGCGGCGCAGGTCATGCCGTTTCATCATCAGGAAAATGACCGGCGTCACGAGAAGAACATGGATCGTCGACGTAACCATCCCGCCGATGAGCGGAACCGCAATCGGCTTCATCACGTCCGACCCGGCGCCGGTGGCCCAGAGCAGCGGCAGGAGTCCGATCACCGTCGTGGCCACGGTCATGATCTTCGGCCGTACGCGCAGCAGCGCCCCCTCGACCGTAGCATCGAAGACCGCCTCCTCGGTGACCTCGCCGCGCGCCAGCCGCCGGTCCAGCGCCTCCTGCAGGTAGACCACCATCACCACGCCCGTCTGCACCGCCACGCCGTACAGCGCGATGAAGCCGACCCACACCGCCACCGACCAGTTGAAGCGGTACAGCGCCATCAGGTAGAGGCCGCCGATCAGCGCGAACGGCACCGACAGCATGACCAGCGACGCCTCCACCGCCGAATGGAAGGTGAAGTAGAGGATGACGAAGATGATCGCCAGCACCAGCGGCACCACCACCTGCAGCCGCTTGCGCGCGTGGATCTGGTCCTCGTACTGGCCGGAGAAGGCGAGCGAGTAGCCGGCCGGGATCTGCAGCTCGCGGTCGAGCGCCGCCTTCGCCTCGTCGACGAACGAGCCCATGTCGCGCCCCCGCACGTTGAGCTGCACGAGCGCCCGCAACTGCCCGTTCTCCGAGTTCACCATGGCCGGTCCGCGGCTGGCCGTGATCCGGGCGAGCTGCCCGAGCGGCAACTGCCGCCCCGGCACGGAGATGAGCATGTTCTCCAGCGAGTTGATGTCGTCGCGGTAGTCGGGGAGATAGCGCACCTGCACCGGATAGCGCGCCCGCCCCTCGACGGTCGTGGTGACGTTCATGCCGCCGATGGCGGTCTCGATCGCGTCGAGCACCACCCCCACCGGGATGCCGTAGCGGGCGATCGCGTCGCGGTCGACGTCGATGTCGATGTACTGGCCGCCGGAGATGCGCTCCGTGTACAGGTCGGCCGCCCCCGGCACGTTGCGCAGGATCGCCTCCGCCTTCAGGCCGAGCTGTTCGAGCGTGCCGAGGTCGGGGCCGAAGATCTTCACGCCGAGCTGTGTGCGCACGCCGGTGTTGAGCATGTCGATGCGGTTGATGATCGGCTGCGTCCAGCCGTTCGTGACGCCGGCGATCTTCAGCTTCGCGTCGAGCTCCTGGATGATGTCGTCCTTCGTCATCCCGGCGGGCCACTCGTCTTTCGGTTTCAGCTCGATGATGGTCTCGAACATCGACACCGGCGCCGGGTCGGTCGCTGTCTCGGCGCGCCCCACCTTGCCGAGGACGTAGTCGACCGCGGGATGCTCGGCGATGATCCGGTCCTGCACCTGAATGATCCGCCGCGCCTCGGTGATGTTGATGGCCGGCATCGTCACCGGCATGTAGAGCAGCGACCCCTCGTCGAGCGGCGGCATGAACTCCCGCCCCAGCGAGACCATGAGAGGAATGGCGATCGCCAGCGCGATCAGGTTCAGCACCAGCATCGTCTTGCCATAGCGCAGCGACCACCGCAGGAACGGCTCGTACGCGCGGGTGAAGAAGCGGCTGACCGGATTCTCCTCCTCCGAGCGCATCCGCCCCCGCATCAGCCACGTCATCAGCACCGGCACGAGCGTGATCGCCAGCACCGACGCCCCGACCATGGCGAAGGTCTTCGTGTACGCGAGCGGCGTGAAGAGCTTCCCCTCACGCCCGGTGAGCAGGAACACCGGCAGGAAGGAGGCGATCATGACCAGCAGCGACCCGAAGATGGCGGGGCCGACCTGTTGCGCGGACGCGATGATCGTGGCGAGTTGCGCGTTGCGCGTTACCCGCACCTCATCGCCTGAACGAGAACGCCCGGGCAACTCGCCACTCGCAACACGCAACTCGGCAAGTTGCCGATACGCGTTCTCCACCATCACGATCGACGCGTCGACGATCTCCCCGATCGCCAGGGCGACGCCGCCGAGGGACATGATGTTCGAGGTGATCCCGAAGTACTTCATGAGGATGAAGCTGATCAGCGCCGACAGCGGCAGCGCCACCAGCACCGTGATTACGCTCCCCGCATGGAGAAGGAAGATCACCACCACCAGCGAGACGATGATCGCCTCCTCGGTGAGCGCCTCCTGCAGCGTGTCGACGGCGCGCTCGATCAGCTCCGAGCGGTCGTACGCGGTGCGGATGGTGACGCCGGGCGGCAGCCCCTTCTTCAGCTCCTCGAGCCGCGACTTCACCCGGTCGATGACCGCCTTCGCGTTCTCGCCGTAGCGAGCCACGATGATCCCGCCGACCACCTCGCCGTTGCCGTTCTCCTCGAGGAGGCCGCGGCGCAGCTCCGTCCCGAGCTGCACCGTCCCCAGCGACGACAGGTAGATCGGCGTCCCGTTCGGCGCGTCGACGACGATGCTCTCGAGGTCGGAGACGCGGCGGATGTAGCCGATGCCGCGCACGATGTACTCGCTCTCGCCGACCTGGATCAGCCGCCCGCCGACGTCGTTGTTCGAGCGGCGCACCGCCTCCACCACCGTGTCCAGCGAGACGTTGCGTGCCGCGAGCTTGATCGGGTCGAGATTGACCTGGTACTGCTTGACGAACCCGCCGACGCTCGCCACCTCGGCCACACCGTCGACTGATTGCAGGCCGAGCTTCAGATACCAGTCCTGGATCGAGCGGAGCTGCCCCAGGTCGTGCGTCTTCGACTGCAGCGTGTACCAGTAGACGTGGCCGACGCCCGTCCCCTCCGGCCCGAGGCGCGGCGTGACGCCGGCCGGCAGGAGGCCGGAGACGTAGTTCAGCCGCTCCAGCACGCGCGTGCGCGCCCAGTAGATGTCGACGTCGTCGTCGAAGATGACGTAGACGAGGGAGAAGCCGAACATCGACGTCGCCCGCACCGCCTTCAGGTTCGGCAGCCCCTGCAGGTTCGACGCGAGCGGATAGGTGACCTGGTCCTCGACGAGCTGCGGCGAGCGCCCCGGCCAGTCGACATAGACGATGACCTGGTTGTCGGAGATGTCGGGGATCGCGTCGAGCGGCGTGCGCAGCGTCGCCCACACCCCGGCGCCGATCACGATGGCGTAGAGGAGGAGGACGATGAAGCGGTGGCGGGCGGAGAGCTCAATGATGCGGGCGATCACTGCTCGCACCTCTCAACCGCGCTTCGCTGTCCAGCAGAAACCCGCCCTCCACCACGACGTTGTCGCCAGCGCTGATCCCCGACTCGATCACGATCGCGTCGCCGTGACGGCCGCCGGTCGTGACCTGCCGCGGCTCGTACTTGCCCGGCCCCGCCTCCACCCAGACGAACTGCGACTGCCCCCGGTCCACCACCGCGCTGGCCGGCACCATGATGTGCGCCGGCGCGGGGGCGCCGATGATGCGCACGTTCACGTACATGTCCGGCTTGAGGGCGAGGCTGGGGTTCGGGAGGTCGACGCGCACGCGCGCGGTGCGCGTGGCCCCCTCGATGACCGGCACGATGAAGGCGACGGTGCCGTTGAACGTCCGCCCCGGGACCGCCGCCGCCTGGATCTCCACCCGGTCGCCGACCTTCACGCTCGGCAACTGCTGCTCGTAGACGTCCGCCTCCACCCACACTCGCGAGAGGTCGGCGACCTCCAGCAGCGGCTGCCCCTGCTGCACGTACTGCTGCGGGAGGGCGAGCTTCTTCGTCACGACGCCCGAGACGGGCGAGATCACTGTCGTCGCGTAGATCGGCTTGCGCGTCCGCTCGAGCGTCGACACCTGCCCGGCGGTCATGCCGGAGAGGAGCAGCCGCTGGCGCGTCGAGTCGACGAGGTCCTGCGACGCATTGCGCGCCGACTCGAACCCGGCGCGCTGCATCCGGCCGCGGTTCTCCAGCGCGAGCAAATACTCCTGCTGCGTCGCGTAGAGGTCGGGGGAGTAGATCGTGGCCACCGCCTCGCCGCGCCGCACGGCGTCGCCGATGAAGTTCGCGAAGAGCTTCTCGATGCGTCCGCCGGCGTAGGCGGTGACCTGCGCCACGCGCCGCTCGTCGAACGTCACACGGCCGGTGGTCACGAGCTCGCCGGTGTGGGTGTCGAGCGCCACGCGCACCGTCTTCACGTTGCCCGTCACCCGCTGCTCCGGCGAGAGCGCCACCCCCGCGACCTGCTCGCCCGCGTGCGCGGAGTGGTCGGCCGCGGCAGCCTGCTTCACGAGCGCCATGCCGCAGATGGGGCAGCTCCCCGGCTTGTCCTGCCTCACCGTGGGATGCATCGGACAGAGGTAGAGGTCGGGCGCCTTCTCGACCTGCGTCGCCGTTGCGACCGGCGCTTTTTGCTCGTTGCAGGCGGCCGGCAGGAGCGCGGCCGCGATCATCAGCACGAACGTCATCCGTTTCATTCGGTCGCTCCTTTGCGCAGCGCGTCGTAGGTGACGATCGCCTGCGCGTGGCGGGCGAGGAGCTCGTAGTACTGGAGGCGGAGGCGGAGGTAGCCGGCCTGCGTCTCGAGGATCGACTCGAAGGAGGTCCTGCCGGTCTCGTACGCCGCCAGCGTCGACTCGAACGCGAGCTGCGCCTGCGGCACCAGCACCTCGTGATGGAAGCGAAGCTGGCTCGTGGCGTCGTCGTGCGCGGCGACCGCCTCGGCGAGTGCTTGCGTCAGCGCGCGCCGCAGCTCCGCGATGCGCGCCGTCGCGGCGTCGCGGCGGAGGATCGCCTCCCGCACGCGCGGCTCCACGGTCTGCTTCAGGCGCAGCGGCAGCTCGATGCGCGCGGTGACGCTGAACATGTCCCGCTCGGTGCGGCGGTGGCCGTACTGCGCCTCGAGGTCGACGTCCGGCCTCCCCTCGAGCTCCGCCAGCCGGATCTCCGACTCCGCCATCGCCACCTCCGCCTCCAACGCCAGCAGCGCCGGGTGATCGTCGGGCGGGGTGGTCGTTTGCGACACCGTCAGCGCTTCGCTCCCTTCGGGGATGGTCAGGGGCGGCACCTCGGTGGCCAGCGGCAATTCGAGCAGCGGAAGGAGGCGCGCCAGCGCGGTGCGGCGCACGCCGCGGAGCCGGAGGATCTCGTGCTCCAGATCGCTCCCCTGCAGTTGGGCGCGGATGACCTCCGCCTGCAGCGCGTTGCCGACCTCGTAGCGCACGCGCGCCGCGGCCACGACCGCCTCCGTCATCTCGCGCACCTGCGCGGCGCTGGCGAGCTGCGCGTCGGCGGCGGCGACGTCGTACCAGGCCAGCAGCACGTCGCGCTCGATCGCGGCGCGCGCGGCGTCGAGCTGCTGCTCCGCGGCGCGCACGGCCAGCTCCGCCGCCTCGCGCCGCGCCTCCCGCTTCTCCCGCCGAACCAGCCGCTGCGACGCCCCGACCATGTACATGGTCATCATCTCGTCGTCGCGCAAATCGATCTGCTTGTTCTGCACGCCCGACATCAGCATCGGGTTCGGCAGCGCGTCCGACGGCGCCACCCGCTCCCGCGCCGCCGCCGCCTCGGCGCGCAGGCGGGTCAGCGCGGGATGCTTCTCCAGCGCCTCCGCCACCAGCGCACGCGGGTCATGAAAATCGATTGCGAACAGCGGCCGCGCAATCAGCAGCAACAGAAAAATGCGTTTCATCCAACCTCCGGTCCCCGTGAAGCAGAGAGGGGGAGGCGGGATCAGATGAGGAGCTGCGCGTTCCGGAGGAAGAGGGGAGGAGAGGGCTCGTGCATGCCCGGCAACGCGGCGAGGGTGAGCGCGCGTGCGGGCGGCGATGCGGGCGCGGTCACCGGCGCCGCCACGTGCGCGGCGGGGAGGCTCACCGACGTCGCCTGCGGCATGCGCAGGACCTGCGCGCGCTCGAGCTTCGGCTGCGACTCGCAGCAGGGCATCGCCGCGTGCATGCTGTCCGCGGCCTCGCGCGCGCAGCAGAACGACCCGCAGGCGGGGACGATGCCCGCGGCGAGCACGAAGAACGCCGCGAGCATCAGGATGCCGGCCCGGGTTCTGCGCGTTGCTGTGCTGAGGGAGCTCACGTCAGCATCGGGCAACGCATCAGGACGCCTATTCGATTCCGAGGATGAAGAGGGAGCCGTCGTCGAAGGCGATGACGAGGAAGCGGCCGCCGTTGGCGTCGCGGACCTCGGTGAGCGCGCCGCTGCCGAGCGCCCCGCCGCCTTCCCTGCCGGTGCCGCCGCCGAGAAAGCCGGTTCCGTCGCCGGAGCGCGTGCCGCTGCCCATGGCGCCGCCGCCCTCCTCTTCGTTGGCCACGGTGCCGCCGCCGAACCAGCCGCCGCCGGAGCTGCTGGTCAGGGTACCGCTACCCATCCCGCCGCCGCCGTCCTTCCCGCCGTCGCCGGAGCGCGTGCCGCCGCCGAGGAGCCCCTGCCCATCGTCCGCGTTGGCGACGGTGCCGCCGCCGAACAGGCCGACGCCGGAGCTGCTTTCGGTGAGGGTGCCGGTGCCCATTGTGCCGCCACCGTCTTCCTTGCCGCCGCTGCCCATCAATCCCGACCGCGTGCCGGTACCCATGATCCCGCCGCCGTCATCCGCGGCGACATATCCCGCCGTCGCGACGACGGCGCACAACACTGCAAACCTGAGCGCTTTCATTGGACCTCCTGGAGATTGCCGCGATCCTAGGGACGCCCCGTCCAGCCGTAAACAGCGATGGGACGGAACTGCGGAAGGCGGTGACGAAGCCCTTCCCCCGCGCGATAAGATCGCCGCGTGTTCGTCGCCATCTGGCGCTTCACCACCACCCGTCCCGCCGAGTTCGAGCGCCACTACGGCGCCGACGGGACTTGGGCGCGCCTCTTCCGCCGCGACGCCGCCTACGTGCGCACCGACCTCCTGCGCGACGGCACCTCCTACGTCACGCTCGACTGGTGGACCTCCCGCGAGGCCTACGACGGTTTCCGCGAGCTGCACGCCGGCGACTACGCCGCCCTCGACCGCCTCTGCGAGGCGCTGACGCTGGACGAGGAGAAGCTGGGGGAGTTCGCGACGGTGGACTAGGCGCTTGCGGCAGACGTGGTATTCGACCGATCCGTCATCTGACGACGGTGATACTCGATCGCGGCACTCTTTCCCAGCGACGCCATCATCTCGAAATACGGAATGTCGTCTGCGCGATCGGCGGCTTGGACGTAATAGGCGAGTGCCGCAAACCAGGCATTCAGGTCTTCATCCGGCCCGAAGTTTTTCAGGAGGCCTTCCTCGAATGGGGCGACGTTCAATTTCGAGGGATCGGTCAGTGCCGGCTCACTGATGAACGGCAGATAAAGATTGCGGTGAAACAGCGTGAAGTCGGCCGTCGTGACGTCGAGGTGGAGCACGCCCCAATATGGCGCCGGGATCGCCAGGCTGTCGTACCGCGTCGCGACGGCGTTCACTTCCGCCTCGAGCTGCGTGGACAGGAACTTCGCCAGCGTCCGCGGCTGGAAAAGCATCTGCAGCCGGATCCGGTCGTTCTCCCGGAGGGCGCTTCGCATCCAGTCGAGCTCATAAACGAGGTACAGGCGAACGAGAAACTGACGGTACGCGTACTGCCGGATCGTCTCGTCGGCGTCCCGGTAAATTTCGTTGAAACCATGCGCCATGGAGAGAAAGAAAGCGTAGTTTCCGCCGAAGCCGTACAGGTAAACGATCACGGCCGCAAAGTGGTCTCCCAAGGCGGCCAGGAACGCGTTGCGGTCGGTCTCCGGGGTGAGCTCGGCGATCTCCTCCGTGTACCAGCCAAAGAAGAGCGCGACACCGACCTCGTGCCACAGTCCCGCCAGTGCCAGAGGAAGTTGGAAGATGTTGCGCGTCGGCACGCGAACCAGGCCATTGCGAAAGCTGAGGATGGTCTTCACCGAGTCGTAGATGGTGGCGAAGAACGGTAGCTCGATCGTTTTTCCCTGGAGTTCGTCCTTGAATTTCACCCTGAAGCGGCCGAGGAGGCGCTTCGCGAAATCTCCGACCAGCTTGTCGGCGAGGAAGAGGAACTTCTGCACGCCGCCGCTGTACACACTGAGCGATCCGTTTGGCCGAGGAGCTCCTCGAAAGAGCCGACGGTCCTCTGGCGAAGCAGCAAGTCGGTGAAGCGGTGCCATTCGTCGAGGCGGCGCCACAGTGCGGCGAGTTGCTCCCGCCGTCCGTGAAACTCTTCCGCCGTGCGGCTGCGCAGTTGCCCCTGCTCCTGAAGTCCAACGAAGATCGACAACAGGCCGTGATAGCACGCAAACACGGCATCGCGTGCGTCGCAGCAGATGCTGGTGTCGCGGAGCGTGGCGCCGAGCAGAAAAAGAACGTTCGTGACGGCGTATGCCTGCTCCCGCGGCAGCACGTCCTCCATCTCCTCCATGTTTTTCTCGATCAGGCCGCCGAAGGCCGTCGCCTTGTCTTCGCAGTTGCAGCCCTTCCGATGCAGGCGGTTCCGCCCGAAGTCGACGACGATCCGCGGAAGGCCCGACTGGTTGTCGAACTGCGACGCGTGGAGGTAGACGAGGTGGGTCTCGACCTTCTGAAGGAGCCGCTTGTTCTTCCGGTCTCCGCCCAACGTGCTGTGCGTTCGGAGCCAGTCGGCGGGCGGGTTTTCTTCCGACCCGATCATGAAATCCGCCTTCCCGTCGAGGATGTGGACCTCTCCGAACTTCTCCAGCAGGTCGGTGAGGTCATCGTAACCGCCCGGAACGGCGCGGACGAACGTCATGTGCTGCACGCCCGGAAAATCGGGCGCCTTCCCCACATAGCCAATGACCGTGAGCATGCGCTGAATTGCCGGGTGTTGCGTTCTGCCGTCCGGCGGGCCGATCTCGAACCGCAGGCCGTGGGCAAAGATCATGAAGCGCACGAACGCATTGAACGAGTCGCGGGAAAACGTCCCCTCGACAATGAGATCGCTCCACCCCAGGCCGACGTGGATGCGCCCCGGGATTCCGTTCTGGTTCAGTAATGCGGCAAGCTGATGGACGAGTTGTTCCTCGCCGTCGCGATAGGCGTAGACGTGCCGCCGGAGCCGCAGGTGGAGCATGAACCTGAGGACGTTCCGCTGTTCGGGATCGGGTGGCGGCAGCTCGGGCAGGACGTAGGGGACGGAGAACACCCAGTTCACCGCTCCCGCGCGCGACTTCGAGCCGGGGTAGCCGAGATCGGCGATCCGGCGGAAGTCGGTCGTGCCAACGGCCATGGCGATGTCGCCTTGCCCGATGATGTAAATGATCTCCGGCTCCCGCAGCGGCTCGGCCAGCGCGCGAGACTTTTCGCGAAGGAGCTTCACCGAAGCCTTCGCATGAGCCATCTCATCTTGAACCTCGCCGACGGAGGTGATCGCGTACGCGGTCGCGACACCTTCTCCCTTCAAACGCAAAGGCATGAACAGTCCCCACCCGGGAGCCGCAGTGCGGTCTCGGCGTGCTTTCGATTGTGGGTTTAGCTACCTCGGCGGGACGTTACTCGGCGTTGCCTTCAGGATCGTCGTCGGGTGGCGTGACGGCGTTACCGACGGCGGCGAGCATGAACTCGCGCCATACGCGGCGCGACTCCGGCGTCATCTCCTCGTGCTGTCCTTCCGTAGGGCCGTTCTCGTCGATTCCAGGATCGAAGGAAAGCTGCCCATACCCCTTCGACGGCACGATCGGGAATCGCGAGTGCATCGACGGGTAATTCGCGGGGAGCGCGCGGTAAGGATTCTTGTTGGTGAGGTTCGGCTTCAACGGCTTGAAGCTTCTCGAGCCATCAGAGGCCATGTAATACTTCTTTCCTTGTCAGGTGTGACACCACAATTCACCGCCGGGTGCCAAGTCAAGGTGGCGAGGCAGTGGTACTGAGGGGCATTTTCTGCACCAGCCCTAATATGCAGCCCCTCCTTGCGGGAGTAAGTGAGCCCGATCACCGAACCCGAAAGCAGGCACAGCTACGAGACAACCCCGCGTCACCTACTCCGTCTTCGAATCGACAATCCCGTGCCGCAACGCGTACCCCACCACCTCCGCGCGGTTGTGCAGGCGGAGCTTGTCGAGGATGTTGCGGACGTGGAACTTGACCGTGTTCTCGCTCAGGTTCAGCCGTTTCGCGAGGCGGCGGTTCGAGGTCACCCCCTCCACCATCAGCTCCAGCACCTCCCGCTCGCGGGCGGTCAGCGCGTCCTCGGTCTGCGGCGCGGCGGCCGGCTCGGCCGGCTTCGCGAACTCCTGCAGCAGCTTGCGCGCGAGCGCCGGCGTCAGCGCAGGCTCGCCCCTCTGCGCCCGCTCGAGGAGGTCGAAGAACTCCTCCGCCTCCAGGTTCTTGAGCAGGTAGCCCTGCGCGCCCGACTTGATGGCGTCGAACAGCTTCGCCTCCTCCTCGGAGGCGGTGAGCATGACCACCTTCATCTCCGGCAGCTCCGCGACGATCGCCTTCGTGGCGCCGATGCCGTCGAGCTCCGGCATCTGCACGTCCATCAGCACCAGGTCGGGCTTCAGCTCGCGCGTGAGCTCCACCGCCTCGCGGCCGTTCTTCGCCTCGCCGACGATCTCGTGCCCCTCCGCCTGCAGGAGGCTGCGGAGACCGTCGCGGAACAGCGAGTGGTCGTCTGCGATCAGGATGCGCACGAGCCGGAGTTTATTACGCCTCCGGGTCGTGCAGCGGCAACCGCAGCCGCACCGTCGTGCCGGCCCCCTGCGTGCTCTCGACTGCCAGCGTCCCGCCGATGCTCTCCGCCCGCTCGCGCATGGTCGAGATCCCGAACTGCGGGAACTGCGTGCTCCTCGCCGGCGCGGCGGCGTTGAAGCCCTGCCCGTCGTCGGCGATCGTGGCGACGAGGTCGTGCCCGTCGCGCCGCAGGTCGACCGAGGCGTGCGAGGCGCGCGCGTGCTTGCGGACGTTCGTCAGCGCCTCCTGCACGATGCGCACGAGCTGCAGCTCGTGCGACGGCCGGAGCGCGATCGTGGAGTCGAGGGTGAGTGACGTCGAGATCCCGCTCATCTCCTGCCAGCGCGCCAGGTACTCGCGCAGCACCTCCTCGATGTGCCGCTGCGGGCCGGGAAGGGCGCGCAGGCCGATGATCGACTCGCGCACGTCGGCGTAGGCCTGCCGCGCGGCCGAGGACAGCTCGCGCAGTTGCGCTCCCGCCTCTTCCGTCTTCTCCCGCCTCATGTACATCTCGGCGGCCTGCACCTTCGTGTTCACGTAGCCGAGGACCTGCGCCAGGCCGTCGTGCATCTCGTGGGCGATGCGGATGCGCTCCTGCGCCACCGCCAGGTCGGCGACCTGCTCGTGCAGGTGGGCGTTGTCGATGGCCAGGCCGGCCTGCAGCGCGAAGCGCTCCAGCGTCTCCTCGTCGTCGCGCGTGAACTCCGCGCCGCCCGTCTTCTCCGTGAGGTAGAGGTTCCCGAGGAACGGCCCCTTGCAGGGGATCGGCACCGCCAGCAGCGACTTCATCGGCGGATGGTTCGGCGGGAAGCCGTGCGAGTGCGGGTGGCGGGTGAGGTCCTCGAGGCGGAGATGCTGCCCATGCCGCAGCACCACGCCCAGGAGGCCGTGGCCGACCGGAGGAGGGCCGATCGCGGCGCGCTCCTCGGGCGTGATGCCGGCGGTGATGAAGGCGAGGATCCGGTTCTCCCGGTCGATGACGGAGAGCGCGCCATACTGCGCCCCCACCAGCCCGCGCGCCTGCTCGACGACCTTCTTGAGCACGGCGTCGAGCGACAGCTCCGCGGTCACGTCGAGCCCCGCGCTGTGCAGGGCGAGCAGCTCCTCGTTCTGCCGTTTGAGCCGCCCCTGGATCTGCTCGATGTAGCGGAAGATCACGGCGGCGAAGATGACGATGCCGGCCACGAACACGAGGTCGAGCACGACCCGCTTCTGCCAGGAGATCGATCCGACGAGGAGGTAGCGGCCGAGCTCCAGCGCGATTACGCCGGCGACCGGCAGCAGGATCGAGATCGTCTTGAGGCGGCGGAGGGTCATCAGCGTCATTGTCGCCGTACTCACGACCGTTTCTCCTGCAGATAGAGGTCGAAGTGCACGACCAGCTCGTCCTTCGCCTTGACCATGCCGAAGAGCGCGGTCGGCGGCGTGATGCGGAAGTCGGTCATGCGCAGCGGGAGCTTCGCGCGCAGCCGGAAGCGGTCGGGGGCGACGCGCTGCGCCTCGACCTGCACCGACACCTTGCGCCGCGCGCCCGCCAGCGAGAGCACGCCGGCGATCGTGGCGTGATAGCAGCCGCGGTCGATGTCGTGCCGCACGCCGCCGACCAGCTCCTGGAAGCGGAACTCGATGGTGGGATAGGCGTCGGAGCGGAGCGCCTGGTACATGTCCCGCTCCATCTGCCGGTTCCCGCAGCGGAGCGTCGTCACCGGGACCTGCAGTTGGAACGAGGGGGCGGGGAAGGAGGCGGTCTGCGGGGTGAGCTGCCAGATGGCGCCGTCCTCGATGCGGTCGATGAGGTGGTTGATCCGCGAGAGCGGCACCGCGACCTCCATCCTCCCGTCGAGCGTCGTCCCGCTGCAGCGCCATGGCGCGACGTTCGACGATCCCTGCAGCACCAGCCGGCTCGGCGCGCCGGAGACGAGGCTCGCCGAGTCGGCCGTGGCCAGGAGGAGGACGAGGAGGAGCATTTACTGGCGCTCCACGACCCAGCGGAACGTGACCTTCACGTCGTCGCCGGTACGGATGGTGTTGAGCATTGCGGTGGGGGGCTTGATGCCGAAGGCCGTCATCTTGATCGGCGCCTGCCCGACGAGCGTGTACCTGCCGTCGGCGTTGCGCGCGCCCTGGACGTCGATGACCACGTCCTTCGTCACGCCGGCGATGGTGAGCTTGCCCTGCGTCGCCAGCGTGAAGGCGGTGGCGGTGGCGTTCTTCGGCGTGGCGGAGGTCAGCTCGTAGCGGATCTCCGGATGCGTCTTCGCCTTCAGCGCCTCCGCCATCAGCTTGTCCATCTTGGCGTGCTCGCTCTTGATCGAGGTGACGGGGATGGTGACGACGGCCCTGGCGGGTGCGTTCCAGTTGTCGGGTGTCGGTGCGCTGATCTCGCCTTTGATCGTCGTCCCTTCCATCGTCCAGGCGTGCATGGTGGAGGTGCCTTCGATCTTGATGACGCTTCCGGCGGTCCCGGCGAACCGGTCGGCGCTGGCCGCGAGGGCCAGCGCCGTGCAGAGGAGGAGGATCGTGGTTTTCTTCATGGCCGTTCTCCTCAGAAGCTGAACGACACTTCCGAGATCACGCCGCTGAAGGACGGCTCGCGCCACGCCGCGATGTTGTTGTTGACGATCTGCCCTTCACGGAAGCCGCTGTACTTCTGGTTCACGTACTCGACCTTCATGAGGAGGTTCTTGGTCAGCCAGAAGCCGCCGCCGACCTGGATGCGGTCGACCTTGCCGTCGCTGTTCGCACCGGCGAGCATCGAGGTGGTGGCGCCGCTGTAGCGCGCGGCCGCGTAGAGGGTCGGGGTGATGTTGTACTTCACGTGGCCGGCGAAGTAGTTCCACTTCTCTTCCGGCTTGCCGGGCAGCGTGCCGTTGATGTCGAGGTCCTGCGTGATCCCGTAGTGGCCGTAGAGGGTGACGGGCGAGCCGTTGTCCCAGGTCACGTCGAACTGAGCCGCGCTGAACTTCTCACCAGCCTGCGGGAAGACGTTGCCGGGGGCCTGGCCGCCGCCGAGGACGCCTGCATAGCGCTCGCCGCTGCGGTTGCCGGTGAACATCTGGAGCTGGCTGCCGCCGCCCGACTTGTTGGGGTTGTCGCTCTGGTCGGCAGCGATGTAGGAGACCGAGGTGCGCAGCCCCTCGATCGGGTAGGCGTAGAGCTTGGCGTTGTAGGCGAAGCCGCGGCCGACGTTCCAGTCTTCCGTGGTGGTGCCGTTCGAGCCGCCGAGGAGCCAGCCGTACTTGCCGGGCTTGCTGCTGACCTGCATGCCGATCGAGACGATGTTCGGGTCGACCACGAAGTTGCCGATGAGGGGGTTCTTCTGGACGATGGCGTTGTTCGAGCGGTGGTTGCCGGCGTCGCCGAAGTCGACCAGCATGTGGCCCGCCTTGAGGTCGACCTTCGAGAGGACCGGCTGCAGGAACTTCAGCCCCTGCAGGTTCTCGGGCACGCCGCGGAGCAGGATGTAGCCTTCATTGCCGTAGGTCTGCGAGGGGTGGTTGCGGCTGGAGAGATAGAGGTCCATGACCACCGTGATCTCTTCGTTCTTGCCGAACTTGCCGATGAAGCCGAGGTCGCCGAAGGCGTTCTGGAAGCCGGGCGAGACCTTCGCCAGCGCGTTCCCCTTCGAGTCGAACACGTTTTTGTGGTTCAGCGCCTGCGCGGTGCCGACCGTGTGGACGGTGATGTAGAGCTTCTGCTTCTCGGACTCGGTGAGCTTGATCTGGGCCTGAGCGGACGCGGCGAGGCCGAGAACCATCAGGGCGACTGCGATGTACTTGCTGAGCGATTTCATTTGGTTCCTCCGTTTGACGAGGATCATTCTGCCCAGCTAAGTCGAAGCGCACGATATGTTTACGGGTAGCCACCCGCGCGCGGAAGGGCGGGACTGGTCCCACCCCGCGGGGTGGGACGAGGGTGGGCTTGCTCCGCCGCCTCCCAAGCCCTATGCTGCACCTGTCCGCTAATCCGCAATCCAGAGAGAGCAGGTGTTTGCCATGTCCGCACGGCGCCGGTATTCGTTCGTCCTGTCGTCCCTTGCGCTTACCTTTTCGGCGGCGGCGCAGATCGCCCTCACCGGCCCCGGGCCGGGGATGACGCCGACGGTGAAGGTGTTCGAGAACGGGTTCGAGGTGAATTCGTTCAACGCCTCCCCCAGCACCACCAGCGGCGTGACCGTCGCCTTCGGTGACGTCGACGGCGACGGCGCGGCGGACCTGATCGCCGGAACCGAGACGGCCCCCGCCTCGGTGAAGGTCTTCAGCGGCACCACGAACCTGCAGCTCGGCTCCACGATCCTTCCCTTCCCGCAGGCGTTCACCGGCGGCGTCTACGTCGCCTCGGGCGACGTCAACGGCGACGGCTTCGACGACATCGTCATCGGAGCCGGCGAGGGCTCCGGCGTCGGCCCGCGCGTCCAGGTTTACGACGGGGTGACCCGCCAGGTCACCGTCGACTTCTTCGCCTACGACCTCGCGTTCACCGGCGGCGTCCGCGTCGCCTCCGCCGACTACAACGGCGACCGCATCGACGACATCATCACCGGCGCGGGACCGGGCGGAGGGCCGCGCGTGCGCGTCTTCAGCGGCGCCAACGGCGCGCTGCTCGCCGACTTCTTCGCCTTCACCGAGAGCGAGAAGCAGGGGCTCTTCGTCGCCGCCGGCGACACCAACAACGACGGCAAGGCCGAAATCGCCACCGCGCTCGACGAGGGAGCGATCCCGAACGTGCGCGTCTACAACGGCGCCAACAACGCCACGCTCATGAACTTCATCCCCTACAGCGCCGACTTCCTCGGCGGCGTGCGCGTCGGCATCGGCCAGAACGCCGACAGGAAGTACTTCATCTTCACCGCCACCGGCCCCGGCACCGCCGTCTCCGCGAAGATGTGGTCGTTCACCAGCCCCTCCGTCGCGCAGACGTTCGCGCCCTACGGCTCCTTCAACGGCGGCGCGTACGTCGCCGGCTACGACCCCCGTCCGACCGCGACGATCACCTCCGGCGACCCGATCTGCGGCGGCGCGAACGCGAAGATCCACGTCGCGCTGACCGGCGTCCCGCCCTGGACCATGACCTGGAACGACGGCTTCACGACTGCCACCAGCTCCCTGCCCCACTTCCGGCAGGTCAACACCCCCGGCGTCTACTCGATCGTGAACGTGGCCGACAGGCACCACCTCCACGGCAAGACCGAAGGCAGCGCGACGATCGAGGAGGGAACGGCGCCGGCGATCACGCAGCATCCGCAGTCGCAGACCGTCAACACCGCCACCGGCGCCTCGCTCACCGCCGCCGCGACGGGGGCCGCCGCGTTCCAGTGGTACCGCGGCATCCCGCCGAGCGGGACGCTCATCCCCGGCGCCACGAACAGCAGCCATGCAACGGGACCGCTGACGCAGACGACCTGGTTCTACGTGCGCGCCAGCGACGACGCCGGCTGCTTCACCGACAGCAACCCCGCGCAGATCACCGCCAAGCCTGCCCGGCCGACGAGCGTCGTCGCGACGGCCACGTCGACGACCAGCGTCACCGTGAGCTGGCCGGCGGTGCCGGTCACCGCGAGCTACGAGATCGACCGCAAGAGCGGCAGCGGCGGGTGGGAGCTGGCGTCCGCGCAGAGCGGGACGACGTTCGTCGACTCCGGCCGCACGGCCGGCCTGACCTACCTCTACCGCGTCCGCGCGCTGGCGGCCGACGGCGTGCCGTCCGACACCAGCGGCGCCGAGCTGGCCACCACCATCATGGTGACCGACCCGGCGCTCACCCTCGGGGTGACGCCGGTGAAGGCGGCGCACGTCACGGAGCTGCGCGCGGCCGTCAACTCGGTGCGCGCGGCGGCGTTGCTGTCGCCCTTCTCCTTCACCGACGCCTCGCTCGCCGCGGGGACGACCGTGAAGGCGGTGCACGTCACGGAGCTTCGCACCGCGCTGGCACAGGCGCGGACCGCGCTGGGGCTCTTCACCGCCCCCTTCACCGACTCCACCCTCACCGCCGGCACCACGAAGGTGAAACGCCTGCACGTCGTCGAACTGCGCAACGGCGCCTTCTAAGCAGAACGCACGCACTTCATCCACGGATGAGGAGACGACCGGAGGCCTCCGGCGGCCGGGGCCATCGGCCCCGGACCCCGTTGGGTTGGCCTAGCCTCCGCGACACTCTGTTGCGAGATACGAGGCTGTGTCGCGGAGGCTGGGCCAACCATCGGGTCCGGGCCCGCGGCCCGGCCGCCGGAGGCCTCCGGTCGTTCCCTGATCGGTTGGTGGAGTAAGAGCATTCTGCTCAGGAGGAAAGCACATGAGCATCGTCTACAGCACTCCAGAGATGGAGTCGGTGGAGGTCCGTCCGGACGTTCCCTTCGCCGACGGACTGGTGATGGACGTCTACACCCCGCCCGGCGTCCCCGAGCCGGAGCGCGCGGTGGTGATCGTGGCCGGCTATCCCGATCCCGGGTTCCAGCGGAAGCTGGGGTTCCGGTTCAAGGACATGCCGTCGAACGTGGCCTGGGCGCGGCTGATCGCGGCTGCCGGTCTCACGGCGATCACCTATACGAACGTCGAGCCGGTGAGCGGCCTCTCGCTGCTGCTCGACACGCTGGGGGAGCGGCCGGTGTCGCTGCTGGCCAGCTCCGGAAACGTCCCGCTGGCGCTGTCGGCGCTGCACCGCGCCCGCTGCGCCGCGCTGCTCTACGGCTTCATGCTGGAGGTGGAGGGGGCGATCGCGGAGACGGCGAAGACGTTCGGCTTCGCCAACCCCGGCTTCACCTTTCCCGGGGAGAAGCCGCTCTTCGTCGCGCGCGCCGGGCAGGATCAGTTCCCCCGCCTCAACGAGACCCTCGACGCCTTCGTCGTCGAGGCACTGCGCCGCAACGCGCCGCTGACGTTCGCGAACCACCCCGAGGGCCCGCACGCGTTCGACCTCTCGCACGACAGCGGGAGGTCGAGGGAGATCATCCGGCAGGCAGTGGCGTTCCTGCAGACGAACGCCTAGAAAAAACGAACCCTCCCCGCCGCCCGGGCAGCGGGGAGGGTCCCAGGAGTTACGCCTGGGGCGTGGTGGTGGGAGAGGCAGGGGCGTCGGTACGGCGGCGGTGCGACCGGCGGGCACGCTTCATTTCATCCACGTGTCCGGTCAGGTCGGCACCGGCCCGGGTCTGCGCCAGACCTCTGCTGATCGCATAGATCTGCTGCGCGTTCGCGGCCAGGCGCGCTTTCCGCGCGTCGATCGTGAACTTCAACCCGTCGTACAGCGTCCCGAGTTGCTGCAGCACCGGCGCGAGCGCGTCGATGAACTGCGCGTCGTCGAGCGACTCCGCCGCGTCGAGTTGCTTGATGGTCTGCAACTCGGGCGACATGAGCAGCGCGCCGATCGCCTTGTTCACGAACCCCATCGGGATCCGGCGCTTCCTCTCGACGACGTCCTTCGTCAGGGAGTGGGCGCTTTCATAACCCGGGATCGCGGACTTGAACGTCTGCATCGCGGCAGAGAGCTCGTTCGCGACCTGCTGGTAGTGCGTGACCGTCGGCGTCGGAATGACCGGCGGCTCGACAGACTGCGGTACCTCGGAAGACAGCTTGTTGACCATGAGTATCACCTCCTTTCTTTTGATTTCGTCAGATCCGTGCACGGTACGACTGTACACAATGTAGATCAGGACTATTAAAGTGTCAAGTGGCTCTTTAAAGTTGACAGGTCGTGCGCCGATGGCGGCAGGGTCTGGGCGCACGCGCCCGGAGTTCGGGCGCATGGCGGCGGGGTCTGGGCGCACGCGCCCGGAGTTTGGGCGCATGGCGGCAGGGTTTGGGCGCACGCGCCCGGGGTAGGGGCGCATGGCGGCAAGGTTCGGGCGCACGCGCCCGGGGTACGGGCGCATGGCGGCAGGGTTCGGGCGCACGCGCCCGGGTGCTGCGCCCCGCGCGCTACTTAGATGATTCCAGCTCCGCCACCGAGTCCTTGAAGGCGGGGGAGAGCCAGCAGTACGGCCCGACGAAGGTCATCCCGGCGCCGGAGAAGAGCTTCCGGTAGGCGGCCGCGGGGCGGCGGATGAAGTCGTCGAGATCGCCGACGATGTCGTCTTCCTTCGTCAGCACTTCCAGAAAAGCCAGACCGTCCGTGGCGCCGGCGAGCGACTGGATGCCCGCCTTGAGCTCGGCGTCGGGGACGTAGTGCAGGACGTCGGAGCAGACCACGAGGTCGTAGACGCCGAGGTGGAGCTTCGGCAGGTCGCCGAACGAGGCGCGCTTGATGTTGCGCTCGCGGCCGAAGCGCTTGACGACGTACTCCGAGGGGTCGAGGCCGAGGTACTGCACGCGGGGGCGGAAGGCCTGGAGGTGCTGCAGCCAGGCGCCCTCGCCGCAGCCGACGTCGAGCACGGTGCGCAGCTGGCGCCGCAGAAAGTACTCGGCGTTCGCGATCGCGACCGCCACCTTCCTCCGCACCTCGGCGTGCGTGCTCACGCGGGTCCGCCCGCGGTACCAGTGATCGAAATAGGCTTTGTCGTACTGCTTGGTCATGGCTGCTGTTCCCGATGCGTTCCGATCCCGCGGCGTCGCAGCCAGGCGACCATGCGCGGCATCTTCGGCTCTATTTTGTCGCATGCCTTCACGGCGAAGCGGCTTTGAGGAAAGAGGACCAGTGCCGCCAGCAGGAAGAAGATCCACCCCTGCAGTACCGGCAGCAGCGAGCCGATCACGCCGAGGATCAGGAACACGATGCCGAGGGTAATGCGGAGGAAAAGCAGCACGGGCGGGGGGAGTGTACCCCGCTCCCGCACGTGCGCCCGCAACCATTCGGCAAGGAAGATGACGACGATCGCCACGACCGACGCGATCAGGAACCCGGTCTCGAGCGGGGTGAGGACGTGGCCGCCGACGGTCATTCCTGTTTGGAACGGAACTCCCGCACGCCGAGGTACTCACCGGGGATCTTCTGGAACTCGGTGACGCCGTACTTCGCCACCAGCTCCTCCTGCGTCATGCCGTCGGCGAGGATGAGGCCCTCCAGCTCGCCGGCCCGGTTCTCCAGCTCCCACCCGGTCCAGATCTCGGCGTCGCTGTAGGGGCGGAGCGAGATCTTCTGGAGATACCGGGCCATGGCGTCGCTCAGAGGGCGCGGCCTTTCCGCCGCTGCTCCGGGTAGAGGACCAGGAAGTCGCGCAACGCCGCCATCACCTCGCGGACGCCCTCCGGCACCTTGGCCCGCAGCCAGTAGCAGCCGGGATCGAGGAGGCTGCGCAGCACCTCCATGAACTGGTTGAGGGAGATGTAGGTGGTCTGGTAGACGACCCCCTTCGTCGACTCCTGGCGCGCCCGCTGGATCTTCGAGACGACGCGCGCGGCGAGGTAGTAGGGCGTCTGCAGAACGTCGAACTCCTCCTGCGACATCCGCGGCCCCTTGGTGATGTGCTGGCGGTTGATGGTGGCCTGAAGGAACTCGAGCAGCATCACCACGCCGGTGCGCGGCACCGGCCCGCACTTGCCATTCTCGATCGCGTCGCTGAGAAAGAGCGAGAGGCTCTTCATCTGCTCCGAGTCGGGATAGACGAGCTCGCGGAGCCCATACTTTTTGCCGATGGCCCGCTCGTCGATCTCAGGGAGCGGTGTCTCGAGGGTTTTGTTGTCGTCAGCCATGGCGCCCGGGGGGATCGAGAATAGCACGCGAGCCGCGCGGCGCGCGGCGCGCCGCGCGCGTTGCTGGTTGCTGGTTACTGGTTGCTGGTTGCCCGCGTGGCGCGTGGCGCGTTGCCCGTTGCCGGTTCCCTCTTCCAGCAACCAGCAACCAGCAACCCGCACGCGCTCCGCGCGTGCGGCTAGCGCCACTTCATCTCAAACGTGCACGTCTTGTCGCCGTGGCACTGGCACTTCGTCTCCGTCACGGACGGGTCGGTGCCGCCGTGGCGGAGGATCGACTCGAGAAAGTAGCCGACGGCGCTGGCGCAGAAGATGGGGCTGTGGACCGGGTAGTTCGAGTAGATCATCCGGGCGCCGGAGGGGGTCTTCTCGAACTGCACGCTGCCGAACTTCTGGTACTGGTCGTGGAACATGGCGTTCGACTCGAGGAACTGCACGAGGCTCTCGGAGTCGAGCGATTTGTAGATGCGGCCGATCCCCAGCTCGGCCGAGGCGGCGCCGATGAGGGCGAGGACGTGGGGGTAGCGCGCCTTCAGCTCGTTGTAGATCGCGCGGTCGAGCTCGATCAGCGACTCGAACTCGCACCAGCTCGACGCCAGCGGCGTCTTCACGTACGCCTTCGTCCGCGGCGTCAGCTTCGCCGTGAAGGCGTTGAAGCCCTCCTCGCCGAGCGTCTCGAGGAGGAAGGCCTTCCGCCCTCCGAACATGACCCCCTTCACCTTAGCCTGCGAGGGGTCGAACGCGTGCAGCACTTCCTTCCCGTCGAGGCGGGGAGCGGTGGGGGGAGCCTTGTGCTGCATCAGCAGGGACATGGGCGGATTGTACGTCGCCCTCAGCGCAGATGACGGAACGCTTCCGGCACGAAGTCGCCGTCGCTCGCCTCGCGGGCCGCGAGCGCGATCTGGAACTCCATCACGTCGGGCGGCACCGGCGTCTGGTAGGTCTCCAGCGTGTCGCGCAGCGCGTCGACGGCGTTCAGCCCGCCGGTGCGCACGGAGCGGTAGAGCTTCACCGCGATCGACTCGGCGGCGCCGGGCGTGAGCAGCTTCGGGATGAGCGGCTCGACGGCCGCGAAATCGCTCTCCTGCAGCTCCACGCTCCGCCGCTTCGCGAGGGCGCGGATGAGCGCGAAGCCTTCCGAGGCAGTGGTTGTAGGAAAGATCGGAATCTTCACGTCGACGCGTCCGGGACGCTTGAGGTCGACCTCGATGAGGTCGGGGCGGCTGGAGGCGAGGATCCAGACGATGCGTCCCCGGTTCGCGGGGTTGCTCATCTGCTCGGCGAACATGCCGTAGATGCGGCCGGAGAGGCCGGAGTCGCCGCTGCCGGCGTCGCGCTTGCCGAGGGCCTGGTCGGCCTCGTCGATGAAGACGAAGCAGCGCCCCAGCCCCTTCAGGAGGCGGAAGATCTTCTCGAGGTTCCCTTCGGTGCTGCCGACCCATTTGTCGCGGAAGTTCTTCAGCTTCACCACCGGCACGCCCGCCTCGCCGGCGAGGCATTCGACGAGGTACGTCTTGCCGGTGCCGACCGGGCCGCAGAGCAGGTAGCCCATCGGCAGCGCCTGCACGTCGTTCATGTGCCACAGCTTGATGTCCTGCCGCAGCCAGGTCTTGAGGCGCTCCTGCGCGTTGTAGTCGTCGAGCGTCCGCTTCGACTCGATGAACTCGATGAGGCCCGCGGAGTCTTTCTCCACGAGCTCCTTGCGCATCGTCACGAGGTCGCCGGCGTGCAGCACTTCCTTGCGGTGCGACTTCATGCGCAGCAGGTTCTCGACCGAGGTGAGCGTCGTGCCGGTGAGCTGATGGGCGATGGTGTCGTACGCCGGCGCGAACTCGGAGAGGACGAGGGCGTGCTCGTTCGCAAACAACGTGAGGCCGTCGCGCAGCTCGCCCGTCGACGGCAGCGGCACCTCGACCGGCGCGGCGCGCGGATGGTTCACGAGCAGCGGGTGGAGGTCGTTGAGGTTCTCGGCGATGAGGAAGGTGGCGAGCGAGTGGCGGGTGAGATGGTCGTCGGCCGCCCAGTCGCGCATGAGCATCGCCAGCGCGCTGAGGTCGTAGTTGAGCGCCCCCGGCAGCGCCGGCGCGACGAGGTGCGCGCCTTTCATGTAGAAGCCAACCTGGTGCGGCGTCTGGCCGAGCTTCGCCAGGTTCGCGGTGTAGCGGAAGAAGCGCGTCAGCCACTCCGTCGCCGGACGCGGCGCGCGCGGCAGCTCGGCGCTCTCGCGGTAGGCGGGCCACTTGGTGACGATCTCCGCCCCCTTCTCAATGCGCACGCCGTTGCCGAGGTCGTAGCTGAGGATGACGTCGAAGCGGGGAAGGATGACGCGGTGGAGAAAGTCGGGGAGGCTGCCGAGCGTCTTCCCGTCGAGGAGGAAGCGGTCGTTGACGTTGCCGTAGAGGAGGAACTGATTCGCCGCGTGCGACTGGTAGAGGGCGATGAGTTTGTCGGCCCAGGCTGGAAGGGTCATTCGCGTAGTCTCAGAGTCTCAGAGTCTCAAAGTCGCAGAGAGAGAGAGATTTCGCGGCGGAGCTTACTCTGAGACTCTGAGACTCTGCGACTCTGAGACTCTGGCCGACTCTGAGACTACGGCCGACTCCTCCCCGATGTTGCCGAGGAGGTCGGAGGTGAGCTCGATGTTGGAGGAGATGGCGGTGGGGCGTCCGCGCAGCGTCGCCTCCTCGAGGGCGTAGTCGAACTGCGTCTCGATGCGCGCCAGGTCGGCGTCGATCTCGGCAAGCGACTCGGCGCGGTGGCGGATGTTGGCGTAGCGCTCGCGCAGGAGCCGGAGCGTCGCTTCCTTCGAGGCGCGCAGCGACTCGGTCGAGGCGGCGGCCAGCTCGCGCTCGACGGTGGCGATCTGGTTCTGGAGGTCGCGCTCGTCGCTGCTCGGCGCGATGACGAGGTTGCGCTGCGCCACGAGGAGGTTGAGGAAGAGCCACGTCAGCCGCTGCAGCGCGTCGCGATTACTGTCGATGAACAGGTCGTCCTGGTGATGGTCGCGGTAGAGCGTCTCCAGCCGCTCGCGCTTCTCCTCGAGCTTCTTGTAGCGCTGCCGCGCCGCGCCGCCGACCTTCGAGAGCAGCCGCCAGCGCGAATCCTCGGTGTCGCCGCGCAGCTCCTCCACCTTCCGCTGGTTGATCCACTGCTGGAAGCCGGGATTGGAGGCGAGCGTGAAGAGGTACATCAGCTCCCCCGCCGAGGCGACCCCCCAGATGGCGGGATCCCACCACCCCGCGATCGCCGCCGCCACCACCCCGATCGCGTTCCACGGGAGCCGGAGGAGGGGGATGTCGGGCCTGGCGAAGAAGGCGTGGTAGAGGTAGCGCATGTGAGGTGTCAGGTGTCAGGTGTCAGGTGTCCGGGGTGTGTCACTCGGGCGAAAAGCCTCAGACACCCGACACCCGATACCCGACACCACTACTCGGTGGTGGCCGGCCCCATCGCCTTCACCGTCTCGCTCGGCGGCGCCGAGGTCTGGCCGGAGTCGATCGACAGCCCTTCCTTCGCGGCAAAGTCGGCGAGGGCCATCTCGGTGAGCGCTTTCTGCTCTTCTTCCTTGATGAGGATGTCGGTGGTGTTCAGGGAGTCGCGGGCGATGCGGGCGCGGCCGGCGGCGGTCTCGCGCTCTTCCTCGACCATCTTGTGCAGGCGGTCGAGCGTGTCGCCGGAGCCACCGATGCTGGTGATCATGCCCGAGGCCATCTCGGTCAGCTCGGCGGTGGCCTTCTTGATCTTCAGGTCGTTGAGGGAGCTCTTGAGGGAGTCGATCTTCGCCTGTGCCGCCTTGATGGCCACGTCGCGCGCGCGGATCAGCTCCTTATAGGTTGCCTCCGCCTGTTCGAGCTGGGTGCGGTTCTCGACGAGCTCGCGCTGCACGGTCTGCAGGCGCAGGG
Organism: Thermoanaerobaculia bacterium; assembly: GCA_036399015.1. Taxonomy (GTDB): domain Bacteria; phylum Acidobacteriota; class Thermoanaerobaculia; order Gp7-AA8; family Gp7-AA8; genus QHVT01. The sequence goes on along the minus strand of DASWNW010000033.1, from coordinate 22,493 downwards.
CGTAGTTGCCGGCCGCATCGCGGTTGCCGGCGCGCAGGTTCGCGGTGGCCTTCGCGCGGAGGTCGCGCTCCTCCGTCTCGAGCTTCCGCACCTGCGTCATCAGCCGCTCGGCCAGGCCGGCGTGGGCCGCCAGCCCCTTGTTGTAGTTGCCGATCTGCTCGCGCAGGTTCTCCTTCTCGACTTCCAGCAACGCCTCGGGGTTCCGCCGCTCGACCCCCGAGATGAACAGCCCGAAAAATCCGCGGATGACGTTCCCGAGTCGTTTGAACATGCGCGCTCCTTTTTCCGCCGCGAAGTGTATCGCGAGGAGGGGCGCCGTTCAGCGGTGCGCGACCGACCGCCGCTTCGGCCGTTGCGGCTGGGGCGTGGCCGCATAAGCGAGGCCGTCCGGTACCGGGAGCACGTCCACCGCGGCGAGGGTCTGGCCGCTGAGGAAATCGACCTTGTAGACGCGGTTCGGCGCGGTCGTGGCCACGTAGAGGGTGTGGTTGTCGGGCGCGATGAACATCGAGAGCGGCGCCCCCTGGATCGGGATTGCGCGCACCTGCGTCCGCGTCGCGGCGTCGAACACCGAGATCTCCGCCGGATTCGACCGGGGCGCGAGGACGAAGCGGCCGTCGCGCGTGAACAGCAGGCGGTACATCGGGCGCCCCTGGCCGAGCGTGGCCACGCGCGTCTCGGTGGCGAGGTCGATGACGGCCGCGCCGCCGCCCGCGTTGCGGCTGCCGATCCAGAGCTCGCGCCCGTCCGGCGAGAGCGCGATCCCTTCCGCACCGGGGACGGCCGGCACGATCTTGCGCGCGGTGGCGGTGGAGCCGCCGCCGGCGTCGATGATGGAGGCGGTGCCGCTGCCGATGTTCGCGGTGTAGACGGCCGTGCCGTCGGCCCTGACCGCGAGCATGTGCCCGCCGGCCTGCGTCGTGGAGGCGATCCAGTCGATGAGACCGGTGGCTGGGTCGTAGCGGCCCACCTGGTTCGACCCGTCGGCGGTGAACCAGACCTTCCCGTTGCTGAAGACGATGCCGTGCGGCCCGGCCAGCGGCGCGATGGAGACGTCCCCGATCTTCGCGCGCGCGGCGACGTCGATGACCGAGAGAGTGGTCCCGGACTGCGCGCCGTAGTTCGAGACGTAGGCGCGCGTGCCGTCGGGGGAGACCGCGATCTCGTGCGGATCGAAGCCGGCCGTGGCCGTGCCGAGGGACTGCATGGTGACGGGATCGATGAAGGTGATCGTGGAGCCGCCGCGGTTCGCGACCAGGAGGACGTCCAGCAGCAGGATCAGGGCGAGATGCATCCGCGCAGTTTGCCGGGCGCACGGGGCGAGCGTGGCGGGTTTGTGATGAAGGAGGGGAAAGGTGTGATGAACCGGCAAGTGCTCGCGATCGTGTTCGGAATTGCGCTTCTCGCCGGCGTCCCGAGCGAAGTGCTCTGAGTTCTCACAACGCCGGACCTGAATGATGTGGGTTGTAGGCCCACCACATCCTGACGCCGATGGCGTAAAAGAGGTACAGGGAGAGGGCGAAGTAGACCAGCTCGTAAACAAGACGGCCGCGCGAATGGTCGTCCCGATTCCGCAGGAACGTCGTCGCTCCAAAAATCGCCATCAAGACCGCAAGCGTCGAAGGCCAGACGAACGTCCACACCGAAAAGTAGCTGGTGAGGTGAGGCAGGCCGCCGATGCCGTCCGCGAATGACCGCCATTCATTCTGGATGGCGTAGAGCGCCCATACGCCAGCCGCGGCAAGGGTGACGAACAAAGCGCTGCGCAAGAGCCGGACGGGGATCACGACGCGATCACGTCCGCCGCTTTGCCGCGATGTCCGCACGACTGGCATGCCGCGCCCGCTCGTCCCTGCCAGATCGATTCCGCGCGGCAACGGGAGCATTGCTTTCCGGGCTGAGGGTTGGCGCCGCACCCTTCGCACTTCGCCATCAGTTTCGTGCGGGTGGCGTTCTTCCGCAGCGGCTCGACGCAGACCGGGCAGTGCTTCCGCGATCGCCGCAGCTTCGATCCGGCCGTGGCGCGATTGCGCGGCACGTGCTTCGGGACGTCGTCTTCGGCCATGTCAGGAGTGCGCTACTTCAACGACTCGAGCATTCCCGCGAGGTTCCAGGTGTCCCAGCCTTCGACGATCTTGCCGTCCCGGACGATCAGCCACGTCGTCCCTCTTACGTCGATCTCCCGTTTCGACGCGGGAATGCCGAACCCTTCACCCGCATGCCGGCCTCTCGCACGCCATCTCACCGCCGCGCGATCGCCGTCCGCGAGGATGTCCTCCACTTCGATGTGCACGTCGGGGAGCGCGGCCAGGAACATCGCCTGCATCTCGCGGAACCCTGCCGGTCCGCGGTACTCCCCACCTTCGACGTGCCCATACGAGTCGGGCGCCATCAGCTCGTCGATGGCCCCGTCATTCCGGCGATTCCACACTTCCTCGAACCAGCGGCGTCCCAACTCGCGCGCATCCGGGTATGCCGGCATGAGTGCCTCCCGTGTGTGAATGATGTGCCGCGCAGCGTATCCCTCCGCGATGACCCAGGCAACGGCCTTGCGCGCGGTGTATTCTGACGGCGCATGACACGGGCCGCCGCCATGCTGCTCTCGCTCTCCGGGACGCTCCTGTCCGTCATCCTGCTCGTGTTGTTCTTCACCGTCTTCGGCAATGACGCACCGGCTGCCGGCAGTGTGGCGGGTGGGGTCCTCTTCATCGCCGCGGCGTTCGCGATCCGGGTCTATTTCGCGATGTGGTACGCACGCGACAAGGGCAGGAGCAGCGCGTTGGGCTTCATGGCGCTCTTCGGCGTGCTCGGCTGGCTGTTTCTGATCGTTACCGAAGACCGCAAGCGCGACGCGCTCCACGCGTAGCGCGCAGCGCCGCCTACATCTTCGCCAGCGCCGCGAGGGCGGGGAAGATCACGTCCGCGTGCGCGATCGCGTAGCCCTTGCGCAGGATCGCGTTCACGTTGCGGTTGGTGGCGACGGCGCGGACGTCGCCGGAGTCGGCGCCGGAGATGACGATCACGTTCGCCGGCGGCTGTTTCCTGGCGATCTGCTTCAGCAGCTCGGCGCCGTTGAGCCTCGGGAGCCTGAGGTCGAGCAGCATCATCCGGTAGTCGCGAGCGACCGTGGCGTCGAGCGCCTCCAGTCCGTCCGCCGCCTCGTCCACCGTCAGCCCCTGCGCCCGTAAGCGGGAGGCGAAGAGGGTGCGCACCGGCTCGTCGTCCTCGACCACCAGGCAGTCGCGCTGCCGCTCGTTGCGCTGCGACTCTTCGAGCGTGCGGAGCACCGTCGTGAGCGCCTCGTCCGGCGGCATCGTGATGACGCCGTCCTCCATCTGCTGCAGCTCTTTCGTCGTGACTGCAAGCTCGCGGGCGAGCCGCGGCACCGTCATGCCGAGGGCGATCCGGCGGGATCGGAGCTCTTTGGGGGTCACGGAGAGGATTATGGCTCAGATTGCAACCGCCAGGCGGGTGTTTTAATCACCGGATGGACCTCAACCTGAAAAATAAGATCGTCGTGGTGACGGGTGGCGCGGGAGGTATCGGCCGCGCCACCGCCGAAGCGTTCCAGTCCGAGGGGGCGACGGTGGTGGTGTGGGACCTCCCGGAGGTCGACGTGACCGACACGGCGGCCGTGAACCGCGCCGCGGCCGACGTCGTGGCGAAGCATGGACGGGTCGACGTGCTGGTCAACAACGCCGGCATCGTGCGCGACGCGCAGCTCGTGAAGTGGAAAGACGGCCAGGCCGTGTCGACGATGGACGACGCCACCTTCGACGCCGTCGTGAACGTCAACCTCAGGGGCGTCTTCCTCTGCACCCGCGCGGTCGTGCCGTCCATGATCGAAAACGGCGGCGGCGTCGTGCTCAACGCCTCGTCCATCGTCGGCCTCTACGGCAATTTCGGGCAGACCAACTACGCCGCCACGAAGGCGGGGGTGATCAGCTTCACGAAGACGTGGGCGCGCGAGCTGGGCAAATTCAACATCCGCGTGAACTGCGTCGCGCCGGGATTCATCCAGACCGACATGGTCCGGGCGATGCCGCGGAAAATCGTGGAGACGATGGCGGCGAAGACGCCGCTCGGAAAGCTGGGGGAGCCGGCGGACATCGCCAACGCGTATGTGTGGCTGGCCAGCGACGCCGCCCGGTTCGTGCATGGGGCGGTACTGTCGGTCGACGGCGGTCTGGTCATGGGAACCTGACTGTAGAGATGGACGCTTCGGAGTTTTCCGCCGTAAGTCTTTCAAAGGCCGCGAGCGGCCCAGGAGGAGTTACGGAAGCGGCGCGACTACACTGGTCCCGGATGACGCAGGAAGAACGGTCCGAGAAATCGAGACAGACGATCCTCGACTCCGCGCTGAAGCTCTTCTCGCACAGGGGCTATGGGGCGACGAGCGTTCGCGACATCGCGGAGGCGGCCGGGCTGTCGAAAGGGAACGTCTATCACCATTTTCCGGACAAGGAGGCGATTTTCCGCGCGCTCCTCGACCGCTATTTCGAGGTCATGTCGCAGCCGGAGTTTCCCGTCAATCGCGCGCTGGCCAGCGGCCCCTTTCCCGAAAACCTGGAGAGCCTCGGGAACGCCGTGCGCGACGTCGTGCGCGATTACCGCGAGTACGCGCTCCTCATCTACGTCGACGTCGTCGAGTTCGACGGCAGCCACGTCCGCCGCTTCTACGAGCAGATGGGCGAGCGCTTCGAGGCCTTCATCCGGCAGGCTCCGGGGGAGCCACTGGCCGACGGCCTCTCGCCGGTGTCGGCGGTCATGCTCGCCACGCGCATCTTCTACAACTACTTCTCGGTCGAGATCCTCTTCGGCGTGAACGACCCCTTCGGCAAGCAGGACGACGCCGCCGTGCGGGAGATCTCGCGCATCCTCCGGCACGGGATGTTGCGCGCGTCTCAGTAGACGCGCGCTTCCAGTGCCCGCCACCGCGGATCGCGGCGCAGCGAGTCGAGGTCCTCGTCGTCGTGGATGTGCTCCCGCAGCTTGAAGCCGGCGGCCTCCGCGCGGCCGAGCCACTCGAACGCCGCGTCCTTGTTCCCCTGCAGCGCGTAGGCGCAGGCGATGTTGTACGCCGACGTGCCGGGGCGGTAATTCATGTCCGCGGTCTTGCGGAAGGCGCGGACGCCGTTGTCGAAGTCGCGCGCCTGCAGCGAGGCGTAGCCGTAGTTGAACCAGGCGCGCGCTGAATTCGGGTAGCGGGCGGTCATTTCGCGGTGATGCTCGGCGGCAGAGGCCCAGCTCCGGGTGAAGCGGTCCCAGTCGCGCAGCTCCAGGTCGCGCGCCTTGCGCACCAGCGGCGCGAACTCGCTCTGCTGGCGGAGCAGGGCGATGTCGGGGTCCTGGCGCAGCTTGTCGTCGTCGCCGTAGCCGTTCTCGATGGCCTTGTCGAGCCAGGCCAGGCCGTTGCGCACGTCGCCCTTCAGCGCGTAGGCGCAGGCGATGTTGTACATCGCGGCGCCGTGCTTCTCGCCGCGGTCGATCGACCGCTCGAACGCCTGGATCGAGTCGTCCAGCCTGCGGAGGCGGAGGAGGTCGAGGCCGACGTCATACCACTCGTTGTCGTCCTTGCCGCCGCGGCCGCGGCCGGCGCGCAGCTCGTTGTAGCGCTCGATCGTGTCGTCGAGACGGCGTGTGGCGAGATCGCTCCCGTAGCGCGTCAGCACCGCCTTGAACTGCGGGTGCGTGCGCACCGGGTCGAAGTCGGAGTCCTCGGCGATGCGGTCGAGGTCGTCCCAGCCGGCGTCGATCGCGTCCTGCAGCGTCGCGGCGGCGCGCGAGGCGTCTCCGGCCAGCGCATACGAGCAGGCGGCGTTGTACAGCGCGGTCGGGTTCGGATCTTCCTGGTGCGCGCGCACGAACTCGTCGCCCGCCTTCGCGTAGCGCTCGTTCTTGTAGAGGTGCATGGCGCGGTCGTACGTCGAGTCGGCGTGATGCCCGAACTTCTTGCTGACGTGCTCGATCTGGTGCTCGAGGAAGCTCTCCAGCGTCTCCAGCTCCGGCTCCGCGGCGGGGGCGGCGTTGGCCTCGGCGGTGACGTCGACGGTGCTGCTCGCCTCCGGCTGAGCCTTCGCGCGCGTCTCGGCCGGCTTCACTTCCGACGGCTGCGCGATGAGGCGCAGGGCGGAGACGGGGATGATGACGCCGATGGCGATGGCGCAGGCGGCCAGCACGCCGCGGCCGCCGAACACCCGGCGCGCGGCGCCCGGCTGCAGGATCGACAGGAGGCGTCCCTCGAGCTGCGACTTGCGCGACATGGCCAGCGTGACGGCGCGGAACGGATCGAACGCCGGCATCGTGCGGGCGATCGCCAGGAGGTGATCGGCATACTCGGACGGTTTCGTGCCGCCGGCCAGCACCAGGTCATCGCAGGCGCGCTCGCACTCGTTGCGGCCGGCGCGCTCGAGCGACCAGGCCAGGGGATGGAACCAGAAGAGGGAGACGGCGACCCGGGTCACGATGAGCGACACGCCGTCGACGCGCTTGAGGTGCGCGAGCTCGTGCAGCAGCACGACGCGCAGCCGCTCGACCGGCCACTGCGCCGCGTCGACCGGAAGCAGCAGCACCGGGCGGAAGACGCCCCAGACCACCGGGACGCTGACGCGCGGCGAGAAGAGCAGGCGGATGTCGCGGCCGAGGGCGAGCTGGTCGCGCGCGGCGTCGAGCTCCATGAGCGCCGCGTCGTCCTCGACCTCCCGCCCGCCGCGAGCGACGAACCAGACGCCGAGCATCCCGGCCAGCATGTGGCCGAGCATCAGCAGCGAGACCGCCGCGACCGCGAGGATGAGCATCCCCTGCCAGGTGGAGGCGACGAGCGCGGTGGCGCGCTGGAGCGGGGTGGGGACGATGGCCTTGGCGAGGGAGCGGGCGACGGGGACGGTCTCCTCGGCGTCGGTGACTCCGATGGTTGCCGGTTGCCGGTTGCCAGTTGCCTGCGGGGCTTCTTCGGCGCGGGCGGGGGCGGGCAACGGGGAACTGGCAACCGGCAACTCCCAGGCCGGCACCACGACGCTCACCAGGGGCATCGCCGCGACCGCGACCAGGGTGGCCGTGGCGAGGAGGTGCTTGGTGGCGGCGGAGGCGCGGGGCATCGCGGCGAGCAGCAGCCGGGCGATGATGAGGACCAGCGTCGCTTTGGCGAGCAGGAGGAGCATGGCCTCGGCCGTGTTCGCGGCCTGGATGCGTGCGGCAAGCTCGAAGATCGTGTTCATGGTCAGCGTCCTTCCTTACGGGCCTGCGCGATCAGCTCCGACAGGCGGTCCAGCTCCTCGTCCGACAGCTTCCCCTTCTCCCGCTCGATCAGCGTCGCCACGACGCTCGCGGCCGAGCCGTCGAAGAACGTCGCCAGGAGCTGGTCGAGGGCGGAGTTGCGGACCCGTTCGCGGTTCACGGTAGGGATGTATACGTAGCGGGTGCCGTCATGTTGATGCTTGAGGTGCCCTTTCTGTTCGAGCACCCGCAGGGTGGCGCGCACGGCCGAGTAGCTCGGCGGCTCCGCCAACCCCTCCAGCACCTCGGTGGCGGTGGCCCGCCCCCGGGAAAAGATGACGTTCATGATCTCGCGCTCGCGGCGGCTGAGCTGTTGGATTTTCAGCATGTGCTGGAAATTTAGCACCTGGATTGCGGCGCGTCAAGCCGGAGAAACGTTGCTTGTTGCTGGTTGCTGGTTGCTCGGGCGGTGTCGCCTGGGCGTCAAGCGACGACTCACAAGCAACCAGCAACCAGCAACCAGCAACCGCCACCAGCCCTGTTATACGATCCCGCCATGTCCGGCCCCATCACGAACTTCATCGACCACCACTACCGCCACTTCAACGCGGCCGCGCTCAAGGCGGCGGCGCAGGACTACAACAAGCACCTCGCGAACGGGGGGCAGATGCTCGTCACGCTGGCGGGGGCGATGTCGACGGCGGAGCTCGGCCTGTCGCTGGCGGAGATGATCCGGCAGGACAAGGTCTCGGCGATCAGCTGCACCGGCGCGAACCTCGAGGAGGACATCTTCAACCTCGTCGCGCACGACCACTATGAGCGGGTGCCGCACTACCGCTACCTCTCGGCGGAAGACGAGAAGCTGCTGCTCGACAAGCACATGAACCGCGTCACCGACACCTGCATCCCGGAGGCGGAGGCGATGCGGCGCATCGAGTCGGCGGTGCTCCGGCACTGGGTGGAGAAGGACCAGCAGGGCAAGCGCCTCTTCCCGCACGAGTTCATGTACGAGATCCTGCGGGACGGCTCGATCGCCGAGTTCTACCAGATCGACCCGAAGAACTCCTGGATGGTGGCGGCGGCGGAGAAGAACCTGCCGATGTTCGTCCCCGGCTGGGAAGACTCGACGCTCGGCAACATGTACGCCGGCCACTGCATCTCCGGCGACGTGAAGAACGTGCACACGGTGCGCACCGGCATCGAGTACATGATCGAGCTGGCCGACTACTACACGAAGGTCTCCGCCTGCTGCTCGATCGGCTTCTTCCAGATCGGCGGCGGCATCGCCGGCGACTTCCCGATCTGCGTCGTCCCGATGCTGCACCAGGACCTGCAGCGGACGAGCGTCCCGCTGTGGGGCTACTTCTGCCAGATCAGCGACTCGACCACCAGCTACGGCTCCTACTCCGGCGCCGTCCCGAACGAGAAAATCACCTGGGGCAAGCTCGGCACCGACACGCCGAGCCACGTCATCGAGTCGGACGCGTCGATCGTGGCGCCGCTGGTGTTTGCGTACATCCTCGGATGGTGAGACCGGGCTGATGGGACCAGCAGCGTCCCATCAGCCCTTCCAACTTCCTCACTCCACCGTCACCATCCCGACGTTCGTGTTCACCGAGCGGCTGCACGAGCCGGTCACGCGCACCCAGTAGCCGGTCGTCTCCGTCAGCTCCGGGGTCGTGTACGACGGTCCGGTCGCGCCGCTGATCATGATGGCGGTGCCTGTCAGCGTCTCGGAGTACCACTGATACGACACCGCATCCCGCGCGTTGATGGTCAGCGTGGTGGAGCTCCCCGCCGGAATGGTCACCGAGTCGGGGTGCATGTTGATGCTCGGGACGCAGACGTTCACCGTCACCGTCCGTCCGATCGACACGCATCCGCCGTGGGTGAACTCACCCCAGTACTTCGTCGTGCTCGCCGGGTTGACCGTCACCTGGCTCGACGTGCCGATCAGGTTCGTGCGGTCGCCGGAGACGCCCCGATACCAGCGGTACTGCTCGGGCGTGGGCGAGAGGGTGACCTTCAGCACCACGTTCGTGTACGCCGAGACGAACTTGTCGTCGGGGCTGTTGATCGTCGGCGGCAGCGCGCACATCGAGATCGTCGCGGTCTGGCTGACCGTCGTGCAATCGCCGGCCGTGATCTTGACGAAGTAGCTCGCCGCGGCGGTGAGCGGCGGCGTGGTGTACGTCGTGCCGGTCGCGCCGCTGATGGCCGTGCCGGACGGCGCCGTGCCGCTGTACCACTGATACGTCATCGGCGTGCTGGTGGCCTGCGTGGCGCCGACGCTGAGCGTGGCGGTGCTTCCGGAGAGCACGCCCTGGCTGGCCGGCTGGGTCCCGATGACCGGCGCCGCGCAGACGCTGATCGTGATCGTTGGCGTATCGGCCGAGCCGCAACTGTTGCTGACGCGTGCCCAGTACTGCGTCGTGGCGTTCGGTGTAACGGCCGGCGAGGCGATGGGGGTGGTGGTATTGCCGGCGGCGCCGCGATACCACTGCACGGTTGGACTGGTGCCGGTGAAGGCCACGCTGAGCGTGTGCGACTGTCCCTGCGTGATCCACCGGCTCTGCGTGTGGGAAGTGATCTGCGGCGGCGTGCACACCGTCACGAGCACGGCCGTGCTGTCCGCCCCGTACGGGCTGCAGCCCTTGACTCGCACCCAGTACTTCGTGTCCTCCGCCGGCGAAACAGGGATGGATGCGGTCGTGCCGTTGGCGACCGGCTTCGAGAGATCCCCGGTCTCGCCCATGTACCACTGGTATCCGCCCGACGGCGTGATGTCGGTGGCGACGCTGAGCGTGCGCGAGCCGCCGAGGGTGATGGCGCCGCCGGAAGGCTGGGTAGTGATCTTCGGGATGCAGACCGTGACGTTGAGATTGCCGGAGTCGGCGTAGCAGTTGTCGACCGTGGCGCGGACCCAGTACTTCCCGGTCGCGTTCACGATCGAGCTGAAGCTGTTCGACGTCGAGGCGGCGCGGACGACCGTCGATCCCGCCACGTCGCCGACGTTCCCCTTGTAGAACGTGTAGGTCGGGGTGGTGGTCGAGTGCGTGCCGATCGCGGTGAAGGTGACGTTGTCGCCGGTGGCGATCGACTTGTCGCCGCCCGACCAGCGCACCGTCGGCTCCGAGCAGAGGTTGACGGTGACCGCGGTGCTGTTGCGGCTGCAGCCGCCGCTGGTCACATCCACCCAGAACGGCGTGGCGGCCGTGATGGGCGGGGTGGTGATCGTGTTCGACGTACCGCCGGCGATGGGATCGGCCGTGCTGCCGGCCACGCCGCGATACCACTGGTACGACAGCGACGTCCCTGTGGCGGCCACGCTGATGGTGGTGGTCGCGCCGGGCATGACCGCGCTCTTCGCCGCAACCGGCGCCGGAACGGACGGACAGACGCTGGCGGTGAACGTCGGCGAATCCCACCGCCGTACGTTCCCTCCGCCGATCCCGCACTTTCCGGTGATGCGCAGCCAGTAGCTGGTGGTGACGCTCGGCGAGACTTGCAGCATGTCCACCGGCCGTCCGGCGGGCGTCGAGGTATCTCCCGAAACGCCGCGATACCACTGGTAGGTGATGCCGGTACCCTCGCCGTTCACGCTGAAGCTGACGCTCTGGTTCGGAATGATGTTGCGGTTGAGGCTCGGCGCGGTGGAGACGCCCGGCGGGATGCAGACTTTGACCTGGATGGTCGGGCTGTCCACGAGGCAATTGCCATTCGTGACGCGCACCCAGTATTGCGCGTCCGCGGTCACCGAAGGGATGGTGTACGTCGCGGAGATCGCGCCTTCGATCTTCTGCGTTTCGTCGCCCACCTCGCCGCGATACCACTGGTACGCGGTGGCGCCGCCGGTCTGGGCGTTGAGGACCAGGGAGGACTTGGAGTTCGCCCAGACCTCGGTCTGCCAGGCGGGCGGAGTGAGCGTGGAGCACGAGGCGACGCGCACCGTCGCCAGGTAGCTCTCCGCCATCGTGCCGCATGCCGAGTTCTGGACGCGGACGAAGTAGCGGCGGCTCTGGCGGACGTCGGTCGGGTGGTGCACGATGCCCGAGCCGGCGCCGATGTTCCCGGTGGTCTGGCGGTACCAGGTGTACGTCACCGGTCCGCTGACCTGATCGACCGTGAGCAGCGCCGTCCCGCCGTAGGCCACCTCGCTGGAGTTGATGTTCTGGTTCATGAGGATCGGCGCGCAGGTTCCGCGGGTGAAGATGAGCGTCGGACTGTCCTGCGTGCCGCCGCACTCGAGCCAGGCCCGCACCCAGTAGGGGCGGACCGAGGCGCTGCTGACCGTCAATTGATGCGGCTTGCCGGCATCCGAGGGGACGGGATCGCGCGTGTCGCCCGACTGGCCGCGGTACCACTGGAATCGTACGTCGTGCCACTCGGCCGCCGCGGTGAAGATCACGTTCGACGTCGAACCGGCGGCAACGGACTGGACGTTCTGCGTCACCCGCACCGGAGGCAGCGCGCAGGTGCCGTAGAGGTAGACGTTCATTTTCGGGCTGGTCGTCACCTCGGTGTATTTGATGCCGTTCACCGTGTGCGTGCCGGTGACCCGCACCCAGAAATTCGCGATCGAATCGGTCGTGACGGTGTTCGAGCTCGCGCTGCCAGTGATCCTCGCGCCGGTGGGGGTTCCGTCATCCGTGAACCATTCGTACTGGTACTGGTGAACGTCCGTCTGCGGCGCCGGAACCATGTCCACCGACAGCGTCGCGCCGATGAGGGGGCTGTAAACCGACTTCATCTCCGTGTACGTCCCGATGCGCTGCGGCGTTCCCGTGATGACCGTCAGGGTGACGGCGTCGCTCTCGACGAACGTGTTGCAGCCGGTGACCTTGACGCGCACCTTCTTCTGGCCGGGCGACGCCATCGTCCAGGTGAATGCCGGCACATTGGAAGTGGGGATCGCCCGCCAGACGCCGTTCGCATCGAGCTCGGACCACTGATAATCCAGGGGCAACTTGCCGCCGGCGACGACGCTGGCGGACACCTGCGCGCTCCCGGTGGTCGTCGCTACCGTCACCGATTGCGGATGCACGAGGATCACCGGATCGCATTGGACGGTGACGTCGACGATCGGGGTGACCTCGCTGGCACTGCCGCTGTCACACGTGCGGGTCATCTTCACCCAGTAGCTGGTGTCCGAGTTCGGAACGACGATGGCCGTCGACGTGCCGGGCACCGGCCGCGATTCGTCGCCGTAGCTCGTTCCTTCGAACCACTGGAATTTGGTTCCGTCGCCGTCGTCTTCGACCGAAAGCGTGAGCGCCGAGCCGGGAGGAATGTCGTCGGTGGTCGAGGAGGAGCGCACGGAGCGGCGGCGCGGCGGGCCGCAGGGGATGGTGACGTAGGCGCGCTTCGTGTCCGTAAATGCGTTTGGCGAGAGGCTGCTGGTCACGCGCAGGAAGAACACACCTTCCCGTTTCGTGGTCAGAGAGTCCGTTCTCGTCCCGGCGAGCTGCGTCGTATCGGTGAGGGCGACCATCTTGCTCTTGTCGCCGGTCGCGGCTGTGTCATGGCCGATCTGTTCGTACCACTGGTATGTGACGGGAGCGCCGGAGACGTCTACGCCCTGGCCGCTCAAGATCACTCCGGTATCGGAGGAGAGCAGGGTGCTTTCGGGCTGTTTGGTGATCTCCGGGCGGACGTAGACCTTGACCTCCGCGGAAAAAGCGGGAGCCTGGTTCCCGCACTGGGCTACTGTGAAGTAGGTCGTGTGCGTCGTTGGAAACTGGACGAGCTGGTTTGTCCAGGTCCTGAAGACAACACCGTTGTTGATTCTCCATCCATATCTCTGCCGGTCCTGGTCAGTCACCTGCATCGACAGCAGGCCTTCCTGGGAGAGGGTGACCCTCTCTCCTTTGTAAACCACCTGCGGCGATGCGGTCGGAGGCTCGGCTGAGGAACTGCTGCAGTCTCGCGGAACGATCAGCTCCGAAGAGACACTGGCGTTGCCGCAGGAACTGAGGGCCTCGATGGTGAAGGTGCTCGGCTGCCCGGCCTTCACCTCGAACTGCGGAAGCGAATTGCCGCCGACCAGCCGCCGCTGGACGACGTTGTTTTCACCGGGTTCGTGGAGCCAGAGCTGGTACCACACGGCGTTCTTTGGTGCCGGAACCAGTCGAGGGCCGGGATCAGTAATCGTGTGACCGGACACGTACTCGATCTGGACGCCGGTCATGTCCGGCGCCAGGCAGCGACGCACCTGCGCGACGTCGGAGTCGATGCTCACGCCGTTGCTGGTGATCTGTGCCCAGTACGTGTCATTCGGTTGCTCAGCCGCGACGGTCAACTCGCTCGTGAACGAGCCGTCAGGATTCGTTTTCGTCAAAATTCCCGATGTCACAGTCGTGGCGAGCTTCCCGCGTACACCGCGATACCACTCGATCGTGGGAGTTGTCGTCCCGGCCTGGACGGTGACCCGGAGTTTCTCGTCACTGGCGGTGTCCCGCCAGACGCTCTTCGGCTGCTCCTGGACCACCGCGTAGCCGGTGCTCATCGCGGCCATGGCGCTGTCGGCGTATTCATCGTTCGCGCAGTCGCTGTAGGCGCGGACCCAGTACCACTTGCGCGTCGGCGCCGCCGCCGTCGGCCGCGCGACGATGTAGAACGGCGAGTTCGCCCCGCTCACCGCCTGCCCGAGGCTGTAATCGGCGCTGGTGGATTCGTACCACTGGTACTTGCAGACCGTGATCCCCGGCGGCACCTGGGCCTGCAGCGTCCTGTTCGCGACTGCGGCGGGGAAGTCGTACGATTGAGGATGGGTGACGAAACTGATCGACCCCATGTAAGCGATGCGGTTCGGCGAGTTGTCTCCGAGACCGTATTTCGAGGAGTCATCGGGCTCAGGAAGGACGGTAGCGGAGGCGATCAGCCGCTTCCAGATCTCTTCCGAGAACTTCGCCGGCTGGCAGGTCAGCTTCTCCCGCAGGATCGTGTAGTCGCGCCCCGGTTGGCACGTCGCCGCCGCGATCTCAGGGGACTCGTCCTCGGACATCATGCGCGCCGCGATGCCGGCGACCATCGGGGCCGAATACGAGGTGCCGCTGGCGCTCTGTTTCTCGGCGAGCACCAGCGGGCGATAGTCGGCCCACCCGGTCGAGTAAGCCACCGGGATGTCTTCCGCCGGCGCCACGATGTCGACGCATGGTCCGAAGTTGCTGCCGTTCGTTGTGCCCTTCGGGTTCGTGTCTTTCCACCGCTGGTCGGCGCCCCTGGCCAGCCCTCCGACCGTGATGATCGTCCCCTTCCCCCCGCGCCGGCTCATCCGCGCCGGCGACATGTCGCAGGCATCCTCGTTGAAGTTGTTTGCCGAGGCGAAAACCGGGATGCCGTAGCCGACCAGTGCCTCGAGCGCCATTTCGTACAGAGCGACCTGCGCCATAGACTCCGTCGCCTTGGGGCCGAACCCGCGCGCGACGCTGATCGAGACGACCGCGAAGCGGCGGCCACCGCTGCGGGCCGCGGCCCATGCCTGCTCCTGCTTCAGGATCCAGTTTGCTCCTTCAATGGCCGCGGCAATGGTGCTGGTTGGGCCGCAGCCGTTGGTCTTCACCGGCACGAGCGTGACGTCCTTCGCGACGCCGACGTTGCGTCCGCCGAGGACGGAATTGACGCCGGTCCCGTGATCCGTGATCGCCGCCTTGTCCAGGGGGTCCCTGTTGAACCACGGATAGGTCGACGCGTAACGCAACTGGCCGAGCAGTGGCGCGAAAGGCGGAGCGGCGCTGCAGTCGGCGTTCGGCGCCGTCGAGGGCAACTGATCCGCCCCTCCTGTCGTCATGACCGCGTTACTGCCTGATTCCTCCCTCATCCGCGGAGAATCCAGCGGATTGAGGCGGCGCGTCGCCGGCGTCTGCTCGGTGACGAACTCCTGATGGAACCGCAGTGCGCCGCCGTCGAGCGTGTAGGCGCGGACGCCGGTTCCGGCACTCTGGTACATGTAGGTCCGCGGCCCGCGCGCGCGGTGGCTGATCCGCGCCAGATGCCAGAGGGGATGATCCCTGATTTTTTCCGGCCAGGCACCGATGGGGGCCGGATCGGCCATGGTGGATTGCGTCGCCGAGTCGACCATGGTCGCGTTCTGCTCGACCGACGCCACCCGCGCGTCGCGGTACATCTCCGCGGCACGCGCATCCGGGACGCGGATCCAGAATCCGGTCACCGCGTCCTTCCAGGTCGTGACCACCTGCCCGCCGACGTTCGCCGCGATCTGCCGCGCCACCCGGTCGACCTCGTCGCGCGGTACGCCGCGCAGGCCGACGATGTATTCATTCGGTACGTCGCCGGCGACGATCCGGCGTTCCGGAAGCCGCTGCGCCGCCACGTTGGCAGCCGAAAACAGCACACAAATCCACAGCAGAACGACGCGCGTTCGAGCGATCACGTTTCACCTTTTTCTTTGATAGCGGAAGCGGAATGGAACCGACGATTCCGGCCATGATAGGTCGAATCGATCGTTTACTGCGGTCCGAAAACGGACACCGCTGGTGTTTGCTTATATCCTCGCGTCGTGAACAAGAAAGCGTTGCTGGTTGCTGGTTGCTTGTTGCTTGTGAGTCTGCCTTTACGCGGCCAGTCACGAGGAACCAGCAACCAGCAACAACCCATCGAAAAGCACATCCGCACCCTCTCTTCCGACGTCATGGAGGGCCGCGGGCTCAACACCAGGGGGCTCGCCAAGGCCGCCGACTACCTGGAGAAAGAGCTGCGGGCGGCGGGGGTGCAGCCGGCGTTCGGAAAGTCGTACCGGCAGACGTTTCCGGTGAAGACGGGGGTGTCGCTCGGCGGCAACAACACGCTCGGCGGCGTCGCGCGCGAGGACTGGACGCCGCTCGGGTTCTCCAGCCCCGGCTCCTTTTCCGGCCAGGTCGTCTTCGTCGGCTACGGCATCCACGCCCCGGCGCTGCGCTACGAGGAGTACGAGCACGTCGACCTCAAAGGCAAGGTCGCGCTGATGCTGCGCTACGAGCCGCGCGAGCGCGATGAAAAGTCGGCGTTCGAAGGGCGGAACCCCAGCCGCTGGTCGGCCATGCGCTACAAGGTCATGCAGGCGCGCGAGCGGGGGGCGGTGGCGGTCGTCTTCGTCACCGGGCCGCTGCAGGACGAGGGGAAGGACAAGCTGCCGGCGCTGGCGAACGACGGGCCGGAGAGCCCGGCTGGGATCCCGGTGCTGCAGGTGAAGACGTCGGTCGCGCAGCAGTGGCTCAACCTGGCCATGTTTCAGGAGAACGTCGACGTCGACCTGCGCACCCGGTCGCGGCCGCTCGAGCGGACGCTCTCCGGCACGGTCGACGTGAAGGCCTCGTTCGCCGAGGCGCAGAACGTGGCGGGTGTGATCCCGGGGCGCGGCTCGTTCCACGAGCAGGTGGTGGTCGTCGGCGCCCACTACGACCACCTCGGCCACGGCGGCAGGGGCTCCATGCGCCCGAACGACCGCGGCATCCACAACGGCGCCGACGACAACGCCTCCGGCACCGCCGCCGTGCTCGTGGCCGCCCGCCGCCTGAAGGAGCTCCTCAAAGACGACTTGACGCACCGCACGATCGTCCTCGCCTTCTTCGCCGCGGAGGAGGTGGGCCTCGGCGGCTCGTCGTACTTTGTGGCGAATCCGCCGCGGCCGCTCGACAAGACGGTGGCCATGATCAACCTCGACATGGTCGGCGCGCTGCGCGACGACAAGCTGATGGCCTTCGGCACCGAGTCGGCCGCGGAGTGGAAGCCGCTCGTGACGCGCCTCGCGTCGCCGCTCGAGCTGACCGTCACGTCGGGCGGCGACGGCTACGGCCCCTCCGACCAGACCAGCTTCTACGCGCGGCAGATCCCGGTGCTGCACTTCTTCACCGGCTCACACGAGCGCTATCACACCCCCGACGACGACGCCGACGCGGTGAACTTCGCCGGCGCCGCGCGCGTGGCCGAACTGACCTCACGCGTCGCCGCGTCGCTGGCGCGGGGAGAGGTGACGCCAAAGTACGCGCGCGCCTCGGCCGCGCCGGCGATGGACGGCGACAGCCGCGGCTACGGCGCCTACCTCGGCACGATCCCCGACTACAGCGCGATGGAGTCGTCGTCCGGCGGCGTGAAGCTCTCTGACGTCCGCGCCGGCGGCCCGGCCGACAAGGCGGGCATCAAGGGCGGCGACGTGCTGGTGGAGATGGCCGGCACGCGCATCGAGAACCTCTACGACATGACGTACGCGCTGCAGGACCACCGGCCGGGCGAGACGATCGACGTCGTCGTGCTGCGCAACGGGGAGCGGCTGACGCTGCGGGCGACGCTGGGCTCGCGCGGCGCGCAGCCGGCGCCCGGGAGTGGCGGTCACGGGACGGCGGCGTTCGAGATCAAAGCCGGCAAGCCGTTCGAGCAGACGTTCGACGGCGAGCGCCACCTGAAAGACGTCCGCCAGCTCACGTTCGGCGGCGAGAACGCCGAGGCGTACTTCAGCCCGGATGGGAAAAAGCTGGTGTACCAGTCGACGTCGGAGCGCGGCGGCTGCGACCAGCAGTACGTCCTCGACCTCGGCACCGGCGAGACGAAGCTCGTCTCCAGCGGCAAGGGGCGCACGACCTGCGGCTACTTCAGCTATCCGGCGGGCGACCGGATCATCTATGCGTCGACCGAGGCGGGGGATGCGGGCTGCCCGCCGCCGCCCGACCGGAGCCGCGGGTACATCTGGGGCGTCTACCCGTCGTTCGATCTCTACATCGCGCGGGCGGACGGCTCGAACGCGAAGCGGATCACGACGTCGGACGGCTACGACGCCGAGGCGACGTGGTGCCACAAAGGGGGGAAGATCGTCTTCACCTCGGTGCGCGACGGCGACCTCGAGCTCTACGAGATGGACGAGAACGGCGGCAACGTGAAGCGGCTCACCTCGACGCCCGGCTACGACGGCGGCGCCTTCTACAATGCCGACTGCACGCAGCTCGTCTGGCGCGCCTCGCGGTTCGAAGGGGCGGCGCTGGAGGAATACCGCGCGCTATTGAAGGAGGGCTTCGTCCGTCCTTCGAAGATGGAGCTCTACGTCGGCAACGCTGACGGCACCGGCGCGAAACAGATCACCAGCAACGGCGCGGCGAACTTTGCGCCGTTCTTCACGCCGGACGGCAAGCGGATCATCTACTCCTCCAATGTGCTCGATCCGCGCGGACGGGAGTTCGATCTCTTCCTGGTGAACAAGGACGGCTCGGGCGAGGCGGAGCGCATCACCACGGCGCCGGCGTTCGACGGGTTCCCGATGTTCAGCCCCGACGGGAAGTGGCTGGTGTGGGGCTCGAATCGCGCGAACCCGGAGGGGCGCGACACGAACCTCTTCATTGCCCGCTGGATGGATTGACGACGGTCGCGGTGATGGCGAACGTCTCCGCGGGGACGTCGAGGCGCTTCAGGTTCGTGATGGTGGTCAGCGTCCGCTCGGTCTGCGCCGGGCCGCCGTCGAGGGTGC
Organism: Thermoanaerobaculia bacterium; assembly: GCA_036399015.1. Taxonomy (GTDB): domain Bacteria; phylum Acidobacteriota; class Thermoanaerobaculia; order Gp7-AA8; family Gp7-AA8; genus QHVT01. The sequence continues at coordinate 3,826 of DASWNW010000033.1, read as the reverse complement.
GGGTGATCTCGAGCTCGTGCCGCAGCACCATCCCTTTGACGCGCGCCGCCGCCTCTTCGAGCTGCCGGTCGACCTCGGGGTAGCCGGTCCGGAGAGGGCTCTTCATCGGCAGCGGCGGGAGGCGGTCGGAGGTCCAGATGCGGGCGATGATCTCGTAGGTGCCGCCGACGCCGTTCGCGCTCCCTGCGCCGAACCTCGCCTCGATGAGGTGCTTCCGCGCCGGCTCGCCGGCCACGCGCGACTTGCCGCCGTCGCGGTACTTGACGTTCGGGACGCCCTGCAGTTCGGCCCGGCCGCCGGGCCAGAGGAAGAGGGACGAGGAGCGGGTGTCGCCGCCCGGCCGCACGCGCGGACGCGCGGTCTGGGTCTGGAGGTTGATGATGGTGGCGGTGCGGTCGCCGTCACGGGAGACGATGGCATGCCGCGAGCCGTCCCCCCGCTGCACCTCGGCGCGATAGCTCTCCCCCTCCACCCACACCCGGCCCGTCGCGCGCTCCTCGGCGTAACGGTCGCTCTGGATGACGGTCGTGTACTCGTACGCGACGCCCGCGGTCGCGTTCACCGCAAATGCCGTGGCGAGGAGGAACAGGACTGGTCGCATGGACATAGGATCACCAGCGGCGATGGTCACCCGCGTGAACAATCGGTGTCAATGCGTCCGCCTGTGGCGCGAGGGGACGACCGCGCCTCGTGCGAGAGGCGCGCGTTCAGCCTGAGGCAACAAGCGCCGCGGGCCGTGCCCGCCCGCCGGAGGCGCTCTCGTCGTTCCCCTCGTGCTGCTAGCGGCGCACCGTCACCGACGTGGTCGCGCTGGTGGCGGTCCCGGTGTCGTCCACCGCGTCGACGCGCAGCTCGGCCGCGACGCTGCTGAAGAGGCGGTCGTCCGGCACTTCCTTGCGGGGGTTGAACTTGTAGCGGACCTCGGTGCGTCCGTTGACGGTCGTGTTGTAGCCGAGCGTGCCGATGCGGGCGGCGTCCCAGCTCTCCTCGTGCAGCGTCAGGCCGCCGAAGGCCGTCACCTTGATGCCGATGCGGTTCACCGTCACCGGGCGTCCGGCCGTCTCGCGGACGACCACCTCGAACGGGAAGTCGTACGTGTCGCCGGAGACCTTCGTGGCCACGATCGGGTTCGGGACGACCTGAATGGAGATCGCGCCATGTCCGGGGACGGCCGTGACGCCATCGGTGGGGCCGCTGTTGCACGCCGCGAGGGCGGCGAGAGCCGTGAAAGCGAGGAGAACGTGTTTCATGGGGAGGCGCTGGTGCAAGGCCAGCGCCTCCGCAGGCTACCTCAGCGTTACGACGCCGCAGGCGATGCGCGCGCCGGCGTTCCCGGTCGGCTGCGTCGTCAGGTCGTCGGGGTTCGCGTGGAGGATGATCGCGTGTCCCACGGCCGTGGCCGGTCCGTCGGCGACGGTGATCGAGCGGGTCGTGAAGCGGTGGTTCACGTTCCCGTTCTCGTCGGCCGTCACGTTGCCGAAGTCGCCGGCGTGGTGCGGGTCGGTGTTGGGGGCGCCGTGGGGCGTGTTCAGCGGGTTGTAGTGGCCGCCGGCGGCGTTCCCGTTGTCGCCGCAGTCCCCCTTCTCGTGGATGTGGAAGCCGTGCACGCCCGGCGGCACGGCGCGCAGGTTCGCCGTCACCTCGACGCTGCCGTCGCCGAGCTGCTGCAGGGTCACGGTGCCGGTGGCGGTGGAGCCGGAGGTGGACATGAGCGAGGCGACGGCCGAGGGGCCGGTGGCCATCGACGCGCAGGCGGCGAGGACGACGAGGGAGAGGGAGAACAGGACGAGCTTCTTCATTCAGTACCTACCTTCAAGATGATCGTCACCTTCGTTCCGGACGGAGGCAACCTGTCGGGACGGGATGCATACACGACGCCGTCGCGGACGTAGTCGCGGATCGGGTGTGCGTGGTTGCCGACGGCGCCGCCGGGGCAGGAGTAGAGGCAGACGATGCAGCCCGACCGGAAGTCCTTCTGCCAGCGCTCGTTCCCGCCGTAGCGGAAGTCGAGGAGCGGGGCGCGCTCTCCCTTCTCGGCGAGGAGGCTCGCCAGCGGGACGCGCGGGGAGCCTTTCCACTCCACGAACACCTCCACGCGCGAGCCGGCCACGCGCTTGTCGGGCTCGCGGTTCGACTCGTCCTCGCGCGCGTTCCAGGAGTCGGGTGTGAGGTTCTCGCCGCGCGTTGCGCCGAGGGAGTCGAGGGCGCGGCGGACGTCGCGATCGGAGACGTCGCTGACGAAGAGCGCCCAGTACTTCGCGCGCCCCCCTTTCCAGACGATGGCGTGGTGTCCCTGCACGCCGAGGGGGCGCTCCATCGCGCGCGGCTGCACCTTCGCGGGGATGCGCACCTCGCGGGCGGCGCGGTCGACGACCATGCGCGCCGAGGCGGTGCCGCAGGCGAAGAGCGTCAGGACCGCGAGCGGGAGGGCGAGCTTCATTGCGAGAGGTTCGCGATCTTCCTGCCGAGCGTCCCCAGCACGCCGCCGGCGACCTCCTGGTAATAGAGCGCGGCCGCCTTCTGCACGCCGTCGGCGAGCGACGGATAGGGCGAGATGCGCTGCGCGAGGTCGCTCACCTTCAGCCCCTTGCGGCGGGCGAGGACGATCTCCTCGATGACGGTCGACGCGTTGGAGCCGAGGATGTGTGCGCCGAGGATGTGCCCCTTGCGGTCGCAGACCAGCTTGATCAGGCCGGCCGGGACGCGGTCGACGACGGCACGATCGACGTCGTGCATCTCGACCTTGTAAATGCGGACGTCGTCGCCGTGCTTCGCGCGCGCCTCCGTTTCCGTCATCCCGATGTGTGCGACCTCGGGGTCGGTGTAGAGCGCCCACGGCACGTCGGAGTAATCGACGGCCGACTTGCCGGGGAAGAGGATGTTGCGCACCAGCTTCACCGCCTCGTACGCGGCGACGTGGGTGAACTGCATCCCGCCGTGCACGTCGCCCGCGGCCCAGACGCGCGGCGCGGTCGTCTGCAGGAACTTGTCGACGACGACCCACGAGCGCTCCACCTGCACGCCGGCCACCTCGAGGCCGAGGTCCTCCGTGTTGCCGCGGCGTCCGGAGGCGACGAAGACCTCGTCGACCGTGAGGTCCTGCAGGTCGCCCCGCTTGTTCTGCACCGTGGCGACCTTCTTGGCGCCGTCGCGGCGCACCGCCTTCACGGTCCAGCCGGTGAAGAGGTCGACTCCCTCGACGGAGAGGAGGTCGCGCACGCGGGCGATCACCTCCTCGTCTTCCTTGTTGATGATCTCGTCGAGCATCTCCACGACGGTGACGCGCGAGCCGAAGCGGGAGAAGAGCTGGGCGAACTCGATCCCGATGTAGCCGCCGCCGAGGATGAGGAGCGACTCGGGGAAGGCATCCTGCTGGAGGAAGGAGACGTGGTCGAGGAAGCCGCTCTCCGCGAGCCCCTCCACGGGCGGGATCGACGTGCGGGCGCCGGTGGCGATGACGACGTCCTTCGCGCGGAGCGTGCGGCCGTTGACCTCCACCTCGTGCGGCGCGGTGAAGCGACCCTTGCCCTCGATGACGTCGATGCCGAGCTTGCGGAACTTCTCCGGATCGTCGTGGCGGCTGATGAGGCGGCGCTGCTCGCGCATCGAGTCCATGACGGACTTTGGCGAGACGCGCGGCACGACCGGCTCGAGACCGTAGGCGGCGGCGTGGCGCATCTGGTGGGCGAGGCGCGCCGAGGCGACGAGCGCCTTGGTCGGAACGCAGCCGGTCCAGAGGCAGTCGCCGCCGAGCGCCTCCCGCTCGATCAGCGCGACCTTGCGGCCGAGGCGCGCGCAGCCGGAGGCGGTGACCAGGCCCGCGGTG
>DASWNW010000032.1:0-1603 GCA_036399015.1 Thermoanaerobaculia bacterium | reverse complement strand
CGTGATGGATTTCGTGGACGAGAGTTTCGAGGGCGACGTCGTCCTCGACGGCAACAATTACCGCAACTGCACCTTCAGGAAGGTTCGCTTCATCTACGGCGGCGGCGCCCTGTCGATGGAGAATTGCCGGATGGACGAGTTCAGCTGGCAGTTCACCGGCGACCTCGCCAACGGCCTCTACGCGCTCTACCAGCTGTTCGGCCAGGACGGCATGTTCGCCATCATCCGCGGCTTCACCGAGCCTCGAGAAGGCGTGGTCGAGCTGCAGCTGCCGCCCCGGGAACCGGGCCAGCCGGCGGGCTGAGGGACGCAGTCGCGACGCCGGCGCGCGTTCGCCTCGAACGCTCAGCCTAGCAAGTGCAGACCGCAATGCGCGGCGAAGGGCGCGAAATCACGGTCGCGGGTGAGCAATGACCAGCCCTCAAATATGCAGCGGGTTGCGATCAGCGTGTCGATCGTCTTGCGGGGCGTCACTCCGGCCGCGCGCAGGCGGCGGTGGTTCCGTGCAGCCTGAACCGCGATATCGGCTCCCGCGACTGTGACGATCCGTCTTTCAAGCAACACCGCACGGGTTCGTTCGAACTGCACTGGATCGGCGATGCCCTGAAGAACTTCCACAAGCACCAGGTCGCCGACCAGCACATGCTGGGAGACCATCATCTGCGCGAGCGTCTCGGTTTGGTGTGTCGTGGTGCCGCGCAGCCAGTCAATCCAGACGCTTGAGTCGACGAAGATCACGCGTCCAGGCGCATGGTTTCCAAGTCACCCTCCCACGCGACCGTGCCGCGAAGGCTCCGTAGCGCGTCCGCCTGCCGCTTTAGATCGAGCAGGGTACGAAGCCCGCGCTCGACGACTTCACGCTTGGTTTTCGCTCCCGTGGCGGCGAGGGCGTTGGCCATCAGCGTGTCATCAATCTCGATATTCGTGCGCACTATGTGTACCCCTGTAGAGGAAGATACACATAGGCGCCCGAGGCTGACGAGACAAGCGGATCAGTCGAACATGGCGCCGTAGCGCTTGGCCGTCCGCTCGCGCCAATGGCCGCGGTGGTAGGCGTCCGAGGCCAGCAGCGGCAGCACCGTCGTCGCTTCGGCGAACACCATCTGCTCCATCGCGGTGCTGACCTTGCCCCAGCTCGCCGCTTCCTGAAGCGTCGAGGAGGAGCAGGCGCCGTCCCGCACGTCGGCGACGGTGATCTGCACGGCATATTTGTGCACCTCGACATCATCGTGACCGAGGATCTCGGCGCACACCACCGTGTCCTGGATGAAGTTCTTCGGCACCCCGCCGCCGATCATCAGGAGGCCGGTCGTGCCGGCCTTGATCTTGATGTCGGTGAGCTCGCGAAAGTCGGCAATGCTGTCCATGGTGAGGTAGGGCTTGCCCTGCTTCATCCGGTCGACCTGGTGCTTGACCAGTCCGAAACCGGCCGAGCTGTCGGTGAAGGCCGGGCAGAAGATCGGCACGTCATGCTCATAGGCGAGCTTGACCAGGCTGTTCTCCTTCTTGCCGTTCTCGACCAGCCAGCGCCCCATCTCGCGGATGAAGGCGCGCGAGCTGTAGGGGCGCGGCTCCAGCATGTCTGCGATGGCGCCGATCGTGT
>DASWNW010000031.1:0-1635 GCA_036399015.1 Thermoanaerobaculia bacterium | reverse complement strand
GCGGCCGCCGCTCCACCTAGATTCGCCCCCACGCAAAAGTCCGCGCCCTCGTTCCCGATGACGAGCCCCACCCACTCCCCCCGCTCCAGTTCCTCGATGCTCGCCACGACCATCGCGCGGATGTCCTCGTCGAGCGTGTTCATCTTGGTGTGGAACTCGAGACAGAGCACGCCGTCGCCGAGGTCGCGCAGGCTCGCGCCCTTGTTCTCCCGGACAACCGGGCATTCCTTCAACGAGAGCTGGCGCGGGTCTTTCGGGACCGGCACGTACGACTTCGACGCCGGGTCGTACACGGCGCCGTCGCGGTAGAAGCTGGTGTTGCCGGCGTCGAGCATCTCCCGGACCCAGGCGGCCACGGCGACGCCGTGCCGTTCCATCGCCTCGGCGGTCTCGGCGACGCCGATGGCGTCCCACAGCTCGAACGGCCCGAGGTCGTGGGAGAAGCCCCAGCGGGTGGCGCGGTCGACGCTCACGAGGTCGTCGCTGATCTCCGGCACGCGGCGCGCCGCGTAGCCGAGCGCGTGGTAGACGGCGTGACGGGCGAGGCGGCCGGCCTTGTCGTCCTGCCCCAGCACGAAGCGCAGGCGCTCGGCGAGCGGACGGATCTTCGCGGCCTCGGCCAGCGACGGGATCTCCGGCTCCTGCCGCTCGCGATACTCGCCGGTGACGAGGTCGAGCGAGAGGATGGTCTTGCCGTCCTTCTTGTAGAAGCCCTGCTTCGTCTTGTCGCCGAGGCGGCCGCGGTCCATCTGCGCCTTCCGCAGCGCCTCCACACGCGGCGACGCCAGCACGTCGCGCGACTCATCGCCTTCGATGAGGCCGTAGAGGTTCGAGCCGACGGCGCTGGAGACGTCGAGGCCGACCAGGTCCTGCAGGCGGAACGAGGCGGTCTTCGGCCGGCCGATGAGCGGCCCGACGATCGCGTCGACCTCCTCGACGGTGTAGCCATGCTCCAACGCAAAGTCGGTGATCGACGCGCCGCCGACGGACATGAGCCGGTTGGCGATGAAGTTCGGCGTGTCCTTGCAGAGCACGACCCCCTTGCCGAGGCGCTGCTCCGCGAAGTCGCGCACGAAGCGGGTGATCTCCGGCGCGGTGTCGGCCGTGGGGATGACCTCGAGCAGCTTCATGTAGCGCGGCGGATTGAAAAAGTGCGTGCCGATGAAGTGCTGCCGGAAGCCTTCGGACGCGTTCGCGGCGATCCGCGAGATCGGCAGCCCGGAGGTGTTGCTGGAGACGATGCTGCCGGGTTTGCGCAGCCGGTCGATGCGGGCGACGAGGTCGCGCTTCGCGTTCATGTCCTCGAAGATCGCCTCGAGGATCCAGTCGGCCTCACCGATCCAAGCCTCGTCCTGCTCGACGTGGCCGACCGTCACCAGCTCCGCCGCCTCGGCGGTGAAGAACATCGGCGGCTTGTGCTTCTTCAGCCGGTCGAGGACGCCGGCCGTGGTGACGTCGAGGAGGTGGACGGGGATGCCGGCATTCGCGAAATGCGCGGCGATGCCGCCGCCCATCGTGCCGGCGCCGATGACGACGGCGCGGGAGATTGTCATGCTGGTTCCTCGGGTTCCTCGGGGTTCCTCGGCGTTCCTCGGAGGTTGGCTGGTGATGGAGCCCGAGGAACCCCGAGGAACC
>DASWNW010000030.1:0-5360 GCA_036399015.1 Thermoanaerobaculia bacterium | reverse complement strand
GCGCGGAAAGGGTGATCTCAAGAAGGTGTTCACCGGCGGAAGAACCGGTTCGGGCTGCGCTTGTCGAAGCCCTCTCCTCCCCGTCATCGACAGAATACAAAGAAGAGGCTTCGACAGGCTCAGCCCGAACGGAGAGAGAGTGGATGAAGACGCTCCGGGTCGTCATCTCGACCTCGGCTCCCGCACGCGCCAGATCGTACGCTCGCTTGCCGCCGATCTTGATTGCGGAATAAGCGGGCGGGGTCTGTTCCTGCTCGCCCTCGAAAGCGCACAGCACGGCTTCGATCTGTGCCATCGAAGGCCGCACGTTCGATTGCGCGATCACCGCTCCCTCCCCGTCGAGCGTGTCCGTCTCTTCGCCGAACCGGATGGTGAAGTCGTACGCCTTTTCTGCGTCGAGCATCCGTCCGGCCAACTTGGTCGCCTCGCCGAGCGCCACCGGCAGCACCCCGCTCGCCAGCGGGTCGAGCGTGCCGCCGTGGCCGACCTTGACCTTCGGATATCCGCCCTCGCGCAGGGCCCGCTTCACCGCGGTGACGATGTTCGTCGAGCCCGGCCCCACGGCCTTGTCGATCACCAGCCAGCCGTGCACGCCTTCGTTCAGCGGACGAGGCTGAGGCGGAGCTGACGCGCTTCCGCGTCGCCGATCCGCTCCATATAGTGACGCCGGCAGAGCGCCACGTAGCGGTCGTTGCCGCCGATCTCGGTCTGCTCGCCGCTCGCCACCGCGTGCCCCTCGGCGTCGACGCGAAGGTTCATGATCGCTTTGCGCCCGCACTCGCAGATCGCCTTCAGCTCGACGAGCTTGTCCGCCAGCGCCAGCAAAGCCGCGCTGCCTTCGAACAGACTCGCCTGGAAATCGGTGCGCAGGCCGTAGGTGAGGACCGGAATGTCGAGATCGTCGCAGATCGAGGCGAGCTGCATCACCTGCGCCCGGCTCAGAAACTGCGCCTCGTCGACCAGGATGCAGTGGAGCGGCCGCTTCTTCAGCTCCGCCTCCACCTCGCCCCGGATGTCGGTCCCCGGCCCATAGGTGCTGGCGTTCGCGGTGATGCCGATTCGGCTGTCGATGATGCCGAAGCCGGAGCGGTTGTGAACCGCGGCCGTGTAGAGCATCGGCTCCATCCCCCGCTCGCGATAATTGAACGCGGTCTGCAGCAGCACGGTCGACTTACCGGCGTTCATCGAGGCGTAGTAGAAATAGAGCTTGGCCATGCGCCACTCTAGCGCACAAAGCGCGGGCGGGAAGCGGTTCGAGCGATCGGCCTTCGCGCTTAGACCTATCGACGCTGAGCCGCCTTGGCGCGCGCCCGGCAACGCTCCGCCCGAGGATGCGACCGACAATATTTGCGAAGCTCCGCCGCCCGCGCCGCGGCGCGCCGGTTCATCAAGGCGCGGTTCGAGTTGTAGACGGAAGGATTGTAGACTCGTGCGCGATACTGAGCTTCGGCCGGCGCCGGCAGGAGGGAGGGCAGCATCAACAGACCCAGGCTTGCGATCACGCAGCGGCTGAGGGCGATCCGAGCGACGCGTAGCATATGATCCTCCTTGCTCCTGTGGCAGAACCCGCGGGAAGGCGAACAGTTCACCCGCAGCTTTACAGATTGGCGCATCATTTGGGGAGCTCGGAGCGCGGCCGCCACTCATCCGCCAGGATCGAGAAGAGCACCGTGTCGCGGACATGGCCGTTCCAAGTGATCCGGTCCTGCCGGATGACGCCTTCGCGCACCCCGCCGATCTTGGCCATTGCCGCCTGTGAACGGGCGTTGCGTGCGTCCACCCGGAATTCGACCCGCCGGAAGCCCTCGTCGAAGGCGCGGTCAAGCATCAGCTGCTTCACGCGGCGATTGAAGCCGGTGCCGCGCAGCTCCGGGACATAATAGGTGTTACCGATCTCTAGTGCCCCCCGCTCCCGGTCGATGCTGATGAAGCAGCTCATCCCGGCCAGCCGTTTCGCGGAGAAAATTGCGAAGCACAGCCAGCCTGGACGCGACAGGAGAAGGTCGAAGCTCCTGTCGAAATGCCCCGGACCGTAGGACGTAGCGTAGATTTGCCAGATATCGAGGTCTTCCGCGCACGCCGCCTTTAGCGCCGAGCGATGCCCCTCGGCGAGCGGCTCCAGCCGTACCTCCCCGTCGGTCATCTCGGCGCCGAGCCTCACCCCTCGGCGTCTCCCGCGAGGTCGCGCGCGACCGTGGGGGAGCGCAGAAGGCTGTCGATGTGACTTCCTTCGTCGAAGCTCTCGTCGAGCAGGAATTTGAGCTTCGCGGCGTATTTGGTGTTCACCCGCCGCGCGACCTCGCTCTGGAGATAGGCGGTGTGGGTGCGCAACGCCTTGAGCACGCCTTCAGCGTTCGCACCGAGCAGCGGGATCACGAATGCGGTGGCATGGCGCAGGTCCGGCGACATCCTCACCTCGGTGACCGAGACGAGATGGCTCGCGAGCGTCTCGTCATGGACGTCGCCACGCATCAATATGTCGGACAGCGCATGGCGCACCTGCTCGCCGACGCGGAGCAGGCGGACGGAGCGGCCTTCTGGGGATTCTTTCTGGTGCACGTCAGTCGCCCGGCGTGAGCCAGCCTTCTCGCGCTCCAACTTCCCAAAGGGATCCCTTCACCGCTCTCAGGGGGTAAAGACGCGCAGGGGAATATTCCTCAGCCGGAAGAACAAGCGTCGCAGCGCCAGCGTGGCAGACGAGCACCACGTACGACTTGCTGTCCTCTATCGCGACCAGTCCGCTCGCGCTCCACGTGACATTGGTGGCTCTGACGGTTCCCTGATCGGAAAAGAGTAGCTCGACCAAGTCCGGCCCACGTCGGACTCGGACCCCAACCGATACTTCATCTTTCGGCGCACGGAAGACGTAGTCTCCAATGCACGCATCCGCTTCCGGGGTTGCCGCGAAGAGGGCAACAGCCGCCATCAGCATTCCGACCTCCCTTACAAAGTCCGCGCGCGCTCCTCGACTTCGAAGACTTCGAGATGGTCGCCCGGCTTGATGTCGTTCGTGTCGGCGAGCAGCACACCGCATTCGAGACCGGCCCGAACCTCGGCGATGTCGTCCTTGAACCGGCGCAGCGACGAGATCGTCGTCTTGGAGACGATGACATCCTCGCGGGTGAGGCGCGCGTGGAGGCCTTTGCGGATGACGCCCTCGAGCACCAGCAGACCGGCCGCCTTGTCCTTCTTCCCGGCCGGGAAGACTTCCTGGACGCGGGCGCGGCCGAGCACAGTCTCGATGAACTCGGGGCCGAGCTCGCCCGCCATCGCCTGCTTCACCCAGTCGGTGAGGTGGTAGATGACGTCGTAATAGCGGAATTCGACCTTGGTGCGGGCGGCCACTTCGCGCGCCTTGGCGTTCGGGCGGACATTGAAGCCGATGATGGGAGCGCCGGTCGCGGCGGCAAGCACCACGTCGCTTTCGGTGATCGCGCCGACGCCCGACTGCAGGATCCGCGCCTTGATGTCCTCGGTCGAGATGCGGTTGATAGCGCTGGAGATGGCTTCCGCCGATCCCTGCACGTCCGCCTTGATGACGAGCGGGAATTCCTTGGCCATGTTGGCGCGCGAGGCGAACATGTTCTCGAGGCTGACTGGCGCGGAGGTCGTCCGCTTCCGGTCGAGCAGGCCCTGGCGGTAGACGGCGACCTCGCGGGCGCGCGCCTCGTTCTCGACCACGGTGAGCACGTCGCCCGCCGACGGAACGCCGGAGAGGCCGAGCACTTCGACGGGAACCGACGGGCCAGCCTCCTTGATCTGCTTGCCCTTGTCGTCGGTCATCGCGCGGACCTTGCCCGGCACGGCGCCGACCACGAACACGTCGCCGACCCTCAGGGTGCCGCGCTGGACGAGCACGGTCGCGAGCGGCCCGCGGCCCTTGTCGAGCTTGGCTTCGACCACCGCGCCCTCGGCCGGGCGGTCGGGGTTGGCGCGCAACTCGAGCAATTCCGCCTGGAGCGCGATCGCTTCGAGAAGGCCGTGAAGATTGGTCTTCTTGAGCGCCGAGACTTCGACGTCCTGGACGTCGCCGCCCATGTCCTCGACGATGATCTCGTGCTGGAGCAGCTCCTCGCGGACCTTCTGTGGGGTGGCGCCCGGCTTGTCGATCTTGTTGATCGCGACGATCATCGGCACGCCCGCCGCCTTGGTGTGGTTGATCGCCTCGACCGTCTGCGGCTTGAGGCCGTCGTCCGCCGCGACCACCAGCACGACGATGTCCGTCACGTTGGCGCCGCGGGCGCGCATCTCGCTGAACGCCTCGTGGCCCGGGGTGTCGAGGAAGGTGATCCTGTTCCCGTCCGGCAGGCTCACCTGGTAGGCGCCGATATGCTGGGTGATGCCGCCGGCCTCGCCGGAAACGACGTTGGCGCCGCGGATCGCGTCGAGCAGCGACGTCTTGCCGTGGTCGACATGGCCCATGATCGTGACCACCGGCGGGCGCGGCTGCAGCGTCTCGGGCGCGTCCTGCTCGCCGCCGATGCCGATCTCGACGTCGGATTCGCTGACGCGCTTGATGTTGTGGCCGAACTCGGTGACGAGCAGCTCGGCCGTGTCCTGGTCGATCGTCTGGTTGACGGTGACGATCACGCCCATCTTGAAGAGCGACTTCACCAGGTCCGCGCCGCGCTCGGCCATGCGGTTGGCGAGTTCGGCGACGGTGATGTTCTCGGGCACGACTACGTCGCGCACCTGCTTGGCGGACGGGCCTGTCTGCTGGTGGGAGCGCTTCTCCTTCTCGCGGGCGCGGCGGAGCGCGGCGAGCGAGCGGGCGCGGCTGTCGTCCTCTCCCGAAAGGGCGCGGGTGACGGTGAGCTTGCCGGCGTGGCGGCGGTCGTCGCGGCCGCGCACGGGGCGCGCCGGCTCCGGGCGCTTGACCGGCGTGAAACCTTTCGCCCGGGCGTGGGCGGGGCGCCGATCCTCGTCGTCGTCGCCCATCGGCACTGTAGCGGCGGCAGGGGCGGCGGGTTCCTCGGCAGGACGGGCGGCTTCGGCGGCCTCCCGCTCGGCGTGGAGGCGCGCTTCCTCTTCGGCGCGGCGATTGTCGTCGGCGCGGCGACGCTCTTCCTCGGTCGCCTGCTGGGCTTCGCGGTCGCCGCGGCGGCGGGCTTCCTCGAGGGAGGCGAGGCGGGCTTCCTCGGCTTCGCGGAGCAGGCGCTCCTGCAGCTCGCGGCGGGACGTGGCGTCGTTGAGCGGACGCGACGGCGCGGTCTCGGCAGGCTGCGGCGCGCGCGCGGCGGGAGCGGCCGGCGCGGGCGCCTGCTCGACCTTGGGAGCTTCGGGGGCAGCGCCGCCGCCGGGACCCAGGATGCGGCGCTTCTTCACCTCGACGACGACCGTGTTCGAGCGGCCGTGGCTGA
>DASWNW010000029.1:0-49219 GCA_036399015.1 Thermoanaerobaculia bacterium | reverse complement strand
CCCGGTGAGCAAGAAGGCGAATCCCGGCGTAGCGAAGCACTCATGCCTTCCCACTCATGCCTCATGCCTGGCTCCGCCTCATACCTGGCTCCGCCTCATGCCTGGCTCCGCCTCATGGCTGCCGAAGGCTAAGCCGCCGGCTGTGCGAATCCGGTGATCACGTACGAGCCCGACTTCACGTCGCGCTTGATCTTGATGATGTTGTTCGTCTGCGCGTCTTCCAGCAGGTCGCTGAACGTGTTGTAGCCGTAGTACTCCTCGTTGAAGGTCGGCTTCTTGCGCTGCATGGTCTGCTTGACCATCGACCCCCAGAGGATCTCCTTGTTCTCGCGCATCAGCGCCTTGATCGAGTCGATCAGCAGCTTGAAGACCTCGGCCTGCTTCTTATCCTTGAACGTCGTCACCGGCGGCGTCTTGGCCACGCCGCGCACGAGGTCCTCATAGAAGATGAACTCGTCGCAGTTGTCGATCAGCAGGTCGCTCGACGAGTTCTTCACGCCGACGCCGATCACGTACTTGTCGTTCTCTTTGAGCTTGGAGACGAGCGGCGAGAAGTCGGAGTCGCCCGAGGCGACGACGAAGAGGTCGATGTGATCCTTCGACCAGGCCATGTCCATCGCGTCGACCACCATGCGGATGTCGGCCGAGTTCTTCCCCGAGTACTTGCGGCCCGGGATCTCGATCAGCTCGATGGCCGCCTCGTGCAGCTCCCGCTTGTAGTCGGGGAACCGGTCCCAGTCGCAGTAGGCGCGCTTGACGACGATCTTGCCCTTTTCGAGCAGACGCTCCAGCACCAGGGCGATCTCGAACTTCTTGTACTTCGCGTCCATGACCCCGATGGCGATGTTCTCGAAGTCGATGAAGAGAGCGATTTTGCTTTCGCTCATGCGCTGCGACGGCGCGTTGCCGTAATCCGATACTTCCGCTTCGGGTTTGCGATTCACGGGCGGAGTCTAACAAAACCGTACAATCCCGCCCCGTGAAACCGTGGATCACCCTCGCGCGCCCGTTCACCCTGCTGCCGCCGCTCCTCGGCATCATCTCCGGCGCCGTCTGCGCCTGGGGCTCGGCCTACAACCCCGATCCCTCGCGCGCCCTCACCACCTCCGTCATCCTGACGGTGGCCCTCGGGTCGATCTGCGCGGCGTTCCTCAACGCCGCCAACAACACCCTCAATCAGATCTACGACCTGGAGATCGATCGCATCAACAAGCCCGGCCGGCCGCTCGTCACCGGCGAGATCTCCATCCGCGGCGCCTGGATCTACACCTGGATCCTCTACGCCCTCGGCACCATCCCCACCTGGCTCGTCGTCGTCTACCCCTACAGCACCTGGACCCAGAAGCTCTTCGCGCCTCTCCAGTGGCACGAGTGCTTCTTCATCTACGTCATCGCCCTCGTCTCCACCTTCGTCTACTCCGTCCCTGCATTCGGCCGGACGAAAGCGCATCCGATCGGCGCGAACCTCACCATCGCCATCCCGCGCGGGCTGCTGCTCAAGGTCGCCGGCTGGACGATGGTCGCCCGCGCCACCCACGCCGAGCCCTGGTTCATCGGCGCCATCTTCATGTTCTTCCTCCTCGGCGCCGCGTCGACCAAGGACTTCAGCGACATGGAAGGCGATCGCGCCGGCGGCTGCCGCACGCTCCCCATCGCCTTCGGCGTCCGCAAGGCCGCCTGGATGATCGCCCCGTTTTTCATCCTCCCCTGGCTGCTCATGCCGATCGGCGCGTACACCGGCATCCTCACCGGTAACCCCACCTTCATCGCCATCCTCGGCATCGTCCTCGCCCTCTGGGGCGCCTACACCGTCTGGCTCATCGTCCGGAACCCCGACGAGCTGACGTCCACGGAGAACCACCCGAGCTGGCGCCACATGTATCTAATGATGATGGCCGCCCAGATCGGCTTCGCCGCCGCGTATCTGGTTTGACGGGCCGTTGCCCGTTCCCCGTTGCCGCCGCCCCCCTGGGCAACTGGCAACCGGCAACCGGCAACCGGCAACCCGTCGGCAACCAGCAACCAGCCACGTATCATCACTGACGTGCTCTCCTTCGAACCCGAGCTCGAATCGCTCCGCCCCCTCCTGGGTGAAAGCACGACGGACACGCTCCTCGCGCGGGAACGCCGCACCGTCTTCTCGCTCCAGCCGGAGCTCCGCATCATCGCCTGGGCCGGCGCCATGCTCCTCGCCACCGCCGCCGGTCTGGTCCTGAAGGAGAACCTCGAGCGGATCGGCCCGTTCGCGCTCTCGCTGCTGATCGGCGCCGCCGCCGTCGCCTGTTACGCCTTCGTCTGGCAGCGCCGCGCCAGGCCGGCCGTCGTCGACGACTACGTCCTCCTCCTGGGCGCGCTGCTGGTCAGCGCCGACGCCGCCTTCATCGAGTCGCAGTACCACCTCTTCGGCGACGCCTGGTACCGCCACTTCCTCCTGCTGGCGGTCGTGCACGGCGCCGGTGCGTACGCCTACCGCTCGCGCACGCTCCTCACGGTCGCGCTCGCGGCGATGGCGGCCTGGCTCGGCGTGTATGGGGAAGGTCCGCAGGACGCGACCGAGCTCGCGATCCGCGCGTTCGAGGCCGCGGCGGTCGCGCTCATGTGGCGGGTGCTCGACGCGCGCTTTCGGTTTCCCCTGGAGCGCCGGGCTCTTAGCCCGGCGAACGGTGCCGGCCTGAGAGACCGGCACTCCAGAGAGGACGACTTCCTCCCGCTGTTCGAGCACTTCGCCGCGAACCTCGCCTCGATCGGCGCGGCGGCGCTCCTCTTCCAGGACCACACGCGCCTCCTCGGCTGCCTCCTCGCGCTCGCCGTCGCGGCGGTGACGGTCGCCTGGGGCTTCCGCACGCGGCGCGAGCTCTTCGTTCTCTACGGCACGCTCTACGCCTTCTTCGCCGTCGACGTCTTCCTCATCGACCTGGTCGACGACGAACACTTCGCCCAACTGCTCATCATCGCCTCGGTGATCGGCGCCATCGCCGCCCTCTTCGTCATCCACGCCCACTTCCGGGAGCTGCGCAAATGAACGTGATGCACGAGCGCCATCACTTCCTCCGCGAACGGCTGGAGCGCGAGACGCTGCTGACGCCCGCCGTCGAGGCCGCGCTCGAGCAGCCGTGGCGGACGAGCAACATCTACGTGCAGGCGGTCTTCTTCGTCCTCACCTGCATCGCTCTCGCCGCGTTCTACCTGCTGTCGAACGAAAGCGGCCTCCTCACCGGGATCGTGGCGCTCGCGGCGGCGGAGTATCTGATCCGCCGCCGCCGCTGGTTCTTCACCGGCGTGGAGGCGGGGCTCTGGCTCGGAGGCCTCTTCGCGCTGATCTCCGAGCTGCCGCGCACGCACACCCCCGAGTCGATCCTGGTGATTGCCGCCGCCTGCGCGATCGCCGGCGCGCGGGTGCGCAACCCGCTGTTCGGCGCGGCGGCCGCGGTGCTCGTGGCCGGATACGCCGAGGAACGTGCGGACCTCGGCGTCCTCGCCTCGCTCGCGATCGCATCGCTCGCGCTGCTCGCGCTCCTGCGCACCTGGCGTCGTCCCAGCACCGAGTGGCTGTTCGTCGCCATCGCACTGATCCTGCCGTTCGCCGGCCGCCGCTTCGCCAGCGAGGAGTGGCGCGACGTCACGATCGTTCTCTATGCGGCGTACGGCGCGCTCGCGCTCTACCTCGCGCTCCGCATCCGCCATCACGCCTGCTTCCTCGCCGCGATCCTCGGCTTCGGCGTCGCCGGCGCGGTGCTCGCGGAGAAGCTGGAGCTCATCCCGCTCGAGGCGCGGCTCGCCCTCGCCGGCGCGTTCCTCCTCGCAATCGCCTTTGCCGTGAACCGCGCGCTGCGCGATCGTACCGAAGGCTTCGTGCTCGCACCCGCGACGCTCACGCCAGTCGACCGGGAGCTCGAGCTCGCCGCAACTTTTTCGATGAAACCGGAAACTCCGCACATCGAGACGGAGAAAAGCGGCGGAGGCGCGTTTGGCGGCGCCGGCGCGAGCGGCGAGTTTTAGGCGCAGGCGCAGGTAAATTGTTCCACGTGCCACATTGAGTGTGCACCCGCCTCCGCCACCACCACCTGTAGTGGTCGACTCCCTTTTCCACAGAATGTGGATTCCGCCTCCCTTTCGCCCGTTTTTTGTGCGGCCGAGTCTGCTCACAGATGCATTGAAAAGCTGATGAAAAAGATGCGCCTTCCGGTGCTGATTAATGACACGAAAACCAGTGGTAAATCGTGTGGAAAAGCAACGGATTTGCTCGGGAATCACGGAACTCTGACCTGTGCAAAACCCTGTGGATATCTTGTCGAGAACGGGAGGAAAGACAGCGGAACGTGGGCGGAAAAGGCTCTGTTGCACTGTGGCAGTCACTACCGCATAAGTAATTGATTCGCGAATACTTACGCAGGATGTAGCGTTCTTCTGGAGAGCGACCACTAGATGTTGTGGTGCTCCTCTTGACATCAAGTTGACACGGGCGTAGCTTGTCGGCACCACAACAACTTGATGGAAGTGAGGGAGGACTATGAAGGATTTGAAGCAGTCGACTCGTCCTGTAAACCGCCCCCCGAGCCGTTCCGTATCGCTCCAGATTCGCGACTATCTCGTGACGGTGAAAGTCAAGTCGACCGCGCCCCAGATCGCCTCCGCGCGATCGGTCCGCTACTCATTTCGATAGCAGCTTTTTTGAGGGCTCGCGCGAGCAAACGCGCGGGCTTTTGTGTTTAGAGGGAAGGGAGAGTTTCAGGCCATGACGTCCATCGATTTGCCGGTTCGCTCACGCACGACGCCGCCTCGCAACAGCAAGGCCGCCAGGAAGGACACGAAGACCGGAGGGATTGCGGTCGACCGCTACTTCACCAGGCCCGGCGTCGACGTCTACGACACCTGCGAGTGGGAGCTCCGCAACGCCGCCATCTCCAACGAGAGCGGTGGCCTCGTCTTCGAGCAGAAGGACGTCGAGATGCCGAAGTTCTGGTCGCAGATGGCCACGAACGTGGTCGTCTCGAAGTACTTCCGCGGCCACATCGGCACCCCCGAGCGGGAGTCGAGCGTCCGCCAGCTCATCGGCCGCGTCGTCCGCACCATAACCCAGTGGGGACGCGAGGGCGGCTACTTCGCCACCGAAGCCGACGGCGACACCTTCCGCGACGAGCTCGCGCACATCCTTCTCTATCAGATGGCGTCCTTCAACTCCCCCGTCTGGTTCAACGTGGGCCTCGAGGAGAAGCCGCAGTGCTCCGCCTGCTTCATCAACTCCGTCAAGGACACGATGGACTCGATCCTCGGCCTCGCCAAGACCGAGGGGATGCTCTTCAAGTACGGCTCCGGCACCGGCTCGAACCTCTCCAACATCCGCTCCTCCAAGGAGCTCCTCGCCGGCGGCGGCACCGCCTCCGGCCCCGTCTCGTTCATGCGCGGCTACGACGCCTTCGCCGGCGTGATCAAGTCGGGCGGCAAGACCCGCCGCGCGGCGAAGATGGTCATCCTCAACGCCGACCATCCCGACATCCTCGACTTCATCGAGTCGAAGGAGACCGAGGAGCGGAAGGCGTGGGCACTCATCGAGGCCGGCTACGACGGCGCCTTCAACGCGCCGGGCGGCGCGTACGACTCGGTCCACTTCCAGAACGCCAACCACTCCGTCCGCGTGACCGACGAGTTCATGCGCGCCTACGAGAAGGACGGCAACTGGGAGACCCGCGCCGTCACCGACCCGAACCGCGTCATGGAGACCTACAAGGCCCGCCAGCTCATGCGGCGCATGGCCGAGTCGGCGTGGGTCTGCGGCGATCCCGGCATGCAGTTCGACACCACCGTCAACGACTGGCATCCCTGCCCGAACACCGCCCGCATCAACGCGTCGAATCCCTGCTCGGAGTACATGTTCCTCGACGACTCCGCCTGCAACCTCGCCTCGCTGAACCTCATGAAGTTCTACAGCGAGGGCGCCGGCTTCGACGTCGAGGCCTACCGCGCCGCGCTGCGCGTCGTCATCACCGCCCAGGAGATCGTGGTCGGCTTCGCCTCCTATCCGACCGAGGCGATCGGCCGGAACTCGCACGCCTTCCGGCCGCTCGGCATCGGCTACGCCAACCTCGGCGCGCTGCTCATGGCCCGCGGCGTTCCCTACGACAGCGAAGAGGGGCGCCACTACGCGGCCGCCATCACCTCCATCCTCTCTGGCGAGTCGTACACGCAGTCGGCGCGCATCGCCGAGAAGCTCGGCCCCTTCGAGGGATACGCCGTGAACGCCGAGCCGTTCCTGCGCGTCATCGACAAGCATCGCCGCAGCGCCTACCGCCTCGACGTCCGCTCGCTCCCTGCCGACCTGGCCAAGGCAGCGTGCGACGTGTGGGATGAGGCGTATGCGCAGGGCCAGCAGCACGGGTACCGCAACGCGCAGATCTCCGTCCTCGCCCCGACCGGCACCATCGCGTTCATGATGGATTGCGACACCACCGGCATCGAGCCCGACATCGCGCTCGTGAAGTACAAGAAGCTCGTCGGCGGCGGCATGCTCAAGCTGGTCAACCAGACCGTCCCCACCGCCTTGAAGCGCCTCGGCTACGATCCGAAGCAGGTCAAGGAGATCGTCGAGTACATCTCCGAGAACGACACCATCGAGGGCGCCCCGCACCTCATCGAGCAGCACCTGGCCGTGTTCGACTGCGCGTTCAAGCCGGCCAACGGCACCCGCTCGATTCACTACATGGGTCACCTCAAGATGATGGGCGCCGTCCAGCCGTTCATCAGCGGCGCGATCTCGAAGACCATCAACATGCCGAACAACGCCACGGTCGAGGAGATCGAGCAGGCGTACTACGAGGCCTGGAAGCTCGGCCTGAAGGCGGTCGCCGTCTACCGCGACGGCTGCAAGCGCTCGCAGCCGCTCTCCACCGGCAAGGAGAAGGCGCAGCTCGAGCAGCTCGGCATCGCCCCGACCGCCGTGCGCCGCAAGCTGCCGGACGAGCGGGAGTCGATCACGCACAAGTTCTCCATCGGCGGCCATGAGGGCTACATCACCGTCGGCAAGTACGAGGACGGCAGCGCAGGCGAGATCTTCATCACCATGGCCAAGGAAGGCTCGACGATCTCGGGTCTGATGGACAGCTTCGCCACCATGACCTCGCTCGCGCTGCAGCACGGCGTGCCGCTGCAGCTCCTCGTGGACAAGTTCACCCACCTGCGCTTCGAGCCGAGCGGCTTCACCAAGAACCCCGAGATCCCGATGGCCAAGTCCATCATGGACTACATCTTCAAGTGGCTCGCGATCAAGTTCCTGACCCGCGACGCCCAGGAGCACGCCGGCGTCATCCTCCGCGACGACGCGGCGATGTCGTCCTACGAAGCCCCCGGCCCGAAGGTCCCCTCGGCCTCGAACGTGACCACCCCCACCGCCAGCGACCTCTCGTTCATCGACAAGGTCACCACCGCCACCCCCCCGCCCGTGTCGGTGTCGACGGACACCTCGAAGGTTGTCGGCTTCGTGATGCCCGCCAAGAACGCCGACGGCGCGAACACCCAGAAACACGGCACGTTCCTCTACCAGCAGGACGCGCCGTCGTGCAGCGACTGCGGCGAGATCATGGTGCGCAACGGGGCGTGCTACAAATGCCTCAATTGCGGCTCGACGAGCGGTTGCTCGTAATCAGAATTACAGGCTGTTGATAAAAAGGGCGGCTTCGGCCGCCCTTACGTGTCTTTAGAAATGAAAAAAACAACGAACGTCGAGAATTCGCTGGCTTTTGGGTCAATGCTGCCCCCTATCGCGCGAGTGTTGCGAGATGCCGAACGACGGTCAGATCCGTGAGAGCAACAGCTACGGAAATGATCCGCATCCGCCCAAAGGATGACGCCATACTGATGATGTTGAGGAGCCCGCTGATCGGGCGGGCTTCTTTTAAAACGTTCGACGATGCGTAAGTCTCGCGCGGCGGCGCGTCTTCGCGCGCCGTCCCTCATCGCGCGCGCGGCGCCGCCAGGTACTGCGCCGGCGTGATCGTGCAGGTCGCGTCCACCCGGCCCTCGAGCGCGAACATCAGAGGCTCCGTCGGGAACTGATACACGCGGTACAGCGAGTAGGCCTCGTGGTGCTCGGCCGAGAAGCGCAGTTCACTCGATGTGACGTAGAACGGCGTCATCGGGCCGAGCTGGGTCGTCTTCACCTCGATGTACCGTTCGCGCTCGTCGGGAGAGAAGGAGAGAACGTCGTACCCGAGACCGTCGCCGCGGGTGACGGAGACGTGCTCGACGCGGTCCGCCAGCGTGTCGCATCCGAGGGAGCTGAGGCGTGCGCGTTCGTACGTCACGACGAGCGCCTCCCCCTTCGTCCCGAGCGAGCGATTGGTCGCTTCCCGCGCGAGATAATCGATCCGCATGGCGCGGCGCTGCCGCCGGTTGCGGTCCGCCAGGGCGGAGCGTACCGACTCCAGCGGCTCCGGAGCGTTCTTCATGAGCCCGAGCACGTCCTCCACACGCGGTGGCCGTACCGCGGCGTCGGCGAATGTGAGCGCCAGTCCGCTCAGCACCGCATCGTCTTCGATCCGCTCCAGCACGGCCTCGGCGAGCAGCGACTGGTACTGCGACAGCGGCTTGTATCCGCGGATGTACGGAAACCGCGCCTCCATCAGGATCGCGCTGATGTTCTGATGCTTCCGCTCGATCGAGCCGTCGGAGCGGTCGCGCAGGAGCGGACGGAGCGCGTTGCGATGCGCGGTCTTGCTGGACGGAATGCCGCGCAGCTCCTTGTCGAGCATCGCGAAGTAGTCCGCGACGATCGCTGCCACTTCTCCTTCCGACCAGGGAGCGCCTCTCAGCACATCGCCAGGATACCGGGATGACACTGATCGGTGTCGCGTTTACCGCGGCATCGGGAACTTGAAACGCGGTGACGGATACACGATCTGGATTCCCGCCTGGGTCACCTTGTAGATGTATGGCGGCTGCGGACTGCTCAGCTCCACGATGTTGGCGATCTTCGGAAGGGCGCGCCACACCGCATCCGCGATCTCACGCGCGCTGCCTTGCGAGGTGAAGACGAACGACCGCGCGCGGGCGGCGATGATGGCCAGGAGCTCGGCGCGGTGATAGTGCCAGCGGTCGTCGCGCGTGAAGAGGAGGTAGTTGCGGTCCCGGACCTCCGTCAGCCACGTCTCATCTTCCGTTCCTCGCGCGAAGCGCTCAGCGAAGCGGATGACGTTGACCGCCGCGTTCGGGAGGACGAGCGCCACCTCCGGTGAATCGATCGACTCATCGAGGAAGCACGGATCGGAGGGCACGCGCCGCTCAGGCAGCGCGTCGCGCGGATTCGTACTGGAGGACCTGCTCGATCTGTTCCGGCGTGCGATCGTATTCCTCCGCCAGCGCGCCGATGGAGTCTCCTCCGGCGAAACGCTGCGCGACGACGGCCGTGGGCACTCCCGTCCCGGCGACGACCGGCTGACCGAAACGGACGCGCGGGTTGACTTCCACCGCGCGCGGCGAGTTGAAGATCCGCTGCTTGGTGATGAACGGATACAGCTTCACGATCCCGTCGCCCGCAGGATCTCTCTCGACGCGCTCCAGCAGATCGCGCAGCACCTCTTCGAGCACCAGCTGCCCGCCGCGGGAGATGTTCACCAGCGGCGACGCTCCGAACCGTCCATACAGGTCATTGTTCGAGACGAACAGGTCGACCTGCGCCAGCGGATACGCCGCCGCGGGGAACGTCTCGCGCATGTAGGCGATGTACGGACGCAGCTCCTGCAGCGGGAAGTGATGGCGCCGCCGGAGCTCATCGAGGACGAAGGTCTCGATGAGGTTGAAGAACGAGATCGCGTCGACGCTCTGCTCGTCCGGGACCGTGAGGACCGGCCGGAAGTTCCCGTGCCCTTTCGCCCAGTTCCTGATCGTCGACGGAGGAACGGTCAGCAGGCGTCCGGCGTCGGCGAACGAGTACGCCGGCAGCTCGCGCGGATCTTTGCCCCCGTAGATCGACATGGTCACGCCTCGGTAGGATAGCAAGAATAGCGCACAAGATTGGGTGCAGTGCGGCGCAAGTCATTGTCGGGACTGAGTTGAATCGTTGCGGTCCCATTCGTCAGCAGCCGTCTCATGAGTCATGTTTAGACACTCTGAAACGATCCACCGAAGTCGAACCCCTGGCCACGATCTTTCTTGCCCGCGAGGAGCAGGTCGCGGGAACACGTAGGCAAGTAGCGCTTTGACGGCAGCGCTGATCCTTAGTGCGACGCGACAGGAGCCGGAAATCGGTACGTCGATAGAAAACGTGATCAACAAGGCACTGCTCGCGCGCAATAGCTTGGCGGTCGACCGCGACAGCATCGGCGAGACGACAAATACAATTCGAGCCAGCGCTCGCGCAGGCTGGGTTGGCGTGACAAGTCGATCGCGCCCGTTTGCGCCAGCTCCATCGCTCCACCAGCTCCGCCCAACTGAGATCCGAGCTTCCGATGATCCGCCGCTCGCGCACGAGCAGGTCGGCGAACGTGTGCGGATCGTCTCATGTCAATCCGCAACGGTTCCTCCACGTTCACGATTACGCGATCGCCCCTTCCCCCATCTGCCGCAGCGCGTGCACGCTCGGGAGGAACACGTAGAGGCTCCCGTCGGTGCGGACGAAGCGGTCCAGGCCGGGAGTGGACTGATACGCGGCGCGGGTCGGAGGGAGCGCCGCGGAGTCGGGAAGGCAGTCGAAGTCGCTGAGGCCGGCGGTGTTGTCCTTCTGCGGACCGAACAGCGGGTCGCAGCCGCTTTTGTTCGGGCTGACGTCGGGGGAGCGGAAGCCGCCCATCGACATCCAGCTCTGCATGACGAACTCGAACTGGTCGGTCAGGTTTGCGCCCATGAACAGTCCTGCCAGGCCGCGCTGCGCTGCAGGATCGGCGGCGAACTCGGGCCCGTAGGCGAAGGCGCGGC
Source organism: Thermoanaerobaculia bacterium (assembly GCA_036399015.1). GTDB lineage: Bacteria > Acidobacteriota > Thermoanaerobaculia > Gp7-AA8 > Gp7-AA8 > QHVT01. The sequence continues at coordinate 38,314 of DASWNW010000029.1, read as the reverse complement.
GCATGACCCGGTGCGTCTGCGCCATGTCGTCGTTGAATTTGAATGCCGTGTCGTCGCGCGGATTCGTGCGCCGGGTGTGCGACGCATACGGGCAACGCTGGCCGTACGTGTCGAAGTCGGGCTTTGCGGCGGCATTCTTCTGATTCGGCGAGGCAGAGAGATAGTTGAAATTGCTGAGCGCGAAGCCTTCGATCGACGGATCCGGCCCCGTGGGCGAGACCTCGATCGGCGTCCCGTCCTTCCAGCGCCCGCACATCTTGGCCGCGAGGAGATCCTGCGCCGGCTGGTCGCCCGCCTGCGCCAGGAACGCCTGGAACTGCGCCACGTCCTGATACAGCACGCGGAACGCGCCGAAGCCGCCGTTCGTCAGGAACGGGTCCGCGTTGTACGGCGCGGCGGCCGCGGCGCCGTCGACGACGAAGAAGCAGGAGGGGACGGTGGGGCGGTCGTCGTCCTTCGTCGGATCGTCGAAGCCTTCCACGCGCGGCTGCGAGATGCCGTCGACGTAGCCGAAGTGAATGCCGTCCGGCGGATCGAGCGGATCGCAGTCGCGGCGGTAGGCCAGCTTCACGGACGGCGTGCCGTCCGCGCCGGCCGGGATCATCGCCAGCAGCGTCTGCACGAACTGCTCGCGCGCCTCGCTCGTCTGCGTGTAGATCGTGACCAGCATGTCGAGCGGCGCGGATGAGGGCGCGGTGCCCTCGAGCGCCCAGCCGCCGTCCCGTTGCCACCAGTGCGCCGGCGCGCTGTCCCCGGTGTCGCCGACGATGCCGGCGGTGACCGGGTCGTCGGCGCCGCGGTCGTACGCGCTCATGAGGGTGCCGCTGTCCTGCAGCAGGGCGGCGTAATTCGTCGCGCCGATCAGCTTCGTCAGGCCGCGTTTCGTCACGCCGGCGTTGAGGCAGTATTCGGGCTTGTCGCTCCACGGCGACGCCTGGGTCACGGTCATGGCCGCGCCGCTGCCGGGGACGAGCAGCGCGCAGAGTCTGCGCGCGCCCGCCACGTCGGCGATGTTGAAGACGAGGTGACTGATGGAGCGGAAACTGCGGAACCCGCGCAGGATCACGCCCTGCACGTCATCGAGCGGCAATGTGCTCATGAGTCACCTCCTCCTGCTCAGGACCTGTACGACGGCGGAGGAGCGGGCGCTTCCGGTGCGGCCGGGGCCGCGGGTGCGGCGGGCGGCTCCGGTGCCGCGGGCGGCGCGGCGGCGATCGGGATCGCCGGGTCGGCCACCGGCACGGCCGGCGCGTCGCTGGACGACGCTGCCGTCACGGCGGGCACGAACGTGATCGGCACGGACGCCTGCGGCCACAGATCCGCGGCATTCGGATAGTTCTGCAGGATCGACCCGATCGTCAGCCCCGGGAACGTGCCGCCGAGGAAGTACTTCGGATTCGGCTGCGGATTGGCGATGGCGTCCTTGCTCGTCGCCGCCGGGATGGCAGGGTCGGCGAAGTTGTAGCGCAGCAGGAGCTTGATGAAATTCGGCGCGTTCTTGAAGACGCCCCCGTGGGACAGGATGTACGCGGCGGAGGTCGGGTCCTTCGGGTCGACGATCCCGCTCTCATCGAGAGCCTCCAGGACTTTGTTCAGCCCCGCCGCGATGAAGACGTTGGAGGTGAATGCGGAGATGTACGGCGTGAACGGCGCGTCGTAGATCGACAGCACCACGAACAGGTCCTTCCCCTCGGCGGCCTGGAACGTCGGCACCGGCAGCGTCGAGGCCGCACCGTCCGCGACCGCGGTGACCATGAAGAAGTGAACGCCCGTGGCGGCGCGGAGGTCGGGACCTGCCTCGGGGGCGGACAGCAGGGTGTTCGTGTTCTGCGCGAGCAGAGTGGCGGCCCCTTTGATCACCGGGAGGAACAGCAGAAGCATGTGCTGCTGATCGGAGGGTTGCAGAACGGTGATGGGGACGTTGGTGTCAGTCATGGGCGGGTTCCTCTCTCTTGCCTTCGAACGATCGATGGCGCCGCCAGGGCGAGCGGCGGCGCCGAAAAGTGAGGCAGAAGAGCTCGAGCGTCTTCCGGAAGCTCAACGGAGCCTCCTGCAGGTTGTGGCGGGGAAAAGTGCGGCGAGCATACTCCACCGGCGCACCTCCGCCTAATTTCAATCGCTCCCCTTCTCCAGATCGTCCGTGCGGACGTCGAACGTCCCGAAAATGCTAAGTCCTTTGAATTCAAGGCGGGGGGAAGAAAAACCCGCACTGTGACTCATCCGTGTCCGCCGGTTTTTTCTCAGAGTGTCTAAATATCACTCATGAGACGGCTGCAAACGAATGGAACCGCAAAACGGTTTTTCGGACCGATCGAGCGTTTGAGCGATTGCTTCAATCGTTTGAGCCGTCACTTCATTCAATTGAACGGTCGCTTCAATCATTTGACCCGGGACTTCAATCGTTTTAGCGGCTGCTTCAGTCGTTTTACGGAGCGCTTCATTCATTTGAACGATTGCTTCAGTCATTTGAGCCGCGACTTCAGTCATTTCATCCGCGACTTCAATCATTTCATCCGTGACTTCAGTCGTTTGGACCGTCGCTTCAGTCGTGCTCGCGCTCCTCCTGACGGTCATGGCCCCGTGGCACTGTTCACAAGCGAAATTCAAAGAAAGGACAAGACCATGAAAACCATCAATCCGGTTCCGGCCCCGTATGCGGATGCGGCGCAGGCACTCATTCAGAAGATCCGCGCTCTGCGGGAGGAGATCCCGCGTTTCACCGAGGAAGTGGGCGGACGGCGGCAGCCGCTCGGGGCCAAAGCCCGTGTCACGGACGAAGATCTGCAGGCGGCCAGCGTGGCGGTTGCGCGCTCTTCCCGTCTGGAGGTGGCGGCGGGCACCGACGCCGCGAGTCTGCGCGACGCGTATGCCTACGTGCTCGCGTTCCGCGAAGTGGCCAGGGAGTTCGCGGCCATGACGCGCGCCGTCGAGAACACCATCAGCATCGAGCGCTCGCGGGCGGGAGCGAGTGCGCTGGACATCTACGCCATCGCCCGCCGCCTGGCGAAACACGACGACGGTGCCGAGCTCGTTCCGTTTGTCGATGCCATGCGGAAGTCCCTCAAGACCAAGCAGTCGCGGAAGACGAATTCGGCCTCCGATTCCGCGCCCGCCCAGACCCCGACACCGTCGGAGAAGTAGTGTAGTGCGAAGGGCGGCCATACGGCCGCCCTTCCTTCATTTGGGCACCTCTTCGTTACCGCGACGCCTATCCCTCCACCCCGATCACCGTCCGCAGGTGTCCCGACCCCTTCTCCAGATCGTCCAGCACCCCATTCACCGCCTCCGCCTCGAGCGGCACGGTGCGGGTGATGGCGCGGGAGAGGTCAATGCCGCCGGTGCGGGCGAGCTCCATCAGCTCCACCAACTCGGCGCGGGTGTGGTCGGAGCAGCCGATGATGCGGCGTTCGCGGATGAGCATGTCGGCGAACGGATCGAACTCGAACTTGCGGAGGTTGATCGCCACGATCATCAGGCGGCCGCCGGGGGAGAGGGAGCGGAGGGCGCTGTGGGCCACCTTCGCGTTGCCGGTGAACTCGATGGCCACGCTGACGCCCTGGCCGTTCGTCGCCGCCAGGATGGCCTCCTCGGCGGAGGTGTTGCGGACGTCGAGCGGCGTCGCGCCGAAGCTGCCGGCCAACTGGAGCTTCTCCGGGACCACGTCGACCGCGAACACCTGCGACGCGCCGAGGGCGCGGGCGAGTTGGACGGCCGAGACGCCCAGGCCGCCGAAGCCGAGGACGGCGACCGAGTCGCCCTTCTTCAGCTCCGCGAGGCGGATCGCGTGATAGGCGGTGGCGGTCGAGCACATCATGATCGCCGCGACGTCGGAGCTCACCTCGTCCGGAATCGGGATCGCGTTCGCCGCCGGGACGACGATCTGCTGCGCATACCCGCCGTCGCGCTCTTTCCCGATCATCCCCCCCTCGGGGCAGAACTGTTCGCCGAAGCGCCGGCAGCGCTCGCACGTCCCGCAGGAGAAGAGGTAGTGCACCGCGACGCGCTGCCCTTCGCGCACCTCCGTCACCCCTTCGCCGGTGGCGGAGACGACGCCGGCGATCTCGTGGCCGAGCGTGACCGGGAGGTTGGTCTTGCCGCTGCCGGCGCGGTAGTGCGCGTCCGTGTGGCAGATGCCGGCGCGGTGGACGTCGACGACGATCTCGCCCTTGCCGGGCGACGGAACAGGCGCGTCGACGAGTTGCAGCGGCTGGCCGGGTTCGACGAGACGAAGCGCATTCATGGCCGGATGTCACCCGCAGGTTGCGTGCCGGGGCCGGCCTGTGTCTCATCCTCAGATGACCATGCGCAGGCGTCACGAGCTCGCGATCGTCGCCGCGGCGGTGGCAGGTACGGCGTTGTTCGCCGCCGCCGCTCTGCTTTGGCGGTTCGCGTACGACTCGGAGCCGTGGGACCTCTCCTGGCCGTCGTGGCCGCGGCGGCCGCGCCTCGAGGGATGGGACGCATTCCACCTCCTGTCGTGGATCGCTCCGGTCACGGTCGCCGTCGCCGCCTGCCTCTTCATCGCCTCGCGCTGGCGGCGCCCGCCGATCGCCGCCGCCTGTGCCGTGCTGGTGTGCCTCCAGACCGCGACGATCTACCTGCCCGCCGCCGCACATATCGCCCACCGGCTCGACCGGGTGCGCGGCATCGTCTTCGAGCCGATGCGGGAATTGCGCGAGCTCGCCGCGGCCGCCGTCATCACGCTGACGCTGGCCGCGCTCTATGTGGCGGTAACGCAGAACCGGCGGACGCGTCCCGCGACGCGGTATGGCGCGCTGACGGTCGCGGCGGTCCTCAGCGGCGTACTGCTGCATCAGGCGTGGCTGCTCATGTTCATGCCGGTGGTCCGCGGCTGGTGGCCGGCCGACATGCACCGGACCGACCTGCTCGTGCCGTTCCGTCCCTGCCGCGGCGCCATGGTCTGGGCCGTCGAGTGCGACTACGTTGTGCCATACGGCGGCGTCGACGACCTGTGGCTGCATTTTGACGATCCGCGCGACCCCCGCCCGCCGTCACCCGCCGTCTCACTCGTCGGAGGATCCTCGCGCTATTACTGGATCACCGGCGGTGAGGCGTCGAAGCTGAGCGTGCGCATCGACGACCCGGCGGTCGTCCGTTGCGACAGCCGCGCGCGTGCCGAAGTGGTCGCACCGGAGTCGTGGCACCGGATCGGGCTGAACTGGTGAATGCCTCCGTCGCGACGGCGCGCACGTCACGCCGTCATTCGCGGACGTCGTCCTTGCGACGGGGGAGCGTCCCCATTTTCGCGGCGAACGCGAGGGCCTCTTCGAGCCACGCCAGGCGCTGTGACGGCGTTGCCAGCAGCGAGCCGTCGAGTTGCCGCTCCTCGGCCGCGCGAAAGTCGCCGCGCCAGGCCTCGCCTCCGTTGGGGTCATCCGTCACGACGCCTCCTTGCGATCTCCTCGAGCCGCTCGATGTCCACCAGGTCGAGCGGGCGCCCGGCGCCGCGCTTCATCCTGATCAGGTCTTCGATGGACGCGACGCGAATGGTGCGCCCGCCGAGGGTGACCTGATCGGCGCGGGACCAGAGCTCCTCGAACGGGATCGGCTCGCGCGCAAACAGATCGACCGTCAGAAGCGGGTTCCGCTCGTCGCGCATGGAGAAAACCTGCAGGTTTCGCGTCTCTGACCACTCCCGCCGTTTCGCCTCATCCGCAAAGTCGTACGCGTCCACGGGCAGGAGCGGACGCAAACCTCGTGCAGTGAGAGCAGCGATGGCGCGGCGCACGTTCCTGCTCTGGAGGTCGAGGACGAGGTCGACGTCGGCGGTGAGGCGAGCGTGCCCCTGGATCACGACCGCCAGTCCGCCTACCACGACGAACCGCACGTCCGACTGATCCAGGTACGCGAGAAGCTCTTCGAACATCGCCCTGCGCCGAGGATAGCAGCGCCTGCGATCCCGAATGCTATCGTGCATGGATGAAGCGCCTTGCGCCGCTCGCGATCCTCCTGCTCATGACCTACGCCGCCGAAGCCGCCACCACGATCATCCTCGTCCGCCATGCCGAGAAGGCACCCGTCGCCGGCGACATGCCGATCAGTGAGGCGGGGATTGCCCGGGCGAAGGAGCTCGCGCGCGTCCTCGCCGACGCGCGGATCACCGCCATCTACACGACGCAGTACCGCCGCACGCGCGAGACGGTCGCGCCGCTGGCGGAGGCGCTGAAGCTGACGCCGGAGGTGATCGAGGCGGGAGGGAAGGAGTACCCGGCGAACGTCATCCGCGCGATCCGCGAGAAGCACGCCGGCGGCACGGTACTCGTGGCGGGACACTCCAACACGACCGTCGACGTCCTGCGCGAGCTGGGGATGAAGGATCCTCCCTTCATCCCGGAGCCGCAGTTCGACAACCTGTTCGTCTGCACGCTCATCGAAGGCGCGGCGGCGAATTGCGTGGCGCTGCGGTACGGAACGCCCACCCGCTAAGCGCGCTTACGGATTCGTATCCGTCTTCGTCTCTTCCTGGATCGCCTGACCGGCCGTCTCCATCGCCGTGCCGGTGGCGTGCGCGGCGTCGTTCGCGGCGGTGCTCGCGTCGCTCGTCGCCTGCGCGGTTGCGGCGGTGTCGACGGACGGATAAGTCGTCGACTCGGACTCGGTCGTGCTCACTCCTCCGGCGGCGGAGGTCTCGGTCTCGGTCGTGGTTTCCTGCTTACAGGCGAACAACGTCAGCGTGAGGAGGAGCGGCAGTGCGATCTTCATAGGCGAACGCCGCAGCAAGAAGCCTACCGCCCCACCCAGCCGCTCGTCGCCGCCACGCGCCGTCCTGCCAGCGCCGCCGCCACTTCGGCCACCGCGCCGCTGTCGTCGAGCGGCCGCAGATAGTCCCCTTCCATGACCGACACCGCCACGCCGTCGCGGTAGGCGATGCGCGTTCCCGCCGCGGCGCGGATGCGCTCCCCGCTGTCGAGGATGCCGCAGAGATTGAGCGGGTCGGCGGCGCTGATGACCAGCAGGCTGCCGTCGGGCTGCTCGCGGCGAACTTCCCGCATCCGCTCCACCGCCTCCGGCAGCGCGAACTGCTCGCCGCTCATGCCGTGCACGAAGCGCCCGCCGCGGACTTCGCCGCGCGCCTCCAGGCGGCGATAAACATGCGACAGCTCGCGCCAGGTCGCTGCATTCGGCTCCCGCGCGAGCAGGCGCCGGAAGACGATGCCGTAGCGGCGCAGGAACGTGCGCGCCTGGATCTCCACCGCCTCTTCCCGCGCGGACGTTGAAGTCGCCGCCGCTCCGCCAAGGACCGACCACCGTCCCGAGAAGCTCGGTCCCCGCCCCGTCGAGGCGATGAGCGCCCGCAGTCCGGCGAAGGCGTCGGAGGCGATCAGTCCGGCCGAGACGAGCTCGCCGATCGCAGCCTCCGTCGTGCCGAGGTCGCGGAGGAAGGAGGCGCCGCGCGCGCGGAGGAGGTCGAGGACGCGCTGCGCCTCCTCCGACAGCACGACCGCCGATTCATTGCGCAGTGACCGCCACGCCTCGGCGTGATCGCGCAGGAAGATGGCGATCGGCGACGCCGACACCACGCTCGTCGCAGACGCCGACGACACGCGCGCCCAGCCCACTTCGCCCGCCAGGCAGAGCATGTCCAGCAGCGACGGGTCGTAGCGGTCCATGCGCGCCGGCAGGACGCTCTTCTCCCACGCGCTCGCCGCCACCTCGTAGCCGTCGAGCTGCGCCACGAGCGCCTGCAGCCCCTCGATCCCGGAGAGGTGCGCGGAGGGGACGACGTGCTGCCAGGCGAAGAGGAAGCGCTGGAACGCCGCGGCGTTGACCGGCTCGATCTCCGCCCGCAGGCGGACGATCGTGTACCGATGGATGCGCGCCAGCAGGCGGCGGTCGCACCATTCGTCCGGGCCGCTGAACGAGCCGCGCAGGATCGTCCCCTCGTTCTCCAGCGCGTGCAGCGCCGCGTCGACGCTCTCCACGCCCACCGAACGGGCCAGCGCCGCGGCGGTGATCGGGCCGGTGATGGTCATGCGGCCGCGGATCAGCTCCACCAGCGCCTCGTCGCGCGTCCAGGCGCGGTTGCGCGACGCGGGAGCGGCGAGGCTCGTCTGCACGGTATGGATGGCCCGCAGCTCGGGGAGGCGTTCCGCGGCGATCCAGAGACCGCCGGCCAGCGCCGCACGCCGCGACGCGACGAGCGTCTCGAACATCGCCCGGTCGAGCCCCGCCGCCTCTTCCTCCGTCAGGAAGCCGGCCGTCAGCAGCGCGTCGTGCAGCTCGTCCGCGTCGCGCGGATCGGGGCGCTCCTCGTCGCGGACGCGCGCGATCGCGGCAGGGTCGAGCGCCCCCAGCTCGTTCGCGCCGTTCACGTCGCCGGCGCGGCGCGTCCGGACCGCCTGCGTGCGCCGCTCTTCCAGCGGCGCGTCGTCGAGGAAGGCGTACGGCGCGGCGTTCAGGATCCCGTGCGAGAGCGGCGACGGCTCGACGGTGTCGCGCGCGATCAGCTCGATCTCGCCGGCGTGAATGCGCTCGAGCACCTTCGCCAGGCCGTTGAAGTCCATCGCCTCTTCGAGACAGTCGCGCACCGCCTGATTCACCAGCGGATGGTCGGGGATCTTCCGGTCGCCGCCGATGTTCTCGAAGCAGGCCGCGGCGTCGGGGAAGACCGCGGCCATGAGGTCGTCCGCGAGCGTCCGCTGCAACTGCGGCGCGACCTTCTTGCCGTTCCTGCTGCGCGGCACCGCCAGCGCCACGGTCGTGTTCCACCGCCACCGCGTCTGCCACACCGGCGCGTCGAGGAACGCCTGCACCAGCACGTCGCGCGCGGTGGCGGGATGGAGGTAGCGGAAGACGTCCGCCAGCGGAAACGAATGCTGCGGCCCCAGCGACAGCAGGATCGCATCCTCCGTCGCCGCCGCCTGCAACTCGAAGTCGAACTGCCGGCAGAACCGCTTCCGCAGCGCCAGCCCCCACGCCCGGTTGATGCGCGACCCGAACGGAGCATGCAGCACGAGCTGCATCCCGCCCGACTCGTCGAAGAAGCGCTCGAGGATGAGCGTGTTCTGGGTGGGGAGGGTGCCGAGGGATTTGATTCCTTCGGTGAGGTAGTCGGTGATTTCTTCGGCGGCGGTCTGCGGGATGCCGCACTCGGACATGAGCCAGGTTGTCAGTTGTCGGTTGTCGGTTGTCTGCGGTGTCTCGCCTGGGCGTAAAGCCCCGGACAACTGAGAACTGAGAACCGAGAACTCGGCGCGCAGCGCCGACACCGCCTCCGACAACTCATCCGACCTCGCCGGTGCCTCTCCCAGCCAGAAGGGGATGCTCGGTGGGGCGCCGTGGGCATCCGCGACGCGCACCACTCCCGTCGAGACCTGCAGCACGCGCCAGGACATGTTGCCGAGCTGGAAGACGTCGCCGATGTTGCTCTCGATGGCAAAGTCCTCGTTGAGGGTGCCGATGAACGTCTCTTCCGGCTCCAGCACCACCCGGTAGTCCGCCACCTCGGGGATGGCGCCGCCGGAGGTGAGGGCGAGCATGCGCGAGCCGCGCCGGCCGCGCACGGTGCCGTTCACCTCGTCGCGGTGCACGAGCGCGCCGCGGCGGCCGCGCTTCGTCGAGAAGCCTTCCGCGACCATGCGCAGCACCTCGTCGAAGTCGCGGCGGGCGAGATCGCGGTACGGCCAGGCGCGGCGCACCATCGCGTACAGCTCCTCTTCCGAATAGTCGCAGCAGGCCGCCTCGGCGACGAGCTGCTGCGCGAGCACGTCCAGCGGCGCGTCGTGCACCACGATCCGGTCGAGCTCCCCCCGCTTCACCGCCCGCAGCAGCGCCGCGCATTCGACGAGGTCGTCGCGCGTGGCGGGGAAGACGCGCCCCTTCGGCAGTCCCGAGACCGTGTGTCCCGAGCGCCCGACCCGCTGCAGCAGCGTGGCGATGCGATGCGGTGAGCCGATCTGGCAGACCAGGTCGACATGTCCGATGTCGATCCCCAGCTCCAGCGACGCCGTCGCCACGAGCGCCTTGAGCTGTCCCGTCTTGAGACGCGTCTCCGCGTCGAGCCGCTTCTCCTTCGAGAGACTGCCGTGATGCGCGGTCACCGCGTCCTCGCCGAGGCGCTCGCTGAGGTGACGCGCGATGCGCTCCGCCATCTTGCGCGTGTTCACGAAGACGAGCGTGGTGCGGTGCTCCGCGATCAGCTCCGTCAGGCGCGCGTAATACTCCTCCCACACCTCGGCCGACATGACCGCGTCGAGCCGCGAGCGGGGAACCTCGAGCGAAAGGTCCATCGCCCGGCGGTGGCCTTCGTCGACGATCGTGCAGTCGCCGTTCGCGACGAGGTACTTCGCCACCTCTTCGATCGGTTTCTGCGTCGCCGAGAGCCCGAGCCGCAGTAGCGGCGTTTCGGCGACCTGCTGCAGGCGCTCCAGCGTCAGCGCCAGATGGGCGCCGCGGCGCGAGCCGATCAGCGCGTGGATCTCGTCGACGATCACCGTGCGGACGCTGCGCAGCATCTCGCGGCTCCGCTCCGCGGTCAGGAGCAGGTAGAGCGACTCCGGCGTGGTGACGAGGATGTGCGGCGGCGTCCGGAGCATGGCCGCCCGCTGCGACGAAGTCGTGTCGCCGGTGCGGACCGCGGTAGTGATGCGCGGCGCCTCCAGCCCCATTTCCTCGGCGATTTTGCGGATGCCGAGGCGCGGCTCGGCGAGGTTCTTGTCGATGTCGGTGCTCAGCGCCTTGAGCGGGGAGACGTAGACGACGCGCACCTCGTCGGGGAGCGGCCGCTGGAGCCCTTCCACGAAGAGATCGTCGAGTGCCGTCAGGAACGCGGCCAGTGTCTTGCCGGAGCCGGTCGGCGCGGCGATCAACGTATGGCGCCGCTCGCGGATGGCGGCCCATCCCTGCGCCTGCGCCGCGGTGGGAGCGCCGAGGGTCTCGCTGAACCAGCGCTGGACCGCGGGGTGGAACCGGGAGAGGGGCATGACTGAAGGTTATACGACCGCGGCCTCGTTGAGCGTCAACGTTCCGGCGTCGGCGTCGAGCGTGGCCGAAACGCCCACCGGCAGCGTCAGCTTCTGCTCGATGTGTCCGAAGGCGAGGCCGGAGAGCGCCGGCTTGCCGAGGCCGCTGAGGCGGTCGCGGAGGACGTCCTCCAGGCTAAACGCGGAGCCGCGGCCGGTACCGCAGTCGGTGCAGCGGCCGAAGACGACGCCGGCGGCCGCATCCAGCTTCCCGCCGAGGGCCATTTGCGTGAGCATCCGGTCGACGCGGTAGATGTCCTCGCGGATGTCCTCGAGAAATAGGATCGCGCCGTCGGTGTCGACCTCGAACGGCGTCCCCATGAGCGCGGTGAGCATCGTCAGGTTGCCGCCTGCGAGCCGCCCCGTCGCCTTGCCGGGCGAGAGGCGCACGACGCGGTTCACGCGGTCGATGAGGAGGTCGGGCTTCTTGGCCGGCTGCGCGAGCAGGCCCGCCGGCTCGGCCGTCATGACCGCGCGGCGGAAGTTCTCCTGGGTGTAGGCGTCGAAAACCGAGCTGCCGACCGGCCCGTGGAACGTCACCAGGCCGGTGCGCTGGAAGATCGCGTTGAGCATGGCGGTGATGTCGCTGTAGCCGATCAGCACCTTCGGCTTGCGGGCGATGAGGTCGTAGTCGAGATACGGCAGCACGCGCGGCGAGCCCCAGCCGCCGGTGTAGCAGACGACGCCGGCGATGCGGTCGTCGGCGAACATCCGGTTCACGTCGGCGGCGCGATCGCGGTCGGTGCCGGCGAAGTAGCCGTGCCGGTCGAAGGCGTGCTCGCCGATCGCGACCTTGAAGCCGAGGAGCTCGAGCTGCTCCTTCGAGAGCAGGACCTCGTCGCGGGTGGTCTCGGCGGAGGCGGGGAGGACCAGCCCCACCGTGTCGCCGGCGGCGAGGCGCTTCGGCTTGATGATCCGGCGGGTGGTGGCGGCACGTGCGGCCGGCGCAGGAAGAGACGCGGCGGCGGTGGCGGCGGTGGCAAGTGACAGAACGCGGGCGAAGCTGCGGCGGTCGATCATCGACCGCGGATTGTGCCGTATTCTGGCCCGGCATGAAGCTCTTCCTCCTTCTCGCCGTCCTCTCCGACTGCCGCCTCGCCGACGCCGATCGCGCCTTCATGGCCGCGGCTCTTCAGACGTGGGACGAGGTCCGCACGCAGGACCTGCAACTGGAATCGGACGCGCGGCTCCCGCGCGTCCTCTTCTTCGACGAGCGGTGCGTCTTCGAGGGCACGAGCGCGTCGGCGCACGGCGGCGTCATCAAGGTGCCGAACGGCAACGAGATCCCGGCGCGGGCGATGGCCTTCGCCGGCTCGTACGACGGCGGGAAGCCGTTCCTCGTGCAGGCGCTGCCGCCGGTCTGGCGCGCCGAGCAGCGGCATCGGGACAATCCGGCCCTCGACCGGCTGATGCGCAGCGTCTTCGTGCACGAGATGACTCATACCGTGCAGACGAGGGCGTTCGACGAGCGGCTGACGGAGCTCGAGGCGCGGCACAAGATCGAGGCGCTCGACGACGACATCGTGCAGACCCGCTTCGCGTCGAACGCGGAGTTCGCCGCTGCCTTCAAGGAAGAGCGCGACCTGCTCTACGCGATCGCCGCGCAACCCGACGCGCGGCTCCGCCGCGAAGCCGCGAAGGAGGCGGTGCGCTTGGCCAAGGCACGCCGTGCCCGCTTCTTCACCGGCGACTCCCGCTATCTCGCCGAGCTGGAGGAGATCTTCCTCGGCATGGAGGGAGCCGCGCAGTGGGCCGCCTTCCGCGCCGCAATCCGCGACGGCGCCACGCGCGAGGAGGCCCTCGACCTGGTCAACAAAGGCGCGCGGCGCTGGTCGCAGGACGAAGGGCTGGCGCTCTTCCTCGCCATCGACGCGCTGATGCCGGGGAAGTGGCAGAAGAAGGTGTTCGGCGAGAAGCCGACGCCGGTGTGGAAGCTGCTGGAACAGGCGGCGCGGTGAGGGGCGCCTGGGTTCCTCGGAGTTCCTCGGAGTTCCTCGGGTTCCTCGGAGGGCCAGCCTGCAGTGACATGACCGAGGAACCCCGAGGAACCCGAGGAACCCCGAGGAACCGGCGCCGCCTCACCGCGACGCGTGCACCGCGCGCGCAATGTCCGCGATCGCCCGATCCGCGTCATCCCCTTTCTTGAAGCCGCGCGTCAGGACCACCAGCACGTAGCGGCCGCCGTCCGGCTCGAGCACGAGGCCGGCGTCGTGCGAGATCTCGGTGATGGAGCCGGTCTTGTGCGCGACGCGCGTCCCCTTCGGGAGGCCGGCCGGGATGCCGTCGTTGTGCTCCTGCGCGAGGAGGACGTTCACCATCTGCTCCGAGGCCTCGGAGGAGACGACGCGTTTCTCCGCGAGCGCGCGGAAGATCAGCATCAGGTCGTAGGCGGTGACGGTGTTGTTCATCCCGGCGTGATAGGCCTTGTCGTCCTCGACGCCGCGCAGCACCTGGATGTCGTTCGCGCCGATCTGCTTCATGAGCGTCATGACGCGCGGCGCGCCGATCAGCTCGATCACCAGGTTCGTGGCCAGGTTCGAGCTGCGCACGATCATCCGGCGCACGAGCTCTTCGACCGTCGAGTCGGTTCCGATCAGGTCGTACAGCGCGGTGTCGGAGTCCTCGCGCGCTTCCAGCGCGTAGCGGCTGCCGTCGAGGATGCTCGTGAACTCGTTCTTCACCCGCACCGGCTGGTCGAGCCGCATCGCGCCGCGCGAGATCGCCTCGAACACCCCCAGCATCACCGGCACCTTCATCGTGCTGGCGGCGTGGAAGACCTCCCGTTCGTTCCGCAGCAGCGACGCGCCGCCGTCGAGGTCGTGGTAGGCGACGGCGATGGTCTGACGCGGATGGGCGGCGAGGATGCGGTCGATGCTGGCGCCGAGGTCGCGATCGCCGCTCGCGCAGCCGAAAAGGAAGAGGAGGGGAAGCGCGGCGAGGCGTCTCATCGGACGCTGATTCTACGCGGCAGAAGAGCGCGGGGGCCCCGAAGGCCTCTGAGGCGTCCACAGGATCGCCTCGCCCGTTTCTCCGAAGTAAACGGCGAGGCACCGCAGCCGGTCGATCTGTTCGCAAAAGGTGTCCGTGTTCCAGATTCGGGGCACCGAGAAGAACCCGGCCGCGGGCGGCCGGTCGAACGGCGCGGTACAGCTACCGACGACCCATTCCTCATACGAGGCAATCCGGCGTCGCTCCGCGAGGTGCGCGCCGAGGAGAGAAACGTCAGCGGCGGGGAGATATCCGATGACCGAGTCGAGGAGCTCATCCGTGACTCTGCTGATGACGGCAGGGGCAGCGCGCACGGCCGCTGTCACGGGAGCGACGGCAAAGAAAGGGGTTCCGCCGGTCTGCAGCACTGCCTCCACGACAAGCTCATCGAACAGCGCCGCGTCGCCAGTGGTTGAAGAGCGATCCAGCGTGACGGTCCCGTCTTCACGTTGGACCTTGATCATCTCCCCTGATTCTACGCGGCCAAACAGCGCGGGCGGCCCGAAGGCCGCCCGCTGAGGATGTAGCTTTCGACGACTGCCCGTTCCGTCGTGAACCTGGGCTCGCGTCCGTATTGCGTGATGAAGACGTCGCGCGTGAACGCCTCGACGTCGTGAATGCCGAAAAGCAGCCGGCGCGGCTCGTCGGACGTCTTCTGTCTCTTGATCGCGGCGTTCAGTTCCCCAAGGACCTCCGGGCGCTCCGTGAGGAGGCGGCGGAGGGCGAAACAGGTGCGGTCGTGCAGGCTCTGCGTTGCCCGGCGCTGCTCCTCCTTCCACGAGACGAACGGCGCGCGCCGGCGTCTGCGATGGCCCTCCCAGTGGCTGTACGCGTGATCGCCGATGAGATTGCGCGGCAGGAGCGCGCGGATGTGGTCGAGCGCCTCCCGCGTGCTCATGCCCTCCGTCAGCTCCTCGCACCAGCGCATGAAGTGATTGAGCTTGTCCGCGCCGCGCCGCCAGGCCACGGTGCCACTGTGACGGGAGTTGCGGCGCGGATCGGCTTTCTCGTCTTCATTGCGCAGCGCCATACGGACGCCGCGGCGTACGGTACGGTTCTCGGCGGCTTTCGCGCGGCGGGCGAACCGCCGCGCGACCGAGGGGAGAATGCTGCGGATCATGGTCCGCAGCTTCTCCGGATCGATTTCCTTTCGCATGTTTTTTTCTTTCTAAAGTTCGGTCAAAGCAGTTTTACGACACGGCTGGCGAGGCCCTCCTCGCCGAGGACCACCGTCAGGTTGGCTTTGCCGGCGACCTTCTCCAGCGTCTCCAGCTCCTTGAGCTTCATCAGCGTCGGGCTGGCCTCGAGGATCTTCGCGGTGTTGGCCTGCATGCGCATGGCCGCCGTCTCTTCCCGCCTGGTGATGAGCGACGCCTCCGCCGCCTTCTTCGCCTCCGTGACTCGGTTCATCAGTTCCTTCATGTCACCCGGGAGGATGAGGTCCCTGACGCCCGTGGTGACGATCGCGACGCCCAGCTCCGCGGCGCGCGGCGCGAGCATCTCGCTCACCTCGCGGCCGAGGGCGTCCTTGCCTGCCAGGAGCGTGTCGAGGTCCTTCGTGCCGACGGCCTCGCGCAGCGCGAGCTGCGCGGCCCTGTAGAGCGCCTGCGATGCTCCGTCCACCGCGGTGATCGCGCGCAGCGGATCGGCGATCCGGTACGCGACGAGCGCATTGAGACGGAGCGTGACCTTGTCGGCGGTCATGATTTCCTGGCCGCTGATGTCGATGACCAGCTCTCTCGTTTCGACGTCCTCCACCCTGAGCGTGCCCACTCCTTTCCAGAACGCGTACGTGCCCGGTGCGAGCGTCGCCGCGTACGCGCCGTCCCTGAACCAGAGCGCGACGTGCCCCGGCTCGACGTTCACCACCTCGAGCAGGTGCATCGACCCGTCGGCGCGGACGATGACCGGCAGCTCCGCATGCACGAGCTGCATGGCACGGGCGTCGACGATCTCCACCCGCACGTCGTGCTCGGACGTCCAGAGGACGTACAGGCCGGCGCCGGCGATCCGGTCGAAGCGGCCGTCGATCCAGACCAGCGCCCGCTCGTGGTCGTTGAGGTCGAGCACGATCGCCTCGCTGCCGAGCTTCCCCGACTTTGCAATGACGTCGAGCGACCCATGCACGAGCCACGGATTGCGCGGCGTGACGACGTGCGCCCTCAGTTTCAGGAGCGGATCGAAGTACCAGTGCACGCCCGGCTCGAGCACGCCGAGGAAATCACCCTCGCGGAACAGGAGCCCACGCTCGTGCGGCCTGATTTTGATTCTGCGGATCATGATGATCCCTCCTTTCACGAGAAAAACCGGCCGGCCGCGGATGCGCGGAGCGTTGCGCCGTTTCCGGCTCGCACAATCCTGTAATGGCATACCAGGACAGGGCTCACGCGGACCGCGCGCACGCTGCAGGGCTGCATGGCGGCCCGGCCGGGTACTTCAGTAAAAAAAGAAAAAGAAAAATGCCTCTACCAAGAACAGCGTTTCGAGCTGGTGTGGAGTCGAACCACGGCGTGGACGACGGTCCTTCGTCATAATCCGTTCGCGGAACGCGCTGCCCACACGTGGGGCGCGCCGCCGGCCCGGACGAGTCAATCCCTGAAGAAATTCACGACAAACAAAAAGCCCCCTCGGGTTTCAGTCACCGAAGGGGCTCCAATCGAGAGCGGCTCTGTATGAGAGCTAACTCGTCGGAGTGGTGCCTCCGGTGCGCGTCATCGATTGAAATGAGAATGTCATGGGAGGGCGAATGTTAGGGACGCACCGCGCATTTGTCAACCATTATGATGGTGCGCATGCCACGGACCGTGCACGCCATTACGTGCGGGACGCCCATGGCGGCGCTGCAGTCGCCGTCATTTACCGTCACCGACGTGCATTACAGGCCGGGTGACGCTTATGCGCCGCACGCACACGACCGCGCCTATGCCGTATTGATCCTCACGGGAGGTTTCCGCGAGCAGGTCGCGCGCAATACGGTCGAATTGACGAGCGGCGGCGTGATCGTCATGCCGCAGGGGCACGCGCACCGGGACGAGATCGGCCCGGCCCGTGCGCACGGACTGCTGGTGACGCTGGAGCGTACGTTCCCGCTCCTGCCGCGGCGCTGGATGTCCGCGCAGGGCGGCGCGCTGTCGCGATCGATGATCGGCGTCGCCTGCGCGGCGCGCTATGGGGCGGGGGAGACGCTGGCCATCGAGGAGCGGTTGCTCGACGCGATGACCTGCAATGACGGCTGCAGGTGCGTCCCGACCGCGCCAGCGTCCGGGTGGCGCGTGAATACCTGGAGGCGGGTGCCGGACGGCCGCTGCGCCTCGCCGACGTGGCCGTCGCGGCGGGCGTCGACCCGGCGTACCTGTCGCGCGCGTTCCGCCGCTGCGCCGGGACGACGATGGGCGCATGGCTGCGCTCGCTCCGCGCCCGTCGCGCGGCGGACCTGCTGTCGTCGAGCCGGATGCCTCTCGCCGACGTTGCGCTGTCGACCGGCTTCGCCGACCAGAGTCACTTCTGCCGCGTCTTCCGCACCGAGTACGGCGTCACTCCCCGCCGCTTCCGCGAGCTGGCGCAGAGGTCAAGTCCGTTCAAGACCTGAGGCGCCGGGGTGCGCGATGCTGCCGAGCGTGCGCATCCTCCTCCTCCTGCTTCTCACCACCCTCCCGCTGCACGCGCGGCCCTACGACGCCGTGGTCGACCGCGTGGTGGAGCTGGTCGTCGAGCGCTATGTCTACGAAGACGTCGCCCGCTGCTGCACGGCCGAACTGCGGGAGTCGTATGCACAAGGGAAGCTGGATGCGGCGGACGACGCGGCATTCGCCGCGAACGTGACCCGCGAGCTCCGCCGCGCGTGCGACGACGAGCATTTCGAGCTGCTCGTCCGCTCGCCGGAGGCGCCGCCGCCGTCGGATCCCCGCGCGTGGCTCGAGCCGCTGTGCCGCCGCAACTACGACTTCGCCGAGGTGAGGACGCTGGAGGGGAACGTCGGCTATCTCGACCTCCGCTCCTTCCCGCCGCCCGACGTCGCCGGCACGACCGCCGCCGGCGCGATGCAGTTCCTCTCCGGCTCCGACGCCGTGATCGTCGACCTGCGCCGGAACGGCGGCGGCTCCGGCGACATGGTCCTCTTCCTGGCCACCTACTTCTTCGAGCGGCAGACGGCGTTGTCGAACACGATCCGGCGGGCGCAGGGCACCTCCACGCAGGACCGCACGCTGCCGTACGTGCCCGGCCCGCGCCTGGCGAACGCGGAGCTGTTCATTCTCACCAGCAAGACCACCTTCTCGGCCGCGGAGGCGTTCGCCTTCTCGCTGCAGCAACTGAAGCGGGCCACGATCGTCGGCGAGGTGACGCGCGGCGGCGCGAATGCCGGCCGCTATACCGACGTCCCGCCGAACTTCCGCCTCTTCGTCTCGAACGCCCACGCCGTCAGCGCCGCCACCGGCGCGACGTGGGACAAGACCGGCATCCAGCCCGATCTCGCCGCGCCGGCCGCCGACGCATTGCGCGTCGCGCACCGTGAGGCGGTGCGGCGGCTGATCGCGAAGGCGGCAGGCGAGCGCAAAGGCGAGCTGGAGGCGGTCCTGAAAAGCCTCGATTGACGCCGTAATCGCGTCTGTCTGACGCGCGGGACCGCGTAACCTTGACGCCCGTGCCTCCATAGTCTCTAATCGGCCGGTCCCCGCATTCCGAGTCATCAACATTTACCCGTCAGCCTGGAGGCGTCGTGCGTCTCGTCCCCGCCGTGTCGTTTCTGTTGTCCGCGTTCTTTCCCATGCTGCTCGCGGGAGAGAGCGCCGTAAAAACCCCCGTCGTGTTCGAGCGGAACGGGGGGCAGTTCGGCGGCGGCGCCGATTACGTTTCGCACGGCCTCGGCTACGCGTTCGCGCTGCATCCCGGCGGCGCGGTCATGTCGTTCGGCACGGGCGAGTCGATCTCGATGACGCTCGCCGGCGCGAATCCGGTGGCAGAGGCGCAGGCCGCCGGCCTGGCGCCCATGACGACGAACTACTACCGCGGGAGCGACCCGGCGAAGTGGCTCGAGGGGGTGCGGTCGTACGAGCGCGTGCGGTACGACGGCATCTACGACGGCATCGACGTCGAGTACTACGGCAAGGGGGAAGGGCTCGAGTACGACTTCGTGGTCCGGCCGGGCGCCGATCCGGCGAAGATCGCCCTGCTCTTCTCCGGCGCGCGGGCGGTGTGCCTCGACGAGCGTGGGGCGCTGGTCCTCGACACGCCGGCAGGGGAGGTCCGCCACCTCGCACCGTACGCCTACCAGCGCAACGCCGACGGCAGCCGGCGCCGGGTCGAGGCGCGGTACGAGCTGCGCGGCGAGCGGATCGCGTTCACGCTCGGCGCCTACGATCGCAAGTCGGAGCTGGTGATCGACCCCGCCATCGTCGCCTCCCGGTTCATTCGCGCCGACGTCTCTCCCACGTCGATGGTGGTCGGCTCCGACGGCAGCATGTACTTCGCCGGGTACGCGAATCCAGCCCTGGTGCCGGTCAACGCGATCTTTAGCGGCGTGCGCGATGCCAGCGAGGCCTTCGCCATGAAGGTCGCGCCGGACGGCACGGTCGTCTATTCGACCTTCATCGGAGGCGAGGGGGGCGACGGTGGGCCGCCGAAGATCGCGCTCGACGCGAGCGGCAACGCCTACATCGCCGGCCTCACGAGCTCGACCGATTTTCCCGTTTCGGCGACGGCGTTCCAGCGGGCGGTGTCGGTCGACGAGGAAGGGCCGACCTCCGACGTCTTCGTCACGAAGCTCTCGCCCACCGGCGCGCTCGTGTATTCGACCTACCTCGGTGGCGAAGCCACGGAACAGATGTACGACCTCGCCGTCGACGCGGCCGGCCACGTCTACGTCGTTGGCGCCAGCAATGGCGACGACTTTCCGGGGACGGTCGACGAGCGGCCGGACGCCGGCTTCGGCAACACCAAAGCAGGATGGGTGGCGAAGCTCGACCTGACCGGCTCCGCGACCGAGTACGTCACGCTCCTCGGTGCGAAGGAGGGCCTGGTCACCGTACGCGCCGTCGCGGTCGACGCCGGCGGGGACGTCTATGTCGGCGGCTCGATGGAGGGGGAGGCGATGTTCACCACCTCCGGCGTCTTTCAGCCCTCCTGCACCTCGATCTCCTCCTCCTCCTGCTACGACGGGTTCGTGGGGAAGCTCACCAGCGACGGAGAGATCGACTTCCTGACGCTCCTCGGCGGCACCGGGTTCGACCGCGTCACCGACATCGCGGTCGACGGCGGCGACGACATCTACGTCATCGGCGAGACCACCTCCCTCGACTTCCCCGTCACCGGCGGCGCCGTGCAGTCTTCGAAGAAGGGCAGCTCCGACGGCGAGGTCTACGACGTCTTCTATACCCGCCTCGGTCCCGGCGCGGCTTACCTGGAGTACTCGACCTACCTCGGCGGCGTGTTCACGGACACGCCTCGCGGCATCGCCATCGACGGCACGGGGAGGGCGGTGCTGCGCGCCGTCGCGACCGCCGAGTTCCCGTCGCTGAACGAGCTCGGGTACAGGGTGCTGACGTCGTCGTATACGTACGAGGCGCTCCTCCGCTTCACGACGGCGAACCAGTTGGAGTTCTCCACCGCAGTGCGCGCGGACCGGCTCGCCTGGGCGATCGGGCCGGGCGACGAGATCTTCCTCACCGACTATGCGACCCGCGGCGTCGAGGTTCGCCGGATCGGCGGCGGCACGCCCGCACCGCTCGTCCTTCCTCTCACCGTCACCCCACCAGGTCACCCGAAGATGTCTCCGTCCGACGTGGGGGGGGCGAAGCGGGTGTACCTCGGCGCGGAGATCGGCGCGATCGAGCACGACGCCACGGTGACGATGGGCGGAACTCCCGCCGACCTGCACGTCGACTCCTTCGACGGGAGCCTCTGGTTCTATGCTCCTTCCACGCTGCCGGCCGGCGTGCACGACGTCACCGTCACGAATCCCGGCGGCAGCACGGTCGTCATCGCCGATGCGTACGAGAAGCAGTCCGCCGTCTTCAACGTGAGCGGCATCTACCCTGCCAGCATCCAGACGGGCACACACACGCTCCTCACGGTGACAGGCAGCGGATTTCCTCCGCAATCGCTCGTGACCATCGGTGAGTACAACGTGGACGAGCACGGTCTCTACGTCGAGCGGGTCGACGCGTCGACGCTGCGCGGCGTGATGGCACCCTACGCGAACATCCCTCCCGGCACCTACGATGTGAACGTCGTCGTCTATGACGGAGAGCAGGACCACCGCGTCACGCTCCCGAATGCGCTCACGATCAATGGACCGTTCGTGAACGGCGTCGAACCGAGCGCCGGGCCGAGCAGCGGCGGCGTGACGGTGACGGTCGAGGCGTACGAACAGGCGACGGCGGAGTGGGGCCTCAGTTTCGACGGTCTTCCTGCCACACGCACGAGCGCGAATAGCTGGGAGCTGGAGTTCGCCCTCCCGCCGCACGCGCCGGGACGCGTCGAAGCCGAGGTGACGACGCCCGGCGGCACACGCACGTTCCCGGGCGAGTTCCTCTACTACCAGGCCATCACAGCGGGCGAAGTCGTGCCGCAGACCGGTCCGTCGTCCGGCGGCACCGCGGTGACGATCACCGGCACGGGGTTCCTCCCCGGCGCCCGCGTGACGTTCGACGGACTCCTGGCCACGGACGTGGTGGTCGAGAGCTCCACGACCATCACCGCCTACACGCCGCCGCACGAGGGGGGGCTCGTCGCGGTGACCGTGCGCAACCCGGACGGCGGAGCGGCGAAGATCGACTTCGGCTTCCAGTACGGCGGTCCGTCCGTTTCCGGCGTCTGGAGCCGCTCCGGCTCGACCGCGGGCGGAAACGACGTCGTCGTCAGTGGATCGGGATTCCAGAGCGGGGCGACGGTCTGGTTCGGGGACGTGCAGGCGACCGTCACGGCAACGGACCCGTGGGAGATCGACGTCACGACTCCGCCGCATGCGAAGGGGCGCGTCGACGTCACGGTCGTCAACCCCGACGGCAGCACCGACACGCTCATCGAGGCCTTCACGTACACCGGCACCGCGCCGGCGATCACGAACATTTCCCCGAACACGGGGCCCGCGGGCGGCGGCACGAACGTCACCATCACCGGCAGCGGCTTCGATGCGAACGCGCGGGTGCTGATCGGTGGCCGGGCACTGCTCAACCCGACGATCGCCGCGACCTGGATCACCGGCACCACGCCGCCCGGCACGACCGGGACGGTGGCGGTGTTCGTCCAGAATCCCGATGACGGTCAATCCGACACGCACTCGTTCGCCTATACGGTGCCGCCGACCATCACCACGATGTCGCCGGTCACCGGCTCGACCGCCGGCGGGACGATCGTCACGATCAACGGGACGAACTTCAGCCCCGACGCCGAGGTGTCCTTCGGCGGCACGGCGGCGGAGGGGGTGCTGTGGGAAGCGGCCACGCAACTGCTCGTCGGTACGCCCGCGCATGCGGCCGGAACGGTCGACGTGACGGTGACGAACGGCGACGGACAGTCGGCGACGAAGACCGCGGCCTTCCGCTACCTGCCACCGCCGCCGACGATCACCGGGTTCACGCCGGCGAACGCCGCCCCCGGGAACAGCGTGGTCATCACCGGGACGAACTTCCAGTTCGTCACCAGCGTCAAGTTCTTCGACGGCCGGACGGCCGTCTTCTCGGTCAACAACACCGGCAAGATCACCGCCACCATCCCGAGTTTCGCGGAGACGGGACCGATCACGATCGCGACGGAATCCGGCACCGTCAGCAGCGCGACGAACTTCGTCGTCGACGAGACGGCGCCGGAGATCACCTCGTTTACGCCTGCCAACGGCGGGCCGGGGACGTCCGTGACGCTCACCGGCGTCCGCTTCACCGGCGCCACGTCGGTGGAGTTCGGCGGCTTCAGCGGTGCCTTCACCGTCAACAGCGACACGCAGATCACCGCCACCGTCCCCACTTCCGCGAGGTCGGGGGCGATCGTGGTGCGCTCTGCCGGCGGCGCCGGCACGAGCGAGTCCTCGTTCCTCGTGCCGCCGCGCTTCAGCACCACCACCCCCTTCACGCCGAAGCTCGGACTGCCGGGGACCGCGGTGACGATCAGCGGCGTCAACTTCACCGGGACGACGCAGGTCCTCTTCAACGGCGTGGCCGCGACGCCGTTCACCGTCAACGTCGGGGGGACGTCGATCTCGACGACCGTTCCGGCGTCGGCGACGACCGGGTTCATCACCGTGACCGCCGACGGAGGCACCACCGCCACCACCACGAAGTTCGCGGTGACGCCGCAGGTCGACTCCTTCACCCCCACGGTCGGTCCCACCGGCGGCAGCGTCGTCCTCACCGGCGTGCGCTTCACCGGCGCGACCGCGGTGACGTTCGGCGGAGTGAACGCGACCTCCTTCACGGTCAACAGCGACACGCAGATCACCGCCGTCACCTCCTCGGGCGCGAAGACCGGCACCGTCTGCGTCACCACGCCCGGCGCGACCGGCTGCTCGACGGCGGTCTTCTCCTTCCCGCCCCGTTTCGCCACCACGCCGTTTGCCCCCGCCGGCGCGCCGTGGGGCACGTCGGTCGACATCAGCGGCGTCAACTTCCAGGGAACGACGGCGGTCTCCTTCAACGGTGTCTCGGCGGCGACGTTCAGCGCGAACTCGGCCGGCACGAAGATCGTCGCCACGGTACCGGCAGGGGCCACCACCGGCCCGGTGACGGTCACGGCGCAGGGCGGAACGGCGACCAGCACGAAGAACTTCGGCGTGCCGCCGGAGGTGACGTCGTTCACGCCGTCCGAGGGTGGCGGCGGCACCACCGTGACCCTGACCGGCGCGCGCTTCACCGGCGCGACGGCGGTCAAGTTCGGCACCGTCGCCGCGACGTCGTTCACCGTGGTCAGCGGCACGCAGATCACGGCGGTCGTCTCCTCGACGGCGAAGAGCGGCACGATCTGCGTGACGACGCCAGGCGGCACCGGCTGCAGCGCCGGGTCGTTCATCGTGCCGGCACGCATCACCAGCTTCACGCCGGCGAACGCACTGCCCGGCGCGGCGGTGACGATCAACGGCTCGAACTTCCAGAACGCCACGGCGGTCACGTTCTTCAACGGCCAGGCGGCCTCGCCGTTCACCGTGAACGCCGCCGGCACGGCGATCACCACCACCGTCCCCGCGGGCGCGACCACCGGACCGGTGACCGTCACGACGCCGATCGGCAGCGGCACCAGCACCGTCAACTTCGGCGTCCAGCCGGCCATCTCCAGCTTCTCCCCCACGCAGGGAGAGGCGGGAACCACCGTGACGCTCACCGGCGTGCGGCTGACCGGCGCCACCGCCGTCAAATTCGGCGGCACGAGCGGCGCCTCGTCCACGTCGGTGGTCGTGGTCAACGACACCACCGTCACCGCGGTGGTCCCGGCGAGCGGCAAGAGCGGCACGATCTGCGTGACGACGCCCGGCGGGACCGGCTGCAGCTCCGGCACGTTCAGCATGCCGCCGCGCGTCACCGGCTTCAGCCCCGACAACGCGCTGCCCGGCGCGAACGTCACCATCGAAGGGGTGAACCTCCACGGCGCGACGGCGGTCTCGTTCCACAACGGCGCGTCGCAGCCGACGTTCACCGTCAACGCGGCCGGCACCGCCATCACCACCACCGTTCCCGCGTCCGCGATCACCGGCCCGGTGACGGTCACGACGCCGATCGGCAGCGGCACGAGCACCGTGAACTTCGGCGTGCAGCCGGCGGTCACCAGCTTCTCGCCGACGCAGGGCGAAGCGGGAGCGACGGTGACGCTCACCGGCGTGCGCCTCACCGGCACGACGGCCGTGAAGTTCGGCGGCACGACCGGCGGCGCCTCCACCTCCATCACCGTCGTCAACGACACGACCGTCACGGCGGTGGTTCCCGCGACCGGCAAGAGCGGCACGATCTGCGTGACGACGCCGGGCGGGACCGGCTGCAGCTCCGGCACGTTCGGGATGCCGCCGCGCGTCACCGGCTTCAGTCCCGACAACGCGCTGCCCGGCGCGAACGTGACGATCGAAGGGGTGAACCTCCACGGCGCGACCGCGGTGTCGTTCCACAACGGCGCCGCGCAGCCGACGTTCACCGTCAACGCGGCCGGGACGGCCATCACCACCACCGTTCCGGCGTCCGCGATCACGGGACCGGTCACGGTGACGACGCCGATCGGCAGCGGCACGAGCACCGTCAACTTCGGCGTGCAGCCGGCGGTCACCAGCTTCACGCCCACGCAGGGCGAGGCGGGAACGACGGTGACGATCACCGGCGCGCGTCTCACCGGCGCGACGGCGGTGAAGTTCGGCGGCACGAGCGGCGGCGCCTCCACGTCCATCACCGTCGTCAACTCCACGACCGTCACGGCGGTCGTCCCCGCGAGCGGGAAGAGCGGCACGATCTGCGTGACGACGCCCGGCGGCACCGGCTGCAGCTCCGGCACGTTCAGCATGCCGCCGCGCGTCACCGGCTTCAGTCCCGACAACGCGCTGCCCGGCGCGAACGTGACCATCGAAGGGGTGAACTTCCACGGCGCCACCGCCGTCTCGTTCCACAACGGCGCCGCGCAGCCGACGTTCACCGTCAACGCGGCCGGCACGGCCATCACGACGACCGTCCCCGCCGCGGCGATCACCGGCCCCGTCACCGTCACGACGCCGATCGGCACGACCACCAGCACGCTGCACTTCGGCGTGATCCCGGCCGTCACCAGCTTCGATCCGCTCACCGGCGAGGCGGGAGCGACCGTCACGATCACCGGCGCGCGCCTGACCGGCGCCACGGCGGTGAAGTTCGGCGGCACGAGCGGCGGCGCATCGACGTCGATCGCCGTGGTGAACGACACGACCGTCACGGCGGTCGTGCCGGCCAGCGGGAAGAGCGGCACGATCTGCGTGACGACGCCCGGCGGCACCGCCTGCAGCACCGCAACGTTCACGATGCCGCCGCGCATCACCAGCTTCACGCCGGCGAACGCGCTTCCGGGGGCGAGCGTCACCATCACCGGCGCGAACTTCCATGAGGCGAGCGCGGTCGCGTTCAACGGCGTCACCTCCGCCACCTACACCGTCAACGCGGCCGGGACGTCGATCGCCACGACGGTTCCCGCCTCCGCCACCACCGGCCCGATCACCGTGACGACTCCGGTCGGCACCGCCACCAGCGCCACGAACTTCGGCGTGCAGGCGGTCGTGACCGGCTTCACGCCCACCACCGGCGACGTCGGCACGGCCGTGACGGTGACGGGCGAGCGCTTCACCGGCGCGACCGCCGTCAAGTTCGGCGGCACGACCGGCGTGGCCGCCACGACGTTCACGGTCGACGACGCACAGACGATCACCGTCACCGTCCCGGACGCGCCGAAGAGCGGCACGATCTGCGTCACCACCGCCGCCGGCACGGCGTGCAGCAGCAGCACGTTCACCGTCCCGCCACGCGTCACCAGCTTCACGCCCACGAGCGCGCTTCCGGGCGCGAACGTCACCATCACCGGCGTCAACTTCCAGGCGGCGACCGCGGTCGCGTTCAACGGCACGGCCGCGGCCTCCTTCACCGTCAACGCCGCCGGGACGTCGATCACCACGACGGTTCCGGCCGCCGCGACGACCGGCACGATCTCGGTGACGACGCCGAGCGGCTCCGGCACCAGCGCCACCAGCTTCGGCGTCCTCCCCACCGTCACCAGCTTCTCCCCAACGAGCGGCGACGCCGGCACGACCGTGACGATCACCGGCGAACGGATCGGCGACGTCACCGGTGTGAAGTTCAACGGCACGGCCGGCACCGCCGCGACCACCTTCTCCGCGGTCAACGCCACCACCGTCACCGCGGTCGTGCCGGCGGGAGCGAAGAGCGGCACGATCTGCGTCACCACCGTCGCCGGCACCGCCTGCAGCGCGAGCTCGTTCACCATCGCCGCCCGGATCACCAGCTTCACGCCCACCAGCGGCCTGCCGGGCGCGAGCGTCTCCATCACCGGCGCGAATCTGCAGGGGGCGACCGCGGTCACGTTCAACGGCGTCAATCAGCCGGCGTTCACCGTCAACGCCGCCGGCACCACCGTCACCACCACCGTTCCGGCCGGCGCCACGACCGGTCCGATCGCCGTCACGACGCCGGTCGGTACCGCGACCAGCGCGACGAACTTCGGCGTGCTGCCGGTCGTCGACGGCTTCACCCCGGCCGCGGGCGGCCCCGGGACGGTCGTCACCATCACCGGCGTCCGCTTCACCGGCGCGACCGGCGTGAAGTTCAACACGACCGCCGCGACGTTCTCGGTCACGAACGACACGACGATCACCGCCACCGTCCCCGCCGCGGCGACGACCGGCAAGATCAGCGTGACGACACCCGCCGGTACCGACGCGAGCACGGCCAGCTTCACGATCGGACCGAAGATCACCAGCTTCTCTCCGACGAAGGGGGCGCCCGGCACGAGCGTGACGATCAACGGCAGCTCCTTCACCGGCGCGACCGGCGTCGCGTTCGACGGCGTCGCCGCGACGGCGTTCACGGTCGTCAGCAGCACGAAGATCACCGCCACCGTGCCGGCCGGCGCGACGACCGGCCTGATCTCCGTGACCACCCCCGCGGGCGGCACCGGGTTCAGCGCGGCGCTCTTCTATCTGCCGCCGTCGATCGGCGGCTTCTCTCCCGCCAGCGGCGCTCCCGGCACGGCGGTGACGATCACCGGTGAGAACTTCGACGGTGCGACCGCGCTCGCATTCAACGGAACGGCGGCGACGTTCTCGCTGCTCTCGCCGACCCAGATCAGCGCCACCGTCCCCGAGGGGGCGACCACCGGACCGGTGTCGGTGACGACGCCGTACGGTCCCGGGAGCAGCGGCAGCAACTTCACGGTGCTCGCCGCGCCGCCTCCGGTCCTCAGTGCAACCGCTACCTCCGGCACCGTGGTCGCCCTCGCCTGGACCGGCAGCGTGACCGCGCAGTTCGACGTGCAGCGCAGCACGTCGGCGGGAGGGCTGTTCACGACGCTCACGCGCGTCACCGGTCTCACGTACAACGACACCACGGCCACCGCGAACACCGGGTACCTCTACCGGGTCGTGCGCGTCTTCGACGGCTCCGCGAGCAACGTCGACCACACCACCACCGTCGTCTTCACCGACGACTCGCTGTCGAAGAAGCTCATCCGGGGCGCGCACCTGACGCAGCTCCGCACCGCGGTCAACGCGCTGCGCGCGTGCGCCGGACTCGCCCCTGCCACCTGGACCGACGCGACGATCACCGCCGGCCTGCGCATCAAGGCGGTGCACACGACGGAGCTGCGCGCCGCGCTCACGCCGGCGCTCTCGGCCCTCGGCATCTCGATCACCTACACTGATCCGGCGCTGGCCGCCCGCACGCCGGTGAAGGCAGTGCATCATCAGGAGTTACGTACCGCGGTCCGCTAGAGCGGGCCCGAAGGAGATGACTACGACATGTTGAAACGGATCCTCGGAGTGGTGCTGGTCGCGACGACGGTCGCCGGAGCAGGCGACGTGCTGCAGCAGTTGAGCGTCCCCAAAGGGGAGGCGGCCAAGGACGTGGTGAGCGCGTTCGCGTACGGGAACGTCAACTTCTACCGTGTCCGCGAGGCCTTCAAGAAGGCGACGCCGGCGGCACGCGCGGCGATGACCGAGCAGGTGCTGGCCTGGACGAAGGCCTATGTCTCCTCGCCGCAGTTCGCGAAGGACTACGCCGCCTTTCGCGCCGAGGCGAAGCCGGAAGGCGAAGCGGGAGGCCTGACGGTCGACCAGGAGCTCGAGCAGCGCCGCGCGCAGCGCAAGGCGGAGCTCGAGGAGGCGAGGAAGGCCGTCGCCGAGACGCCGGCGGAGTATCGCGGCATGGCCGAAGAGGGATACAAGGCGGCGGTCGAGACGGCGAAGCAGTTCGACACGCCCGAGTTCCGGAAGATGGAGCGCGAGCAGATCATCGAGGAGCGCAAGGCGCGGGCCGAAGACTCCCGCGAGGAGCTCGCGCGCTGGGAAGCGGAGTACCCGGCCGACCCGAAGGCGCTGGTGAAGAAGCGCCTCACCGAATTCCTTCGGGAGACGGAAGGGGTCGACTACGCCGCGCAGCTCGTGAACAAAGGCTCGAGGATGCGTTTTGCGAACGCCGCGTACGAGCAGCAGTCGTCCGAGTGGAAGCTCGCCTACCGCGCGGGCAAGGACGCGACGGAGAAGGCGCGCGCGTTTGCGAAAGCGTGGCTCGGTGAGTTGAAGTAGCGCGTCTGCGCGCGCGGCATCAGGAGCGGCGCGCCGCAAGCGCGCCGGGGCGTCTGGGGGATCTCGCCTGGACGCCATTTCTCCCGAGAGCTGATGCCCAGGCGACGGCCACCCGGAAGCCACGGCGCGCTTGCGGCGCGCCGATCCCAACGCCGCGCGCGCGGAGACGCGCGCCTTGATAGAGTCCTCCTCCGACAACTCAGGAGGAGGACTCATGCGCTTGCGCATCACCACCCTGGCGTGTCTCGTCGCCGCGCTTTTCGCGGCGGCAGCAGACGCCCAGTTTTTCCCTTATCCGGTCGAGAAGAGGACGCTCGCGAACGGGCTCGACGTCATCGTCATCCCGACGCCGGAGTTCCGCAACGTCCTGTCGTTCAACACGCTCATCATGGCCGGCTCCGGCCGTGAGAACGAGAAGGGACGTACCGGGCTCGCGCACCTGTTCGAGCACATCATCTTCCGGCACGACCACGACACGCCGAACGCCTACCAGACGCGCATGGAC
The DNA here is from genome assembly GCA_036399015.1 of Thermoanaerobaculia bacterium. Classification (GTDB taxonomy): domain Bacteria; phylum Acidobacteriota; class Thermoanaerobaculia; order Gp7-AA8; family Gp7-AA8; genus QHVT01. The sequence goes on along the minus strand of DASWNW010000029.1, from coordinate 8,595 downwards.
GAGCTGGGGGCCTTCAACAACGCGTTCACCTGGTACGACATCACCTATTACTACCCGCTCACGTTCACCTCGAACCTCGACCGGCTGGTGGCGCTGGAAGCGTCGCGCTTCCGCGAGCTGCGCTACAGCGAACGCGTCTTCCGCACCGAGGCGGGGGCGGTGTACGGCGAGTACCGCCGCAGCGCCTCCGATCCCTCGCTCCGCCTCGAGGAGGTCCTCGGCGACCTGATGTACGGCCCGGCGCACGGCTACGGCCACTCCACCATCGGCTACCTCGAAGACGTGCAGGACATGCCGAACGCCTACAAGTCGGCGCTGAAGTTCTACGACGACTACTACCGCCCGAACAACGCGCTCGTGGTCGTGGCCGGCGACGTCCAGCCGGAACGCGTCTTCCAGCTCGTCGAGCAGCACTACGGCCCCTGGAAGGCGAAGAAGACGCCGGAGCAGCCCGACCCGAAGCCGATCGCCGGTCCGAAGAAGCAGCACGAGACGTGGGAGTCCGACATCCCGCCGCGCGTCCTGGTCGCCTACATGACGCCGCCGTACGTTCCCGGGTCGAAGGAGGCGGGCGCGATGGACGTGATGGCGGAGCTGATGGGCGGCGAGACCTCGCCGCTCTACCGGAAGCTGCGGTACGAGGAGCAGGTCGCGTCTTCCCTCGGCGTCGACAACACCTCCACCATCGCCGTCGACGCTCGCCCGATGGGGACGTACGTCACGGTGGCCAAGGACAAGTACGACGCGCAGGGGCGCGCGCTCCTCGACCGCATCGACCGCGACGTCGCCACCGCGTTTGAAGGGCTGGCGAACTTCTCGTCGCAGCCGGGCGCGGCGGAGCGGCTCGCGTCGATCAAGTCGCAGCTCCGCTACGACATCCTCTCCTCGTTCAACTCGCCGGCGAACATCGCCCAGAACTTTGCGAACTACTACCGCCTGAACCGGAACCCGCGGGTGCTCGAGCAGGTGGCCGAGGGGATCGCCAGCCTGCAGCCGGCCGACATCGACGCGTTCGCGAAGAAGTACTTCACGCCGAAGAATCGCGTCTCGATCACGCTGGCCGGCAAGGGAGGTGCGCAGTGAAGCGACTGATGATTTTTCCGCTGCTGGCGGCGATGGCGTGTGCGACGTCGCCTTCGCCGGTTCCGCCCCATGACGTGACGACGCCTCCGGCGGCCGAGGCGGCCGCCGCTCCACAGGAAACGACGAGTTACCGCCCCGGCGAGCCGCGCGTGGTGACCCTCGACTCGAAGGCGCCGCTCGTCACCGTGCGGGTGATGATCGCGCACGGCTCCACCTCCGACCCGGCCAACAAGGAAGGCCTCGCCGCGATCACCGCGGATGCCGTGACCGACGGCGGCTACCGCGGCGCGAACGGCGTGGTGACGAAAGAGCAGCTCGCCGAGCTGACCATGCCGTGGGGCTCGGGCGCGCGGCCGTCCGTCTTCACCACGTCGCGCGCGACGACGTTCTTCTTCACCGCGCCGCGCGAGGTCATCGGGCGCTACGTGTCCGAAGTGCTGCGGCCGATGCTGTCGCAGCCGGTGTTCGAGGCGAAGGAGATCGACCGCCTCAAGAACGAGACGCTCTCGCAGATCACCTCCCTCCGCAGCGAAGACCTCGAGGCCCTCGGCCTCGCGGCCATCGACCAGTACGTGCTCGCCGGCACCGGCTACGCGCATCACGTCATCGGCCGGGAGACCACCGTCCCCACCATCACCCGCGACGACGTGGTGCGCTTCTACCGCGACTTCTATCGTCCGGAGAACGCCATCGTCGGCATCTCCACCACCGACGCGGCGGTCGTGCAGCAGGTGACCGACGCCGTGCGGGCGATCAACGCCGACGCCACGAGCGCCTCGCCCGCGGCGCCTGCCGCGCAGCCGGAACAGTTCACCGGCCGGCAGGTGCTGCTGATCGAGGAGCCGAACGCGCCCGCCGCCTCCGTGCACCTCGGCTTCCCCTTCACCGTGAATCGCAACCATCCCGACTACTGGCCGCTGTACGTCGCGAACGTCTGGCTCGGCACGCACCGCGACTCGTTCGGGCAGCTCTACCAGAAGATCCGCGAGGAGCGCGGCTACAACTACGGGAACTACTCCTACATCGAGCACTGGAACGGCCGCACGAGCAATCTCTTCCAGGTGTTCAACCAGCCGCGCGAGCAGCAGTACTTCTCGCTCTGGGTGCGCCCGGTGAAGCACGAGCACGCCGTGCATCTCATGAAGGCGATCACGTACGAGCTGGAGCAACTGGTGCGCAACGGCATGACGCCGGAAGAGGTCGAGGAGGCGAAGAAGAAGGCCCGCGTCCTCTACCTGAACCTCGGCGAGACGGTGCCGCGCCTGGTCGGCGCGCGCGTCGACGACGCCTTCTTCGGCCGGACGGAGAACGGCTTCCTCGACACCTACATCGAGTCGCTCGACCGCGTCACGCCGCAGCAGGTCAACGACGCCATCCGCCGCCACCTCAGCACGGAGAACGTGAAGTACGTGGTCGTGACCTCGACGCCGCACGTGCAGAACACCGTCGACCAGATCAAGGGCAGCGCGCCGGTGTTCGGCAAGTCGTGGAAGGACTACGAGTTCACGACCGCGAAGCTTTCCGACGGCACGACGGTCTGGCAGGTGCCGGAGGCGAAGCTGCCGACCGTGCAGCTCGACGCCGTCTGGGCCGCCTATCCGCTCGCGGTGAGGGACGTGCGGGTGATGAATGTGAGCGAGTTCTTGAAGTAGGCGCCGGGACCGCCGTTTGCATGATTCTTTCGGGAAGAAAGGCAGAGTCCATGAACCCGTTCGAGCTGACTGGTCCGGAGTTCCTCGTCTTCTACGCCGCCCTTACCGCGCTGTTGATCGTCGTTTCCCGGATCCTGCTGCGCGGGCAGGAAGAGCGGGTGGAGGGTTCCGGCGGCGTCGCCATCCGCGATCCATATCTGATGGCGGTGCTGCGCGGCGGCAGGGCGGAGCTGCTGCGCGTTGCGGTCGTGGCGCTCGCCGATCGCGGGCTGCTGGCGGTCAGCGCCAACCGGGCAGAGGCGACCGAGGCGGGGCTCGCCGCGAAGCCGGCATATGACGTGGAGCGGGAGCTGCTGGAGTATTGCCATGAGCCGCGGTCCGCGTCGGCGCTGTTCGGCGGGCAGGTGCTCTCCGCGGCGGCGCAGCGGTACGAGGACGAGCTCGTGCGGCTGGGATTCGTCCTCGACCGCGCGGCGTATGTCAGGCGGCGGAACGCCTTCTTCGTGGGATCGGCGCTGCTGGCGATCGTGACGGGAGTGCGCGTGGCGGCGGCGTTTACGACCGGGCACACCCACATCGATACGTTGCTGATGTTCACCGGGGCGGCCATCGCCGGTTTCGGCATCGCGCTCGTCGCGAGGCGCACCGCGGCCGGCGACACCTATCTCCGCGAGGTGCGGAACCTCTTCAAGTCGCTCTCGCTCCGTCCGCGGGACGTCCGCGGCGGCAACGCCCGTTCCGAGCTGGCGATGATCGCGGCGGTGTTCGGGACCGCCACGCTCGCGATGAACAACGAGTTCGCCTGGGCGCAGCGCTTCTTCGGGAGCGCCTACGCTGCCACGGGAGCCGGCGTCACCGGAGCTGGTGCGTGTGACGGTGGGGGCGGTTGCGGCTGCGGTGCGGCTGCGGGTTGCGGTGCGGCTGCCGGTTGCGGTGCGGGGTGACGTAGTACGCTAACGCCGTGGCACTGCCCGCCGAGATCCAGCGCGTGGTCGACTCGCTCGTCGAAGCGGCGCGCGCCTCCTTCGGCGAGTCGCTCCGGTCGGTGATCCTCTACGGCTCGGCGGCCGAGGGGCGGTTGCGCGCGACGTCGGACGTCAATCTGCTGTTCATCCTCTCGCGATTTGACGGCGGTGTGGACGCGTTCCGGGAGCCGTACCGCTTCGCGCAGGCGGCGGCGAACGTCGCGGCGATGTTCGTGCTCGAGGAGGAGCTGGCGGATGCGGCGGAGGCGTTCGCGCAGAAGTTCGCCGACATCTCCCGCCGCCACGTCGTGCTGCACGGCGAGGACCTCGTCGCGAACATCGAGATCCCGCGCCGCGCGCGCGTGCGCCGGCTGCAGCAGTCGCTGCTGAACCTGACCATGCGCCTGCGGGCGAGCTACGTGGAGAGCAGCCTGCGCGAGGAGCAGTGCGCGATCGCGGTCGCCGACGCGGCGGGACCGCTCCGCGCCGGCGCCGCGTCCATCCTGGAGCTGGAAGGAGGGGAGGCGCTGCCGCCGAAGGAGGCGCTGGAGAGACTGGTGCGGGAGCTGCCGCAATTCGAGCCGCTCCTGCCGCGGCTCTCGGAGGCGCGCGAGCAGCGGGTGCTCCCGGCGGGACAGGCGGCGGGAATCATGTTCGAGACGCTCGAGCTCGCGCGTGCGCTGCACGAGCGCTCGCACCGGCTGACGCCATGAACCCCTTCGACCTGCGCGGACCGCAGTTCCTCCTCTTCTACGTCGTCCTGGCGGTCGTGACGGTCGTGGCGATCCGCATCCTCCGCCGGAGCCGCGAGTCCGCCATCCCCAGCCGCGGTTCGCCGCTCAACGATCCGTATGCGATCGCGTTCCTGCGCGGCGGCAAGGACGAGCTGATCCGCGTCGCCACGGTGTCGCTCGTTGACCGCGGACTGCTCTCGGTGCAGCACGACCGCCTGCAGACGACGACCGTGGGACGCGGCGCGTCGGTCCGCAAGCCGGTCGAGAAGGCGGTGCTCGACTTCTGCGAGACCGCGCGCCCGCCGCACGAGCTGTTCGTGACCGACTTTACGGCGGTCGCGACGCCGTACGAGCAGGACCTCTCCCGGATGCGCCTCCTCCCCGACAACGCCATTCAGGACGTCCGGCGCACGCTGTTCCTGGCGGGAATGGCGGTGCTGCTGTTCTTCGCCGTTACCAAGGTCGGCGTCGCGCTCTCCCGCGGGCGCGGCAACGTCATCTTCCTGATCGTGCTGTGCGGCCTCGCGCTCGTCGCGCTGCGCGCCGCTGCCTACCCGTGGCGGACGAGCCACGGCGACGCGTTCCTGCGGGAGGTCGAGAATCTTTTCCATTCGCTGAAGCTGCGCGCGCCGCAGATCCAGGCTGGCGGCGCGACGACCGAGCTGGCCATGCTGACCGCAGTGTGGGGGGTAGCGGCGCTGCCGCGGGACAGGTTCTCTTGGGCGAAGCACCTTTTCCCGAGGGCGGACAACAGCAGTACGTCGAGCTCCTGCGGCAGCAGCTCTTCATCGTGCGGCAGCAGCTCCTGCGGCGGTGGCTGCGGTGGCGGCGGCTGCGGAGGGTGCGGCTCGTGAGATACGGCCTCGGCTGGCGCGCGGAGCTCGGCGCAGGGATCCTCGCGAATCTCGACCGGGTCGACGTGGTCGAGGTCATGGCGGAGGAGCTGTTCGACGCCGATCGCGGGAAGCGTCGTGCGCTGCAGTTCCTCCGGTCGCACGTGCCGGTCGTGCTGCACGCGACGTCGCTCGGCCTCGCCTCGACGGAGGCGGTGGACGCGAGGCGGCTCGACGCGGTGGCGCGGGTGATCGACTGGCTGCAGCCGGAGGTCTGGAGCGAGCATCTCGCCTTCGTCCGTGCCGGCGGCGCGGAGGTCGGGCATCTCGCCGCCCCGCCGCGGAACGACGCCACGCTGGCGGGGCTGGTGCGGAACGTCGAGACGGCGCGCCGCGCCACCGGTTCGCTGCCCTGCCTCGAGAACGTCGCCTCGCTCGTCGAGCCGCCGCTCAGCACGTACGGCGAGGGGGCGTGGCTGCACGCCGTCGTCCGCGCGACCGGCTGCGAGCTGCTGCTCGACCTCCACAACCTGCACGCGAACGCGACGAACTTCGGCTTCGACGCCGCCGCCGTCGTGCGCTCCCTCCCCGCGCCGCGCCTGATCCACCTCGCCGGCGGCCGCCGCATCGAGCGCAACCGCCTGCTCGACGACCACCTGCACGCCGTCCCGCCGGAGGTGTACGAACTGCTGGCCGTGGTGGACGCGCCGGAGGCGATGGTGATCCTCGAGAGGGACGGGAACTATCCCGCGATCGACGAGCTGGTGGGCGAACTGGATCGTGCGCGGGCGGTGCGGCACCGGGCGTCAGGCGCCGGGCTTCCGGGATGCGCTGCCGAACCGGCGACGAGTCCCGGACGCCCGATGCCCGACGCCATCCCGTTCCTTGCCACGCTCTACACGAACGACGCCGCACGGGCGCGCTTCACCGCCGATCCGCAACGCGAGGCGGCGCTGGCCGGTCTGCCGGCAGAAGTGGCGGAGCTGGACCTCGACGATCTCCGCGTCGCCGCCCACTCCTTTGCCCACAAGCGTGAACGTCAGAGCTGAGTGCCGGGGATGCGCGTGACGAAGTCGGCGCCGAAGAAGCCGGCCGGGGTGAAGGCGCCGCCGCGTGGCGCGGCGAGCACGCCCTGCACCGCCTCCAGCGACGACAGCACCGTGAACTTGTAGCCCTCCGCCACCGACATCGTCCGCGTCCGCTCGTCGCCGCGGGCGTTCGTCACGCGTCCCCACAGCTCGACGCGGGCGTTCTCGCGCACCGCCTCGCTGGGGCCGCCGCGGCGGTCGGCGAGCCTGAGGGCGACCTTGCGCAGCGGCGCGATTCGCAGCGCCGGGAGCACGTGCTTCATCCACCGCATCCGCTGCAGCGCCTTCTTCGGTTGTGACGAGTAGACGCGGATGTTCGGAATGCCGGTGGTGCGGTAGGCGGTGGAGACGTCGCCCCACGGGATGGTCATGGCGAGGCGCGGACCGGAGGCGAAGGGGATCTCGCGGACGTCGTACATCTGCGGTACGACCTTGATCCGGCCGTCGCGGCGGATCGCGCCGCCGAGGCCCGCGCCTTCGATCATGGTCTTGAGCGTGCCGCGGCTCACGCCGGCGCCGCGCGCGGAGAAGGCGAGCCAGAGCTCGTTCGCGTCCGGCAGGTCGGCGTGCAGCATCGCCGCGAGGCAGTCGGTGGGGACGACGTCGAAGCCGACCCCGGGAAGGAGCGTCACGTTGCGCTCCTTCGCCTCCGCGTCGCGCCGGAACACCGCCTCGAAGACGGCGATCTCGCCGGTGATGTCGAGGTAGTGCGCCCCCGCCGCAAGGCAGGCGTCGACCATCGGCTTGCTGGTGTGCATGAACGGTCCGGCGCAGTGCAGCACGAGCGGCACGCCCGCGAGCTGGGGCTTCGCCAGATCGAACGCCCGCCACTCGCACCCGAGCTCACGCGCCAGCGGCTCGATCGCCGCGGCGTTCCGTCCGGCGAGAATGGGACGCTGCCCGCGCCGCACCGCCTCCCGCGCAATGAGCTCGCCGGTATAGCCGTTCGCGCCGTAAATCATCCACATGGGGCGCATCGTACTGCGGGAGCCGGTTCCTCGGGGTTCCTCGGAGTTCCTCGGCGTTCCTCGGAGTGAGTTCCTCGAGACCACCACCCGCCACCGCCCCGAGGAACCCCGAGGAACCCGAGGAACCCCGAGGAACCCAAACCCCCATAATCCCCCCATGCACTGCCCCAAATGCGGCTTCGAGGCAGCGCGTGGCGCGACCGAATGTCCCGCCTGCGGCGTCATCTTCTCGAAGGCCGCGCGTGTGGTGATCCGCCCGCGCCCTGCGGTGGACGACGAAGAGTCCGTCCTCGACGGCCGTCTCGGCGCGGGCGAGCTGCGCATCGTCGGCTTCGGCCTGGCGGCGGCGGTCGTCGTTTATGCGATCCCGTTCACCCGTTTCGTCTTCGGCATCCTCGTCACGCTCTTCCACGAGCTCGGCCACGCGGTCGCCGGCTGGCTCATGGGGCACGCCTCCATCCCGGCATTCGACCTGATGTACGGCGGCGGCCTCACGCACTACGGCGTCTTCCGCCGCTCCATCGTTTTCGCCATCGCCGCCGGCTTCGTCTGGCTGGCCTGGCTGTTCCGCCACAACAGAAAGAGCCTGGTCATCATCGGTTCGGTTTTCCTGGTGTGGTTGTTCGTCGTGACGAGGGAGTGGCGCCGCGAAACGGCGATGGCGGCCGCCGGGCACCTCATGGAGTTCATCCTGGCGGGGATCTTCTTCTACAAGGCGCTCTCCGGCAGCGGCTGGCGGAACCCCGAGGTCGAGCGGCCGCTCGGCGCGTTCATCGCCTTCTTCGTCCAGATCCACTCCACGCTATGGAGCTGGCGATTGCTGCACGACGAAGGGCTGCTCGGCGAATACCGCCGCGGGAAGGGAGGCGCGCTGATGAACGACCTGGAGGTCGTCGCGCTCAACCTCCAGATCGGGCTCGGCTTCAACCCCGGCAACGACGGCGTCGCGCGCGGGCTGCTGGTGTTCTCGTTCCTGCCGGCCGCGGTGGCGCTGGTCTGGTACTTTGAGCGCGCACGGTGGCATCGCGTGCTGCGCGCGCTCCGGACCGTCCCCACCTAGACTGCGCGGCAGAACGCACCGACGGAGTGGCCGTACGTCCACCTGGCGGAGCAACCGGCGCTGCCGGCCGTGCCGGCTAGGAGCCTGCGCGGCAGAAAAGCGGTAGCGCGGCGTAAAATTGTGCATGCCGACGAACTACCGGACGTACCAACCGGAGCAGAGCTATCTGCTGCCGCCATCGCCGAGCGAGTGGCTTCCCGAGAATCATCTGG
>DASWNW010000028.1:0-6069 GCA_036399015.1 Thermoanaerobaculia bacterium | reverse complement strand
CTCGGCGACGTTCGAAACCGAGCCGCCGGCGAACACGCGATAGCGGTACAGGGTCGACGCCGTCAGCCCGCTGTAGCTGTACGACGGCGAGCTCGTGGTCGCAATCTGCGCGAAGTTGGTGCAGCCGCTCCCCGCGCAACGCTCCACGCGGAACGACGTGTGGCTGCTCGTCCACGAGAGGTTGATCTGCGACGACGACGTGGCGGTCGCGGTGAGCCCCGTCGGCGCCGGCGGGAACGTCGTCGCCTCGGCGATGTTCGAGGCGGTGCCACCGGCGAACACGCGATAGCGATAGAGCGTCGACGCCGTCAGGCCGCTGTTGCTGAACGTCGTCGACCCGGTCTGCGCGATCTCCGTAAAGTTCGTACAGGCGGCGCCGGCGCAGCGTTCGACGCGATACGAGCTCGCGCTGCCGGTCCAGGAGAGGTCGATCGTGGTCGACGAGACCGCCGTCGCCGTCAGCACCGGCGCCACGGCCGCCCCTTTGCGGATCGTGAAGCTGTCGGCGACCGTACCGTTCTCGCGCAGGAAGGTCGCCTCCAGCTCGTTGCCGTCGACCTCCAGCACCATCGAGCCGAGGTGATTGAGCGAGATGAACATGGCCGGGTGGTTCAGGGCGCCGCCGGAGGTGATCGCGCCCGATCCCGCCACCGCGTAAACCGCCCCCTCGTGCGTCGCGTTGCCCGGCTTCTCGTAGGCGCCGTCGCCGTCGGGCCGGCCGCTGCCGCCGTCGACCTTCATCGAGCTGACGAACGTGCTCGAGTGGCCGTAGTGGCCGTCGATCAGGTACGAGCGCTCGTAGGAGTGGCTGTGGCCCGCCAGCACGAGGTCCACTCCCGCCTCCTCGAGGATCGGCAGCGCGCGCTCGCGCATCTCGATCAGTTGCGTCTCGACGTCGGAGTCGTGGGAGCCCTTCGAATACGGCGGATGGTGCCAGAAGGCGACGATCCACTTCTGCGACGTCGCCGCCACGTCGTCCCGCAGCCAGGTCATCATGGCCCCGGTGGGGGAGCGGTCGGTGGTCATCGAGTCGAGGCAGATGAAGTGGATGTTGCCGTAGTCGAAGGAGTAGTAGCGCTCCGTCCCCGACGGGACGCCGCCGGCCTCGCCGTTCGTGGGGAGGGTGAAGATGTCGTAGTAGGGGTACGACGGCGAGTGCACCGTCGAGTTGGCGGTGTCGTGGTTGCCGATGGTCGACCAGAGGACGGTGCTCCGGAGCAGCTCCGGATACATGTCGAAGACGGCGAGCTGGTACTCGTCGTCGGTCCCGTTGTCGTAGGCGTTGTCGCCGAGCATCAGCCAGAGGTTCGTGGAGGTGGTGCCGAAGCGGTTGTAGTAGGCGTTGCGCACGGCGCGGGCGAGGCTGTCGCCGGTGCCGGAGTCGCCGAGGACCCAGATGCGCGCCGGCTCGGCATCGCCGATCTCGGGCGAGGTGAGGAAGGTGTAGCTCGCGTCGGGTGAGCCGATCGCCGCCGTCGACGTGCCGACGGAGTAGTAGTAGCGGGTGAAGGGGGTGAGGCCGGTCAGCCGCACCGAGTGGTTCGTCGAGACGGTCGGGTCGTTCACGAACGAGGTGAGGCTGGTGGGCGAGGTGCCGTAGCGCACCCGTCCGTCGCTGGGGATGTCGGTCCTCCAGCGGACGACGACCGACGTCGGCGTGCCGAGCTGCAGGTAGGGGCCGCGGCGGAGGTTGGGGAGCGAGCTGCCGTCGTCGCCGAGGAGGGCGAAGTCGAAGCTGAGATCGCTGCTGCTGCTGACGTCCTGGTGGACCTCGACAGCGACAGTGTTCGTGCCGGCGACGAGCGCGCCCGTGCTGACGCTGGTCTCGAACCAGGCGCTCTCCGCGGCGCCGCTGACGTTGCCGGTGGCGAGGGTGGTGGAGGTGATCGTCCCCCCCGGCATGTTCGACCGCCACACCTCGGTGCCGTTGAGGTAGACCACCGCGCCGTCGTCGCGCACGAGGCGCACTTTCAGCGAGGTGAGCGCGGCCGGGTCGGTGACGGTGAACTGCCGCCGGAAGTAGGTGGTGATGTGCTTGCGCAGCGGATCGGCGCCGAAGCTGACCCGCGTCGCCTCGTCCCCGTCGCCGTAGCCGAGCTGCGCCGCGCCGGTGGGCCAGGCGCCGTCGTTGAACGTGGAGGAGCGCCAGGCCGTCCCCTGATCCGTCCCGTTATCGAGGTACTTCCAGACCGAGCCGGCGCTGACGAGGGGAACTTCCGCCGCGAATGCCGAGGCGGAAGCGATCGCCAGGAAGGCGACGAAGAGGAGCGGGAACCGGATCATTCGTGACGGCGAAGCTGAAGCGTGCGAACCGCGCGACGAAGGCGAAGAGAGTCTGACTGCCTGCTAATGCGGTGCGCGTGCCAGCCGTCAGCGGAGAGAATCGCGGAGCTGCAGGACGTCCGCGGCGCGGATTCTGGCCCCCTTCGGCACCACCGCGAAGGCGATCGCCGGCATCCCGGTCGCCGCGCGGGCGCCGTTGAGGCCGTTGTTCAGCGCGTTGACGTCGGCCGCGCGGATGACCTTTCCCTTCACCGCGTTCGCGATCGCAATCGGCGTCAGCGCGAACGCCGAGCGCCACGTGTTGATCGCGGTGACCAGCTCCGTCACATGCACCGCCTTCATGGCGGTCCCTTTGGCGAGCCCCTCGTCGGTGAACGTCACGAACACGGCCGCGTCGGTCGCGTAGGCGATCGGATTACCCGCCTGGTCGCTGCGCACGGCGCGAAACGCGTACAACGTGCCGGGAACAGGGTTCTGCGGGAGGTAGGTCACGCCGGTGTCTCTGGAGACCATCGACCAGCCGAAATTCGGCACCCATCGCTGCAGGAGACTCCCGACCCACGCTACCGAGACCGCGCCGTTGATCGCGCTGACGTTGATCGCCACCTCCCCCGGGGGAAGGCTGACGACGGCGAATGCCAGCTCGGACGACGCGTGCGATGCGGTCTGGTGATAACGCGCCGTCATCGCATGCCGCCCCTCGGCGAGCGTGAACGTGAAGACATAGGCGCGGGCCTCGTTCGGCGTCTGGGTCTGCAGCAGCTTCGCACCGTCGTAAAGACTGACCGTTCCCGTGGCAGGTTGGCTGCGCAGCTCGATCCGGACCTGCTCTCCCACGCGAACGATGTCGGGGGTCCACCCGTTCACGGAGGACGCGACTCTGGTGACCTCGACGGCTAGCGGCGCCGAAAGCGCGCTTGGAGCGTACGCGCCTCCCCTGTACCGCACGCGGTACTGGTAGGTACCGGCGGCCAGCTCCCAGTCGGGCATCGTGATCGACCAGGTGCCGGCGGAGACATTCGCCTGGCCGACGGCCGCTCCGTCGCGGTAGATCTCCACCACGCCCGTCGTCGGCGTGCCGGTGGGATTGGCCACGGTGCCGCCGAGGGACGTCTGCTGGCCCCAGGGCCGCGGGTTCGTGGGGGACTCGAGCGTGACGGTCGAGATCTCGCTCTCGCTCACGACGCGCAGCGGAATCGTGGCGGAGTCGTTCGGGTCGTACCGGTCGTCGCCGCCGTAATGCAGGTGCAGCGCGTGATTGCCGACCGGAAGGCCGCTGACGGCGAGAGTCGCCGTGCCGTCGGCTGCGAGGGTCGCGGTCGAAAGGAAGGTCGTGCCGTTGAAGAGCGTCACCTCACCGGTCGGGACCGGCCGCGCGGGATGGACGCTGCCGACCGCCTGCACCGTCGCCGTGACGGAGCTCGACTGCCCCGCGGCGAGAACGGACGTGTGCGGGGTTGCGGCCACGTGCGCGCCGCGGCACGCATTCGTCAGCGCGGCGTACGCGCGGGCGGACGACGAACCGACCCATGTGGTGACCACGAGGTCGTCCCAGGCGTCGTCGCCGTCGGTGTCCGCCACGGTGACGTTCGCGACGCGGATGTAACGGTCTGAACCGAACGATGGAACGAAGACCGTCGGATCGCTGAAGGTGCCGTCGCCGTTTCCGCTCCTCGTGTAGATCGTGTGGCTGTGACCCCCGGACACGGTATACGTCGCGTCGAGGACGCCGTCACCGCTGAAGTCCGCCAGGACGGGGGGAAAGACCTGCTGGGTCTCTGCGATCGTCACCGGTGGCGCGAAGACGCCGCCGCCGGAATTCAGCATCACCGCGAAGCTCACCAATGACGGTCCCGTCTGCAACAGATCCACGTCTCCGTCGTTGTCCAGGTCGCCGGTCACCAGAGAGCTCGGGTTGGAGATGCCGGCGATCTGGACCGGCGCGTCGACCGTGCCGTCGCCGTTCCCGGCGAACAACTGCAGCTTGTCGGTGTTGTAGGTGTACCAGAGCAGGTCGGCCTTGGCGTCGCCGTTGAAGTCCGCGGCTCTGAGGGAGTAGAGCTCGCCGGCGTAGGGCGTGTCGGCGCCGCCATCCGTGAAGGCGCCCGTTCCGTCCCCGAGCCAGATCGCCACGACGGCGCCCGGGATGTCGAGCACGCCGAGATCCACTTTGCCGTCCGCGTTGAAATCGGCGGCGACGAGGCGCGAGGGGGTGACCCCGGTATTCGTCTCGATCCGGCTGCCGAACGTGCCGTCCCCATGTCCGGGAAAGACGGCGATCGCCTTCCGCGCCGCGTCAGCCCTGATGAGGTCGACGTCGCCGTCCCCGTTGACGTCCTCCGCGAGGAGGCTGGACAAACCTTCGCCGGCGGCGAACTGCGTCGGCGGGGCGAGCTTTCCGTCCACGTTGAGGAAGATGGAGATGGTCGTGGCCGTCGCGAGCGCGAGGTCGGACTTGCCGTCTCCGTCAAAGTCGCCCACGGCCGGCCAGGAGGACTCGTAGGCGATCGACGACGTCAGTTGACCCGGGCCCCAGCTCGGCACGCACTCCGCCGACGCCTGGAGCGATCCGAGCAGGCACACGACGAGCGCGAGGGCGAGGGGAAACGTTCGGAAATGGGGCATCGGATCTGAGCGGAAGAACGCGCTGTTTCAGCACGTTACTCCAGCTTCATGACGAACTTCCTCGAGCGCTCGTTCTCCATCGGCGGGGTGCACATCGCCCAGCCGCTGGCGCTCGCCCCGATGGCGGAGGTCACCGACACCTACTACCGTTCGCTGATCAAGGAGCTGGGAGGGGTGGGGCTGGTGGTCTCGGAGTTCATCTCGGCCGAGGGGCTGACGCGCAAGAACGACCGCAGCCATCAGATGCTCGCCTTCAACGAGAACGAGCGGCCGGTGGCGATCCAGATCTACGGCGGCGACCCGGAGCGGATGGACGACGCGGCCGCGATCGTCGAGGCCGAGGGCGTCGACATCGTCGACGTGAACATGGGCTGCCCGGTCAAGAAGGTCGTCAACAGCGGCGCCGGCTCGGCACTCCTCAAGGACTTCGACAAGGCCGCGCGCGTGGTGGAGAAGATCAAGGCGGCGGTGAAGATCCCCGTCACGGTGAAGGTACGTAAGGGGTGGGAGTCGAACGACGTCATCCCGCTCCTCAAGCGCTTCGAGGACCTCGGCGTGGCCGCGATCGCCATCCACGGCCGCACCCGCAACGAAGCCTACACCGGCGCCAGCGACTGGAACTACATCGCCCAGGTCAAGCGCGAGCTGACCATCCCCGTCTGGGGCAACGGCGACGTCAAGACCGCCGCCGACGCGATCCGTATGTTCGAGACCACCGGCGTCGACGGCGTGATGATCGGCCGCGCCGCCCTCCACAACCCCTTCATCTTCCGCGACATCCACGCCTACGTGCACGGCGAGCAGCACATCGCCAACGAAGTCGAGCGCCGCATCGACGCCATGCAACGCTACCTCTCGAAAATCGACGCCGCCCCGCAGATCGACAAGTGGAAGCTGCACAAGGCCCGCACCGTGATCGGCTGGTTCTCCAAAGGAATCCCGCACGGGAAAGAGATCCGGATGGGGCTTGCGGACATTACTGCCGTTAGTGATGTGCAGAGGTTGTTGGATGCGACCAGGGGGAGGCTTGCGGCCTGAGAGAATGAAGAAGTTCGAATGAAGAATGAAGAATTAGGACCGGGCACGCGCGGCTGTTCGTCGCCTTAATTCTTCATTCTTCATTCGAACCTCTTCATTCCCATGCCCTTCCCTCCCCACATC
>DASWNW010000027.1:0-14308 GCA_036399015.1 Thermoanaerobaculia bacterium | reverse complement strand
GAGCAGGGTCTCCAGGGCGAGCGCGGCCTCCAGGGCGAGCGCGGTGAGAAAGGCGAGCGCGGCGAGCAGGGTCTCCAGGGCGAGCGCGGCCTGCAGGGCGAGCGCGGCGAGAAGGGCGAGCGCGGCGAGCAGGGTCTTCAGGGCGAGCGTGGCCTCCAGGGCGAGCGCGGCCTGCAGGGTGAGCGCGGCGACAAGGGCGACCGCGGCGACAAGGGCGAGCAGGGCGCGGCTGGGCCGCAGGGTCCCATGGGACCGCAGGGTCCGCAGGGCCTCCCCGGCGTCACCATGGCGGTCGGCGACAGCATCTTCCCGCCCCCGGGCCAGATCACGATCAAGCACCCGGCCATCAAAAAGACCAGCGTGATCATCCCGCTCTACACCGTGGTCTCGAACGGCAACGCCATCGGCATCCAGTCGCTGAAGGACGGGTCGTTCGTCGCCACCGGCAGCCCGAACAAGCCGTTTCAGTACATCATCCTCAACGCCAACTGACGCGGCAGCGATGGGTCCGAGGCCGCGGCGGGGCACCCGAAAGGGTGCCCCGTTTCTTTTGTCTTAGAATCCGCTGCCGTGCCGCTCGACCCGATTGCCCTCGCACGTCAGCTCATCGACGTCCCCTCGCCGACCGAGAGCGAGCTCGCGGTCGCGGAGCTGCTCGAGCGCGAGCTGACCCGCCTCGGATACCAGACCCGCCGCCACGACGTCAGCCCGACCCGCTTCAACCTCCTCGCGCTGGCCGGCGGCACGCCGCGCGTGGTCATGAACTCCCACATCGATACCGTCCCCCCCTGGTTCGAGTCGAGCGAGGACGACGAGTACGTCTACGGCCGCGGCGCCTGCGACACCAAGGGCATCATCGCCGCGATGATCGCCTCCGGCGAGCGCCTCCGGGCGCGCGGCATCGACGAGTTCGGGTTCCTCTTCGTCGTCGGCGAGGAGACCGACTCCATCGGCGCGAAGACCGCCAACACCGTCTTCGCCAACCTCGGCTCCGAGTTCGTGGTGGTCGGCGAGCCGACTGAGTCGATGTTCGCCCGCGCCTCGAAAGGGGCGCTGACCTGCGTCGTCCGCTTCGAAGGCGTCGCCGCCCACTCCGCCTACCCTCACCTCGGCGACTCGGCCATCAACCGGATGGTCGCCGCCATCGCCGAGATCAACGCCCGCGACTGGGGCACGCACGAGGTCCTCGGCCACACGACCGTGAACGTCGGCGTCGTGCGCGGCGGTCAGCGCCCGAACATCCTCGCCGCCGAGG
The DNA here is from genome assembly GCA_036399015.1 of Thermoanaerobaculia bacterium. Classification (GTDB taxonomy): domain Bacteria; phylum Acidobacteriota; class Thermoanaerobaculia; order Gp7-AA8; family Gp7-AA8; genus QHVT01. Next base: position 13,053 of record DASWNW010000027.1, on the reverse strand, counting down.
CGGAGTGCGAGCTGATCTTCCGCCTCGTGACGACGCCGGAAGAGGTGGAGCGGCAGCTCGGCGACCTCGTTTCGCAGCACGGCGGACGGATCACCATGTCCCGCGGCAACCCGCCGCAGTTCATGACCGTCCCGGAAGGACAGCGCTCCGCGATCGTTTCCTTCAATACAGACGTGCCGTGGCTCACGAGCCTCGGCCGCCCGCTGCTGTTCGGCCCCGGCTCGATCCTCGACGCCCACGGCGTCAACGAGAAGATCGCCAAGCGGGACCTCATCGCGGCGGTGACGACGTACGAGGAGATGGTGGTTTCGCTGCTGGAGGGGAGGGTGAGTTAGGCTTCTCAAGTCTCAAAGTCCCAGAGTCGCAGAGTCTCAGAGTCTCAAAGTCTCAAAGTCTCAAAGGGGAATGGCGGCTCGTCTCTCTGCAACTCTGAGACTCTGCGACTCTGAGACTCTGAGACTCGAAAACCCCCATGCCCATCCTCGAACAAGACATCTTCCTCATCGCCGCCGTCCGGACGCCGATCGGCAAGTTCGGCGGCGGGCTCTCCACGCTGACCGCGCCGCAGCTCGGGACCGAGAGCGCGAAGGCGACGCTCGCCCGCAGCGGGATCGATCCTGCCGCCGTCGACGAGGTGATCTTCGGCAACGCGCGCCAGGCCGGCGTCGGGCCCAACGCCGCGAGGCAGGTGGCGATCAAGTCGGGGCTGCGGCACGAGGTCCCGGCGTACACCGTCAACCAGGCTTGCGGCTCGGGGCTCCGCGCGATCATGAACGCGGCCGGCCAGATCCGCCTCGGTGAGGCAAACGTCATCCTCGCCGGCGGCACCGAGTCGATGTCCAACACGCCGTACCTCCTGCCGCGCGCGCGGTGGGGCTACCGCATGGGGGACGACGAGGTGGTCGACGGCATGGTGCGCGACGGCTTCATGTGCCCGCTGGCCGACGAGATGATGGGCTCCACCGCCGAGACGCTGGCGGCGCAGTACGGCATCACGCGGGAGGAGCAGGACCGCTACGCCGTGGAGTCGCAGGCGAAGGCGGGCCGCGCGTACGAGGAGAACCGCTTCGCCGATGAGATCGTGCCGGTGCGCGTCCCCGGGAGAAAAGGGGAGGTGATGGTCGACAAGGACGAGCATCCCCGCTTCGACGCGAGCCTCGACAGCATGGCCAAGCTGCCGCCGGTCTTCCGCAAGCAGGGGACGGTGCACGCCGGCAACTCCTCGGGCGTCACCGACGGCGCGTCGAGCATGCTCGTCGCCAGCGCCGCCGCGGTCGCGCGGCATGGCCTGAAGCCGATGGCGCGCATCGTCGGCTACGCGCAGGCAGGCGTCGATCCGCGCGTCATGGGCATCGGACCGGTGCCGGCCACGACGCGGCTCTTGAGCGAGACCGGCATGTCGCTCGACCAGATCGACCTCATCGAGTTGAACGAAGCCTTCGCCGCGCAGGTCATCGCCTGCGACCGCGAGCTGCACCTCGACCCGGCAAAGCTCAACGTCCACGGCGGCGCCATCTCCCTCGGACACCCGATCGGCGCGACCGGCGCGCGCATCACCACCACCCTCCTGCACGCGCTCCAGACGCGGGAGAAAAAGTACGGCCTGGCCACGCTCTGCATCAGCGGCGGGATGGGGTTGTCGCTGCTGGTGGAGCGGACGTGATCTTCACCGACTCCCACTGCCACCTCACCATGTCCAACGCCGTCGAGAACCTCGCGGCGGCGCGGAGCGTGGGGGTGCGGGGGTTCGTCGTACCGGGCACGAAGCTGGAGGATGCGCCGCAGGCGGTGGCGATCGCCGCGCAGCACGACGACGTCTGGGCCGCGGTCGGGTTTCATCCGCACGACGCGAAGGACTGCGACGACGCGGCGTTCGCCGAGATCGCGCGGCTGGCCCGCGAGCCGCGGGTGGTGGCGGTGGGGGAGTGCGGGCTCGACTACCACTACATGCACTCGCCGCGGGAGACGCAGATCGCCGTCTTCGAGCGGCACATCGCGCTGGCGAAGGAGCTCGACAAGCCGATCATCGTCCACAACCGGGAGTCGACGGACGACATGGTCGGGATCCTGACGCGCAGCGGCGCGCGGGGGATCCTCCACTCGTACACCGAGACGCTGGAGGTCGCGCGCAGGTTCGTCGACGCCGGCTACTACATCTCCTTCTCCGGCATCGTCACCTTCAAGAGCGCCGAGACGCTGCGCGCCGCGGCGAAGGGGCTCGACCCCGACCGGGTGCTCATCGAGACCGACACGCCGTACCTCGCGCCGGTCCCGTACCGGGGGCGCGACAACGAGCCGGCGTACGTCCTCAAGGTGGCCGAGCTGCTGGCGAGTCTGTGGGGGCTTCCGCTGGAGGAAGTGGCGGCGAAAACCACCGCAAATTTCGAGCGAGTCTTCTCGGTTAAACTCCCGCGTTGATGCCGCAGCCCGACCTCTCCGTCGTCTTCCCCGTCTACAACGAGGAAGAGAACATCCCCCTCCTGCTCCGCGAGATCGCGGCCGCGGTGGAGGGGCGCGGGTGGACGTACGAGATCGTGGCGGTCGACGACGGCTCGAGCGACCGCAGCCTGGACGTGCTCCGCTCTCTCCGGCAGCAGTACCCGACCCTGCGCGTGCTCGCGCTGCAGAAGAACAGCGGCCAGACGGCCGCGCTCGACGCCGCCTGGCGTGCGGCGCAGGGGCGGCTGGTGGTCTCGCTCGACGCCGACCTGCAGAACGACCCGGCCGACATCCCCTCGATGATGCAAAAGCTCGAGCAGGCGCAGGCGGACATGGTCATCGGCGTGCGGGTGAACCGCCGCGACACCTGGAGCCGCAAGATGCAGTCGCGCATCGGCAACGGCGTCCGCAACTGGATCACCGGCGACCGGATCACCGACACCGGCTGCTCCCTCAAGCTGGTGAAGAAGGAGGCGGTCGACCGCGTCCGGCTCTTCACCGGCATGCACCGGTTCCTTCCGACCCTCGTCCGCTACGCCGGCTACAAGGTGGTGGAGATGCCGGTCAACCACCGCCCCCGCCAGTTCGGGACGTCCAAGTACGGCGCCATGAACCGCGCCTTCCGCGGCCTCGCCGACTGCTTCGCCGTCCGGTGGATGGGGAAGAGGATGCTGAGGTATAGCGTGAGGGAGGAGGGATCGTGAGACGAGTTGTCAGTTATCAGTTGTCAGTTGTCTGCGGGTCCAGGCGATGCGCCACGGACAACCGATAACCGACAACCGACAACCGCGAGCGTAGCGAGCGCATGACCGAAGAACAACGCACCCGCCTCCTTCGGATCGCGCGTGAGGCGCTGGAGGCGGCGCTCGACGGGCGCCGGGCCGAGCTCGACCGTTCGGGGCTCGATGAGACGCTGACCCGCCCCTGCGGCGCGTTCGTCTCCCTCCATACCAAGGATGGCGAGCTGCGCGGTTGCATCGGGACGATCCAGCCGGTGGCGCCGCTCTGCGAGGCGGTGCTGGCGAATGCGATCAACGCCGCCTTCCGCGATCCGCGGTTCTACCCCCTCCGCAAGGACGAGCTCGCAAACGTGCACATCGAGATCTCCGTCATGAGCCCCATCGTTCCGGTGGCCGATCCTGCCGAGATCGAAGTGGGACGCGACGGCCTCATCGTCACGCGCGGCAGCCGGAAGGGCCTGCTCCTGCCGCAGGTTGCGACCCAGTACGGCTGGGACCGGGAGACCTTTCTTCGCCAGACCTGCGTCAAGGCGGGGCTGCCGGCGGAAAGTTGGCGTGGAAACGATTGCCGCATCGAGAAGTTCTCGGCCGAAGTTTTTGGCGAGTAACTCATTCCATCTGCTCGGTTTAGCGACTGATCCGCCACCCGTGCAATAACCCTGTAAGCGGGGTCGTTTTAGGATGTGCATATCCGAATAACCAGAAACGACCGACACTGAAGGAGGGTGAATTTGCCGAATCAACGACACCTGAAGGATTCGCTCTCGACGCGTGTGGCGCGCAGCAAAAAGCAGCTCGAGCAGAACCGCATCCTGCGGGTGCTCGGTGGCCGTGGCGCCGCGGCGCTGGTTCTCGGGACCGCCCTCTCCATCGGCGGCATCTCCGAGACGCTCGACAACGTTTCCTTCCTCGTCCAGAAGGACCTCGACGCCGTGCGCGTCGTCCGTGTGAACGGTGAGGACGAGAAGGTCGTCGCGAACCTCGAGGGCAACTTCACCGGCAACACCGTCTTCAAGCTGTCGCAGGTCCTGCCGGACCGCTACGTGTCGCGCGAGCTCGCCCTCTTCGACGGCAAGTGGATCGCCACCGAGCAGTGGGCGGAGGGGGAGGAGGCGCCGGCCAAGACCGACGTGTTCTTCACGGAGATGAGGCGCATCAACGACTCGGTGCGCGCGGCCTTCTTCGCCGAGGAGATCCCGTTCGGCGAGCTGATTTACGCGAAGGCGAAAAAGTACGACGTCGACCCGGCCCTCGTGGCGGCCGTGATCGAGCAGGAGTCCCGCTTCAAGCCGCGCGCCCGCTCGCACGTCGGCGCCCGTGGCCTGATGCAGCTCATGCCGCGCACCGGCCGCTGGATGGGTGCCCGCGACCTCTACAGCCCGGAGCAGAACGTCGACGCCGGCGTGAAGTACATCAAGTACCTCGACAAGCGCTTCAACGGCGATCTCAAGAAGATCATCGCGGCGTACAACGGCGGCGAGGGCAACGTGAAGCGCTACAACGGGATCCCGCCGTTCCGCGAGACCCGGCAGTACGTGAAGAAGGTCATGAAGAACTACGACAAGCGCACGAAGCAGATCGAGCTCTACGAGAAGGAGCAGATCGGCGGCTCGGTCCTCGAGGCCGACGGCACGCTCGCGCTGCGGTAGTTCGATGGGCTAGCCATCGGATCGGATGGCTGCGCCATTGGCTCTGATGGCTACGGCATTGGATCTAATGGCTGCGCCATTGGGTTTCTGACGAAAGCCATTGGATCCAATGGCTGCGCCATTGGGTTTCTCACCCGAGCCATTAGCTTTGTCACGTGAACCATTGGCTTTCTCACGTGAGCCATTGGATCCAATGGCTACGCCATTGGGTTTGTCACGCGAGTCATTAGATTCCTCACGCGAGCCATTGGCTTTCTCACGCGAGCCATTGGCTTTCTCACGCGAGCCATTGGATTCCTCACGCGCGCCATTTGATTCCTCACGCGAGCCATTGGATTCCTCACGCGAGCCATTGGATTCCTCACGCGAGCCATTGGATTCCTCACGCGAGCCATTAGCTTTCTCACGCGAGCCATTGGATCCCTCACGCGAGCCATTGGCTTCCTCACGCCGCCGGCTGGGCTCGCCGGCCGCGCCGTTTGACCGCTCCCCCTCCCTTGCGCTAACTTGTTGAGCTGACTTACTGGCGACAAGACCTGGGAGGGGAAGATGGTCAGTGTGCGTAGGGTGGCTCCCGTTCTCCTGCTCGTCCTAACGACGAGCGCGTTCGCGCAGAGGCAGACGTCGCAGCCGCCTCGCGATCTGCATCGCGTGGGCGATCACTGGACGGCGTACAACCCTCCTGATCCTGCCACGTATCCGGCCGGCGCCCGGACTCACACGATCGTCCCCGGCAACACGCTCTGGGCGCTCGCCCAGCAGTACTACGGCAACCCCTATCTCTGGCCGCAGCTCTGGGAGTCGAACACCTGGATCACCGACGCCCACTGGATCTATCCCGGCGACGTGCTCCTCATCGAAGGGGAAGGGGCCGCCGGCGGCGGGACGACCGCCGAGGCGGAGGCCACGACCGGCCGCGAAGGCACCATGGCTGACGCCGACAACGCCTTCACCGCCACCCAGGGCGAGGACGGCTTCGCCGTCGGCCGCGTCACCCCCGTCAGCGGTCCCGTCGCCCTCGGCACCGAGGCGGACATCTACTGCTACGGCTACATCGGCCACCCCGACGAGCCGATGCCGAACTTCGTCCAGTCGCACGAAGACTACGAGATCAAGTACGTCCCCCGGTCCGATCCGGAGCTCGCGGCGAACGCCGCCACGGGCGACCTGATCTACATCCACGGCGACGCGACCACCGGCCTCACCGCCGGCGAGACCTACCTGGCCGTCCTGCCGACCGACCTCGTCTACCACCCGGTCACCGGAGAGCTGATGGGGCGGCAGTACGACTACATCGGGCAGATCCGTATCATCTGCACGGAGACCGGCCGCTCCCGCGCCATCGTCACCGAGTCGTGCACCGAGATCCCGATCGGCACGCGCCTCAAGCCGTTCCCGCAGCTCCCGATCCCGATCGCCCGCATCCCCGAGCTGCCGGCTTGGTGCGATCCTCCGACCAACCGCACCACCGGCTACATCGTCGACTCCCGCGGCTGGGACCTCGGCCTCGTGGAGGGGCACCTCGTGCAGGTCGACCTCGGCCGCGAGGACCAGGTCGAGCCGGGCGACTTTTTGACCGTTTTCCGCCCGAGCGAGCGCGCCGACCAGCCGCGCGTCGTCCTGGGGGAGATCGGCATCCTCACCACCGAGGAGCGGACGGCGACGGGGATCATCGTGGCGGCGCGGCGGGAGATGCTCATCGGAGATCAGGTCGAGGCCCGCTGACGCGGTGCCGAGAACGTCTGCTAGAATCGCCCGTCCGGGTCCATAGCTCAGCGGTTAGAGCTACCGGCTCATAACCGGCAGGTCCCAGGTTCGAATCCTGGTGGACCCACCAAGCGCGATGCAGAGAGCCGTTGCCTTCATCGATCACTGTTGCAGCCGTGCCGGACACGTTCCGACACGCGAGAGGCGTTCCGACCAGGAACGCCTTTTTGTTTTTGGAGGGCTTGATTGAACGACGTGGACAAACTGTGGGAGTTGCAGACCGTGCTGACCGCGCTGAACGAGCGCGAGAAGCAGATGTCCGTCAAACCGGAATCGTTCGCGGCGGTGGACCGCGAGTATCAGAGCGCGAACGATGAGGTGACGCGGTTGCAGGGGCAACTCGACACGCTCGCGAAGGAGCGGCGCAGCGTCGACGGCGAGCTCTCCGACCAGCAGGAGCTTCTCCGCAAGTACCAGGGCACGCTGATGCAGGTGAAGAATCAGCAGCAGTACGCCGCCGCCTGGAAGGAGATCGACGCCACCCGCAAGCACGTCAAGGAGCTCGAGGACTCGGTCCTCAAGAACATGACCGAGGCGGAGGGGCTGCAGTCGCAGCTCGACGCGCGGAAGGACGGACACTCCGCGCTCCAGGCCCGCTACGACGAGGCGCACGCCGAATGGCAGGCCTCCCTCGGCGACCTGCGCAAGGAGGCGGACCAGCTCCGTGCGAAGGCGAAGCAGATCGAGGGCACCATCCCGCCGCGGCTCGTGGCCGAGTTCCAGAAGATCTACAAACAGCGGCAGCAGGTCGCGGTCTCCCGCGTGCTGAGCGACACCTGTTCGTCGTGCCGCAACCGCGTCCGCCCGCAGGTCGCGCAGCAGCTCAAGCGCGGCGAGCTCGTTCACTGCGAAGGCTGCCACCGCATCCTTTACCTGGAGAGATCCACATCCTGAAGATCACGGCATTCATCGACGGCGCGGCCCGCGGCAACCCGGGCCCGGCCGGCTACGGCGTATTCATGAAGACCGACGGCGGCGAGATCATCGAGATCGCCGGCTACCTCGGCAGGGCCACCAACAACGTCGCCGAGTACGCGGGCCTCGTCGAGGCGCTCACCGTCGCGCACGAGGAGGGGGCGAGGGAAGTGGAGATCATCTCCGACTCCGAGCTCCTGGTGAAGCAGATGCTCGGCGTCTACCGGGTCAAGCACCCGAACCTCGTGCCGATGTACGAGAAGGCGAAGGCGATGGCGCGCCGATTCTCCCGCTTCACCATCCGCCACACCCTCCGCGCCGGGAACAAGGACGCCGACCGCCTCGCGAACCTCGCCGTCGATCGCGCCGACGGCCGCATCGTCGAGAGAAAACGTGTCGAGAGCTGAGGGTATCCGCGCGAACATCGCGGCGCTCGAGGAGCGCATTGCCGCCGCCTGCGAACGCGCCGGCCGCCCGCGTGATGAGGTCCGGCTGGTGGCCGTCACCAAGACCTTCCCCGCCGCCGACGTCGACCGCGCCATCGCCGCCGGCATGACCGACGTCGGCGAGAACAAGGTGCAGGAGGCGCGCGACAAGCAGCCCGACGTCGCCGGACGCGCGCGCTGGCACCTCATCGGGCATCTGCAGTCGAACAAGGCCAAAGATGCCGTGCGGCTCTTCGACCTGATCCAGACCGTCGACTCGTACGAGCTGGCGGAGAAGCTCGGCCGCGCCGCCGAAGCGGCCGGCAAGCGGCAGGACGTCCTGCTGCAGGTGAACGTCGGCCGGGAGCCGCAGAAGAGCGGCGCCGCGCCGGAAGAGACGGCCGCGCTGGTGAAGCGCATCGGCGCGATCGGGGCGCTGCAGGTGACCGGCCTCATGACCATTCCGCCGGTGGGGGAGGCGCGCCCCTACTTTCGCGAGCTGCGCTCGATGCGCGATGATCTCGGCCTGACCGAGCTATCGATGGGCATGACCGACGATTTCGAGACCGCGATCGAGGAGGGGGCGACGATCATCCGCGTGGGGCGGGCGATCTTCGGAAGCCGCTGATGGATTTCCTGCTGATCTTCATCCGCGCGCTCGACCTGATCCTCGACATCCTGCAGTGGGTGATCCTGGCCTGGGTCATCCTCTCCTGGGTGCTGTTCTTCCTGCGCAACTCCCAGTTCCGCTGGCGCCACCGGCAGTTCTACGGGATCCTCGAGCAGCTCAACGACATCTTCGAGCGGATGACGCGGCCGTTCCTTCGCCCCATCCGCCGCTGGCTCCGCCGCTTCGACACCGCCGGCATCGACTGGTCGCCGATGGTGCTGGTGCTGATCATCTGGATCCTGCGGCAGATTCTCGCCGTTCTGGCCGCCAGGCTTATACTCTCCCAATAACAAGTAGTGTCGTTGTGACGGGAGGGCGTACCCCATGCAGAACCTGACTCCGCTGGAGATCCAGAAGCAGACCTTCGCCAGGGCGATCAAAGGCTACAACCCCGATGAGGTGCGCGCCTACCTGCACCTCGTGGCGGAGGAGATCGAGCGGCTCGTGCGCGAGAACGACCGCTACGCGCGCGAGAACGCGATGCTGCGCGAGGATCTGGAGGACCACTCCAACCGCGAGCGCATCCTCAAGGACACGCTGCTCTCCGCCCAGAAGGTGGCCGAGGACCTCACGGCGAACGCGCGCAAGGAGGCGGAGCTGATCGTGAAGGACGCGGAGCTGCTCTCCGAGCGCGTCATCGGACAGGCCATGCAGCGCGTCGGAGACCTGGAGCGGTCGATCACCGACCTCAAGATCGAGCGCCGTGCCATGCGCAACAAGCTGCAGGGGACGCTCGACGTCGTGCAGCAGATGGTCGTGCTCGACGCCGAGCAGGAAGCGAACGAAGAGCCGATCACGGCACTCTTCCGCGCCCGCACCTGATCGATGGCCCTGCTGGTCCGTAACCTTTCCCAGGTGGCGACGCCGCTCGGCACCACCGCCGCCCGCGGGAGAGCCATGCGCGAGCTGCGGATCGAGGAGAACGCCGTGCTGGCGATCGACGGCGGCCGCTTCGCCTTCATCGGACGCGAGGCCGACCTGCCGCCGCACCTCCGGATCGACGAGGACTTCGACGCGCGGGGGGCGACCGCCGTTCCCGGCTTCGTCGACTCCCACACGCACATCCCCTTCGCCGGCTTCCGGGAGTCGGAGTTCAACCGCCGGCTGCAGGGGGAGACGTACGAGCAGGTGGCGGCATCCGGCGGCGGGATCGCCTCGACCGTCCGCGCGACGCGCGCTGCAACCGAAGAGCAGCTCGCGGCCAACGTGCTCGCGCGCGCGGCCACGATGGCCCGCTACGGCACGACCACGGCCGAGGCGAAGAGCGGGTATGGACTGACGCTGGAGGACGAGCTGAAACAGCTCCGCGCCATCCGCACCGCGGCCGCGACGTCGCCGGTGCGGCTCGTGCCGACCTGCCTCGCCGCCCACGAGTTCCCTCCGGAGTCGCGCGGCAACGACGCCGCCCGCGCCGGTTACGTCGACGCAATCCTAGGGGAGATCCTGCCGGCCGTCGCGCGCGAGGAGCTGGCCGTCTTCTGCGACGCGTTCGTCGAGCGCGGCGTCTTCACGCGCGAGCAGGGGGAGGCGGTGCTTCGCAGGGGAGCCGAGCTGGGCATGATCCCCCGCCTGCACGCCGACGAGCTCTCCGACACGCGCGGCGCGTCGCTCGCGGCGGAAGTCGGCGCGGCGTCGGCCGATCACCTCATGTACATCTCCGACGACGGCATCGCCGCACTCGCCGCGTCCGACACCGCGGCGAACCTCCTCCCGGCCACGAGCTTCTTCCTGATGTCGCCGCAATACGCGCCGGCGCGGAAGCTGATCGAGCAGGGGGCCATCGTCTCCCTCTCCACCGACTGCAACCCCGGCTCGTCGATGACCGAGAGCATGCAGACGGTGATGCAGCTCGCCACCCTGCAGATGAAGATGACGGTCGAGGAGTCGCTCACCGCCGCCACGCTCAACGGCGCCTACTCACTCCGCCTCGCCCACGAGACGGGTTCGATCGAGGAGGGAAAGCGCGCCGACTTTGTGCTCCTCGACGCACCGTCCTACCTGCACCTCGTCTATCACTTCGGGGTGAATCTGGTTAGTGCTGTGTTTCGAGACGGGCAGCGCGTCGCGTAAACGGTTGCGCGTTGCGTGTTGCGCGTTTCAGGGGCCGCGTCGTCCAGGCGGAACAGCCCGGGCAACACGCAACGCGGAACGCGCAACGCGCCTCACGAGTAGTACTCCGCAATCCTCTGATACAACCTCCCTCCCACGGTCGTCTTCACCTCATTCGAGCAGCCGCCGATGTGCGGGGTGAGGATGAGGCGGGGATCGTCGGGGAAGAGACCGTCCGGCGGCTCGGGGTCGAAGACGTCGAGGGCGAGGCCGGCGAGGTGGTTCTGCGCCAGCGCGCGCAGGGCGGCGGTCTGGTCGAGCACCTCGCCGCGCGAGGCGTTGATGAGATACGAGCCGCGGCGGAGCTGGCGCAGCTCGGCGGCGCCGATCATCTTGCGCGTCTCCTTCGTCAGCGGCACGTGCAGCGTGAGGATGTCGGAGGCGGCGAGTAAGTTCGCGAGCGACGACGCCTTTGCGTCGGCGACGTAGGGGTCGTAGGCCTCGACCGTCATCCCGAACGCGTACGCCAATCGCGCCACGCGCGTGCCGACCTGCCCGAGCCCGACGATGCCGAGGCGGTGGTGGCGGAGCTCGTGGCGGGTGGCGCAGTCGTCGCGGTTAAAGCGCCCGTTGACGACCTCGCGCGTGTAGAACGGCACGGTGCGGGTCATGGCGATCATGAAGCCGATCACCAGCTCGGCGACGGCGTCGGCGTTCACCCCCGGCATGTGAATGACGCGGATCCCCCGCTCCCGCACCGCCTCGGCGTCGATGTTGTCGATGCCGCTGGTCCCCTGCGCGATCATCTCCAGGCGCGGCGCCGCGTCGATGACCCTGCGGGTGACCTTGTTGTAGGCGCGGGTCACCAGGACGTGCGCCTCGCCGACGATTGCGCGCAGCTCGTCTTCGGTGCGCACCGGCTGGTGGATGACGTGAAAGCGGCCGTCGTCGCGCGCGCGGTCGAAGAGGGAGCGGTCGACGTCGGCGGCCACGAGCAGTGTCTTGAGCACGCCTCAGGATATATTCAGGAGCGAGTGGCTCGCAGACTGAGGAAACACCGCGCGGCGCTGATCGCACTCGCGGTCTACAACTTCGTCCTCTTCTTCCCCATCGCCTACATGGGACGCGTCGTCTCGCCGAACGACGTCTTCTACAACTACGAGCCGTGGAAGAGCGCCCGTCCGGAAGGCGTGACGCTGGCGCAGAACTCGTCGCTCAACGATCCGTCCACCGCCTACTACACGCTGATGACGCTCGTGCGCGACGACTGGCGCGCCTTCCACTGGAACCCCTACGTCGCCAGCGGCATCCCCGGCTTCGGCTCCTCCGCCGCGGCCATGCTCTCACCGTTCATCCTCCTGCCTGCCGTGGCGGTACCCGCCGCCTGGATCTACACCGCGATCCTCTTCCTGAAGCTCAACGCCGGCTTCCTCTTCGCGTATTGGTGGCTCCGCGAGGAGCGCCTCGGGAAACGGGGCGCGGCCCTCGGCGCCATCGTGATCGCCGGCGCCGGCGTCTACGCCGTGCGCTGGCTCTGGCAGATCACGAACGCGACCGTGCTCTACCCCGCGCTGCTCTGGATCGTGCGCCGGACGCTGAACGGGAAGCGCACCCCGATCGCCGTGACGGCGCTGGTGGCGCTGTCGTATGCGCTGGCCGGGTTTCCGGCGGCGATGGCGTATGGGGCGTGGATGGCGCTGCTGTACTTCGTTGCGTGTTGCGTGTGGCGTGTTGCCCGGGCTTTTCCGCCTGGCCTGCCCCGCACGGGCAACGCGCAACTTGCAACGCGCAACGTCCTGCGCGCATTAGCCGGCGTCCTCATCGCCGCACTCATCGCCCTTCCCTCCCTGCTCCCGTTCGTCCAGCTTCTGAAGCGCTCCGGTTACCTCGAGGCGCGTGAGTCGACCAGCCTCGCGGGCGTCTATCCGGCCGACAACTGGCGGAACTTCGTCGAGCCGGACCGGCTCGGGCATCACGCGTTCAAGAACTGGCGGGGGGACAAGCGTCTCGGGCCGCTGAACAACTATCCCGAGACCACCATCTACCTCGGGCTCCTCACGCTGCCGCTCGCGCTCCTCGGTATCTTCAACCGCCGCGCGCGGGCGCGCTGGTTCTGGCTCGCGTTCGCCGCCTTCGTGCTGGCCTGCATGTTCGGCGCGCCGGTCGTGGCGGCGCTCGTGGCGAAGCTGCCGGGGTTCAAGTTCTCCGCGCTGGCGCGCGTCGCGTTGCTGCTGCCGGTCGCCGCCGGCTATCTCGCCGCGGCAGGGACGCGATTCCTGCGCAAGCCGCTGCTGACGATCGCTGCCGCCGCCATCATCTCCTTCGACCTCGGATTACTCGCGGGGCGCTTCTATCCCTACCTCGAGCCGCGCGCGGCCGAGGTGCCGGTGACGCCGATG
>DASWNW010000026.1:0-58549 GCA_036399015.1 Thermoanaerobaculia bacterium | reverse complement strand
GGAAAGAAGAACGATCCTGCGCGCACCATCACCTGGACGCTGGACGGCAACTCAGCCTCGGCTCCGTCTGCGTCGGCGCCGCGGTGCAAGGGGCGGTGAGTTGCCGTGAGTCCCCGGTTCGCTGCAGCGATGCTCCTCCTTGTGGCCGTAACGGCTTCCGCCGCGGCGCAAAGCACCGGGCTCACCCTGCGTCTCGAATCGGATTTTTCAGAGAAACTTCCCGGCGAGCCGGTCCCTCTTCGTCTGGTAGCCGAAAACCACACCATGACCGCACGGGTCCTGCCGTTCAGCGTCTTTATTCACGCATCGCGAGAGGGGGCAGAGAGTTTCCTCGGCGGCATCAATACCGGGTGGTGGCGCGACCTCACGGACGACGAGTTGAGCCGGGGTGAGGACGGGAGCCTGCCAATCGCGCCCGGTGCTTCGGCCACGGCGGAGTGGGACGTCGGATCAGCAGCGGAGACCCCGTACTTCCTGCTCGATCCATTCCTCTATCCGCCGGGACGCTACACGCTGCGTGTGCTCGCCTCCGTGGACGACTCCCCGTTACGCGATCTACTCCAGGGCCCGACCACGCTGCAGGCGGTGCTGGAAGCGATTCCCGACACCACCATTTCCACCCCCCTTACTCTGGACGTGCTGGAGCCGCAGGGCGTCGACGCGGAGGCATGGGCCTGGATACGGCGGCACATCCGTCACGAGCGGTGGTCGTCTCGATTGAGCGGCTACGGGCATGACATCCGGCAGCACTTCCCCGAATCAAACTATTTTTTCTCCTTCGGCCTTGCTGATCTCCGCGAGGTTCCGCTTGCGGAACTGGAGGCGCTGGAAGCCCGCGCGCGTGCCCGCAAGACACGCCCGCCGCTGCTCGACTCGGTGCAGTTCGCCATCGCCGGCCACCACAGGTCGCGGTGCTCTCGTCATTACATGAATAAACCACGTAATGTAGCCGCTGCCGCGGAGGCGTGCGAGACGGCGCGGGCTGCCCTTGCCCGTCTCGCCCAGGAGTCGCCGAGCGCGAGAAAACGCGCGGCCGCGGCGAAGGCGGCGTCGGAGACGATGACGGCGGAGGGCGTCCGCAAGTTCATCATCCGACTCGACGCGCATGACGCAGGCACTTTCCAGGGCGTCGTTCCTCTGCTGCAGTGCGTCCGGGAATCCGGCCGGAGGCTCGAGGCGACGTTCGCGTACCGCAATGACAATCCGTTTGACGTGCCGATCGTCGGCGCCAGCAACGTGTTCTCACCCGGGCCGGAGGATCGCGGACAACCGACCAAGTTTCTCCCCGGGCTGCACGAAAACGTGATCACCATCGTCGTGGAAGGAAAGAAGAACGATCCTGCGCGCACCATCACCTGGACGCTGGACGGCCGCTCAGCCTCCGCTCCGTCTGCCACGGCGCCGCGGTGCAAGGGCAAATGAGGCAGCACCAATGACCGCGGCGTTCAAACGAACAGCGACCTCGCTCGCCTGCGCCTTGTTGCTCCACTGCACTTCTCCGCTTGCGGGGACTTACGGCTGGGGTGGAGGGTTCAGTAGCGAGTCGCTCGAACTGAGGGATGACGGGACGTTTCGCTATGTAGCGTCATCAGATGATAGCGATTTCGAGGCGGAGGGTACGTGGGTTCTCATGCGCTCGGGCGAGATCATGACCGACGTTTCACGCCTGCTCAGAGGGGAATTCGGGCTGAACGCGCCGCTGCGGCGTACCCAGTCGTGGACTCGGCTCAACCCTGACACGATCATCAGAACGGAACAGCCTCTCCGCCGCTTTCGGCCCCGATGGCGCGGCACCAGCTGAATGTCTGTTTCCACGAATCAGAGCGGGTCTGAAGGCGGGATCGAACCGTCCACCTGATCCTCCGTCCCTGAAAACACGAGAGCCGCCTTGCGGCGGCTCTCACGTCGTTGGCAGGTTTGGTGGAGCTGAACGGGATCGAACCGATGACCTCCTGAATGCCATTCAGGCGCTCTCCCAACTGAGCTACAGCCCCACGAAGCAGGGACGCTAACGTCCGCCGGCGGGGGATATTCCATGCCCCGCTGGCGGGCGCGGCGCATTCTACGGCACTGCGTTACGATGTCGCAATGAAAAGTCCCAAGGTCGGCAAGCAGCGTTCCGCGAGCGGCGCCTTCTCCCTCTCCCGCGCTCTCCCGAAGCTCCGGATGCCGGGCTCGGTGCCGAAGGGGGGCGTCGCCCGCCCGAAGCCGCGGGTGGGGAAGCCGCAGCCGGGTGAGCCTGTTAAGGGCGGCCGGAATGGCTGACGACGAAAACGAGCCGCTGCACCCGGCGATCCGCGGCCTCAAGACGATCTGCCGGTGCAACAACATCAAATACAGGACGATCGAGCGGGCCATCCGCGAGGGGGCACACACCCTCTCCCTGGTCGCCTCCCGCACCACCGCCACCCTCGGCGAATGCGGCGGGAGCTGCACCCCGGAGGTCCAGGCCCTCATCGCCGAGCTCGCCCCGAAGTACGCCACCGCGGCGCCGCCCAAGCCGGCGCCCGCCAATCCGAACGCCTGGTGGGTGAAGAAATGACGAAGAAGGTCGAGGTCTACCTCAAGCCCTCCTGAACGAGCTGCCGCAAGGCGGTCGCAGACCTGGAAGGTCGCGGATTCGAGCTCGTGAAGCACAACCTGGCCAACGCCCGCCCCTCGCGCGAGCTGCTCTCGCGCCTCATCGACGAGCAGGGGCTCGAGAACGTCCTCAGCACCCGCAGCCCCGCCTACAAGGCGCGGGAGCTCGGCGCGCGGAAGCTCTCCAAGGCCGAGGCCGTCGACCTGATGCTCGAAGACCCGAACCTGATGCGCCGGCCGCTCGTGCTGGGGAAGGGGAAGGCGGTCTTCGGCTACGCACCGGAGGAGTACGAGAAGCTCCGATGATCAACCCGAACGCGATGTCGCTGGCCGCGATCACGGTCATGCTCTGGATCCTCTGGAGCGACACGATCCGGAACCGCCGCCCCTCGCCGATCCTCTACGCCTTCCGCATCGCCATCTTCCTGATCGTCAGCGGAATCTTCCTGCTGAACATGGTGCGCCACCCCGACCTCTTCGCCGGCGGCTCGCGCGCCATCACGATCGCGGCCGTCCTGGTGGGGCTCGTCGGCGCCGGATACTTCGCGCGGCGGCTGGTGAAGAAGCGTTAACCAGCCTGTAACCGGAAATTATGCGTGTCGGTAAGTGCGGAAGTGTGGACACGCCGTCGCGAATGCAGTATCATGCTTCTGGGTCAACTTGAGGGTTGGCAGCTCTCCAACGAAGCGGATCTGACGAGTCGTGGGGCCTGCGAATCTCTCTCTCGATCACTCACGACTGACACGGCTTCCCACTAGCCGTTTTTGTCAATCCTCGAGCCGATCCGATCTGGGGTTACACGTTCGAGCCGCGGCAACGCGGCTCGAATCATTTCCAGCCATCGGCGACAATCCTGCCCGTTGCCTGTCGCCCTGATCATCCCCGCCCTCGACGAAGAGCACGCCATCGGCGCCCTCCTCGCCTCCATCGACCGCCGCCTCATCCGTGACGTGATCGTGGGCGACAACGGCAGCCGCGATGGGACCGCCGCGGTGGCGCGGGCTGGCGGGGCGGAGGTGGTGCACGTCGCCCAGCGCGGCTACGGCGCCGCCTGCGCCGGGGCGCTGACCCGCCTGCGCGACGACGTCGACGTGGTGCTGTTCATGGACGCCGACGGCTCCGACGACCCGGCCGAGATCCCGGCCCTGCTCGAGCCGATCCTCGCCGGGCGCGCCGACCTCGTCATCGGCAGCCGTGTCCACGTGGAGCGGGGGGCGCTGACGCCGCAGCAGCGGTTCGGCAACTGGCTGGCCACGTTCCTCATCGCGCGGCTGTATGGCCACGCCTACACCGACCTCGGCCCGTTTCGCGCGATCCGCCGCGAGTTCCTCGACCGCATCGCGATGCGCGACCGCCGCTACGGCTGGACGGTGGAGATGCAGGTGCGCGCACTGCAGCTCGGGGCGCGGGTGGCCGAGGTGCCGGTGCGGTACCGGAAAAGGGTGGGGAAGTCGAAGATCAGCGGGACGGTGCGCGGAGTGCTGCTGGCCGGCTACTGGATCGTCCGTACGATCATTGCGCTGCGGCGCTGAAGCGGAAGCAGCCGTGCGCGACCGCCGCTACGGCTGACGGGGGAGATGCAGGTGCGCGCGCTGCAGCTCGGCGCGCGGGTGACCGAGGTGCCGGTGCGGTACCGGAAAAGGGTGGGGAAGTCGAAGATCAGCGGGACGGTGCGGGGGGTGCTGCTGGCCGGCTACTGGATCATCCGCACGATCATCGCGCTGCGGCGCTGAAGCGGAAGTCGAGCTCGCGCGCGGCGAGCTCCTGCAGCGCGGAGAGCAGCGGCCAGTCGGAGTCGCCGAGGAGCGCGTTGATCTCGGCGCGCGTCACGAGCGCCGCCACGTTGCGGACGTCGACCTGCGCCGGGATCGTGATCTCCGACTGCCGGCTGCCGAACGCGTGCACGAAGGTCTGTCCGCTCTGCCGCCTCCAGCCCGGACGGGCGGCGAGGGAGGAGAGGAGGATGCGCGGCGTGTCGTCCGGCCTGCGGAGGCTGCGCACGAGGCTCATTGTCTCCGCGTACACCCGGCGCGCCGTGGAGCGGGCGGCCATGGTGCGCATGGCGCGGTCGGCCCGCTGGGCCAGGGAGGGAAGCAGGAACCACTCGCCTCTCAACGTCTGCAGCGCGGTGCGAATCGTTGGTCTGGCCATGGGAGATCAGTAAAGCATGGGAAGGCGGAATTGAAAATTGAAAATTGAAAATTGAAAAAGCTGAGCTTCGCTCCTGTCGCGCTCGGCGGAGTTCCGATCTTTCAATTTTCAATGTTCAATTTTCAATTTGCGAGCGCAGCGAGCCGCCTTTCCAGCGCGGCAATCCTCCGCTCGCTCCGCTGCCCCTCCGGGAGCGACTTCGCGTACTCGATGGCCTGCGCGACCGTCTCCCGTGCCGCCTTCGCATCGCCTTTGGCCTCGAAGATGTCGGCGCGGACGGAGAGCACCGACAGACGCCGCGGGCCGCTGACTCGTGCGAGGGCGCGGTCGGAGGCGGCGAGCGCCTGGTCGTACTGCTGCAGCTCCTTGTAGGCGAGGGCGAGGCGGGCCGGCGGGTTGTAGTCGTCGGGGAAGTCGCGTTCCGACTGCTGGAGCATCGTCACCGCCCGCTCCGGCATCTGCAGCTCGAGGTAGGCCGAGAGGCGGTGGGAGTCGTACACCGCCCGCTGCTCCGGCGTCTTCGCGCGGGCGGCGGCGGCGTCGAGGAACTTCGACCACTCCACCTTCAGAGCGATCGCCCCCTCGTCGTCGCCGGTGACGTCGCGCGCCTCGATGAGGGAGAGGTAAAGGCCGGAGCGGTCGTCGTCGGAGAGGACGATCTTCGGGTCGTCGAACACCTCGCGCGTCGCCCGCTCGAGCTTCTCGATCAGCTCGAGGCGGCGCGGGTGCTCCTCGCCGATGGACGCGGCGCAGGAGAGGCCGGTCGCGGCGACGTTGGCGGAGGAGACGGTGCCTTTGACGCGCGGGTAGAGCTCCAGCGCGCGGATGGCGCAGCGGGGGTTGTCGGACGAGAGGGCGAACATGAGCGCCTCCGCCGTCCGTCCGAGCCGCGCCCACTTCTTCGGCGCGGCGGCGATCGCCTCCTCGAACGCCTTCGCCGCCTCCACCGTCTTGCCGGCGGAGGCGAGGCGGTCACCGCGGACCAGCGCCGCATCGGCGGCCGACTGCGAGCGGGAGCGGTACGTGCTCTCCGACTCGCCGAGGAGCTTCTGCAGGTGCGGGACGGTCGCGCCGCCGACGTAGCGCAGCGCCACCGTGTCCCGCTTCGCGTCGAGCACGAGCAGCGTCGGCAGCGCCGGGATCGGGTACTTTTTCAGGAACGCGGCGTTGGCGGCGTTCTCGGTGTTGATGCTGAGCCAGACGAACCGTCCGGCATACCGCTCGAGGCCTTTGTCCGTGTAGACGTAGGCCTTCATCGAGCGGCAGGTGTGTCACCAGGGCGCCCACGCTTCGACGAAGATCGGGACGTCCTTCGCCTTCGCCCGGGCCACCGCCTTCGCGTAGTCGTCTTCGATGAAGGGGAGCTCCGCGTTCGCCGGCAGTGCGGCGATCGCGAGCAGCGCGAGCGCGAGGAGGGGCCGTTTCATGTCTCGATTGTAGTTGCGAGTTGCGCGTTGCGAGTTGCGCGGGCAGTTCCATGATGGCGACCATGCCCGGGCAACGCGCTACTCGCAACACGCAACGCCTTATTTCGGTCCCGGCTCCACCCACCGCGCCAGCCAGTCGGCCACCTCTTTGTAGAAGACGCGCGAGTTCTCGGCGTTGAGGATCCAGTGGTTCTCTTCCGGCCAGACCAGCAGCCGGCTGGGGATGCGCAGGCGCTGCAGCACCGACCACATCTCCAGCGTGTTGTTGAGCGGCACGCGGTAATCCTTCTCGCCGATCGACAGCAGCATCGGCGTCTTGAACTGCGCCGCGGAGCGGATCGGGTTCTGCGTGCGCCAGGCCTCGTTCTGCTCCCACACCGGGCCGCCCATCACCAGCTCGCGGCCGTAGATGGTGTCGGAGGTCGCCCACTGCGACTCGAGGTTCACCAGGCCGGCATGGCTGATGAGCGTCTTGAAGCGGGTGCCCGACCAGGCCTGCAGCGCGTTCGCGAGATGGCCGCCGTAGCTCGCGCCGCCCGCCACCTGCCGCGTCGGGTCGATGAACGGGTACTTCGCGATCGCCGCGTCGGCGGCCTCGATCAGCTCCTCGGCCGGACCGCGCAGCGGGTCGCCCTGGATGAGCTGCGCGAACTCCTCGCCGAAGCCGGTCGAGCCGGTGTAGTTCGTGAGCAGCATGACGTAGCCCGGCTTGGCCAGCAGGTGGTAGTTCCAGCGCAGCGTGATGGAGTCGGTCCACATGTTGTGGGCGCCGCCGTGGATGAGGAGGAAGAGCGGGTACTTCTTCGACGGATCGAAGTTCGCCGGCTTCACGATCATGTTGTGGATCTTGCGGCCGCGCTTGGAGGTGAACCAGAAGTGCTCCGGCGGCGCCCAGTCGATGTTGCGCGCCTGCTCGACGTTGAAGGAGGTCAGGTTGCGGTGCGACTTCGCGGCGAGGTCGATGCGCACCACCTCGCTCGGGTCGACCGAGGAGCCCCACTGCGCGACGAGCACCGGGGCGCTCTCGGCGGCGGAGAGGCCGGCGTAGGCGCCCCGCTGCGGCTTGAGGAACAGCGTCGCGTCCCCACCCGTGGCGGGGACGCTGAAGATGTTCACCAGCCCCGCATCCTCGGCGGTGAAGTAGATCGTCCTGCCGTCGCTCGACAGCACGTAGCCGCCCACCGAGCGGTCGGTGTTGGCGACGATCCGCTCGTTCTTCATGGAGGGCCAGTCGAACGCCACGAGCTCGGTGAGGTTGTACGACTTCGCGTTGTTCGGGTCGCGCGTCACGTAGAGCGTCTTCCCGTCGGGGCTGAAGGTCGGATCGCCGTAGCTCCCCGAGGTCGAGGCGATGCGCTCAGGCTCTCCGCCGTTCGCGCTGACGCGGTAGAGATCCCAGTTCACTTCCGCGAAGGCGGCGGTGTTGAGGGCGGTGGTGGCGGCGAAGACGATCCACTGTCCGTCCGGCGACCATTCGCCGCTGATCGTCTCGCCGCTGCTGCCGCCGATGCCGGTGCCGGCGAAGCCCGCCTCGGCCACGAGCTTCGTGCCGGCCAGCAGGTCCTTGACCGGTCCGCCGTCGACCCCCTGCACGAGGATGCGCGGCTCGCGGTTCGGCTCGACCCAGCGGTCCCACGCGCGGATGGGGAACGAGTCGTAGATGCGGACGTTGAACTTGCGGTCCTTCTCTTCCTTGGCCGCCTTCTGCTGCGCCTCGTCGTCGAGCGCGTTCGGGAAGAGCGTGCTGGCGAAGAGGAGGCGCTTGCCGTCGGGGCTGAAGCGGGGCGCGCGGACGGCCTGCGACAGCTTCGTCACCCGCTGCGCCTCGCCGCCCGCGAGGTCGAGGACGTAGATCTGGCTGACCTCGTCGGCGTCGCGCTTGGCGGAGAAGGCGATGCGCCGGCTGTCGGGCGACCAGACGGGGTCGCTCTCGCCCGCCTTCATCGACGTGATCTTCCGCGGCTGCGCGCTGCCGTCCGCGGGCACGAGCCAGAGGTCGCTGGCCGACTCCTTCGGATCGTACGACGGCTCGGTCACCGAGAAGACCACCCACTTCCCGTCGGGGCTGATCGACGGAGCGCCGACGCGCTTCATCAGCCACATGGTCTCGTGCGTGAGCGGCTGTTTCTGGGCGGAGGCGGCGGTGGCGAGGAGGATGAGGACGAGGGGAAGGATGCGCTTGAGCATGCGCGGCGGATTTTAGTCGCGCCGAGCCGCCGCACGCGAATTGCAGAACCGTCGAGGCTGGAGGCGTCACATGAAAGTTCCATGGAAGGGCGACGAGCAGCCGGTGGACGTGGACTTCGAGCGGAGCGTAGCCGACGAGCCGAAGACGGACGGCGACCGCGATCCGCTCGACCGCGATCGACATTACGGCGGCGAGCCGGTCCTCGACACGCAGACCGAAGTCGACCCGGAAGGGGAAGCGGCGGAGTGGGAGAAGCGCTACGGGACCGAGGAGAGCCGCGACAAGCTCGGCTTCGACGGGAACTCATGAAAGAGACCGCCCTCATCACCGGCGCCTCCTCGGGGATCGGCCTCGACCTCGCGCATCTCTTTGCGCGCGACGGGCACGACGTCGTCCTGGTCGCCCGCTCGGAGGGGAAGCTGCAGGAGGTGGCGCGCGACCTGGAGCGGCATCACAAGGTCGCGGCGCACGTCCTGCCGGCCGATCTCTCGCGGCCCGACGCGCCGCGGCAGCTCTTCGAGGAGGCGCGCGACCGCCGCCTGCAGATCGACGTGCTGGTGAACAACGCCGGCTTCGGTCTCGGCGGCAAGTTCGCGGAGACCGACCTGCAGACGGAGCTGGACATGATCCAGGTCAACATCACCGCGGTCGTGCACCTCACGAAGCTGTTCCTCGGCGGGATGGTCGCGCGCGGGAGCGGACGGATCCTGAACGTCGCCTCGACGGCCGCGTTCCAGCCGGGGCCGCTCATGGCGGTCTACTACGCCACCAAGGCCTTCGTGCTCTCGTTCTCCGACGCCATCGGGGAGGAACTGACCGGCAGCGGCGTCACCGTGACGGCGCTCTGTCCCGGCCCGACGTTCACCGGCTTCGCCGACGCGGCGCACATCGAGAACACCGGCTTGTTCAAGGTCATGCGGCCGATGACCTCGATGGACGTGGCGCAGATCGGCTACCGCGCCATGCGCCGCGGGAAGCGCGTCGCCATCACCGGACTGCGCAACAAGCTCACGGCGCAGTCGGTGCGCGTCTCCCCCCGCTTCGTCGTGACGAAAGTCGTGCGCGCGCTGCAGGAACGGCGATGATGGCGAGCGCCGCGCCGGCGAGGTCGAGGAGCACGTCCCAGACCGAGCCGGTGCGCAGGCGCGTCATCCCCTGATTGGTCTCGTCGATTGCTGCCACGAGCAGCACGACCACGAAGGCGACGGCGAGCCGCCGGTTCGCGCGGAACGCCAGCGCGCCGAGGATGCCGTAGGCGACGAGATGGCCCCCCTTGCGGATGGCGTAGTGGACGACGAAGGGGATCTCGCCGCCGAAGAGGCGCGCCAGGAAGCCTCCCGTCTCGTCGGCGGAGAACGAGTCGTTGGAGGCGGAGAGGATGAGGGCGGCCCAGAGCGCGACAGGCAGCCACAGCTTCAGGAGCCGCATTGCCGCGTACAATAACCGCTCATTCATGGAACCGCGTCCCATCCGTCTCACCGTCTTCCAGCCGAACCTCGCGCCGATGAAGATCGACGCGGTGGGCCCGCTGATCACGCTCGGCCGGGCCACCGACTGCACGATCCCGATCAAGGACCGCTATCTGTCGCGGCGGCACGCGGAGATCGCCTTCGACGCCGACGCCTGGATCGTGCGCGATCTCGGCAGCGTCAACGGCACGCTGCTCAACGGCACGCGCCTCGACGGCTCGGCGCCGCTGCGCCCCGGCGACAAGATCGCGCTCGGCGACACGGAGATCGTCGTCGACTCCGAGGAGCCGATCTCGCAGTCGAAGCTCGTCGCGCTCGACAGCGACTCGCACGCGACCAACCTCGCCATCCCGCTGCGCGATGCGATCGAGGACACCACCCGCACCAACATCCTCGCGCTCCTGGCGATGCAGTTCATCGAAGACCGCTCGATGGGGGAGCTGTTCGAGTTCATCCTCGACCGGGTCGTGGAGCTCCTCGAGCCGTCGCGCGCGGCGCTGGCGCTGCTCGGCGGCGACCACAAGACCTTCCGCAACGTCCTGCTGCGCCGCAGCGAAGCCTCCGACTCGCTCGACCTCTACATCTCCCGCACGCTCCTCGGCGAAGTCGTCGACGGCCGCAAGGTGGTCGCCTTCGTCGACACGACGCAGGACGACAAGCTCGCGCGCGCCGAGTCGATCGTGGCGCAGGACATCCGCTCCGCCGTCTGCGCGCCGCTCCTGGTCGGCGACGCGGTCCTCGGCGTGCTCTATCTCGACTTCCGCGCCAATCGCGGGTCGGTCACGCGCGAGGACGTCAACCTCATCGCCCAGATCGCCCGCTTCGCCGCGGTGAAGCTCGAGACGACGCGGCTGCGGGAAGAGGCGGTGGCGAAGTCGAAGCTCGACGAAGAGCTCCGCACCGCCTACACGATCCAGAGCCGCCTCCTGCCGGCCGAGCTGCCGGCCATCGACGGCTACGCCTTCGCCGGCGCGAACAAGCCCTGCCGCACCGTGAGCGGCGACTACTACGACGTCGTGGCGCGTCCCGACGGCCGCATCTACTTCATCATGGCCGACGTCAGCGGGAAGGGGATCACCGCCGCGCTGGTGATGGCCAGCGTCGCCACCGCCTTCAGCATCTTCACCCGCACCGACCCGACGCCGGCCGACCTCCTGCGCGACCTCAACATGACGCTCGCGCCGAAGACCGCGCCGACGAAGTTCGTGACGATGGTCGTCGGCGTGCTCGATCCGAAGAGCGGCACGGTCGACTTTGCGAATGCCGGCCACGTCGCGCCGCTCGTGATCTCGAAGGACGGGGTGAAGCAGCTCACCATGACGGACATGGTCGTGGGCCTCTTCACGCAGGCGAAGTACCGCAACCAGAGCGTGACCCTGGAGCAGGGGGACTCGATGGTGCTCTTCACCGACGGCGTGACGGAGGCGGAGAACGCGTCGGAAGAGCAACTGGGGCTGGAGCCGGTGGCGAGCCTCGTCTCGTCGCTGCACGGCCTCCCCGCGCCGCAGGTGCTGGAGCGGATCGAGGCCTACGTGCAGAGCTTCTGCGGCGACGCGCCGTCGACCGACGACGTGACGATGTTCGCGCTGACGAGGACGTGAATTCGTTGCCGGTTGCCGGTGACCGGTTGCCGTGGTGGTTTTCCGCGCCGTGCCGCGGCAACGGGCGACGGGCAACGGGCAACTCGCCCTAGCGGGGAAACGCCTCCTTCACCCCACCATCCACCGGCAGCATTGCCCCCGTCGTCTTTGCCGACCGCGGGCCGGCCAGGAACAGCGCCGCCTCGGCGACGTCGTCGGCGGTGACCTCCACTTTCAGCAGCGTCCGCGCGCGATAGAAGTCGGGCAGCTCCTCCGGGTCGACGCCGTACGCGTCGGCGCGCTGCGCGCGCATCTCGTCGCTCCAGAAGCGCGAGCCGCCGAAGATCGCGTCGGGGTTGAGCATGTTCGCGCGGATGCCGTGCTCGCCTCCCTCCAGCGCCACGATCCGGCAGAGCTGCGCCTCGGCCGCCTTGCTCACGCTGTAGGCGCCGAACTCCTTCCCCGGCGCCGTCACGTTCTTCGAGGCGTTGAAGACGATCGTGCCGCCGAGCTTCTGCTCCTTCATGATCCGCAGCGCCGCACGAGACACGAGGAAGTGCCCGCGCGCGTTCACCGCGAAGGCGCGGTCCCAGTCGGCGGTGGAGAGCGAGTCGAGGCTTCCAAACGAGGAGATGCCGGCGTTCGAGACGACGACGTCGAGGCCGCCGTACTCGCGCACTACGGCGTCGAACGCCTCCTCCACGTCCCCTTCCAGCGAGACGTCGAGCCGGAGCGCGATCGCCCGCCGCAGCCCATGCTTGTTCACGATGGAGTGCGCGACCTCCTCCGCCAGCGACAGGTCCACGTCGGTCACCACCACGTGCGCCCCCTCCTCGGCGAAGCGCTCCGCCACCGCCCGCCCGATTCCGCTGGCGGCGCCGGTGACGAGCACGATGCGGGAGGCGAGCTCCTTCTCCTTCGGCAGGAGCGTCAGCTTGTACAGCTCCAGCGGCCAGTACTCCGCGTGGAAGGCGTCGTGGTCGTTGAGCGTCTCGTACCCGCCCGCTGCCTCGGCCGCGGTGATGATGCGCATCGTGTGGCGGTAGATGTCGCGGACGATCCGCGCCGCGCGCGCGTCCTTCCCGGCCGTCCACATCCCGACGCCAGGCATGAGCACGACGCGAGGATTCGCGTCGAGCATCGCGAACTCGCTCGGATGCGCGCGGTACCACTGCTCGTAGTCGCTCTTGTAGCGCTCGAGCGCCGTCGCCACGTCGTCGCGCACGAAGAGAGGGAAGCGCTTCGTGTAGAGGAGGTGATCGGGCGTCGCCGCGCCGATCCGCGTGACGCGCTCCGCGTCTCCGCGCGCCAGGAACGACAGCACCTCGGCGGAGTCGTCGAACTCGAGGATGCGATGCCCGAGGAGGCCACGGATCAGCGGCGGTGCCTTCTGGAGCGACGGGCTCTCAGCCCGTCGGGCGCCGGCACCGGGCTGAGAGCCCGGTGCTCCAGAGAGAAACGTCTCGGCGCGGGTCACCAGCTCGATGTGCCGCACGTACGCCTGCTCGATCGAGTCTCCCCAGGTGATCAAACCGTGATTCATCAGCACGAGGCCGGAGGCTCCCGGCGCGCGGTCGAACGCGTCCGCCACGTCGCGCGAAAGCCGGAAGCCGGGGCGCAGGTAGGGCACGACGATCACGTCGTCGCCGAAGCACTTCCGCACCGTCTCCTCGCGTCCCTTGTTGTTCGTCAGCGCGAGGATGGCGTCGGCGTGCGTGTGCAGCACCGCCCGCGCCGGGAGGAAGGCGTGCAGCAGCGTCTCGATCGACGGCCGCGCGCTGGCGGGATCGATGAGGCACTTGGCGAGGTAGTCGACCATCTCCTGGTCGGACATGTCCTCGGTGCGCGCGCGCAGCGGCGCGATGTAGTCGAGGCGCACCGCGGGGAACTGCTTCGGCACGATCGACTTCATGTCGCTGCCGCTGCTCTTGATGTACATGACGTCGATGGCGTTGCCGAGGACGTCGGTTCCCTTCGCCTTCACGCTGTTGTTGCCGCCGCCCCAGAGGACCAGGTCCTCTTCCATTCCCACCAGGCGTGACTGGTAGACGAGCTGCTCGATCTCGTTCTGCGGCGCTTGTGTCCAGCGGTTCTGCATCGGGGCGAATAGTATGCTGTGGCGGTGGCACTGAGCAGGCGTGAGCGGACCCGCCTCGTCGACAACCTGGTCGACGAGCTGAACGGCGCGGCGCTCTACGAGTCGCTCGCCGCGGCGGAGAAAGACTCCCGGCTCGCCGAGGTCTACCGTCGTCTGGCGGCCGTCGAGAAACGCCACGCCGATCGGTGGCGCAGGCGGCTGGAAGAGGAAGGCGTCACGCTGCCGGAGTTCAAGCCCTCGTGGCGCACGCGCACGCTCGGCTTCGTGGCGCGTCACTTCGGCGCGAACGTCGTCCTGCCCTCGGTGCAGTCGCTCGAGCAGAGCGGCACGACCCGGTATGCCACGCAGGCCGACGCGCGCGACTTCCACGGCGACGAGCGCTCCCACTCCCGCATCATCCAGCTCATGTCGTCGATGCGCGGCGGCTTCGCGGGTACCGATGTCGCGCAGCTCGAAGGCCGCCACCGCACCGGCGGCGGGAACGCGCTCCGCGCCGCGGTCCTCGGCGCCAACGACGGACTGGTCTCGAACCTCAGCCTGGTCATGGGCGTCGCCGGCGCGGCGATGACCGAGCGCACGATCCTCATCACGGGAATCGCCGGACTGATCGCCGGCGCCGGCTCGATGGCGCTCGGCGAATGGCTGTCGGTGCAGAGCTCCCGCGAGCTCTATCGCAACCAGCTCGAGGCGGAAGAGGAAGAGCTGCGCACCGCCCCCGAGGAGGAAGAAGAGGAGCTGGCGCTCATCTATCAGGCGCGCGGCCTCGGCGAGGAGCAGGCGCGCGCGTTCGCCGCCAGCATGATGCGCAACACCGACACCGCGCTGGAGACGCTGGCACGCGAGGAGCTCGGCATCGACCCCACGGAGCTGGGCGGCTCCGCGTGGGAGGCGGCCATCGCCTCGTTCCTGCTGTTCGCCGCCGGCGCGATCGTGCCGGTGATCCCCTTCTTCTTCGCTCGCGGCGGCACCGCGGCGATGCTCAGCGTCGCCTTCAGCATGGCCGCCCTCTTCGCGCTCGGCGCGGCGATCACGCTCTTCACCGGCCGTCCGGCGTTGTTCTCCGGACTGCGGCAGGTGATCTTCGGTCTCGCCGCCGCCGCGCTCACGTTTGGAATCGGACGCCTGGTCGGCGTCACACTGGAGTGATCCTTATGAAGACTCTGTTCGACAAAGCCTCGCGTCAGTCGCTGCTCGACCGTGCCGCCCGCCTCACCCCGGAGGCGAAGGCGGGCTGGGGAAAGATGAACGCCGAGCAGATGCTCGCGCACCTGGTGGAGGCGCTCAAGCTCGGCACCGGCGAGGTGACGACGAAGCCGCGGAAGATGCTCATCCGCTATCCGCCGCTCAAGCAGCTCATCATCTATGTGCTGCCGTTCCCGAAGGGCGCGCCGACCGCGCCGGAGCTGAAGCGCCGCGAGAGCGACGCCGGGACGCTGGCCCGCAACCGCGCCGAGCTGGCGCGCCTGCTGGAGGACATCGGCGGTCGCGCGGGGCAGAAGGTGTGGCCCGAGCATCCCGCGTTCGGAAAGCTGAGCCCCCGCGCGTGGGGCGTCCTCGGCTACCGGCACGCCGATCACCATCTGCGGCAGTTCGGCGTCTGACCAGTCGTTCCGCGCGGCGAGCCGCTCGTGACGCAGCCGCACTCCCTTTGACCGCACCGCGCGCACAGTGCACGCATGCGAGTGCTTCCGCTGTTGCTGCTCTTCGCCGCCGCCTGCGCGACGGCGCCGAACCCCGCGCGTGACGAGGAGACGCTGCGGCAGGCGATCGTCCGCTCCGCCGCCGCCTTCAACGCGAATGACGCGGAGGCGATCATCTCGCAGTACGCGCCCGACGCGCTCCTCAGCTATCCCGGTCTACCCGACCTCGACTACGACACGCTGAAGAAGAGCTACGCGGAGATGGTCAAGCGTCCCGCCGGCAGCGCCCACACCACGCCGACCATCGAGGAGGTCCTCGTCTCCGGCGACCTCGGCGTGATCCGGGTGCGGTGGACGACGACCACGCCCGAGGGCACGAGGCAGATGAAGGACCTGCAGGTGTGGCGGCGCGACAGAGACGGGACCTGGAGATTCGCCCGCGGCATGCACTACCGGATGCCGCCCGCGTAATTTTCCGGCGCGTCCTCGGTTCTAGAGGCGTGATGACGATCCTCGCTCGCCTCGCCCTGGCTCTCGCCTTCGCCTCCACGCTCGCCGCCGATCCGATCTCCGACGTCCGCACCGCCCTCGGCCGCATGACCGCAAAAGACCCGATCCGCGCCACCTATGAGTACCAGCGCTCCGTCGACAGCGGCGGCAAGTTCGGCGACGAGAAGTTCAGCGGCAAGGCGATCGTGGAGCTGGAAGGGGACGCGCACGGCTTCCGTACCGCCTTTGGCCGCGCGCTGCTCGAGCAGTTGGAGCAGGAGCAGGTCGCGAAACTGCGCGACCCGAAACTGAAGACGCCGACGGTGAACACGCTGCGCGAGGTGAACGCGGTCGAGACGGCGCAGGCGCTCAACTTCGCGCCCGTGCTGATGCGCATGATGCAGGGAGCGAAGTTGACCTCCGACATCGCCGGCACCTGGCAGGGGAGGCCGGCGCGCGTGCTGGTGCTCCGCCTCGTCGACCAGAAGGAGGACGGGCCCGGCAAGATGACGGTGCTGGAGAACAAGCTGACGCTCTGGCTCGGCGCCGATCTCGTCCCGCAGGCGGCGGAGCTGGTCGAGGCGGTGAAGTTCTCCATCTTCATCCTCAAAGGGGAGTCGAAGCAGAAGAAGAGCTGGCACTTTGCCCGCGTCGGCGACCGCCTGGTGCAGGTGCGCCACGATGCGTCGCAGACCGCGTCAGGCATGGGGCAGAAGCAGAACGAGACGGTGACCGCTCTCCTGCGCGTGCATTAGCGTGTCCTTCTGGAGTGCCGCGCTCTCAGCCCGGCGTTGCCGCTCCGTCCGGATTGTTCCGTCGTTTGCTCGTGCTCGTGATCGCTGTGTTCATGACGCTTCCCGCCGTGGCTGACTTCGGTCCTCGGCTGGCGCCGCTTCCGGCGCCCGAACAGGAGTCGATCGAAATTCAACTCGGATCGGCGCCCGCTATCGAATTCGCCTCGCTCATCCGCCGTATCCGCACCGGCGAGATGACGGCGCGCTGCGTCACCGTGAAGCGCGGCAACACGGAGCTGGCTCGCCTCTACCCTTCGGCCAAGCGCCGCGTGGATCAGTGCAGCCCGTGGTACTGCCCCTGTCAGTGCACGCTGGAGAACGACCAGTGTCTGGCCGATTGCGAAGCCCAGCAGGGTACGCCGGCGAATTGCGACTTCTACTGCAGACCGAGCTACGAAGCGTGCATGGGCGGCTGTTGACCGGCGGGTGAATCGCTGCAAGCTCCTGCGCGCGTCATGCGTCTGCGCGCGCAGGAACGTTCCGCTTGGTGAGGAATGCGGTAGATTGTCCCCCCATGTCGACACCGCAATTCTTCGCCAAACGCCTGAAGGGGGAGATCCCCGGATTCCTCAAAGTCATCCGCGCGCTGCCGGAGGACAAGCTCGACTACAAGCCGCACGAGAAGAACACCGCCGCCGGCGCGCTCGCCTGGCAGATCGCCTGCGAGATGTCGAGCCTCACCGGCGTCCTCGAGAACGGGGAGATCAACTATCGCTCGAAGGAGTGCCCCTCCCTCGGCGAGATCGCCGAGACGTTCGAGAAGGCGGCCAATGAAGTCGTGGAACGGGCGAACGCCGCGAGCGAGGAGCGCTGGAGAGGCCCCGCGAAGTTCATCTACGACGGCCACGTGGCGTGGGAAGCGACGGTGGAGGACATGGCCTGGGGCTTCCTCCTCGACCTCGTGCACCACCGCGGACAGCTCACCGCCTATCTGCGCCCGATGGGCGGGAAGGTACCGGCGGTGTACGGACCGTCCGCGGATGACCGCGGCTAGCCAAAGTGTTGCGTGTTGCGCGTAGCGAGTTCTGGGGGCTTCGTCGCCCGCGCAACGCGTAACGCGTAACACGCCACGCCTCAGGCCGCAGGCGTTCGCAGATGGATCGTGAACACCGATCCTTTTCCCACTTCGCTGCGGACCTGAATCGTGCCGCCGTGGGCTTCGACCTGGCGGCGGACGATGGCCAGGCCGAGGCCGACGCTGCGGTGGGCGGCGAGGCTGGCGGTGGAGAGACGGCGGAACGGCTTGAACAGCTCCGACACCTCCTCCGGGGGGATGCCGGGGCCGCGGTCCTCCACCTCGATCGTCACGCCGCCGTCGCCTCCGCGCAGCCGCACGTCGACGCTCGCGCCGGCGGGGGAGTACTGCACCGCGTTGCCGACGAGGTTCTGCACCGCCTGACTGAGCTTGATGCGGTCGACGGCCAGCTCCGGCACCGCCCCTTCGACGGAGAAGCGCACCGTCACCTGCTTGCCGACGGCGATGATGCGCATCGTCTCCACCACGTCGCGCACCAGCGGCTCGAGCGGCGTTTCCTCGAGATTCAGCCGCACGCGACCCGACTCGATGGCGGCGAAGTCGAGCACGTCGTTGACCAGCCGCAGCATGTAGCGGCTGTTCGAGCGCAGGCGCTCCAGCAGCATGACGTTGTCCTCCGTCATCGCCTGCGAGTCCTCGAGGAGAAACGTGACAAAGGCCGCGTTCGCGGCGAGCGGGTTGCGCAGGTCGTGCGCCGCCATGCCGAGGATCTCGTCCTTGTAGGCGTTGAGCCGCTTCAGCTCCGCGACCGTACGCGCCAGCTCGCGCTGCGCCGTCACCAGCTCGTTGTTCACGCGCGCGAGCTGCTCGTAGAGCTCATACGTCGACTCCGTGCGGCGGATCTCCCGCGCCAGGTCGGGGAGCTCCGCCGCGTCCGCGACCTCGGCGGCGACGTGGAGATCGACCACCGCCACGACGCGCAGCTCGTCATCGGCGCAGAGACCGAAGCAGTGCACGTCGCGCGTGCCGAGGCGGAGCGGCATCGAGCGGGCGAAGCCGGCGCGCGCCGCGCTGCGGAGGAAGATCGCGCAGGCCTCCGTCGAAGCAGCGTCGACCGAGGCGCAGAGCGACTCGCCCGGATCGGCGCCGGTGAGATTCGACAGCACGAGCTTCCGCACCGTGCCGTCTGGTGCGCAGAGCAGCGCGATGCCTTCAGGTGAGGCGGTCGATGAGGGCGAGGCAGTCATCCGCGTTCCCGGCGTAGCCGTCCGCACCGATCGTACGCCACACCTCGGGCGCCGTGCGGAACGCCCTTCCCCCGACGATGATCTTCGCCTGCGCGAGCTCGGCCCGCGCCCGGAAATGGCGGATCACCTCCGCCACCTCGGCGATGTGCGGCGGCAGCGTCGCCGACACCAGCAGCACGTTCGCCTTCTGTTCCGCGCAGAGCTGCACGGCGGCCACGGGAGGCACGCTCGCGCCGAGGTACCAGGTCTGCCAGCCTTCCAGCTCGAGGAGGTCGGTGATGATGCGCAGCCCGATCTCGTGCAGCTCGCCGCCGACGCACATCGCGACCGCGCGCAATCCCTTCTTCTCGCCGGCGAAGACCTGCGCGTAGAGGCCGGTCATGATGTGCTGCGTGGCGGCGGTGCAGTAATGCTCCTGCGCGACGCTGATCCGGTTGAGCTGCCAGAGGCGCCCGATCTCCTGCTGCGCCGGCTCGAAGACGTGCCCGTAGATCTCGCGGAGCGGCGTGCCGGCGTCGATCGCCGAGCGGACCGCGGCCATCGCGTCGGCGCGGCTGCCGCGCAGCAGCGCGTTCAGGTACTCCGAGGCGGTGGCCCAGTGCGGCGCGCGCGGATCGAGGAACGACGGGACGCCGTCCGGCATCGACGGAAGCTGCTCGATCGCCGCCTCGATCGTGGCGAGCGCCTCCGGATGCGTCGCCTCGCCGAGGGTGCCGGCGATGATGCGCAGGTTCTCCTCGAGATCGTTCGCCGGGACGTTGCGCGTGGCCAGCATCACCTTCGCCCAGGCGATGTAGTCGAGGAACATCGCGGTGCTGCCGGCGTCCAGCGCGCTGGCGAGATAGCGCAGGTGAAAGCGGGCGTCCTCGAGGCAGCGCTGCCGCCCCACCTCCGGGTACCGCTGCAGCACTTCCGGATGCGCGGCGAAGTGGCGGTCGGTGATCGCGTCCGCCAGCTCGTCGAGGTGCGTGCGGATCGAGTGGCCTTCCATCATCATGAGGCGACGTACGTGAAGCCGCGGAGCTGTGTGGCAGCGGCGTCGAGCTTCAGTCCTTTCGGGATGTAGGAGTGCGAGTCGCGGAATTCGTGGCTGCGGTGCCAGACGCGGAAGCTCTCCTCGTCGGTCCAGTAGGTCACGAGCCAGAACTCCGCCGCGTCCTCGGCGGGGGAGAGGACGTCCATGCGCACGAAGCCGGGCGCCTCCTCGACGAGGTGCGGGCGGTCGCGGAACGCCTGCGCTACTTCGCCCTCCATGCCGTTGCGGACGCGGAACCGGCTGATGGAGACGTAGGTCGGGGTCATCGGCGAAAACCTATCACGAGGGTCAACGATGGAGCGGCTCGCGGGTCAACTCTCTTCCTGTTGCTCATCCCTTGACCCGCGCGGCGTGCCGTCCGCCCGGGCGCGTTTTCCGCGCAAGTCGAGCGGACGCCAACGGTTATAGATCATTTCTTCCATCCGGTCGAGCGTGGTCCGCCGTTTGGAGTAACGGGCGCTCACCTCGAAAGAGGAATTGGAGGAGGAACGAATGAAACGCACCACGCTCTCTCTGGTTCTCGTGCTCCTGGTTGCGCTCCCGCTCTCCGCATCGCAGTTTGTCAACCTGCCGTTCGACGAGGTCGCGCGGGGCGCGAAGCTCATCGTGCGCGCGCAGGTCGTCGACACCTGGAGCGCGTGGGACGACTCGCGCGAGGTGATCTACACCTACGCCACGCTCCGCGTCACCCGCTACTTCGGCGAGACCACCGGGCCCGACACCCTGGTCGTGCGCGAGGTCGGCGGCAGCGTCGACGGTTATACGCAGGAAGCGATCGGCTTCCCTGAGCTCCGCCGCGGCGAGCGCGTCGTGCTCATGCTCGCGGAAGAGGGCGCCGACTTCCGCATCCACGCCTACAACCAGGGCAAGTTCCTCATCCAGCACCGCGACGGCGTCGAGATGCTCGTCAGCGATCCGGTCAAGCAGGGCGAGCAGCGCCACGAGCGCCGCTTCAGCATCGCCGACAACGCCGCCGACGCCGGCCCGGCCCTGACGCTCGACGAGTTCGAGCGGATGGTCGAAGACGCCCGCGCCGGCGTCACCGACCGCGCGCCGCTCCGCCAGCAGCAGCAGTAAGAGGAAGGAGAACGAACCGTGAAGAAACAGACCATCCTGTCCGTCCTGATCTCCACCATCATCATCTGCGCCTCGGCCGATCCGGTGATGGCGTACGTGCTGCTCTCGCCGCGCCGCCGCTGGGCGACGACGCCGATCACCGTGCGCGTCTACAACGTCGGGAACAGCACCATCTCCGACGGCAGCGGCGGCGTGAACGCCACCGTCAGCGCCATCCGCGCCTGGGGCATCATCAGCTCCAGCACCACCAGCTCGGCGGCGGTCCGCGGCAGCGCGCCGGCGACGATCATGCTGAACACGAACGGCGGCATCTGCACCAACACCTGCCTCGCCGCGACGCTCACCGGCTACTACGTCAGCCAGAGCGGCGACGACCGGATCTACGACGCCGACATCTACACGAACACCGCGCACCTTTTCTACTCGTCCGGTGAGACCGGCTGCAGCGGGGAGTACGACATCAACGGCATCATGGTCCACGAGGCCGGCCACCTGATCGGCATCGGGCACTCCAACGTCGCCGGCGCGACGATGTATCCGTCGATCAGCGCCTGCAACACCTCGGCGCGCACGCTCGCCTCGGACGATATCGCCGCGCGCGACGATCTGTACTAAGGGTCACTTTCACCTCTCGCCGTGGGTCAATCTCTGTGCAAGTGCGCACCGATTGATCCACGGCGCGACATTCCCGCCCTCGCGAGCGTCGCGCCTAACCCGCTCGCTCTCAATCGATTGACGCTTTCTCTGCGCCGCGATGCCGCATGGCTCACGGCTTGGAGTAAGGCGACGCACGCATCCATGATGATGCGCAGGAGGAAATGGATGGATCGTAGATCAGTTGCCCTCGTAGCCCTGCTCCTCGCCCTCGCGGTTCCGATGACCGCATCGCAGTTCACGGAACTGCCGTTCGACCAGGTGGCCCGCGAGTCGCGGTACATCGTCCGCGGCACCGTCATCGATACCTGGACCGCCTGGGATGACTCGCGCGAGGTCATCTACACCTACGCCACCGTGCGCGTGACGCGCTACTTCGGCGACGCCACCGGCCCCGACACGCTCGTCGTGCGGAACGTCGGCGGCTCGGTCGACGGCTACACGCAGCAGGCGATCGGCTTCCCCGAGATCCGCCGCGGCGAGAACGCCGTGTTCATGCTGTCCGAGCAGGACTCGTATCTCCAGATTCACGCCTACAACCAGGGCAAGTACCTCGTCCGCGAGCGCGCGGGCGCCGAAGTGCTCATCTCCGACCCGGTTCGCCAGGGTGAGGCCCGCCTCAGCGGCGGCTCCCGCTTCGCCATCTCCGACCACGCCATCTCCGCCGACGCGCCGGCCATGACCCTCGACGAGTTCGAGCGCATGGTCGTCGACGCGCGCGAGGGCGTTCGCAACTTCGCGCCGGTCCGCCAGCAGAACTAAGGAGAACGCACAGTGAAGAAATCAGTCCTCGCTCTCGCTCTCGCCACCATCTTCGTCGTCGCCGCCGCCGAGCCGGCGATGGCGTACGTCCTCCTCTCGCCGCGCCGCTCCTGGGCGTCCACCCCGATCGCGGTCCGCGTCTACACCGCCGGCAATCCCACCATCAACGACGGCAACGGCGGCGTGTCCGCGACCGTGAACGCGATCAAGGCCTGGAGCGTCGTCAGCTCCGCGACGACCTCGACCCGCGCCGTCCGCGGCAAGGCTCCCGCCACGATCGAGCTCGATAACAACGGCAGGATCTGCACCGGCTCCTGCCTCGCCGCCACGCTCATCTCCTATTACACCGGCAACGTCATCTATGACGCCGACGTCTATACGAACACCCGCTACAGCTACACCTCGTCGGGCGAGAACGACGGCTGCAGCGGCGAGTACGACATCGACGGCATCATGGTTCACGAAGTCGGTCACGTGATCGGCATCGCCCACTCGAACGTCGTCGGCGCGACCATGTACCCGACCGTCAGCTCGTGCAACTACAACAACCGCACGCTCGAGGCCGACGATCGCGCCGCGATGAACGACCTCTACTAGCCGCACCGCGTCCCATCTACGGAGTGCCGGGTCTCCGGCCCGGCACTCCACGGCACGTCCCCGGGGGAGTGGAATCATGCTGAACGAGCCGAGAATCGTCCTCGCCGCAAGCATCGCCGCCGGACCTGGAGGGACCTTCGCCGTCGAGATCGACGATGCTCCCGCGGTCCTGCGCGAGGAGGAGTGCTTCCGCTTCGCCCTGCAGTACTACGCGCGCGTGCTCTTCGAGCTCGTGCACGCCCACCGCTCCGTCCGCGATCTCCCCAGCGTGATGCAGGCGGTCTCGCAGAGCGCCTTCGAGGACGACGTCGATCTCTTCGCCCTGGCCGATCTTCCCGGTGCGCTGGTGCGCCACGTCCACTCTCCGATGGCCGAGGTGCGGGTGACGATGCGCATCGCCGGCGTGCGGAACCGCGAGGTCGTCGGCGACCTCACGCCGCTGCGCGGCACCACGCTCGCCCGCTCGGTGCTCGCCGTCTGCGGCGCCGTCCTGCCGCGCCTCTCCGGTCCGATGCGCGATGCGTTTCCCGCGGCCCTCGCGAACATGAACGCGTCGTACGAGCTGACGCACCGCTACGCCGATCCGGCGAGCCAGCACGAGGTGCCGGAGCTCGCGTACCTCGCTGCCTCATTCGTGTAGACGCCGCCGCCCCGTCAGCCGTCCGCGGTCGAGCAGCACCACCTCGTCGCAGAGCGCCGCCGCCTCCGCCATGTCGT
Source organism: Thermoanaerobaculia bacterium (assembly GCA_036399015.1). Lineage (GTDB taxonomy): Bacteria > Acidobacteriota > Thermoanaerobaculia > Gp7-AA8 > Gp7-AA8 > QHVT01. The sequence continues at coordinate 35,067 of DASWNW010000026.1, read as the reverse complement.
GCGTTACGTAGACGGTCGGCACCGCCAGCTCGTCCCGCACCCGCACCAGGTACTCCAGCACCCGGTCCCGCAGCGCGTGGTCGACGCCGGCCAGCGGCTCGTCGAGCAGCAGGAGGTCGGGCTTCGTCAGCAGCGCCCGCGCGAGCGCGACCCGTTTGCGCTCGCCGCCGGAGAGCCGCTCGACGCTCCGCTCCAGCAGCGGCGCCAGCTCCAGCACCGCGATCACGCCTGCGCCCTCTTCACGCGCGCCGTAGAAGACGTTCTGCCGCACCGACAGGTGAGGGAAGAGCGCGTCGTCCTGCGGCACGTACCCGATCCGCCGCAGGCGCGGCGGCAGGTTCGACACTTCGCGCCCATGTAGCTCGATGCGTCCACGCTTCGGCCTGCGCAACCCGGCGATGCATTCGAGGAGGGTGGTCTTCCCCGCGCCCGAGGGGCCGAAGAGGGCGGTGGTGCGGGCGTCGAGCTGCAGCGTCACGTCGAGCGTGATCTCGCCGAGCGGCAGCAGGAGCTCACGAATGCCGAGGCTCATGTCTCCTCCGCACGAACGCCTCGGCCGTCCAGACGGCGGCGAACGCGATCGCCACCGCTACGCCGAGGAGCTGGAACGCCTCGTCGTCGCGCCCGAGTTGCACCCGGTCGTAAATCGCCACCGCGAGCGTGGTGGTGCGGCCGGGGATGTTCCCCGCCACCAGGATCGTCGCGCCGAACTCGCCGATCGCCCGCGCGAACGCGAGCAGCATCCCCGCCACGATCCCCCGCGCCGCGAGCGGCAGCGTAATGGTGAAGAAGACCCGCCATTCGCTCGCGCCGAGCGTCCGCGCGAGCTGCTCGAAGCGGGGGTTCACCTCCTCGAACGCCACCCGCGCCGTGCGCACCAGCAGCGGGAACGACATCACCATCATCGCGATCACCACCGCGCGCCAGGTGAAGACGACGTCGAAGTCGAGCCACCGTCCCACCGGCCCCCGCTTGCCGAGGAGCTTCAGCAGGATCAGTCCCGTCGCGACCGGCGGCATCACCAGCGGCAGCGCCACCAGCGTCTCCAGCAGCGACTTGCCGTACCACCGCCGCCGCGCCAGCAGCCAGGCGGCCGCGAGCCCCGGCGGGACGATCAGCAGCGTCGCCAGCGCGGCGGTGCGCAGCGTCAGGACCAGGACCTCGCTCACCGGACGATGAACCCGTGCCGCGCGAAGACGCTCAGCGCGGCGCGCGAGCGGAGGTGGGCGAGGAAGCGCCGCGCCGCCGGCGTGTCATTCACGATCGCGAACGGATAGGAGATCTCCGGCGTCTGGTCCCGCGGCACCTCGTACGCCACCCGCACCTGTTTCGAGATCCGCGCGTCGGTCTTGTAGACGATCGCCGCGTCGACGTTCCCCGATTCGACCGCCGCCAGCGCGCCGCGGACGTTGTCCGTGGGGATGACGTTCGCCTTCACGCGCTCCCACAGCCCGAGCCGCCGGAGGTACTGCCGCGCGTAGATCCCCGCCGGGACGCTCGACGGCTCCGCGAGCGCGATCCTGCCCGCGGCCGGGAGCTGGTGCGGCGAGGTGATGTTCTTCCCGCCGCTCTTCGGCACCACGACGACGAGCGAGTTGGAGAGCACGCTCACGCGCCCCTTCACCAGCCCGCGCGCGGCGAGCGCGTTCATCTTCGCCTCGTCGGCGGAGAGGAAGAGGTCGGCCGGCGCCCCCTCCTGGATCTGCCGCGCGAGCATGCTCGACGCGCCGAAGCTGAAGACGATCGTGTCGTGCGGATAGGAGCGCGCGATCTCCTCCACCGCCTCCCGCAGGCTCGCCGCCGCGAACACCCGCACCTCGCCCTGCACGGTCGCGGCGACGAGGACGAGGGCGAGCAGGAAGAGCCGGCGCATGGCGATATCTTCCCGCGAGTATATCGCCTACAACTCCTCCTCCAGCTTCACCCAGACCGCCTCCGCCGCGCGCGCCGCCTTCTCTTCCATCTTCCGGTAGAGGCGCAGCACCTTCTCTCCCGACGCGGTGAGCCGCGCGCCTCCCTGTTCCGAGCCGCCGCGCACCTTCTCCACCAGCGGCGCGCGGAAGGCGTCGTTCATGGTGCGTACGAGCGTCCAGGCGCGCATGTACGACATCCCCAGCTCGCCCGCCGCCGCGCGGATGGAGCCGGTGCGCGCGATCGCCTCCAGCAGGTCGGCCTTGCCGGGGCCGAGGACGATCGTCCCGTCGTCACCGACGATCCGGATGCGCGGCCGCAGTTCGTACTGCACCCCCGCAGTTTATGATTCTTCGCCGATGCGCACCGCGGCCGTCGCCCTGACGCTCCTCCTCGCCGCCTGCGCGCACCACGGCTTCGTCTCCGACCGCCTCTTCTGCGGGTTGAGCATCCCCGGCGGCGGCGCCGTGACGCAGTCCGAGATCGACGCCTTCCTCGCCGAGGAAGTGGAGCCGCGGTTCCCGGACGGCTTCACCGTCTGGCGCGCCCGCGGGCAGTGGAAAGGGGGGCAGGAGGAGACGCTCGTCATCGAGATCGTCCACGCCCGCACGCCGGAGCTCGACGCGGCCGTGCGCGCGATCGCCGATGCCTACCGCGCCCGCTTCCGGCAGGAGGCGGTGCTGCGCGTGACGTCTCCCGCCGCGATGCGGCTGCACTGATTGCAACCGGCCCCGACAACGTTTCGCCTCTCCCCCTGCTACCATCTCTCCACACCACCTTGCAACTCGCCACCGGAGCTCGCCTTGCGCAGTACGAGATCCTCGGGCCCCTCGGGGCCGGAGGCATGGGCGAGGTGTACCGCGCGCGCGACGCGAAGCTGGGCCGCGACGTCGCGCTGAAGATCCTTCCCGCGGACCTCTCCGCGAACGCCGAGGCGCTGCGGCGCTTCGAGCAGGAGGCGCGGGCCGCGTCCGCGCTCAACCATCCGAACATTGTGGTCATCTTCGAGATCGGCCACACCGACGACATGGCCTGGATCGCCATGGAGCTCGTCGACGGCGTCGATCTGCGCACCCTCGCCGCGCGCGAGCCGCTCTCGCTCAAGACCGCGCTGCGCATCGCCGTGAAGCTCGCCGACGGCCTCGCCGCCGCGCACGAGAAGGGGATCGTCCACCGCGACCTCAAGCCCGACAACGTGATGGTCACGCCGGACGGCTTCGTGAAGATCCTCGACTTCGGCCTCGCCAAGCAGGTCCGCGCCATCTCCTCGTCCGACACCACCATTCCCCACACCTCGCCCGGCGCCGTCTTCGGCACCGTCGGCTACATGGCGCCGGAGCAGACGCTGGGGAACGAGATGGACTACCGCTCCGACCAGTTCTCGTTCGGCGTGATGCTCTACGAGATGCTGACGCGCGTCCGCCCGTTCGACCGGGAGACGAAGCCGGAGACGATGGCCGCGATCATCCGCGCCGAGGTCGATCCGCCCTCCGCGCTCAACGACGCGGTGCCGTACGACCTCGACCGGATCGTGGCGCGCTGCCTCGCCAAGAACCCGCGCGACCGGTACGCCGCCACGCGCGACCTCGCCCGCGACCTCCGCGAGATCCGCGACGGCATGACGCACAGCTCCGCGCGCGTCCGCAGCAGCCCCGCCACCCGCGGGAGTGCGCCGCGGCGCCGGATCCGCCTGCCGCACGTCGCGTTCGCGGTGACGCTGCTCGCGCTCCTCACCGGCGGCTCGTTCATGTGGACGCGGCGCGATCTCGCCGCGGCGGGGCAGCGGGTGACCTCGCTCGCCGTCGTGCCGTTCCGCGACCTCAGCTCGACCAGCGAGGGACGCATCCTGGCCGATGGCATCTCCGAGCTGATCGCGGCGCGTCTCTCCGAGGTGCGCGAGCTGCGCATCTCCTCGCCGTCGGAAGGGCCGCCGCTCAAGGACACCGACGACATCATCTCCATCGCCCTCCGGCGCGGCATGCACGCCGTCGTACGGGGGACGGTGCAGCGCAGCGGCGACGACGTGCGCGTGACCTACGCGCTGATCGAGGCGAAAACCGGCCGCACGCTCGCCTCCAGCACCGTCACCCGTGCCGCCACCGATCTCTTCGCACTCGAAGACGCGATCGCCGACGAGCTGGTCGGCGCCCTCGGACGCAAGGTCGTGCCCCGCACCCGCGCAGCCACCGCCACCCTCGGCGCGCAGGACCAGCACCGCTTCACCGAGGCCGTCGGCCTCCTCCAGCGCGTGCGCGACGAAAAATCGGTCGATCAGGCCATCGCCAGCCTCGAGTCGATCCTCCGCAACGCCCGCGAGTCGGGAGCGGTGAACGCGCTTCTCGCCCGCGCGCTGCTGTACAAGGCGTCCCTCGCGCGCCGTCCCGCGCTCATCGAACAGGCGACGGTTTACGCCACGCGTGGTGTCGCGCTCAGCGCCGACGACCCGGAAAGCCACATCACCCTTGGACGGCTGCTCAACGCGTCGGGACGGTATGAGGATGCGGTGACGGCGTTCCATCGCGCGCTGGAGCTGCGGCCGGACAACGCCGATGCAACGGTCGGCCTCGCGGAGGCCTACGACAAACAGGGCCGCGGCAACGACGCCGAGAAGATGTACCGCAGCGCGATCGCCCTCCGTCCGGACTCCCTCGGCACGTTCATGAGCTTCGGTTCGTACTGCTACGCGCGCGGCCGGTACGAGGAGGCGGTGCTGCAATTCCGCAGGGCTGCCACACTCGCGCCCGATTCAGCGCGCAGTCACGCGAACCTCGGCGGAGCACTGCAGGCGCTGAATCGCTACGACGAGGCGCTCGTGGCCTACCAGCGCTCGCTGGCGATCGAGCCGACGGCGATGGGCTGGTCCAACCTCGGGTCGCTGCAGTTTTTCCTTGGGCGCTACAAGGAAGCGCGCGAGGCGTTTCGCCGTGCGATCGAGCTGACTCCCTCGGATGCCATCACGTGGGCGAATCTTGGCGATGCCTGCCGCGCTCTCAATGACCGCGCGTGCACCTCGGACGTCTGGCCGCGCGCCATCGCTGCCGCCCGCGCGTCGCTCGTCGTCAATGGGCAGGACGCATTCACGCGTGCGCTGCTGGCGTCGAGCCTCGCGAAACATGGACAGCTCGACGAGGCGCAGAGCGAGATCCGCCGCGCGCTGGAGATCGACCCCACCAATCCGCTGGTGCTGTATCAGGCCGCCGTCGTCGGTGCCCTCCGAGGCGCGCCCGACAGCGCTTTGTCGTGGCTCGAGCGTGCCATCGCCGCCGGCTACCCGGCCGCCGACGCCGCGCGCGATCCGGTGCTCGAGCCGCTGCGGGAACTGCCTTCCTTCACGATTGCCGTAAAATCAAAGGCATAACGCGGAGGAGGAGTCTTCATGCCCGTCACCGGTCGCCTGTCCCGGATTGCGTTTCTTCTGCTCACCCCCGTCTGGATCGCCGGATGCGCCGCTCGCGGAGGCACCGACACGGGTCCCGCGCCGGGGATCATGCGCCACTCGCCGTGCGCCGCGAACCCGAAAGGGGAGACGAACCGGCAGGCGCCGATCGTCTGCGTCGACGACTCGGCGCGCACGCTGACCGTCAGCCCGGAGCCTGTGTTCGTGCACGACGTGCTGGAGGGCGATCGCCGGTCACCGGTGATGCTGCACTGGTACACCACCTCCGGCACCGGCGATCTGCGCGTCGAGATCGAGCCGGGTTGCGTGGAGGCGCAGCGTTGCGACGGCAATGGCCACTGCAGCGCCCGCACGCGACCGGGCTCGAACAAGCAGCAATGCAAGTACGACGTCTGGATCAACGGCGGGAAACACGACCGTCTCGATCCGACGATCATCATTTCCCCCTGCTGCACGTAATCAGGCAAAGACGCTCGCGTGATCGCGGGCGTACTGCTCGAACGGAATCGGATCGCGTCCGGTGACGCGGCGGACGTCCTCCGTCGCGTTCGCCGCGGCGCCGCTGCGGTAGAAGCGCTGCAGGTCGAGGTAGGCGTCGGCGTACGCCTCCGGCGCGCCGGAGCCGACCAGCGCCGCCTTCACGTCGGCGTCGGTGACGGCCACGTGGCTGATCGTCCTGCCGGAAGCCGCCGAGAGGTGCGCGGCGATCTCGTCATAGGTGACGCCGGCCGGACCGGTGAGGGTGTAGGCGCGGTTCTCGTGCCCCGGCTCGGTCAGCACCTTCACTGCCACTGCCGCGATGTCCCGCACGTCGACGTGCGCGATCCTCGTGTCGCCGACCGAGGTGTAGAACGCCCCCTGCGACGCGATCGTGCCGATCATGTAGTTCTGCAGGTTCTGCATGAACCCGTTCGGCCGCAGGTGCGTCCAGGTCAGGCCGCTCGACTCGATCGCCTTCTCCGCCGGCCGGTGCACCTTCGCGAAGGAGTACGACTCGCCTTCGGCGCCGATGACGGAGAGCTTGACGATGTGACGCACGCCGGCCGCCTTCGCCGCATCGACGGCGTTGATCTCCCGCTCGGTCTGGTCGGGCGCGCCACCGGAGAGGAGGAAGAGCTTCTCCACGCCGTCGAACGCCGCCTGCAGCGTCTCCGGGCGCGTGTAGTCGATGACCGTGGCGTCGATGCCGTTCGCGCGAGCCGCCTCCGCCTTCTTCTCATTGTGGTAGGCGGCGCGGAACGGCGTCCGCGTTGCCTGGAGTTGCCTGACGACTTCGCTGCCGACGGTGCCGCCGGCTCCCGTGATGAGGATCATGAGTGCATTTCCTTTCGTTGCGGCGTACTATGCCTGTTACAGGAAGAAAGGTGAAGTACACACCTTTTGGTGCCTATGAAAAAACAGAAACGCGACGTGATGAACCCCGACTGCCCCTCGCGCAAGGTGCTGGACCGCATCTCGGACAAGTGGACGGCGCTGGTGATCTACGCGCTCGACGAGCAGACCATGCGCTACGGCGAGCTGCAGCGGCGCGTCGGCGGCGTGTCGCAGAAGATGCTCACCCAGACGCTGCGCAGCCTGGAGGAGGACGGCCTCGTCGCCCGAAAGATCTACCCGGTGGTCCCGCCGATGGTCGAGTACTCGCTCACGCCCCTCGGACGCTCGCTCACCGAGCCGCTCACCGCCGTCCGCCATTGGGCCGAGAAGCACCTGCCGCAGCTCCTCGCCAACCGCCAGCGCGCGGCCGGCCGCTAAATCACCTTCCGCACCTTCACCTTCTCCGCGCCGCACAGCTCCGCATGCCGCTGCAGTGCGGCGTCGATCGCCGAACGGTCGACGTCCGCCTCGATCCACAGCTTCGAGACCACGAGCGTCTTCCCTTCCACCTTCGCGTCGATGCGGCCGGCGAGGGCGTCGCGGAACAGCAGCGGACAGACGTACCAGCCCCACCGCCGCTGCGGCGCTGGCTTGTAGACCTCCCAGACGTATTCGAAGCCGAAGACGTGGCGGACCAGGTCGCGGTCCCACAGGAGTGGATCGAGCGGGCCGAGGATGCGCACGCGGTCGTCGTAGCGCACCCGCTTCGCCTCGAGGAACGCCGGCGCGGCGAGGTAGCGGCGGGTGGAGTCTTCGATCGCCACTTCCACCAGCTCGCCGGAGTCGAGCAGCTCCTCGACCACGCCCGACGTGCGCACTTTGCGCAGCATCGACCAGATCGAGCCGCCGCCGCCGCGGGTCAGAAGGCCGGAGGCGTGTGCGCGCTCCCGCACCGCCCATTTGCCAAAGTCCTCGGCGGGCGGCGGCAGCTCGCCGAGCGCACGGTCGGGGACGTCGTAGATCTTCTCGCGTGACTCAGTCCGTCCCGCCACCACCACGTCGCAGCGCGTCCAGAGGATCTCCAGCGCCATCGACGTCGCCTTCGCCGTTCCCTTCCAGCCGCTCCAGTCGAGCGGCTCGACGGAGCCGTGGTCGGTCAGCTCGCGCGCCGTGAGCGGCCCGTTCGCGCGCACCTCGTCCAGCACCGCCTGCACGAGCCGCGGCGGGACGCGCCGTTCACGCTCGCCGTGCGACCACCACGGCGTCTCCGCCCCATGCCCCTCGGCCCGGTAATAGGGGAACGCGCGCGCGGGGAGGATGCAGCGCTCCTTCGCGAAGTGTTCGAAGGCGCGGCGGGGGAAGAGGTGGCGCCAGACGTCGCCGCGGCCGACGCCGTCGGTGCGCGCCATCACCACGAGGTCGGCGTTCGTGCCGATCATGTCGAGCGGGTCGAGCTGGATGCAACGCAGCCGCTCCAGCACCGCGCGCGTCCCCCGCGCCCCGTTCCCCAGCGGACGCGCCAGCCCGAGGTGCGCGACCAGCCGCCGCCGCGCCTCGGCGCGCGTGAGCGTGACGACTTCCCGCGGCATCAGGCCTGACCGGCGAGCGCCGGCGCCGTTTCCGTCTCGATCGCCTTGCGCATCTGCCAGAGCAGGTGGCTGAGGTACGAGCGCCGCGTCTCGCCCGTCGTGACGATGAGCAGCTTCGTGATCTTCAGCTCCAGCGGATCGGTGTAGAGCAGGATCAGCATCTCGCGGATGAAGCTCGTGTTCAGCGTGACGTCGTTATCGGTGCCGACGCCGAGGCGCAGCCCCTTCTTCTCCCACCAGGAGAAGGGATGGTCCTTGTAGTCGGCGAGCGCGCCGGTGAGCTTCTTGTTCGACGACGGCAGCGACACCAGCGTGATGCGCTTGTCGATCATCCGGTTGAGCACGTCGTGCTGGTAGTGCTCGACCTCGCGCGCGTGGTGGAACTTCGTCTTCGTCGCCAGGATCGCCTCGCGCTCGTCGATCCGCTCGCCGTTGAGCAGCCGGTCGCGAATGCCTTCGCGGCCGCTCCAGTCCATGTCCATGATCTCCGCGTGCTCGCGCGAGTTGGCGGTGATGCCTTCCCGCTTCGCGTTCGCGTGGAGGAGGCGCTGGAGCATGGAGTGGAAGTAGAAGTTCGGGTTGATGCCGAGGCTGAGGCCGTGCTCGATGGCGTCGACGTGCCAGATGTTCATGGCGTTGTCGACCGCCTGCACGCCCTGGCGCAGCGTGTTCCAGGTCTCGCCGTGATGGCTGCGCGTGCGGAAGCCGTACGCCTGCAGCTTGCGCATCCCGACGCGCATCTCCTGAAAGTGCGTTTTGCGGTAGAAGCCCCGCTCGTTGCCGACCGTGTCGATCTCCGTGAGCACGTCGCGCAGCTCCGGGTGCTTCTTCACCAGCGCGATGAGCTGGCGCACCTGGTCGTCGAACGCGGCCCGCTTGGAGGGGTAGCGCGCGGCGTCGTAGAAGCCCGGCTCCTTGCGGAAGCTGGGGGAGAGGATGAAGTGGAACGCGGGCGCCTCGAGCTGGAACGCGCGGAAGCCCTCGTAGAGGCCGAGCACGACGTCTTCCGAGGTGAGGTCTTCGATGCCGGGGATCTGCTCGGAGGGGTCGGTGGTCTCGCGCGTGAGCGTGAACTTGAGGCGGATCGAGCCGACGTTGGAGCCGCGATAGAGGCGGCTGGCCATGTGGTACGCCGCGTCGCGGTGCGCCTCGCGCGAGGTGAGGATGAGCTTCGGGAGGTAGAGGATCTTGAGGTAGCGATCGAAGCGGTCGCTCTCGCCGAGGCGGATCAGCCGGTTCACGGCGTCGACGCTCGCGAGCGGGAGCGCCTCGCGGCCGTACACCTCCGCGATCTTCGCCTCGTACAGCGCGCGGTTCGGCCCGTCGAGCAGCTTCGCCAGGCGGGGGTAGATGAACGAGGCGTCGAGCGAGCCGGTGAGGTGAATGTGCTCGTCGCGGAAGGGGATGGGAAAGGCGCGGAAGAACCCCGCCAGCGCGTGCGACACCGGATGCTCGAGCAGCGTCTCGATCTGCAGGTCGTTGACCCGGAAGCGGTTCAGCAGCGAACGGAACTCCCGTACCAGCCGCAGCTCCTCCGGCGGCAGGATCGACTGCTCCGCCAGCGCCAGCGTGTCGTCGAGCGACAGCCCGGACGTCTCGCTGATGAGCTGCGTGAGGAAGCGCGTCAGCGGAGCGATCGAGTCGGCGTGCATGCGAGCCGTATCATACGAGCCATGACCCGGCTGGTGCTCCTGTTGCTCGCGTTCGCCGTTGCCGGCCCGCTCGGCGCCACCGCCCAGAGGCCCGACGTGCTGAAGCTGAACGGGAAGACGTATGACCTGGCCACGAACCCGCTGCGGCCGGTCCTCGCCTTGCTTGGCGACCGCTTCCCGAAATTGAAGCCCGTTTCGAGCAGTCTATGGCGGGGTTACATCGGCCACTGGTCGGTGCGCGGCGGGAAGCTTTTCCTGGACGACGTGAAGGTGCCGACGTCGTCGTACGCGGACCTCGATGCACCCGAGTCGAAGAAGTTCCGCTCGATCATGAAGCGCCTCTTCGACGACGCCGCGCCACGCGTCGCCACCTGGTACACCGGGAACCTCATCGTGCCGACGGGCGAGTTGGTCGATTACGTCCACCTCGGCTACGGCTCGACCTACTCCTCCTATGTCGTTGTCACGGTCGTGAAGGGGGCGGTGACGCAGCAACGCGCGATGAACGGAGAGCAGTTCATGCAGTTCCGCCGCGCGCAGTACGCCGCGTACAAGAAGACCGCCGAACACGCCAAGGAGCGGGCGAAACTGAAAACCGGAACGCATCCGCTAACGGACGCCCGCGCCGACGACTTCCTCTTTCAGGCAGCCGCGGAAGAGTACCTGTCGCGCATCTTCGAGTGACCTGCTAGTCGGTGATGTAGGCCCACTTCCCGACCCGTGTGCCGCTGCGGCCGTAGCGCTGTTCCGGGTAGTAGACGAACGCGTCGAAGTTCATCGGACCGGTCGACGCCGGCACCCTCAGGAGCCACTCGTTGCCGGTTTCGTACACGTAGTGCGGATAGGCTCCCATGCGAGTTTGCGGGACCGCCGGCAGGTACCGCGGCACCAGTTCCGCGAGCGAGGCCGGCGGCCGGCCGTGATCGTCTTCGAACGCGTGAATTGCCGCGACGAGCGGCTCGGAACGCCTCGCCAGTTGCGCGAACGCGTCCATGCGCATGCGTCGTTCAGCAACGGCTCCGAGAACGCCGACGACAAAGTAGACGAAGCAGAACATCGCCACCGCGTCCGCGACTCTCCGCGTCCACGGTGGAGCGAGAAAAATGGACGCCAGCATGAACACGAACGCGGACGCCATGAGCAGCAGTACCGCCGCCAGCGGAGCCCCGAGCCACTGCCCGGAACCGCGCGGGGAAAGGGCGTAGAGCTCACACCCGATCGCGATCGCCGAGACGAGCAATGCGGCGCCCGCTCCGCTCAGCGCCGCATTTTTCACTGTCCGCTCCACCGGCGCATGATGCCAAAAAAGAACGGCCGCCGTTGCCGGCGGCCGCTCTCCGAGGAACTCCGAGGAACTCCGAGGAACCCGAGGAACCCGAGGAACCTAGAACGTCACACTCGCCTCATTCGAACAGGTCGTCGTCCCCGCGTTGCAGACCTTGTACGTGAACGTGCCCTTCGTCCCCTTCGCCAGCGAGTCCTGGTGCGCGCCGTCGTTGGCGGTCGTCGTGACCTTCGCGCCGTTGCGGTAGACGTCGACGTTCGTGCCGGTGGCGCCGCTCCAGCTCAGGTTCGCGCGCGGCCCCTTGCCGGTGACGGAGCCCGACACCGACAGCGTGTACGCCGGCGCGGTGCCGCCGCAGGCGGACGGCTTAGTGAAGCTCTCCGTGATGTTGATCGTGCACTGGCCGAAGAAGTTGCAGGAGTCGGTGCCGGCCGCCCCCTGGCCGATGCCCATCGAGGCGAACGCATCCCACACCAGGCAGTCCTGCGCCTGCGTCGGGACGGCGGCCAGGATGCCGTCGCGCATCTCCTCGTACTCCGGGTTCGCCGGCGTGTAGTTCATGCCGTCGATCACGTAGTCCCACAGCTCGTCCATCGAGTAGCCGGCGTTGAGCCACAGCCCGCGCAGCTTCCACATCGTGCCGGCGTAGATCTCGCCGTTCGCGTGCACGCTGGTGGTGTTCGCGCTGCGGTAGGTGAGGGGGTAGTTCGTGTACGCGTAGCGGCGGATGCCGACGGTGTTGTTCTTCACGTACTCGCCGATGGTGTCGTTGCCGGTGATGTAGCAGGCCACCGTGTCGGACATGCCCTCGCCGATCGAGCCGGCCAGGCCGCCGCCCATGCTGCCGATCATGCGCCACGTGAGGCCGTGGCCGTACTCGTGGAAGACGACGTCGGCGTCGAGGTCTCCGTCGCGCTCCGGGTTGGCGGTGTTCCAGAGGTACATCTGCATGCGCGGGCGGCTGCCGTCCGCCGGCGTCGAGAAGTTCGCGTTGTTCGTGCCGCCGCCGTCCTGCCCCTCGGCGTTGACCGGGTCGTTGCCGAGACCGCCCTTGCCGAAGTTGTTCGTCTGGAAGTTGCCGGCGGCCTCGTTGAAGCCGTGGCGATACAGCTTGTCGTGCACGACGTTGTTCAAATAGAAGAGGTTCGTGATGGCGAGCTGCTGATTCGTCAGCGTCGTCGGCGCGCTCAGCGGGTCGTGCGTGAAGACGAAGTCCCTCGTCGAGGAGACCGGGCGGCTGTTCGTGTCCGCCGCGTTGTTGTTGTCGCGGTCGAGGTAGGCGTCGACGTTGTTGCCGATGGTCGTGTTGTTCGTCACCCAGCCGGACGGGGACTCGGCATTGCCGGTGCCGGGGCCGCTCACGAGCGCCTGCGGCGTCGCGTTCGGGTGGATGGTGTAGACGAAGTAGGAGTCGCTGGCGGTGCGCAGCTCCTGGTGGGCGATCGCGCCGGTCGCGCCGACGAGCGTGTGCCACAGGAGGTTGCTCTTTTTCTCCCACGTCTCGACGAGGAAGCCCTGCTCGAGGCCGGCCGCCGTCGGGACGATCACCGGCGTCACGACCGGCGCGCGGTAGAACTCGGGAGCCGCGGCGCCGCCGTAGCGGTGCGCGAGCGCGGCGTTGAGCGCCTGCGCGGAGGTGAGCGAGGTGCGGGCGACGCCGCCGGTCAGGTCGGCCGTGTCGTCGATGATGCTCCTGAGGCGCCCCTGCCCGTCGACCGTCGCCTTGACGTACGCGCCGTACACCTGGCGGCCGCCGACCGACTGCGTCATCTGGATGTGCGTGACTCCCCGGACCTTCTGCTCGCGCGCCACCGCGAGCGAGTTGTCGGAACGCTTGAGGTACCCGCGCACGACGTCGGCCGCCGGGGCGCTGGAGGGGGCGGTGAGCCCGGAGTCGGAGCGGGAGATCTTCGGATTGTGACCGCGGAACTGCCCGTTCGCGGCGAAGAGCGTCGTGGCGAACGAGACGGCGAGGACCGTCGTGACCCAGGGAGCTTTGCGCATCAGAGGGAGTTCTCCTTCATGAATTGATGCGGCCCACCAGAGCAACGGTGCAGCCACGCGGCGCTCACCTGTTTTTAATGACTTACGGGCGGCCGGTGGGTCAGGAACGTGCGTGCTGCTTCAAGTTTGATCCACCCAGTGGGTCAGCAGCGCGTGCGCGATGGCGTAGCGGTTCGGCGCGAGAAGCTCGGGATGGCGTCCGTCGAGCATCGCCCGCGCCTCGTCGCGCGTCAGCCAGCGCACCTCCTCGAGCTCGACGCCGTCCGGCACCGCCTCCCCGTCGACCTCGACGTAGAGCCCGAACATGAGCGACGAGGGGAACGGCCAGGGCTGGCTGGCGTGGTAGGTGACGCGCAGCGCATGCAGTCCCGCCTCCTCCCTGATCTCGCGCGCGCACGCCTCCTCGATCGACTCGCCCGGCTCGACGAAGCCGGCCAGCGGCGCCATCCGTCCTTTCGGCCACACCACCTGCCGCCCGAGGAGGCACTGCTCGCCGCGCAGCGGCAGCATGATCACCACAGGATCGACGCGCGGAAAGTGCTCCCCCTTGCAGGCCGGGCAGACCCGTTTCCAGCCGGCGGAGACGACGTCGGTGGCCTGGCCGCAGTTCGAGCAGAAGCGGTGGCGCGCGTGCCACTCGAAGAGGCACTTCGCGGTGGCGACGATGGCCGCGTCCTCGGGGGGCAGGATCACGGCGACCGCGCGCAGCTCGCGGAACTCGGCGCCGTGCGCGTCGTTCGTCTCGACCGCGAAGACCGCCGCGTCGCCGTTCATGCCGAGGAACAGCGCGGTCTCGTCCGCGCCGGTCAGCCAGGCCAGCTCGTCGCCGCGCATGAGCGGCTTCCCCTCGTGCATCGCCAGCACGCGCGCCCGCTCCCGCCGCGGCGCGAGCCAGGCCGCGTCGTCGCGTTTGTCGGCGGTGCGGTCGAGCGGGTTGTTGCTGAAGACGATCATCGCGCGGCGGCAAGAATAGGCGAAGGCGGCGAGCTGACGCCCATTAACGAAAACGCTGCCCATTCCGCCGGAGGACGGCCCTGTCGGATCGCGGCGAGCTGTGCCGCGCGTAACGCGTCGGCCGGAAACATGCCTTTTGCGAGATGCTCGTGCAACTGACGCATCAAGCCGGCTGCTTCGCGATCTTCGATGTCCCAACGCGTTCCGACGACCGAGGGGACGCCAGCAATGAGGAATGCACGGGCGACGCTGGGGACACCTTCGATCGCCGCGTTCCGGCCGCCGAGCGTGCTGCACGCGCAAGGACGACCGTTCGCGTCGCTGTGAATCGCATTCTGGTGATGTCACGCACCGCGAGGATGCCTGACCGGTCGTCAGACGCCGCGCACAGCAATGCCGAGCCACCCGCTTCAGAGCCGCGGATCACCGCGTGTCCTGCGAAGTGAATCGGGTCGGATGAGGGGCCGATGCGCAGGAACCGGTCCGCCGTTGCTGCGGCTCCGATGAACACCGCGCGCGTCGAGTGGCGGCGGGCGACCCACTCCGCCTCACGTTCGGCGGCGCGAAGCGGCACGAGTGACGGAAAGAGCTCACGGTCCACCGCGGGATTCGCGAAGACGAGCGCTCCAGTGGAGGTGTCGAAGCGTCGTTCGCGGAGGCGCTGAGCGGTGGCGACGAACACTTTGGCGCTTGGAGTTGTCGCGATCGTGTAGCGCTCCGCCATGTACGTTCCAGCCTTGCGGTCAGAGAGTGCCGCGAATGGCACCCGCTGCAGCACGTCGTCTGGGACGATGGTGATACTGCGGATCCTTTGCAGTTCCAGCCCGAACGGCGCGAAGAGCAGGTCGTGCAGGGCGGTACCGTCCGCGTCGCGGCGAGAGGCGGTGGCTTCGACGAATTCGGCGGCGCGTTCATTCAATTGCGCGCGGCTCGTAGCGACAGTGCGCATCAGTACAACATCACGGGAGATCATGAACGCGACCAGCGCCTCGGGGAGCGCCGCGTACTCGAGAAGAACGCTTCCGGGGGCGAGCTCCCGCTGAATGTCGGCGACACGAGGCGGCGTCCACGTTCCCCCTGTGCCGTCGAGCTCCATCTCTTCGACGACGGCGCGCGCGCGGCCGCGTTCCACGTACGCCAGGACCGCTTCTGGCGGCTTCCCGAGCCGGAGCTGGACTCCCACCGCCTCGTCGAAGAGCTCCGCGGCATCGGCGAAGATGCCCGGACGGAACAGCGTGTCGGTGACATGCGTGCGCTGCCGTTCCAGCTCTTCGATCCCACGGTCAAAGTCTGATTTCGCCGACTGGATGTCGTTCGACGCGAGATGCGCGCGTCCGCGCTCGAGGTACAGCTCGGGGAGGAGGATCGGCCGTTCCGTCCGTTTCTCGAAGTCGATCGCGGCCGACAGGAGGCGGATGCCACGGCCAATGTCGCTCCGACGTGCGATTGCGCCGGCGACCGCGTCGATCTCCGCAGCGAGTTTTTCCCCGCCTCCACCGCGGGGAATCCGACCCGCCGCCGCGCGTGCACGGCTGAGACTCCGCTCTGCCACAGCCGGTTCCGACAGGTGCCACGCGGCGATCGCTGAACGGAGGAACGCTCCCGCGTCGTATTGCGGGTTGGGAGCGAGTGGCGCAACTTCGTGCTCGAGCCTGATCAGAGCACGCGCCTCTCGCCAGCGCCGTCCACGTAACTCAGTACGAGACAACGCGCCGAGAATGACGCGGACGCGATCGGGATAACCGGCGGCAGACGAGTTTCTCACCGCCGCCACCCCGTGCTTCCACGCGAGGTCCCGTTGACCGAGAAAGTCGTAGTCCTCGCTGAGGATCGCCTCCGCCGCCGCGGCATTCCCTCGCTCGCGCAACGAAGAGAAGGTCGACATCGCGATCCGTGCGGCCGCGAGCGAATCGCTCCAGTGGCCCCGTGATGCTTCACATAATGCGATCTCGTGATGGATGCGCGCGATCAGCGACGGCGACGGCGTGGCGGCACGCTTTTCGGCCATCAGCAGCCTGTCTAAGGTTCGTACGGCATCGACGGTTCTGTTTGCGTTCCGCATCGCTACCGCGGCGTAGAAGTCCGCTACCCCGGTCATCGGACTCCCGGCCGCGGCGAAGGCGCGGTACGCGCGGCGCAGGTTCGGCTCTGCGTCCGCCACGCGATTCTCGCTCAGCGCTTTGCGCCCGTCGTTGTATGCGGAATAGCCCTGAGCGAGCTCCTTCACGCCGCCCGTGTGTCCGGCAGAGTCGATCGCCGCCAGCGCGGCGCGGGGCAGCGGCTCGGCGTTCGTGGTCCGGAGGACCTCGGCGATCGTGCGCGCCTGCTCCAGGTGCCGCTCCGCCTCGGCGCCGTGCCCCTCGAGCAGCGCCAACGCCCATTTCACCGGCAGGACGCCCTCGGCATGCGAGCGCGCCTCCTGAGGAATTGCTTTGGTCAGCTTCTCCAACTCGGCACGTGACAGCTTGCTGAAATCCTTTGCCGCTTCGGCCCAGCGGGCGCGATCTGCCTCAGGCGCGGCGAGGTGTTTTCGCGCGACGCCAGTCCACCCATCGTCATTGTGCGCATGGACCACGTACCACTTCCAGTGTGGCCGCGCCGCGGGAGAAATGCCGATGCCGTCCAGCACTCGCGCCCGATTGAAGCGCGCCTCGGGCAGCGATGGCTCGCGCGCGAGAGCCTCATCGGTGGCCTCGAGCGCCTGGAGCCAATACGCAGGTTCGCCGGTGGCGTCTGCGGCACAGATGGCCGCAGCGGCAAGGTCATTCCAATCGTGTGCCGTTCGTTTCCTGATCCGGCCGAACGCCGCCGCGGCACGCTGGTATGCACCGGAGACGAAGTAGGCGGTTCCCTCGGCGCGGGAGGCGTCGTCACCGCCGATTCGCTGACCGAGCTCCACGAGCGCGGCCGTATTCGTGTAAACCCTGGCGGTGCTCTCCCGGCGCGAGGTGGACTCGCGAGCGGGAGTGATCCGGGCGTGGAAGTGAGCGGGATCCTTCGCCAGGACGCGCACGCGCTCGATGGCGGCGGCGAGACGCAATCGGAGGATCCATCGGGACACACGCGGCCATGTGGCGGCCATCGCGATCGCTGCGATCGTGATACACACCAGCGCGACGGAATGCAATTTCGGACGAATGCTTCAATGGTACCGAAACGCCCGGGCCCGATGCACCTGCACAGGCCCGGGCAAGCGCCCAATTCTTATGGCCAGTTCGTCACGGAACACGAGTCGATCGGAACCTGCGCCGACGCCGGAACGGGAGCATTCGGTGGTTCCACAGGCGCGAGCTTGTACATGATCTTGAAGTGATAAGAGGGGTTCTCACCGTGCGCGCTGCCCGTAATATCTACTTCGCGTGCGTTGCCGATCATGAGCCGGGCGCCCGACCGCACCTTGACCAAGGCAACAGTACCGGTACTGTCTGCGATCGTAATGAGCGTCTCTGGGCCGGTCGTTGGAACTTTCAGAAGAATCGAGGTCGGCGTGTATTCGGCAGGCCACGTCACCTCGCCTGTGGGTCTGATGAAGATGGTCTTCGTTTGCTCGAGGGCTCCAAGCGTCACCGTGGCCGCGGCAAAATCGTAAAACGCCGTAAACAGAGTTGGCTCGGGTGTATCTTTATAGCACTCGTCGCGCGGAAGCGGCGGGAGCTCCGGGCACACCTTCCTCATGTGCGGAACGTGCTTGTCGTACTCCGTGCCGGTTGAAAAACTCTGGCTGCCATCGATGTTGTCGAACGTGACTCGGTGACGCGACAAGTTCCATCGGAAGTGATCGACGCCTCCCCGCCGGTACCTGTCCGGCACGATCCCCGAACGGAAAATCAGATCCTCGCGCGGGACTTCGATGAAGCTGAAGTGACGCATCAAGCTCGTTCCGATGTCGTCGAGCGGGGCGACGATCCTACGCTTGACGCCGCCAGTGAGGGGCCCCTGCGGAATGATGCAGGCGAGGCCGAGCACGCGGATTGTCAGGCCGTTCGATTCTGCGGTGGTTTGGGCGTCCTTGGTATCTGCCTTACCTGACGACGCCGTCGGCGTATTACCCGGCTCCCCGAACATCAATTCCGCCTGCCGCTCGGGTGAGTCGTCGCCGGCGAGCGTCGCCGTCTGCTCGATAGCGGGATGGAGCGGAAGGAGACTCGCCATGAAATTCTTGAACGATTCGCGGCTCTCGTTAAGGGCCGCGAACCGTTCGAGGGCTCGCTTACTGAACAGCAGGCGCCTCTTGTCGTCCGGTGCCGGTACTTCCCACGCGGTCTGGTGGCGTTCGCAAGCCGCCATGAGCAGCGGCTCGGCGACCGGGCGGTCGAAGACGAGAGGCGCGAGGCCGTCGTGGAAACTCGTGATGCTGCCAATTCCTTCGCGGAAAGCGTCCGGCGGTTGCACGAACAGTGGCACCAACACAGGGTCCTTCGGGGAGTCGAACTGCTCCGCGTAGCAGGAATCGAGTATGAGCGTGATGTCCGCGTCCGCCGGCGGTGCCTTTTCGCGGAGAATGCGCCGGAAATCGCTGACGGTGACGGAGGCCTGCTGGAGATCGGCCACTTGATCTTCGGATTCTGGGGACACGGCACAAACGCAAGGGCATGGGAACGGCGCGATCGCCTGGGAGCGGGAAGGGACGAAGCAATCCTCGTCTATCCGACCGAGCGCTCGATTCACCGATTGCACTCTCAGACGGACGAGCCTGAGAATTTCTCAGTGGGCGGTGAGATCGGCAATTCGCGCGTCGATTTCTCCCCGCCACGGCGAGGAGAGGGGCTCGTGCCGGAGTGCCTCGGCGTAGGCGCGGATCGCTTCCGCCGGACGGTTCGCGCGCTCCAGAGCGACCGCACGGTTGAAATGCGCCGCCGCGAGCGTGGGCGAGAGAGCGATCGCGCGGTCGGCGCTGCGGAGCGCCTCCTGAGGCACGTCCAACGCGAGCTGTGCGACCGCGAGGTCATTCCATGCAGTAGCGTCATCTCCGGCGGCGGCGACGGTCGCAAGCAGGCGCATTGCTGTCGCGGTATCGCCCTCGAGGAGCAAAGCGACTCCGCGTGCGTGCATGGATGCTGGGCCGGGCCGCTCCTCGAGGCGTTCCCGCACGGCGCGAAGGGCGAGGTCGATCTCGGGCGACGACGCCGAGCGCGTCCCGCTCAAGCGGGCGTACGCGAAGCCGTTGAGCCGTCCCTCGAGCGTGCGCGAAGGCGCGCGGGCGGCGACGTCGCGGATCTCGTCAATCGGATCGTCAGGCTGCCAGATCAGAACGAGGATGATCGAGACGGTGGCAATCGACGCGGCGAGCGCAAGCCATTTCCGATTGCTCCGGCGGATCGCGTCCACGTCGCGTTCGTCCGCCTGCAGCTCTTGGAGGAACCTGACGGTCTGGCCGACCACCAGCGGACACTCGAGACACTCCGCGAGATGCCGCTCGACAGCCGCTCTGCTCTCAGGGTCGAGCCTCCCTTCCACGAAGGCCGCGAGGATGGCGGGATCGGCACAACGCGATGTCGTGCTCAACTTCCCTCCTCCTCGGGCGTCGGGTCGGTAGTCGAAGGTGCCGGCGCGAAACCGAAGTCGAGATCGGTGTCGCGCGTCGACAGCACTTCGTCTGTTTCTTCGATGCCGATGCCCTGCGCCTCGAGCGCATTCCGCAGGAGCGCGAGCGCCCGTTGCATCCGGCGGTACAGCGGCTTCGGTTCCGTCTGCAGCAGCCGCGCGATCTCCGCGATGCTCAGCCCTCCCTCGAACCGCAAGCGGCAGATCAGGCGGTCTCGTTCGTCCAGGTTCCGCATCGTCGCCCGCACGACGGAGGCAATCCGTCGCGACAGTTCGCTCCGCTCCGACTCGAATGCGCGCTCGTGTACGCTCGATGCGGTTGCTCCGGGGAGAGCAGCGGCGATCTCCTCTCCGACCGCGCGCGGCCGTCGGTTGCGCCGCGGAAGCTGCTCGGCGATCGATTCGACCACGCCGCGCGTGAGCTCCGGCCACCGCCGGAGGATGAGCGGAATGATCTCCTCGATCGAACGTCCATCCCGGTGGAGCAGCGCCTCGATCGTCATCGCCGGCTCGCCGATCCGCTTTGCCGCGGCTGACGCATGCCACTTCCCCCACTGAGCGTTTCGGTAGTCGAGCAGTAGTCGCTGGATCACGATAGATATGAATGCCGCGAAATTCGAATGTCGCTCGTGTTTCCGAATTACGCCGTAATCGTTCTCGACGAGCTTCAGCTTCACGTACGAAGCGAAGTCCTCCGCGTCATCATCAGGGATGGACCGATTCCGGCACGCGAAACGGATCGCCCGCTCGATCGTCTCCAGTTGATCGAGGAACAGCTTCTCGGCTTCGTCCCGCGACCAGTCACCCGGGGAACCCTTCGTGGTCACTACTCAGGGAGTGCTGCCACCAGCGAACTCCACACCAGCCGCGCACCACGATGCGTCATAGACTTCGCACGGTCATGAAAACCACCCCCGTCAACGTCACCCGCGTCACCGCCGGCGCGCGCGAGGCGGGGGAGGATGTGGTGGCGGTCGAGGAGCCGCTCGAGATCCGCGCGGCTTGGCTCTCCGGCGCCGAGACGCGCGAGAAGAACATCTCCGTCACCATGCGCACGCCGGGGGACGACTACGATCTCGCGGCGGGGTTCCTCTTCACCGAGGGGCTGGTGCGGGGTGGGGAGATCGAGTCGGTGCGGCACTGGGGGTCGCCGAACCAGGTGCGGGTCGCGCTGCGGCCGCCCGCGCGCATCGACGCGTCGAAGCTGGAGCGGCACTTCTACACGACCTCGAGCTGCGGCGTCTGCGGGAAGACCTCCATCGACGCGCTGACGACCATCTCGACGCCGCTCCCGCCGCACCCGCCGCTCGATGCGGCCGTGGTGCGCGAGCTGCCGGGCAGACTGCTCGACGCGCAGGCCGCCTTTCGCGCCACCGGCGGCGTGCACGGTGCGGCGCTCTTCGACCGCGGCGGCGCGCTGCTGCGGCTGCGCGAGGACGTCGGTCGCCACAACGCGGTCGACAAGGTGATCGGCTCCTACATCCTCGAGGAGGCACACCCCTTTGCCGAATCCATCCTCGCCGTGAGCAGCCGCGGAAGCTTCGAGATCGTGCAGAAGGCGGTGATGGCCGGCATCCCCGCGGTCGCGTTCATCGGCGGCCCGTCGTCGCTGGCGGTGGAGCTCGCGCGCCGCTTCAACGTCACGCTCCTCGGCTTCGTGCGCGACGAGCGCTTCAACGTGTATTCGGGGGAGGTGGTGTAGCGAGCGCCCCCTGAATCCGCGCCACGAGCGCGCGATTCACCCGGCTGTTCTGCTGCTCCTCCGGCAGCGCTGCAAGCCGTTGCAGCGCCTCGCGGTACGCCGCCTGCGCCTCCTCCACCCGCCCCGCCTTCAGCAGGATGTCCGCCCGGTCGGCGAGGTACAGCTCGCGGCGGGTGGTGATGGTGTCGAGGCGCGCGAGGGCGCGGTCGTAGCGCGCGGCGGCGAGCTCGAGGTCGATGGCCGGACGTTGCAGCGAGACGAGCGTGCCGAGGCGGGTCATGCCCTCGTCGAGGCCGCGCAGCGCGTCGTCGACGCGGCCGAGGTCTGCCAGCACCTTCGCCCGCTCGTGATAGAGGTCGGGGGTCGGCTGCGCGACGTGCGCGATCGCGGCGTCGTAGTCGGCGATCGCCTCCTCCGCCTTCTTCAACTGCACCAGCGTCCGCGCGCGCGTCAGCCGCGCCTCGGCGTGACCGGGGTTGCGGCCGAGGAAACGGTCGAGCGACGTGCGGGCCGCGGCGGGACGGCCGGCCTCCAGCTCCATCCTGCCGCGCGCGAAGTCGACGATCTCCAGCCGCGGGTCGAGCTTCGCCGCGCGCGTGTAGTCGGCACGCGCGCGGTCCCAGTCCTGGTGCAGCCGGTACAGCTCCGCGCGGTGCAGGTACAGCGCGGCGTTCTTCGGCTCCGCCGCCAGTCGCCGCGTGGCGCGCTCGATCTGGTCGTGCACGCCGTCGTGCGCGGCGAGCGGCGCCGCCAGCAGCGCCGTGAGGCAGAGCGCCGCCGCACGCGTCATCGGTTCGTCGTCCTCACGTTGACCACGTTCGAGTAGCCCGAGCCCCCGTTCGCGTTCACGGCGCGGACGCGGAAGCGGTACACCGTGTGGCGCACGAGACCGGTGCTCGTGAAGGTGCTTACGTTCGCGCCGACCTGCCCGACCTGCACGAAGTTCGTGCACGAGCTGCCGGTGCAGCGCTCGATCTGGAAGCCGGTCTCGATGGTCGAGTTGTCGGTCCAGCGCATCGAGACGCTGGTCGCCGTCACCGACGACGTCGTGAGCGAGCTCGGCGCCTCCGGAATCGGCCCGGTCGTCGCCTCGGCCACGTTCGACGGCACCGAAGTCCCGGCGGCGTTGTAGGCGAGCACGCGGTAGCGGTACGTCGTCGACGAAGCCAGCGCCCCGTCGTTGTACGTGCGGACATTCGCGGCGAGCTGCGCGATCTGCACGAAGCTCGTGCAGCCGGCGCCGGCGCAGCGCTGGACCCGGAACCCGGTCTCGTCGTGCGAGTTGTCGGCCCAGGCGAGGGAGATCACGCCTCCGCCGAGGGTCGCGGTGAGGGTGGAGGGGGCGGTCGGGACCGCGGCCGTCGTGGTGGCGGCGGCGATGTTCGAGACCGCGCTGCCGGTGACGTTGAACGCGAGCACGCGATAGCGGTACGTGGTCGAGGAGAGCAGGCCGCTGTCCGTCAGCGAGGTCACGTTCGGCCCGACCTGCGCGACCTGCACGAAGTTCGTGCAGGTGGAGCCGGTGCAGCGCTCCAGGCGGAACCCTTCCTCGTTGGTCGAGTTGTCGGTCCAGCGGACGGCGATCTGCGACGCGCCGGACGAGGTGGCGGTGAGCGAGGTCGGCGCCGCCGGTGCGGTCGGACGCGTCGTCGCCTCCGCGACGTTCGAAGGCGCTCCGCCGCCGGCGTTCGTCGCCACGACGCGGTAGCGGTAGAGGGTCGACGCCGCGAGGCCGCTGTTCGCGTACGAGGTCGTGTTGGCGGCCAGGGTGGCGATGGCGGCGAAGGTGGTGCAGCCGCTGCCGCTGCAGCGCTCGACGCGGAACCCGGTCTCGTTCGTCGAGGCGTCGGTCCAGGCAAGGTTGATCTGCGACGGCGAAACGGCGGTGGCGGTGAGGCCCGACGGCGCCGCCGGCACAGGCGTCTGCGTATTCGCCTCGGCGATGTTCGACGCGGCCGAGCCGGCACCGTTGAAGGCGACGACGCGGTAGCGGTAGAGCGTGGAGGAGGCGAGGCCGGCGTCGGCGTACGTGGTGGCGTTCGCCGCCAGCGTCGTCACCGGCGCGAACGCGGTGCACGACGCGCCGCTGCAGCGCTCGACGCGGAACCCGTCTTCATTCGCCGAGGAGTCGGTCCAGGAGAGGTCGATCTGCGTGGTGGTGGTCGCGCGTGCGGTCAGGCTCGCCGGCGCGGCCGGCACGGTCAGCGGCGCCTTCGTCGTCGCTTCCGCCACGGTCGATGTGGCCGTCATCGTGCCGTTGAAGGCGACGACGCGGTAGCGGTAAAGCGTGGAGGCGGTGAGGGCGCTGTCGGCGTAGCTGGTCGCGTTCGCCGCGAGCGTGGTCACCAGCGCGAAGCCGGTGCACGACGCGCCGCTGCAGCGCTCGACGCGGAACCCGCTCTCGTTCGTCGAGGCGTCGGTCCAGGCGAGATCGATCTGCGACTGCGAGGCCGCGGTGGCGGTGAGGCCCGTCGGCGCGTTGAGCGGCGTATGCGTCGTCGCCTCCGCCACGTTGGAGGCCGTCACTCCGGCGCTGTTGTACGCGAGGACGCGGTAACGGTAGAGCGTCGACGCCGTGAGGCCGCCGTTCGTGAACTTGGTCGCGTTCGCCGCCGTCTCCGCGATCTGCGCGAAGTCGGTGCAGCCGGCGCCGGTGCAGCGCTCGATGCGGTAGCCGTCCTCGTCGGTCGCGGCGTCGCCCCAGGCGAGGTTCACGATCGAAGTCGAGGTGGCGGTCGCGGTCAGCGACGTCGGCGCGGCCGGAGGCGCCGCGGCCCCCTGCGTGGTCGCGTCGGCGATCGGAGACGCGTTCGACCCGGTGCCGTTGTAGGCGAGCACGCGGTAGCGATAGACGGTGGAGGAGGTGAGATTGCCGTCGGTGAAGCTGGTCGTGTCCTTCGCGGTCGTGCCGACCTGCACGAAGGCGGTGCAGCCGGTGCCGGTGCAGCGCTGCACGCGGAATCCGTCCTCCGTGGTCGAGCTGTCGGTCCAGTTCAGCGTGGCGCTGGTGGTGGTGGTCGTGACGGTGAGCGACGACGGCGCGGCCGGCGCCGGCAGCGGCGCCTTGATGATGGTGAAGGTGTCGGCGATGCTGCCGTCCTCGCGCAGGAACTGCGCGTGCAGCTCGTCGCGGTTGACGTCGAGCACCATCGAGCCGAGGTTCATCAGCGAGATGTACATGGCCGGATGGTTCAGCGGGCCGTTGCCGCTGGCCATGCCCGACGAGCCGGCCACCGCGTAGACCGCTCCCTCGTGGGAGTTGGTGCCCGGCTTCCGGTAGGCGCCGGTGCCGGTCGTGCGGCCGTCGCCGCCGTCCACCTTCATCGAGCTCACGAACGTCGACGCGCGGCCGTAGTGGCCGTCGATCAGGTACGAGCGCTCGTAGGAGTGGCTGTGTCCCCCGAGGACCAGGTCGACGCCGTACTGCTCGAGGATCGGCAGCGCGTTCTCGCGCATCTCCACGAGCGGCGTCTCGATGTCGGAGTCGTGTCCGCCCTTGGAGTACGGCGGGTGGTGCCAGAAGGCGATGATCCACTTCTGGTTCGTCGTCGCCAGGTCGTTGCGCAGCCAGGTCATCATCGGGCCGAGCGGCGAGCGGTCGGTGGTCATCGAGTCGAGGCAGACGAAGTGGATGTTGCCGTAGTCGAACGAGTAGTAGCGCTCCGTCCCCGACGGCTCGCCGCCCGCCTCGCCGCGCGTCGGCAGCGTGAAGATGTCGTAGTAGGCGATGTCTGGCGAGTAGGTGAAGGAGCCGGCGGTGTCGTGGTTCCCGATGGTCGGCCAGAGCACGGAGCTGCGCAGCATCTCCGGGTACATGTCGAAGACGGCCGCCTGGAACTCGGAGTCGGTGCCGTTGTCGTAGGCGTTGTCGCCGAGCATCAGCCAGAGGTTCGCGCTCGCGCCGTAGCGGTTGTAGTAGGCGTTGCGCACGGCGCGCGCGCTGCTGTCGGCGGTGCCGGAGTCGCCGAGGACCCAGATCTTCGTCGAGACCGAGGTGCCGGGCTCCGGCGACGTGAGGAACTTGTATCCTGCGCCGCCGGCGATGGTCGCCGTGGGCGTGCCGACGGAGTAGTAGTACGTGGTGAAGGGCGACAGGCCGGTGAGCGTGACGGAGTGGTTCGTGGTCACGTTCGGGTCGTCGACGTATTGCGTGAGGCCGCCGGCCGAGGTGCCGTAGCGCACGCGCCCGGCCGTGGCGATGTCGGTGCGCCAGCGGACGACGATGGAGGTCGGGGTGCCGAGCTGCAGGTACGGGCCGCGGCGGAGGCTGACCGGCGTCGACCCGTCGTTGCCGAGGAGCTCGAGCGCGAAGCTCATGTCGCTGCTGCCGCTGTACTCCTGGTGTACTTCCACCGCCACGGTGTTCGTGCCGGCCACGAAGCGGGACGCGCTCACGGTCGTCTCGTGCCACATCGCCTCGTCGGCGCTGCTGGAGTTGCCGGCGGCGAGGGTGTTGTAGGCGATCGTCCCTGTCGGCATGTTGGTGCGGAAGACTTCGACGCCGTTGACGTAGACGACCGCGCCGTCATCGCGGATCAGGCGCAGCTTCACCGAGGCGAGGCCGGCCGGGTTGTCGACCTGGAAGGTCTGCCGGAAGTAGGTGGTGATCGGCTTCCGGCCGGGATCGGGACCGTAGCTGACGAACGTCGACTCGTCCCCGTCGCCATAACCGAGCTGCGCCACGCCGGCCGACCAGGTGCCGTCGTTGAACCCCGGCTCGCGCCAGGCGGTGCCCTGGTTCGAGCCGTCGTTGAGGTACTTCCAGAGCGAGTTGCCGGTGACGAGCGGCGTCTCGGCTGCCAGGAGCGGAAGCACGGAAAAGAGGGCAAGCGTCAGCGCAACGAGTCGGTTTGTCATTTGGATTGTTCGGGATACGGCGGTTGAACTTTACGGCGCCACGGTTATTTGCTGCTCTACGGGTTGCCGCGTCTGCGTCTTGCGTGCCAGTGAGCGGGCTCACGCTCGCGTCCGTCCGCCCGGCCGATAATCGGGGGATGGTCCACCGTACCGTCGCCGTCCTCGCGCTGCTCGCCGTCTGCTGCACTCCTGCTCTGGCTGCTGCCACGCAGGGGGGACCGATCCCCCTCCCGCTGCCGCTCTTCCCCCAGAACAACTGGTGGAACCTCGACATCAGCTCCGCGCCGCTCGATCCCGCCTCCGCCAGCTACATCGGCTTCATCGGCCTCACCCGCCAGATGCACCCCGACTTCGGCGGAGACGACCTCGACGTCCCGGGGAACGTCTACGGCATCCCCTTCATCGTGGTGGACGGCGCGCAGGCGAAGAAGACGGTCGACTTCGTCCTCTACGGCGACCAGAGCGACGGCGTGAACCACGACACCGAGGAGCCCTTCCCGTTCTACCCGGTCCCCGATGAGGCGATCACGATGAACGGCTGGGTGGAGGGGGGACAGCCGGGGAACGTCGACCAGCGCGAGGACTCCGACCGCCACCTCCTCATGGTCGACAAGGACAACAACCATCTCTACGAGCTGTACAACGTCTGGTTCAACGGCACGATGTGGGAGGCCGGCTCCGGCGCCTTCTTCGACATGAGCGAGAACGGCCGGCGCCCCGAGGGGTGGACCTCCGCCGACGCGGCGGGGCTGGCGATCCTGCCGGGCCTCGTGCGCTACGACGAGGTCTTCGGGCCGGACGAGATCCGCCACGCGCTGCGGGTGACGGTGCGCGCGACCAACGGCCACGTCTACCCCGCCTCGCACACCGCCGGCTCGACCTCCGGGGCGCTGCCGATGGGGGCGCGCCTCCGCCTCAAGGCGAGCAAGAACATCTCCGGCTACGCGCCCGAGGTGCAGAAGATCTTCCGCGCCATGAAAAAGTACGGGCTGATCGTGGCCGACAACGGCTCCGACCTCTACGTCAGCGGCGCCTACGACACCCGGTGGGACAACGACGTGCTCAACCCCGCCTTTCACTCTCTGCGCGGGAGTGACTTCGAGGTGGTGCAGCTCGGATGGCACCCGACGGTCACGTTCGTGCTGACGCTGCCGAACCCGGTGGCGGCGAACGAGGCCGCGACCGCGACGCTCACCGCCTACAACGCCGATTACACCGTCGCCACCGGCTACCGCGGAACCGTGCACTTCACCTCCACCGACGGCGCGGCGACGCTCCCCTCCGACTACACCTTCACCGCCGCCGACAACGGCGCGCACACGTTCCCTGCCGGCTTCACGCTGCGCACGCCCGGCAGCCAGACCGTCACCTTCACCGATGTCGCGAACGCGACCATCACCGGCTCCGCCGGCGCGAGCGTCGGCCCCGCCACGCCGGCCGGCCTCGCGGCGACGGCGACCACCGCCACGTCGGTCTCGGTGACCTGGACGCCGACCGCCGGCGCGACGCAGTGGGAAGTGGTCCGCGGCTCGAACGCGCCGGTGCTCGTGGCGACGACCAGCTATACCGACACGACCGCCGTCGCCAACACGTCCTACGTCTACAGAGTGCGCGCGCTCGACTCGAGCGGCCGTCCCAGCCCGTTCAGCGCCCCCGACGCCGCCACGACCATCCTCTTCACCGACGACCCGCTCGTCGCGGCGTCGACGAAGACGAAGGCGGTGCATCTCACGCAACTGCGCCAGGCCGTCAACGCCATGCGTACCGCCGCCGGCCTCCCCGCCGCGACGTTCACCGACCCCACGCTCTCCTCGGCCGTGAAGGTGAAGGCGGCGCACTTCCAGGAGCTCCGCAATGCCCTCGCCCCCGCCCGCGCGGCCCTCGGCCTGACGGCGCTGACGTTCACGGACGCTTCGCTGGTGGCGGGCAGCACGCGCATCAAGGCGGCGCACGTGCAGGAATTGAGGGGTGGGGTGAGGTAGGAAAAATCCGGGCCGCGACGTTTCCGCCGCGGCCCGGGGGGACTGCCGGTCATTTCTTCGCCACAGCTTCCGGCTCGGACGTGACCTTCTTACGCCGCGGACGCACGAGCGTCCGCTTCAGCTCCGCGACGTGCGGCCTGGCGACGTCGCCGGCGTCGAGCGTGACGTAGCCGTTCGCCATCCGGAACAGCGCGCGGACCATCTTCGCCACTTTCAGCTTGCGGCGGAGGATGGCCATGTCCACGCGCCGGGCCAGGACGCGCGCCTCGTCGCGCACGCCGCCATAGGCCAGCTCGAAGCCGATGGCGTCGCGCAGCTCGCGGACGTTGGCGATGTGCCCGACGTCCGGAACGGCTTCGGCGAAGAGCGCGGCCTTCTCGAGCGCGGCGAGCGAGGTTCCGCGCGCGAGCCGGATCTCCGACACCGTGAGCGTTTTCGGCTCGTCGTCGTCGGGGAACTCGGCGGTCATGGTACGCAGGCGGGCAATGCGCTCCTGCGCGTCCGGGGTGAAACGGTTCGCCACCGGCTCCTCGGCCGCGGCGGTGTTGACGGTGTTCTCTTTGGTGTTCATCTCGATTCTCCTTTCATTTGTTTTTGTCGTTTGGTGGACGGGAGAGGGCGGCGACGGAAACCGGGGGGCGCCCGCGCCTGAGCTGCTGTCTTTCTTGTCATGTTCTGCTCCTTTTAAAGTACAATCGTGCGCAGTGTAGGTGCTGACTCTTAAAAGGTCAAGCGGAATCTTTGAAGTGACAGTTGGGCCGACGTGATTTGCACTGCAACCAGGCCGATTTGCACTGCAACCTGGCCGATTTGCATTGCAACCAGGCCGATTTGCATTGCAACCAGGCCGGTTTGCACTGCATCCGAGCCGGTTTGCATTGCATCCGGGCCGGTTTGCATTGCATCCGGGCCGGTTTGCACTGCATCCGGGCCTGTTTGCATTGCATCCGAGCCTGTTTGCATTGCATCCGGGCCTGTTTGCATTGCATCCGAGGCCTGTTGCATTGCATCCGAGGCCGGTTGCGTTGGATCCGGAGCCCGCGGAATCGCCGTCGCCCCCCTCCCGTTTGCGCTCCCGTGGTGGCCGAAGCCGCGCTCCGCAAGTACGTTTCCCGCGGCAGCCTGCTGCGCGGCGACGCCTACTTTGCGTCGGGCCGCGTGCGCCGTCTCGACGAGGTCGCCGAGGGGGTGATCGAGGCGGAAGTGCAGGGGACACGGCTCTACTCGGTGGAGCTGCGCGTCGAGGAAGACGAGCTCACCGTCCGCTGCGACTGCCCCTGGTTCGAGGACCGCAGCGCCGGCGAGTGCAAGCACATCTGGGCCGCCATCCGCGCCGCCAGCGCACAACGCCTTCTCCCGGAGCGCGAGCTCTTCCTCGCCGGCAGCGATCCCTTCACCGGCGACGACCCGGATGAGGCCGCGCTGGCTCCCGTCCAGCCGTTCCGCCCCCGCGACAACCGCGTGCCCTGGCAGCGCTTCCTCGACGCCCTCGGGCCGGCGCCCGTCCCCTCGCGCCACGCCGCCGACGTGCCGGAGGAGCTCGTCTACGCCATCACCGGCCTCCCCCGGCTCCACACCCTCACGCTCCAGCTCCTCGGGCGCACCCGCCGCAAGAACGGGGAGTGGGGCAAGTGGAAGCGCACCACGCTGCACCTCGAGCAGTTGCCGCTCCTCAGCCCCTTCGACCGGGAGACGATCGCCCTCCTGACGCAGCGCTCCTACGGCGATCTCATCGACTGGTCGATCCACATCCCGCCCGCCACCACGGCCTGGTGGGTCGAACGCCTCGCGCGCGCCGGCAAGCTCGCTCTCCTCGACGAGGACGGCGACCCTCATCTCATCGGCTGGGACGACGGCCCTCCCTGGACGTTCCGCATCGCCATCGTCAGCGACTGGGAGACGTCGACCTATCGCGTCACCGGCTCGATCGAGCGGGAAGGGGAGACGCTGCCGCTCGAGAGCGCCGACGCCGCCACCGGCGGGATCCTCATCCGCGAGGGGCGCGCCGCCCGCTTCGACGACGGCGGTCACGTGGCTTGGCTGCGCGCGCTGCGGGCGAGCGGTCCGGTCGAGATCCCGCACGCCGACACGGCCGCGTTCCGCCAGGCGCTGCTCCGCGCCCCGATCGCCAACGTCGCCCTCCCGCCCGAGCTCGGGTGGAGCGTCGTCGACGCACGGCCGCGACCCGTGCTCGCGCTGCAGCACCAGCCGTGGGGGGCCGAGATGTCGGGGGAGCTCTTCTTCGTCTACGACGACTGGCGCGTCAACGCCCGCTCGCCCGAGATGCAGGCGACGGTGGGGCGGAAGCTGCTCCGCCGCGACCGCGACCACGAGGCCGGTTTCCGCGGCCGCCTCGGCAGCCTCGGCGGCGTGATCGCGACGACCGACGGCTACCGCGTCCGCCTCGCGCAGCTCGAGGACGTCGCGCGCAAGCTCACCGCCGAAGGCTGGACGCTGGAGATCGACTCGGTGCCGCTGCACGTCACCGACGACGTCGACGTGGAGATCTCCAGCGGCATCGACTGGTTCGACCTCAACGTCAGCGCGTCGTTCGGCGGGACCCGCGTGGCGCTGCCGGAGCTGCTCGCCGCCGCCAGCGTCAACCGCTCGCTGCTCCGGCTCCCAAACGGGTCGTACGGCGTGGTGCCGGCCTCCTGGTTCGACGCCTTCGCGCCGATGGTGGAGCTGGGGAAGAAGGAGGGGGACGCGCTGCGCTTCCGTCCCGCGCAGGCGCTGCTGGTCGACACGCTGCTGCAGGCGAAGACGCGCCGCGCCGACGACGCATTCGCCGAGCTGCGGCAGCGCATCGCGGATGCCGCGCCCCAGCCGCGGCAGGAGCCGGCGACGCTCGCCGCCGAGCTGCGCCCGTACCAGCGCGCCGGCCTCGGATGGCTGCACTTCCTGCGCGAGACGGGGCTCGGCGGCTGCCTCGCCGACGACATGGGCCTCGGCAAGACGGTGCAGACGCTCGCGCTCCTCGAGGAGTTGCGTGCCGGCGGCAACACGCGCCCGTCGCTCGTCGTCGCGCCGCGGTCGCTCCTCTTCAACTGGGCCGCCGAGGCGAGACGGTTCGCGCCGCGGTTACGGGTGCTCGAGCATCACGGCAGCGAGCGGGGAAAGCACGACTTCGGCGACTGCGACGTCGTGCTCACGACCTACGCCACGATGCGCCTCGACGTGGAGAAGCTCGCCGAGACGGAGTTCGAGTACGTGATCCTCGACGAGGCGCAGGCGATCAAGAACGCCACCAGTCTCGTGGCCAAGGCGAGCCGCCTCCTGCGCGGACGCCACCGCCTCGCCCTCAGCGGCACCCCGATCGAGAATCATCTCGGCGAGCTCTGGAGCCTTTTCGAGTTCCTCAACCCCGGCCTCCTCGGCTCCGCCCGTTCGTTCGCGCGGACGTTCGCCGCGAAGACGACGCCGCCGGAGCGGCGCGACGCGCTCGCGCGCGGACTGCGTCCGCTCATTCTGAGGCGCACGAAGGAGCAGGTCGCGCCGGAGCTGCCGGAGCGGATCGAGCAGACGCTCTACTGCGAGCTGGAAGGAAAGCAGCGGCAGCAGTACGACGAGCTGCGCGACCACTACCGCCAGGCGCTGCTGGGGCAGGTGCGCAAAGGGGGCGTCGAGCGGTCGCGCATGCAGATCCTCGAGGCGCTGCTCCGCCTGCGCCAGGCCGCCTGCGCCCCGGCCCTCATCGACCAGGCGACCGACGCCGGCAGCGCGAAGATCGAGCTGCTCATGGACGAGCTGCGCGAAGTCCTGGCGTCCGGCCACCGCGCCCTGGTCTTCTCCC
The DNA here is from genome assembly GCA_036399015.1 of Thermoanaerobaculia bacterium. GTDB lineage: Bacteria > Acidobacteriota > Thermoanaerobaculia > Gp7-AA8 > Gp7-AA8 > QHVT01. The sequence goes on along the minus strand of DASWNW010000026.1, from coordinate 3,083 downwards.
AGTTCACGTCATTCCTCGCCCTGGTCCGCGAGGCGCTGGAAAAAGAAGGGGTGACGCCGCTCTACCTCGACGGCAAGACGAACGACCGCCAGTCCCTGGTGGAACGCTTCCAGACCCAAGGCGGCCCCCCACTCTTCCTCATCAGCCTGAAAGCCGGAGGCCTCGGCCTCAACCTCACGAACGCCGACTACATCTTCCTATTGGACCCCTGGTGGAACCCCGCCGTCGAAGCCCAGGCCATCGACCGCGCCCACCGCATCGGCCGCCTCCGCCCCGTCGTCGCCTACCGCCTCATCGCCCGCGACACCGTCGAAGAAAAAATCCTCGAGCTCCAGGCCCGCAAACGCGAGCTCGCCGAATCGATCATCTCGGAAGACAACAGCGTGCTGAGGAAACTGGAGTTGGAGGATCTGGAGTTGTTGCTGGCGTGAGGGGGGCGCGACACGGGCGGCGCCCTCGCTCGCGGCTTGCGTCGATCGCTGCGGGAGTTACAAGAGCGGACGGGTTTCGGCGCCGCGACCGGGAACGTGACAGTCCGTCGGCGAATGGCGTCCGTACAAGCCGACGGACCAGTCCTGGCGCTATTGAGCCGCTACGCCGCGGCGTCCGCCGCGTAAATCGTAGTTAGCCGATCGCTGTCCTATGCTCGGCACCGATGCACGGGCACATGATATCTTCGGCAAGAATGGAACCAGCGACGGAGGCGCCGACATGGCTGTGGCCACTGATATGGACAGTTGTTGGTGCGGCGCTGTCGTTCGTCATTGAGCGAGTCTACCAGTGGTTCACGCTACGTCGAAAGATACGGCAGCTCTTGGCCATTTTCAGCTTCGTGCAAAACGAACTCATCTTCGTTGTTCCGCACCATGATCGCGATCAGCGATCCATCATGCCGCGTGCCGCATTCGAGGACATGATGGCGCTGAAGAATATCGTTACTGCGATCACAAAGTTGCATAGGACGATAGATATCAAGATCAAGGATCCGTCGCATCTAACTCCCGACGACCAGAAGAAAGATCTCATTAGTCTAGGCGGAGGGCGAGTCAACCCCTTCAGCGAGGAGGCGTTACTCCACCACGGCTTGCATTTCGAACAAGATGGTGACGGTAACGCCTGGATACTGCGTCGGCACGAGACGATCAAGCACGAATCGAAGTCCTACGCGGTATCGGATGACCAGCCGCCAAGCGTGGGCAGAGGCGACAACGCCGTGGTTCTGAAAGCTCCGAATCTGCATAACCCTCAAGCGACCGTGTTGGTAGTCGCTGGCGTCCGCGGGATCGGTACTTGGGGGGCGGCCGATTTTCTGCGGAAGCGGCTGGATAACGTGTACCAACTTAAGCGTGGCAAGAAGACCGGTGATTTCCTCTTCTTCGTCGAGGTTCAGTACGGCGATTTTGACATTTTGAGTACCGAAATGCGCGGATTCGAAGATCTGCCGAACCGTAAGGTATTGCGGGCATGACGGAACGCGTCGCCTAACGTCTCACTGCAGCCGACGGCGGACCGTTCGTTGCCGCGGGGCTGAAGCCCCTCTTTCCCCCGAGATGCACGGCGTCACGTCGCTTGCAGACGGTGCCCGCCGCCTTCACGTTAGTTGCGGCAAGCGCCGTGCCGCTCTGCCGGTAGCACGCGAGGCCTCGCCGCGGCTGAGTGAGAGATCCGTTAGGCGGACACCAGATCCCCGCTTTCCATCAGAAGGTGATCACCGCTCAACTCGGCGTAGAAGTAAGATGCCGCGGGTAGGGATTCGACCAGTTTCGACACTCCGTACATGGGGAGGCCGCGCAGAAATGATATCCGATGATGCGATGGCAAAAGTGGTGCTGGTGCTTATCGGCGTGTTTGTCATAGGAGCCGCGATGCTCGTAGTCACGCCCGCAGCGGAAGATGCGCTGAAGATATTCGCCATAGTCGCCGCTGTAATAGGAGTGCTCTATGTAGCGCTTGTAATCGTCTATCAAATGTTCGTCGGAGCACGAACGCTCGTAATGATTGTGTTTCCTGTGCTACAAGGAACGAAAACGCGTCGCGCAACACGCGCAGTGTGGGTCGCGCTCGCCGCTTCGTTCACGAACTTGATGACGTGGCTCACTGAGGCGAGCGATCGGTCTGAAAAAGCAACGATCGTTGGTGTGATGCTTCTTCGCCGCGCTCGCGACCTGGCGATCGCATACGCGATCGCATTGCTATTCGGTCTCGTCGTCGCATTGGTTCCTTCTGTTAATCACATGTACCGCATTGCTGCGCTTTTCACTTGCATCAGTTTCGTCGCGCTGCTCGTCGTGTGGCAGTACACTACCAAATTCAGGGTGAAGCGCGGCTACTTCGGTAGCAGCGAGGCGGAGATGCGCCAGATCCTGCAGTTTGTATTGGCAAACGCAGATCTGTCTGACTTCAAAGACGATTATGGCCGCCTGAAGCCTATCTTTCCCGATGCTGATGCGGATGAATTCGCCACGGCTGCGGTCGGAGAGCCCGCATGAAAGAGCGCGCGCTGAGCGATCGGGCGTCGAGTGCATTGGCGAGGGCGCTCGATATGCTCTTCTTGGAGAATCCGCTCGGTACAGCGATCGGCATAATCTTAGGTACCGCCGCACACGGATTAGCTAATGCGGGGGCGGAACTGTACCCCGCGGCCTCAACATTTGTAAGGTCACTCAAGATCTGGGTATGGCAGGCACTGTGTGTTCTGCCGTTCGCGATAAGAACGTATTTCCGGCGCCCGCAGGTTCCGCCTGATGTCGATATGATGTTGGCCCAAATACGGGAGAGTCGGCGTGCAGGTAATATTACTCAAGCTCAAGCACATAGGATGACAGAGGATCTCTTGCGAGCTCTTTTGCAACGGGTGGTGTTGCGCGACGAGATGCAACGCGAAATGCGCGAACTTGAACGCATACGTGACGTGAATACGCCACCAAGCGCCTAAGTGCCGCCCGCCTTCTGAGAAACTGCTTTTGCACAGTTACTTGTGCATAAACAACATATTACGCACAGCAACCCCTACCCACGGTCAGCAGGAGAAGGTAGTGCGGCTAAATGAGTGGTCTCGGAAGAGATGGGGCGCTCTAATCGGC
>DASWNW010000025.1:0-125465 GCA_036399015.1 Thermoanaerobaculia bacterium | reverse complement strand
CGTGGTCGGCGTAGTTGCGTCCGATGCAGACGATCTTGGTGGGGGTGGGGGGGGCGGTGATTTTCACGGGGGAATCTTAGTCGCAGAGTCTCAAAGTCTCAGAGGAGGTCGTGCCGTCGCGGCGGTCTTTCTCTGCGACTTTGAGACTTTGAGACTCTGCGACTCTACGACGCCGAGTCATAAATCAACCACAACCCCGAGAACCCGCGCAGGAGGCGGAAGCGCGAGCGGTACAACTGCCGGTGGAAGCGGCGGTTCGTGTAGTACACCGCCTCCTGCAGCAGGTCGCCGAACGTCTCGTCGAGCTCCTTGGCCAGTTCGAGGCTCTGCTTCGCCTTCCCCATCAGGTCGGCGTCGGGGCGGACGTGGGAGGCGATGGCGGTGGCCATGATGGTCGCCTCCTCGTCGATCTTCATGCGGAGCGCGGCGGCGCGCAGGTAGAGCAGCCAGAGCTCCTCGTTGTCTTCGTCCGCCTCGGGGGCGCGGCGGTCGACGAGCTTCTGGTACGCCGCCGCTTCCCACGGCTCGAGGCGGAGATCGCGCGCGGCGGGGAGCTGGACGATTTCCTCCGGGGTCAGCGCCGGGTCGGCCGACTCGACCGCGCCGTCGATGCGCATGATGAAGTCGAGCAGCGGCTCGCTGCGTCCGAAGTGCGACGTCATCGTGCCGAGGTTGAAGAAGGCCGGCGGCAGGTCGGCGGTCGTCTCGATCTCCGGGTCGAGCCCCTGGTCGAGCTGCGCGAGGATGCTGTTCATGCTCGCCTTGAGGCGCATGACCACGTCGTGCTTCACGTTCGATTGCGCGCGCAGCGAATCGAACTGGTCGCGCAGGAGGCGAAAGCGGGCGATCTCCTCGACCAGCGCCGGGTTCGTGCCGCCGAAGTTGCGGGCGATCGCGGAGCCGTGCTTCATCAGCTTGCCGGTGTCTTCGACCAGCCGCTGCTCCTCGCCGCCGTACAGGCGGAGGAAGCGGTTCTTCGCGGCGAGGTTCAACTCGATGATCGCCAGCAGCACGTCGGGATCGAAGTAGAGATCGCCGACGCGGTGCTTGAACGTGCGGGCGTCCTTGAGCAGGTTGCGCTCGGCCAGATCGTCGAAGCGGGCGGCGGACTCGATCTCCTCGCGGATCGAACGCAGCGCGCGGATGAGGCGTCCCACCTCCTCGCGCGGCGGCGTGGCGATGCGCAGCAGCGCGACCAGGTCGAGGATGCGCTCGCGCAGCGGAAGCGTCTCGCGGACGACGAACTCGTTGCGCTGCGGATGGAAGTCCTCGCCGAGGCGGGTGAAGAGGAGGTCGACCTTGTCGCGGTGATCGCCTTCGACCGCGTCGGCGTAGAAGTAGAAGCGGATCAGGCACTGCACGAGCGAGAGATCGGGGTGCTTGAGGTGATCGAAGAAGCGGCGGAGCAGCGAGGGGCTGATCCGCGTCTCCGCCTTCAGGATCTCGCGCGCGGCGGTGGTGAGCTGCTCCTCGACGACGTCGAGCGTGGCCGTCGCCTCCATCGGATAGGTGCCGTTCAGCGCGCGGCCGATGGCCTTGATGCCGCTGTAGATCGCGCCGAAGTCGATCTCGTACGGGAGCGGCTCGGCGAGGAACTGGCCGAAGACGCCGGAGGCGAACTGGTGCGCCGTCCACGTCGCTTTGAAGCGATCGGAGACGCGAGCGTAACGGCCCTGCAGTGCACCTGCCTCGGCGACATTCATGGTGAAACCCGGATGCTATGATTCTGACACGAATGGCACAGACGACGTTATTCAGCCGTGAACAGATCGACCGCCGCGTCGCCGAGCTGGCGAAGGAGATCAGCGCCGAGTTCGCCGGGAGCGAGCTGATCGCCCTCTGCGTGCTCAAGGGGGCGATGTTCTTCTGCGCCGACCTGGTGCGGCAGATGGACCTCGACGTCCACCTCGACTTCATCCAGATCTCCAGCTACGGCAACCAGAAGTACTCGTCGGGCGTGGTGACGATCCTCAAGGAGCCGCAGCTCGACATGCGCGGCCGGAACGTGCTCATCGTCGAGGACATCATCGACAGCGGCCTGTCGATCCGCGAGGTGAACAGCTACATCGAGAGCCGCGGCGCGGCGAAGGTGAAGACGGCCTCGTTCCTCGACAAGCCGAAGGCGCGCAAGGTGCCGTTCACCCCCGACTACGTCGGCTTCGCCATCGAGCCGCAGTTCGTGATCGGGTACGGGCTCGATTTCGCGGAGAAGTACCGGAACATCCCGGAAGTGCAGGTTTTGTCCGACTGACGTCGGACGTTTTCGGTTGTCGGTTATCGGTTGTCTGGGGCGCTCGGAGGACCGGCATTGGGCACTGAGAACCGCGCGCGTCAGCGCCGCTCGGCGGAGTTTGAATCGGAACCGGGTCTCCTGGAGGAGATGGCTGAAGAGGCGACCCGGGAGGATGAGGCGGGTCTGACCGAGCCGCTCGATCCCGACAAGCTGCTTTGCAGCTCGGCACGTTGCCGGTTGCCGGTGATCAGTTGTCCGGGGCACCGCGGGCAACCGACAACTGACAACTGACAACGACGCGCGCGTCAGCGCGCGCCGAGCACCGCCCTCGCCTCCGGCAGGATCAACCGCACCCACTCGGTGTACTGCTTCGCCGAGGGGTGCAGCTTGTCTTCGGCAACGAGCGAGGGGGCATCCCGGCGGGAGATGGGGGTGATGTCGACGTAGCGGGCGCCGGCGCGGAGGGCTTCTTCGCGGTTGATGGCGTTGTAGCGGTCGAGGGCCGCGGCGATGGCGGGGCGGTCTCGTCCTTCGGCGAACGGGGTCACGCCCCAGGCGGGGATGGAGACGACGATCACCTTCTTTGCGTCGCCGCCGGCGAAGGCGATGGCGCGTTGCAGCAGGGCGGCAAACTCGCCGCGGTATTGCTCGGCGTCGCGGCCGCGGTACTGGTTGTTGACGCCGATGAGGAGCGTCACCAGGTCGAACGGGCCTTGCGGGTTCGCGGCGTCGATGGCGGCGTTCAATTCATCGGTGGTCCAGCCGGTCTTCGCGACGATCTGCGGCTCGGCGATGCCGAGCTCGCGGGCGAGCTGGTGGGGGAAGCGATCGGCGGCGGGGACGCTCTCGCCGATCGTGTACGAGTCGCCGAGGGCGAGGTAACGGGGCGCCGGATCAGTCATCGACGTACATGATGCCAGCAGTGCCACGGCGACCAGCGCGCGGATCATTCCGCGTACCCCGTCAGCAGCATGATCGCCAGGATCACCCCGACGACGTAGCGGTAGTAGATGAAGATGTGCGTCGTGTGGGTGCGCAGGTAGCGCAGCAGGAAGTAGATCGAGGCCCAGCCGGAGATGAACGCGACCAGGATCCCGACCAGGATCGGCGTCGTGCCGACCTGCGCCAGCTCCTCCTTCGCGTCGAACATCTGGAACACGCCCGCGGCCGTAATGGCGGGAATGCTCATCACGAATGAGAAGCGGGCGGCGTAGTCGTGCGGCACGCGGCGGAAGAGCGCGGTCATCAGCGTCGAGCCGCTGCGGGAGGAGCCGGGGATGAGCGCGATGCACTGCCCCGCGCCGATGATCCAGGCGTCCTTCGCGTTGAAGTCCTCTTTCGCGCGGAAGCCTTTGCGCTTCGCGTACGCCTCCGCCACCTGCATGAGGATGGCGATGAAGATGAGCTGGAACGTGACCACCCAGGTGCTGCGGAAGACGCCTTCGATGTGCTCCTCGAGCAGCAGGCCGATGATGACGATGGGGATGGTGGCGAAGATGACGTACCACGCCTCGCGCGAGTCGTCGTCGGCGAAGGGGCGGCGCGTGACCAGCCCGCGGAAGAAGCCGACCGTCAGGCGGAGGATGTCTTTGAAGAAGTAGATGATCACCGCCAGGATCGTCCCGAACTGGATAACCGCGGAAATGGCCGCGCCGGGATCGCCCCAGCCGAGGAGCTCGGGGACGAGCTTGAGGTGACCGGTGGAGCTGATGGGGATGAATTCGGTGAGGCCTTGGACCAGGCCCAGGACGATTGCTTCGAGAATAGACATATGTTGTTGGATTGAGGATGAAGGATTGAGGATTGAGAACGAAGGAGGCGCGCTCTCGCGCGCACGTTCTCAACTCCGGCAGTCCTCAATCCTCAATTCTCAATCCTCAATCCGCGCCCGCAGGCGCAGTCACATTTCCCAGATCACCGGCAGAATCATTGGCCGCCGCCCCATCGTCTTCCTGAAATACCTCTTCAACGCGGCGCGAACCTTTTCCTGCAGGAGGTCGGAGTCGCGCAGCTCGTCGGAGCCTGTTTCGTCAAACATGCCAACGAGCATCTGGCGCACCTCCGCGAGCACGTCCTGGCTGGCGTCGACGTGCACGAGTCCGCGGGTGATGATCTCCGGCTCGCGGATCAGCCGCGCGTTGCTGTCGATCGCCACCACCACGATCACGAAGCCGTCCTCGGCGAGGTGCTGGCGGTCCCGCACGACGACGTCCGGCACTTCCTCCGCCTCGGAGTCGATGAAGACTTTCCCCTGCGGCACGCGGTCCTCGAGCACGCGGATGCCGGCGCCGTCGATCTCCGCGACCTGCCCGTTCGTGATCACGACGCCGTGCGCGACTCCCGCCTCCTTCGCCAGCCGCGCGTGGTGAATGAGGTGGCGCAGCGTCCCGTGCATGGGGATGAAGAACTTCGGCCGCGTCATGTTGAGCATCAGCTTCAGCTCTTCCTGACAGGCATGCCCGGAGACGTGGATGTCGCCCGCCTCGTGGTGGACCACTTCCGCGCCGCGGCGGTAGAGGTTGTCGATCACGTGCGACACCGCCCGCTCGTTCCCCGGAATGGTGCGGGCGGAGATCACGACCACGTCTCCCCGCTCGATCGAGACCTGCTTGTGCTCGCCGACGGCCATGCGCGAGAGCGCGGACGACGGCTCCCCCTGCGTGCCGGTGCTCATGATCACCAGCTCTCTCGGATTGAGGTCGGCGGAGCTCGCGCGGGCGTCGCGGGGGAAGCGGAGGTAGCCGAGGCGCTCCGCGGTCTCGACGTTGTCGACGAGCGAGCGGCCGATGAGCAGCACTTTGCGCCGGTGGCGGCGGGCGGTGTCGATCACCTGCTGCACGCGGTGGATGTGGGAGGCGAAGGTGGTGACGATGATCCTGCCCTCGACGTTGGCGAAGACGCGGTCGAGTGCATTGCCGACGGTCTTCTCCGAGGGGCCGTGGCCGGGGATGAGCGCGTTGGTGGAGTCGCTGACGAGCAGCGTCACCCCCTGCTCGCCGTAGTGGGCGAAGCGGGCGAGATCGGTCGGCTTCGCGTCGATGGGGGTGTGGTCGATCTTGAAGTCGCCGGTGTGGATGATGGTGCCGGCGGGCGTGGTGATGGCGTAGCCGAGGGCGTCGACGATGGAGTGGGTGACGCGGATGGCCTCGACGCGGAAGGAGCCGACTTCGACGACGTCGCGGGGCATGATCGCGCGCAGCTCGATCTCCTCGATGCCGAACTCCTCGAGCTTGTCGGCCACGAAGCCGAGGGCCAGCGGCATGCCGTAGACCGGCAGCGGGAGGCGCTCGACGAGGAAGGGGACGGCGCCGATGTGGTCCTCGTGTCCGTGGGTGAGGAAGAGGGCCCGGATCTTCGAGGCGTTGTCGAAGAGGTACGTCATGTCGGGGACGATGACGTCGACTCCGAGGGTGGCGGCGTCGGGGAACATCATTCCGCAGTCGACGAGGATGGCGTCGTCGCCGCATTCGTAGACCATGAGGTTCATCCCGATCTCGCCGAGGCCGCCGAGGGGGATGACGCGAAGCGTAGCGTCCATGCGGCGTACGTTACTTCAAGAGTCTCGCCCGGCTGGCCATGAGGCCATAGCCGCGCGCCTCGGCGTCCTTTGCCAGAGCGGCGGCGCGGGCGAGGGCGGAGTCGCGGCGGCCGGCGCGGAGCTCGGCTTTGGCCAGCTCGAGGCGGGCGTCGAAGTTCACGTCCACCAGCTTCGCCTCCGCGGTGCGGGCGATCAGCTTCTCCAGCGCGGGGAGGTTGGAGTCGAGGCGTGCCTCCTGGAGCTGCAGGTAGAACTCGACCTCCGGGTTTTCGACGGCGCCGATGAGCGCGCGCGCGTCCTTCAGCGCCTTGCGGGCGTCGGCGGTGCGTCCGAGGTCGGCGTACGCGCGGGCGACGACAGTCAGCGTGCGCGCCCGCTCGTGCACCTGCTCCTGCGCCTGATAGACGCTGGCGGCGGCGGTTGCCTGCGCGAGCGCGTCGGCGGCGTTCCCCTCGGCCAGCTCGATGTACGAGAGAGAGACCTGGTTGTCGGCGACGGATTCGCGGAGCTCGCGGCGTAACTTCATGGAGAGCTCGTGACGCGCACGCGACGCGCGGAGGTCGCCCTTCACGAAGGCGAGGTCGCCGAGTTTCGCCTCGACCTCTGCCTCGGACGACTTGTCGCCGAGCTTGCGGAAGAGCGCCAGCGCCTCGATGAGCGGCGGCTCCGCGCCCGTGATGTCTCCCTTGAACGTATGAGTGATGCCGATGTTGGCGAGCGTATTCGCGACCTGATTCTGATCGCCCATCGCGCGGGCGCTCACCAGCGCCTCACCGTAACGCCGCAGCGCCTCGTCCGGCTGGTTCTGCATTGCGTACGTTCCGGCGAGGCTGGACAGCGCCCAGGTGATGTTCTGCCGGTCGCCGATGCGGCGGTAGATCTCGAGCGCCTTGGTGAAGTTCTCGCGCGCCGCATCATGCTTCCCCTGCGTGTTGAGCATGACGCCGAGCGCGCCGATCGACGAGGCCATTCCGGCCTGCTGCCCGAGCTCGCGGTAGATCTTCAGGGCGCGCTCGTTCATCCGCCGCGCCTCGTCAAAATTGCCCTGACGCCAGTCGATGAACGACCGTTTCCGCAGCGACTTGGCGATCCCGGCGCGATTGCCGGTCGCGCCGAACAGATCGTCCGCCTCGTCGAACGCAGCGAGCGCCTCGGGGATGCGTCCGGTAATGGAGAGGGAGATCCCCCGGATGATCATCGCCTCCGCGAGGACGTCTCGATTCCCCACCGCACGCGCTCTGGCAATGGCACGGTCGGCGGCGGCCAGCATGTTGGCGGTGTCCGCCTTCGCCTCCGCGCCCCACGACTCGAGCAGGTCGACGCGCGGATCGTGCGGGGCGAGCTTGCGCATCGCCGGGATCTCCTTCAGTGCCCCGTTGCCGTTGCCGCTGAAGACGAGCACGTTGACGAGGCGCATGCGGTACTCGACGTCGTCGGGGAACTGCGCCACCAGCGACCGATAGAGGTCGATCGCCTTCTCGACCTGATGCGCGTGCTGGTGATACTGCGCGTCGAGCAGCAGCCGCTCGCGGCGGGGCAGGCGTCCGGAGAGCTCGACTGCCTTCCGTGCCGCGGCGGCGGCGCGGTCGTCGTAGCCGAGGATGGAGTAGGCATCGGCGAGCTCGCCGTACGCGAGCGCGAACTGCGGATCGGCGGCGATCGCCTGCTCGAGCGCATCGCGGGCGCCGGCGGCGTCGTACGCGCGGAGGCGGGCCACGCCGGCCGCGAAATGGCGAGCGGCCTCGCTGTTCACCGGGACGGCGCGGCGGAGGTCGAGGCCTTCGGCGAGGCGGGCGTCGGCGCCGAGGCGGGAGCGCAGCTCTTCGCCGGCGCGGGAGACGAGCGTGAAGAGATCGCCCTCGGTGCCGGCGGTCCCGAACGCCGCCGCCGTCTCACCGCCGCTGGTGCGCTGCACGCGCACGTCGAGGCGGAGGTTGCGCTGGGGCAGCACGACATACGAGCCGGCCACGACGAAGTCGGCGCCGGTCGCGCCGCGGATCTTCGCCAGCGTCGCCGCCGCATGCGACTCGACGTTGTCGAGGCCGAGGTCGCGTTTCGCGCGCGCGATCTCCTCCCCCGGAATGATGCGCAGCGACTCCGCCGCCGACAGCTCGGTGGCGAGCATCTCCGCGAGCGCGGTCGAGAGCCACGCCGCCTCCTGGCTCGGCGAGAGATTGCGGAACCCTAGGATGGCCACGGACCGGCGCGGCGCCTTCGCGGCGACGGGAGCGGCGGCGGGCTTCGGCTTCGCGGCGAAGTAGGCGACGGCCATCGCGCCGGCGATCGCGAGCAGCAACGCCAGCCCGATTGCCGCCGGCAGGCGCCAATTCCGGCGCGGGGTGGGCGGCGGCGGCGGATCCTCGGAGAGCGCGCGTGCGACCTCCGCCGGCGAGGCGAAGCGGTCGCGCGGTTCGCGCTGCAGGCAGCGGGCGATGACCGCCTCCCACCGGCGGTCGACATCGGCGACGTAGAGGCGCGGCGTCGGGGCGGGATCGCGCAGCCGCTTGAGGAGGCCGGAGATGCTGGCGTCGCGGAACGGCATCTCGCCGGTGATCAGCTCGAAGGCCACCACGCCGAGGGCGTAGATGTCGACCGCGGGAGTGAGCTCGGCGCCCTCGATCTGCTCCGGGGCCATGTAGGCCGGCGTGCCGACGATACTGCCCGTGTGACTGGCGAGCGCGTCGAGCGTCGGGATGGCGGTGCGGGCGAGGCCGAAGTCGGTGATCACGGCCCGAAGGTCGCTGCCGCGGCGGACCAGCATCACGTTGCCGCTCTTGAAGTCGCGGTGGATCACGCCGGCGTCGTGCGCGGCCTGCAGGCCGGCGCAGAGCTGCCGCATGATGTGCTCCCCCTCGCCTGGCGTGAGCCTGCCGCGCGCGGAGAGGTAGCCGGTCAGCGTGTCGCCTTCCAGCAGCTCCATCGTCACGAAGACGATGTCTTCGTGGCGGCCGACGTCGTAGATGCGGCAGATGTTCGGGTGGGTGACGCGCCGCGCGAGCTGCACCTCGCGGCGGAGGCGCGCCACGTCCCGCTCGTCGGCGGCGGCGCCGGCATGCAGCGTCTTCAGGGCGATGCGCTCGTGGAGCTCGAGGTCGTCGGCCTCGTACACCACCCCCATCCCGCCGGCGCCAGCCACGCCGACGATCCGGTAGCGGCCGGCCAGGACTTCACCCGCCGCGAAGCGGTGCTCGCCGATCGCCCCGTGGGGCGTAGTCACGTCGCGCGACAGCGGTGTCGTCGGATCGAAGGGAGATCCCGGTGACGGCGGGCGGTCGGGCATGCGGGGTCGCGGTGATTATAGGGGGATGGCGGCTTCGCCGCGTTGCTGGTTGCTGGTTGCTGGTTGCTCGTCCCGGGGGCTTTTGCGCCTGCGCGGTATTTCCGGGAGTGCGGTCCGAAAAAGCCGGCAACCGGCAACCGGCAACCAGCAACCAGCAACATGAAACGCGGCAACGCCGCGGTTCAGGGATAGATCCGATTCAGCATGCGCGGGTACGGAATCGTCTCGCGCAGATGCGGCACGCCCGTCACCCAGGCGACGCAGCGCTCGATGCCCATGCCGAAGCCGGAGTGGGGGAACGTGCCGTACTTGCGGACGTCGAGGTACCACTGGAAGGCCTCGAGCGGCAGGTTGTGCTCTTTGATGCGCTGTACGAGCAGGTCGTGGTCGTCGATGCGCTGCGAGCCGCCGATGATCTCGCCGTAGCCTTCCGGCGCGATGACGTCCATCGCCAGCGCGACCTCCGGATCTTCCGGATCGGGCTTCATGTAGAACGCCTTGATGCCGACCGGGTAGCGGGTGATCATCACCGGCCGGTCGAAGGAGTTCGCGATGACGGTCTCCTCGTCGCCGCCGATGTCGTCGCCGAAGTTCGCCTCCATCCCCTTCGACTTCAGCAGCTCGATCGCCTCGCGATAGGTGATGCGGGGGAAGGGGCGCGTCACGTTCTCGAGCTTCGAGAGGTCGCGCTCGAGCGTCTTCAGCTCTTCTTTGCAGCGGTCGAGGCAGCGGCCGACGATGTACTCGATGAACTCCTCGGCGAGCTCCTGCAGGCCGGCGAACTCGAGGAACGCGACCTCGGGCTCGACCATCCAGAACTCCATCAGGTGGCGGCGCGTCTTCGACTTCTCGGCGCGGAACGTGGGGCCGAAACAGTAGACCTTCCCGAACGCCGCGGCGGCAGGCTCGAGGTAGAGCTGGCCGGACTGGGAGAGGTAGGCCTTCTCGCCGAAGTAGTCGGTCTCGAAGAGCGTTGACGTCCCCTCGGCCGCATTGGCCGTGAGGATCGGCGAGTCGATCAGGACGAAGTCGCGGTCGTAGAAGAAGTCGCGGATCGACTTTTCGACCTCGTTGCGGACGCGCAGGACGGCGTGCTGTTTGGTGGACCGCAGCCAGAGATGGCGGTGGTTCATCAGAAAGTCGGTGCCGTGCTCCTTGGGGGAGATCGGGTAGCCCTCCGACTCGCCGAGGAGCTGGAACTCTTTGACGTGGAGCTCGACGCCGCCCGGCGCGCGCGCCTCGGAAACGACGTTCCCGGTGACGCTGACGCTCGCTTCCTGCGAGGCGCGGTCGCAGTGGCTCCACGACTCCTCGGTCACTTCCTTCTTCGAGACGACGCACTGCAGCGAGCCGCTGCCGTCGCGGATGATCGGAAACTGCAGCTTCCCCGAGGTGCGCTTGTTGTAGAGCCAGCCCTTGACCGTGACGGTCTCGCCGACGTGCCGCGCTAGCTCTTTGATTCGAACCATGTCCGCCATGAGGCGGCGGATTATATATGGGGCGTTTGGAGGGGGTTGGCGGTTGCTGGTTGCTGGTTGCTGGTTGCTGGTTACCAGTTGCCGGTTACCGGTTGCCGGTTCCGTCGCACACTTTGAGCCTTCAGCCGAACAGGTCGACCGTTCAGACGAACAGGTGGAGCGTTCAGGCGAACAGGTGAAGCGTTCAGGCGAACAGGTGGAGCGTTCAGGCGAACAGGTGAAGCGTTCAGGCGAACAGGTGAAGCGTTCAGGCGAACAGGTGAAGCGTTCAGCCGAACAGGTGAAGCGTTCAGGCGAACAGGTGGAGTGTTCAGGCGAACAGGTGAAGCGTTCAGGCGAACAGGTCGCCACACGGGCGCGTCGTGCCGCTAAGCCGTTTTCCTAAAACAACTTCAGGAAGACGATGTTGGCGACGAAGCCGTCCTGGGCGTTACGGCCGATGGTCTTGCCGATGTCGAGGCGGAGCAGGGTGCCGTAGGGGCCGATGGTCTGGCCGGCGATGCCGAGGCCCTGGATCGGCTCCTTGCGCCAGCCGGCGATCTCGTCGTCCAGCAGGGCGTGGTCGTAGAAGGCCTCGATCCGGAACTGCTCGGAGAAGACGAAGCCGTACGAGAGGTGGCCGATGATCATCTTCTCGGCGCGGACGGAGCCGGACTGCACGCCGTGCACGCGCTGCGCGCCGAAGAAGCCGAGCTCGTACTTCGAGAAGCGGTCGAGGCGCTGGCCGTCGAGGTAGTTGAAGTCGACGCCGATGCGCTGGAACTTCGGCAGGTAGAAGCTCTTGCCGAGGGACGCGCCGAAGCGGGCGAAGCTCCGCTGCTCCGGGTCGTACTCCGCGAGGTTCCCCCACGGCTCCCAGGTGCTGCGGCGGTTGTAGTCGTACGAGGCGCTCAGCGACCAGCCGCGGCGGGCGTAACGCACCTCGATCCCCGGCGTGAAGGTGAACGTGCTGCTCGGCGGCTGGAACGTGTCGGCGGTGTCCTCTCCCCGGCCGTACGACTGGTGCGACACGCCGAACGAGACGTCGACTTTGCCGAACTGGGCGAAGCCGTGGCCGGCGCGCAGGAAGACGCCCATCGGGCGCACCTTCACCGTCTCCTCCGGACGCTCGACGCCGGCGCGGAAGAGCTGGTTCTCGGTCGGGATGGCGATGCCGAAGACGTCGACGCCGACGTTGGTGTGCGTCCCGCCGACGTTGGGATGGGTGGCGTTCGCGGCCAGCACGACGCCGGCGAAGAAGACGTTGGTCTGAATCCCCTTCCCCCAGAGGTCGAAGTTGAAGTAGTCGATGCCGCCGAGGGGGATCACCGGGTACTCGAGACCGGGATCGTGGTGGATGCCGCCGACGGCGAACACCTGCGCGGTGTCGAAGCCTTCCTTGACCACGCGCACGCCGTCGTCGCGCTTCTCGAGGTAGCGCAGCCCGGCGTCGGTCTCGCGGACCATGCGCGCGTCCGACGCCGACGCCTGCGCGAGCATCGACTCGTACTCCGCCGGCTCGATGCGGAAATTGTCGAAGGTGGTGGTGCGCTGTACGACGCTGGCGCGGCCGGCGGCGGAGATCACCTGCTGCGCGTCGACGACGTACGGCAGCCAGTAGAGGGAGCGGGGGTCGGCCGCGAGGGCCGCTGCCGGCTCGAGCGGCGCCTTCGTCTCGCGCGCGAACGGGAGGAAATCGACCCGCTCCTCGTTCGAGAGGATCTCGCCGGCGAGGTTGAGCTGCACCATGTTGATGCGCACGCGCGCCCAGGTCTTCGCGTCGATCCAGACGGTGCCGCGGTAGAGCGGGAGCCCGGCCGGCGCGTTCGGCGGCGGCTCGAAGCGGACCTCGTAGACGCGGTAGCCGAGGAGGTCGGTGGGGCGGACCAGCTCGTAGCGATATTCGTTGGAGAGATGGATGTCGAGCGGGAGCTGCGTCACCTTCTCCGGCTGGATGAGCGGCAGCTCGGGGATCTTCCCGTACTTCCAGCGGACGCCGTTGATGAAGAAGTCGGACCAGACCCAGTCGGCCCGCCCCTGCGGATCGGAGAAGTAGTCGCCGGCGATCGCCGCCTCCAGCGCCTCGGCGCCGCCGCCGATGTCGAAGCGGAGCTTGGTGGTGTTGCGGGCGACGTAGCGCGGCTGGATCGACTCCTGGAAGGCGTCGTACGACTGGTGGTTGCGGATGATCTCCTCGACGGTGATCCCCCGCTCGGTGGCGATGTCGAGCGTCTCGCGGACGGCGTTCGGGTCGGCCTTCTGGGTGAAGTCGACGAAGACGCCGTACGGCTCCTTCGCCGGCGGCGTGCCGACCAGCAGTTGGGTGCCGCGGCGGCCGGCGTCGGTGATCTCGGCGGCGTCGAGGCGGCGCGGCTTCGCGTAGCGGTCGGCCGGCAGCGAGAGGATGGTCGCGCCGGCGGCGTCGCCGCGGGCGATGAAGAGCGTGCGCAGGTCTTCACCGCGGACGAACGCGAGCACCGGCATGTCGACTTTCGCGCCCTTCGCGTCGAGGACCGGCACCTGGTTCGTGGCGTCGTAGGCCCAGTCGCCGGTCATGGAGCGGTTGAAGGCAGCCAGCGACTGCGCGCTGACGTCGCCGGACGCGTAGGCGCGGGTGGCGCCGCCGGCGAAGGCCTGTCCGAGGTCGAAGAGCGGGTTCGGCGAGGTGACGGGGACGACGGCGTAGACCTTCTTCGACGGATCGCGCTCGGCGATGAAGGCGAAGGTCTCGGCAACGCGCGCCGCGTCGATGACGACCGCGTCAAAGTAGGCGTTCGTCCCCTCTGCGAAGAGGGCAGGATTGTGGTCGGTGATGATGCGGGTGGCGACGCCCTGCCCCTGCGCGGAGACGGCCAGGCGCTTCACCGCGTAGGCGGCCAGGGTGGCGTCGGCGCCGGGAAGGGAGATGCCGATGGCGTCGAAGGGGCCGCGGGTGCGCGCCCAGTCGATGATGGCGCGGGTCTGCTGCTCGACTTCCTCCAGCGTCGCGGCGCGGTACTCGACGATCACCGCGACGTTCGCCGGGTTGGCGGCGGTGTACGCCGGGTACTCCGTTTCCGTGAGCCGGACCAGCGACGGAACGGCGCTGCCGTCGTGGCCGGCGATGCCGGTGCAGAGCGAGCAATCGGGAGCGGCCGCGAAGGCGGAGAGGGCGATAATGTGGAGGACGAGCAGGGACAGACCGATTTTTCGCATCGACGGCGGTTTGCAACGCCATACATGAGGTCGAAATTGCCAGCGAGCGCGACCCTGTTTCTCAACCGCAACTCGGGCGTCAGGGCGGGCGCCGGCGGGCTCGTCGAGGCGGCGGAGGCGGCGGACGTGGAGGTGCTCGAGCTGTCGCCGGAGCTCGACTGCGCGAAAGAGATCCGCGCGCGTGCCGATCGTGGCGTGCGGCTCTTCATCGCGGCCGGCGGCGACGGCACCGTGCACCACGTCGTGCAGGCGGTCGCGCAGACCGACTCGATCCTGGCCGTGATCCCCACCGGGACGTACAACCACTTCGCCCGCGACCTCGGCATCCCGCTGGACTGGAGCGGGGCGCTCGACGTCGCGCTGCACGGCGCAACGAGGCAGATCGACGCGGCGCGCATCAACGACCGCTTCTTCCTCAACAACGTCTCCCTCGGCCTCTACCCGGAGCTGGTGGCGCGGCGCGAGGAGCACGGCCGCGACTACCCGCGCTGGAAGGCGCGCCTCTACGCGCTCTACCGCACGCTGCGCAAATACCCGCACGTCACGCTCTCGGTGCAGGCCGACGAGCAGGAGGAGGTCGTGCGCACGCACGTCTTCATGGTGTCGAACAACTCGTACGACCTGGAGCGGTTCGGGATCGAGGCGGCGCGGGAGCGGATGACGGAGGGGAAGCTGTCGGTGTACTGGCTCTCACACCGCACGCGGTGGCAGCTCGCGACGATCGTGGCGCGGTACCTGGCGGGCCGGGTGCGCGAGATTCCCGGCTTCACCTCGTTCCGCACGACGGAGATGCGCGTGCAGTCGACGCGCACCACGCTGAAGGTCGGGATCGACGGCGAGCTGTTCACGCTGCGCACGCCGCTGACGCTCGTGAGCGTGCCGCGGTCGGTGTCGGTGAGAGTGCCGGAATAGGAAAAATCCTCAGGCCGAATTACCGATCAGGGCACCCTCTTCGCAATGGTTATTTGCAAGGAGGAAACATGGCTCAACGACAAGATGAAAACCTCAACCGTACGGTAGACACGACCGGCTCCACGCTGCGCGACGAGAAGGTGATCGCGCGCACGCGGGACGAAGAGGCCGCGATTCCGGTGGTCGAGGAAGAGCTCGCCGTCGGCAAGCGCACGGTCGAGACGGGTGGCGTTCGCGTGCACAAGGAAGTCACCGCCACGCCGGTCGAAGAGAACGTCCGCCTGCACGAAGAACACGTCACGGTGGAGCGGCGGCCGGTGAACCGTGAGGTTCAGCCCGGCGACCTGCACGCCTTCGAGAACTCGACGATCGAGATGCGCGAGATGGCGGAGGAGGCCGTCGTGGAGAAGCGCGCCCGCGTCGTCGAAGAAGTGGTGGTCGGGAAGGAAGCAACCGAGCGCACCGAGCACATCTCGGACACGGTCCGGAAGACCGACGTGAGGGTCGAGCCGATCGTCGGCACGACGCCGCACACGCGCAGCTTCGACACGGTCGACGCTTCCTGCCGCACGCACTTCAAGCAGAACTTCGCCGACAGCGGCTGGGACTACGACAGCGGCTACTCGCACGCCTACCGGTACGGCTACGACCTCGCCGGCAGCGGCGGCGGCGACTGGTCGTCCGTCGAGACCGACGTCCAGGGCAAGTGGGAAGCACGCAACAAAGGCACGTGGGAGCGGTTCAAGGACGCGATCCGGTACGGCTACGACCAGGGTCGGCAGTAGATTTGCGTGGAGGACAGGCAGGATTGCCTGTCCTCCCTTTTTATGAAGAAGAAAGAAGTCGTCATCCCCGTCGTCGAAGAGACCGCGCACGTCACCAAACGCATGGTCGACCGCGGCAGCGTGCGCGTGTCGAAGGTCGTGACCGAGCGGGAAGAAGTCATCGACACCTCCACCACGGCGGATGAGATCGAGATCGAGCACGTGGCGCGCAACACCTGGCTGAAGAAGCCGGCCAAGCCGCGCCGCGAGGGCGATACGCTGATCGTGCCGGTGATGGAGGAGATCACGGTCGTCGAGAAGCGCATCCTGCTGCGCGAGGAGCTCTACATCCGCACCAAAAAGGTGCACAAGCCGGCCTCGGAGCGCGTGACGCTGCGCCGCGAACAGATCCAGGTGGAGGACAGCAGGAAGAAGCGGTAGCGATGCCCGGGATTTTCGACACGGTCGTCGACGCGAAGGTCCAGGCGCTCCTGCGCCGCGAGCAGCGTCTGCTCGTGGAGCTGCGGGAGACGCTCGAGCGGGAGCAGTCGGACGAGCGGCGCCGCGTGGACGAGCTGCTGGCGACGCTCGAGGACCTCTTCACCCTCGTCATCGTCGGCGAGTTCAACGCCGGCAAGTCGTCGATGATCAACGCGCTGTTCGGCGCGCGCCTGCGTACCGAGGGGCCGATCCCGGTCGACGACGTCATCTCCATCCTCCGCTACGGTGAGGCGGCCTCGATGCGCAAAGTCTCCGACTACGTCATCGAGCAGTTCTACCCGGTCGAGTTCCTGCGCAACATCACCCTCGTCGACACGCCCGGCACGAACTCGATCGTGCAGCGGCACCAGGAGATCACCGAGGACTTCATCCCGCGCGCCGACCTGATCCTCTTCGTCACGTCGATCGACCGGCCCCTTTCGGAATCTGAGCGGAAGTTCCTCGAGTACATCCGTGAGTGGGGCAAGAAGGTCGTGTTCGTGCTGAACAAGGTGGACACGAAGTCGGACGCGGAGGTGCAGCAGGTCGTCGATTACCTGCAATCGAACACCCGCTCGATCTTCGGCTTCGGTCCGACGATCTACCCGGTGGCGGCGAAGCTGGCGCTGGAGTCGAAGCTGGGGAACGCGCCGCCGCGCGAATGGACGCGCAGCCGCTTCGAGACGCTGGAGGACTACATCTTCCAGGTGCTGTCGGAGAAGGAGCGGGTGCGCATCAAGCTGAACGCGCCTCTGGAGACGATCCTCAGCCTGTCGAAGAAGCAGTTCCGGATGATCGAGTCGCGGCGGGAGGTGCTCGCCGCCGACAAGCTGCGCATCGACTCGATCAACGACCAGCTCCAGCGGGCGCGCGGCGACCTGGTCTCGAACTTCGGGCAGTTCGTGGTGCGCATCGACAACCTGCTCATGGACCTGGAGCGGCGCGGGCTGGAGTTCCTCGACAATTACGTGCGCATCCAGCACGTGATGCTGCTGCGCGACGCGTCGCGCTTCCGTGAGGAGTTCGAGCGGCAGGTCTTCCAGGGCTGGAAAGGGAGCATCGACACGACGATCCAGGAGGCGGTCGACTGGCTCGTGAAGGAGAACATGAAGCTCTGGAACGGGACCATCGAGGCGTTCCACCGCCGCGCGGAGGCCGACGCGAAGAACGACGAGATCATCGGCAAGGTGGGGCGCGAGTTCGCCTACAACCGGGAGGAGGTCTACTCCCGCATGCGCTCGAACGCGGAACAGCGGCTGTCGTCGTACGACGTGAACGTGGAGTCGCGGCGCATCATCGACAACGCCATGCGCGCGGTGCTGCACTCGTTCGGTCTCGGCGCCGGCGCCCTCGGCCTCGGCTACCTGCTGACCACCGCGGTGAGCAGCACCGCCGTCGACGTCACCGGCCTGACCGCGGCGACGATGCTCCTGGTGACGAGCTTCCTCATCCTCCCCTACAAGCGGACGAAGGCGAAGGAGGAGTTCCGCCGCCGCATCGAGGAGCTGCGCACGCACCTCAAGGAGTCGCTCGACCGGGAGTCGGCGACCGAGATCGACCGCATGCTCCGCAGCATCACCTCGGCGTTCGAGCCGTACCAGCGCTTCTACACGTCCGAGTCGGAGAAGATCGAGCGCTTCGCGGAGAAGCTGGGGAAGATCGAGACGGAGGCGCGGGCGATCGCGGCGGAGATACGTTGATGTTGCTGGTTGCTGGTTGCCCGTTGCCCGTTGCTAGTTGCTGGTTGCTGGTTGCTGGTTGCTGGTTGCTAGCTGAACCCCGGCAACTGGCAACCGGCAACTGGCAACCAAACGAAAACGGCCCGGCTTTCGCCGGGCCGTTTCGTTCTACTTGACGTCGGGGGTGTAGAGGACCGGCTGGGGGTTGTTGTTCAGCACGTAGAAGTCGACCGAGCCGATCTCGGAGCGGTTGCCGCGGCTGTCGAGCGTGCGGGCCGTGAGGCGGTGGCGCGCGTTCGAGAGGAAGCGGGTGTCGAACGTGAAGGCCCAGCCGGAGTTCTGGGCGTTGATGATGTGCGGGTAGTGGTCGGCCACGTCGGAGCGGGGCAGGCCGTACTGGGCGACGCCGAGGAAGTTGCCGTCGACCAGCAGCTCGACCGCGACGATGTCGCCGCGGGTCTCGAGAGCCCAGCCGCGGAAGACGACCGTGCCGGCGAGGTAATCCATGACGTTCGGGAACTCGATGAAGCCGAAGCCGGCGAAGTCGAAGTTCTCGTCTTCCGCGCACTGGAAGAAAACGGGGATACCGTCATGGTTCGGGATCTCGGAGAACGTCTGCTCGCGGTCGCCGACGCGGACCGAGAGGCGGTGGTGGCCTTCGCGGACGCCGAGGTTCAGCAGCGTGCCGACGTCGAGCGTGAAGAGGAAGCCGGCGCGCGGGGCGTCGGGGAACGTCGGGTAGTAGCGCTGCACGTCGTAGCGCGGGAGGCCGTAGCAGTTGGCGTACTGGCCGAGGACCCGTCCGCAGTCGTCGGTGTCGAGCCAGGGCACGCCGTCGACCATCAGCTCGACGTAGGCGACGCGGCCGGTGTCGGCGCGGGTGCCGAGATCGAGTGCCCAGCCGCGGACCGGCGTGATGTGCTCGCCGAGGGCGATGGGGGGCGAGACCGGGGGCGGGCCGGCGTCGTCACCGCAGCCGGTGCCGTAGAGCACCGCGTCGCGTTGCGGCTCCTCGAGGAAGCCGAACGGCTTGAGGTTGATGTCGTTGTTGATGACCTGCACGGTGCGGCGGCCGATCAGCTTCGAGACGCCGAGGCGGTCCACGGCGCGCACCTGCAACTGGTGCATGCCGTTCTGGATGCGCGTCGTGTCGATGTTGGCGATGTAGCCGCTGTAGAGCGTCCCGGTGAAGTCGGGGAACGTCGCATGGACGTCCGGACGAGGGTCGCCGTGGACGGCGCCCTGCACGATGCCGTCGTCGATCAGCACCTCGATGCGGTCGATGCCGTCGAGATCGGCCGCCCAGCCGAGGACCGGGAAGGCGCCGGAGACGTTCGTGACGCCCTGCGCGTCGGGGACGTCGAGGAACCCGAAGGGAGCCTGGTTGATCGTGTTGTTGATCTGGATGGTGCGGCGCCCGAGGAAATGCACGTCGCCGTTGCTGTTGTAGACGCGCAGCTCCATCGTGTGGGGGCCGTTCGGGAAGCGGTTCGCCGAGAACCCGGTGATGAAGCCGGGGCGGGCGTTGTGGATGCCCGGCCAGTCGGGGAACGCCTCGATGATGTCGATGCGCGGCAGGAACAGCACGGCGTTGTGCTGGTACTGGTCGTCGACATACAGCTCGATCTTGGTGATCTGGTGCGGATCGAGCACCCAGCCGGTGACGAGCACCATGCCCGACTGCGGCTGGGCCGGATCGGGAGAGTCGACGTCACCGATGAACGCCGGTGCCTGCGCAAAGAGAAGCGGCGCGAGCAGCGCCAGCAAGGAGAGAACCAGGCCGCGGGTAACCCATCTCCACATAACCCCAACCTCCAACCCGAAGATGACCTTGGTACCGGCGCATGCGTGGCCGCCGGCTCGTATTGAGTGCTTAAATCAAATAATCGACGGGAGTTTATACTACGGCAGGTGAGTTCGCCAAACAGCAGCATCGCGCTCGATCTCCGTGACATCCGCGCCGCCGCCGACCGCATCCGCCCCTGGGTGCATCGCACTCCCCTGCTGACCAGCCGGTCGCTGTCCGAAAGGGTGGGAGTGGAGGTGCGGCTGAAGTGCGAAAACCTCCAGCGGGCCGGCTCCTTCAAGATCCGCGGCGCGATGAACGCCCTGCTGCAATTAAATGAGGAGGAGCGCGCGCGCGGCGTGGTCGCCTTCTCCTCCGGGAACCACGCCCAGGGCGTCGCCCTCGCCGCCCGCCTCCTCGGCATGAAGGCGACGATCGTGATGCCGGAAAACTCGGTGATGTCGAAGGTCCAGGCCACCGAGGCTTATGGCGCGACGGTGGTGCGCGCCGGCGTCACCTCCGCCACCCGCGACACGGTGGCGCGGGAGATCGCGGAGAAAGAGGGGGCGTCGGTGATCCCCCCCTTCGACCACGAGCACATCATCGCCGGCGCCGGCACCGTGGGTATGGAGATCGTCGAGGAGTGGCCGGACGTGACCGCCATCGTCACCCCCCTCGGCGGCGGCGGCCTCCTGGCCGGCACCGCCCTCGGCGCCATGAGCCTCAAGCCGGTGAGCGTCTACGGCGTCGAGCCGGCCGCCGGCAACGACGGCGAGCAGTCGTTCCGCAAAGGCGAGATCGTCAGCATCGAGCCGCCCAACACCATCGCCGACGGCGCCCGCACCCTCGCCATCGGCTCCCGCAACTTCGCCATCATCCGCGAGCTGGTCAAGGACGTGGTCAGCATCGACGACGACCTCCTGCTCGAGACGACGAAGTGGGCGATGTACCGGACGAAGATGGTGATCGAGCCGACGGGAGCTTTGGGGATTGGGGGGCTGGTTTCGGGGAGGGTGAGAGTGAGTGGACCCGTTGCGGTTGTGGTTTCTGGGGGCAATCTGGATTTTCGGCTGCTGTGCTGAATGAAGAATTTCGAATTTCGAATGAAGAATGCTCCGCTTCTTTGATTCTTCATTCTTCATTCTTCATTCGAAATTCTTAATTCATGACCGGCTCCCTCTTCGACGACGCCCCCTTCCCCTCCCCCGACAAGCCCGCCGGGGACGACGCTCCCTTGGCCGAGCGTCTCCGTCCCAAATCACTCGAGGAGGTGGTCGGGCTGGAGGATCTCCTCGGGGAGAAGCGGTTCCTTCGCAACGCCATCGAGAGCGACCGGATCCCTTCCATGATCTTCTGGGGGCCGCCGGGGTCGGGGAAGACGACGCTGGCGCGGATCATTGCGAAGACGACGCGGGCGCGGTTCGTTCAGTTCTCCGCGACGTCGAGCTCCATCAAGGACATCAAGACTCTGATGGAGGAGGCGCGGAGGGCGCGGCAGGCGCGCGGGTCGAAGACGATCGTCTTCATCGACGAGATCCACCGCTTCAACAAGGCGCAGCAGGACGCCTTTCTCCCCTACGTCGAGGCGGGGGACATCGTCCTCATCGGCGCGACGACCGAGAATCCGTCGTTCGAGGTGAACTCGGCGCTGCTGTCGCGGTCGAAGGTCGTGGTGATCCCGGCGCTGGAGCGGGAGCAGGTGCTGACCATCCTCCGCCGCGCGGTCGAGCACCCGTCGGTCAGCAAGTACGGGATCGAGCTGACCGAGCCGGCGCTCGACTTCATCGCCGCCACCTCGGCCGGCGACGCGCGGCAGTCGCTCACCAGCCTGCAGCTCGTCATCGAGACGGCGTCGGCGGACGACAGCCCGATCGACGCGGAGAAGGTGAAGGAGATCCTGCAGCGCCGCTCGCTCATGTACGACAAGTCGGGCGAGGAGCACTACAACATCATCTCCGCGCTCCACAAGTCGCTGCGCAACGGCGACGCCGACGCGGCGGTCTACTGGCTGGTGCGCATGCTCGAAGGGGGCGAGGACCCGATGTACATCGCGCGCCGCATGGTGCGCGCGGCGTCGGAGGACATCGGCAACGCCGACCCGCAGGCGCTGGTCTTCGCCATCGCCGTCCAGCAGACCGTGCACTTCCTCGGCATGCCGGAAGCGGGCGTGCCGCTCGCGCAGCTCGTCACCTATCTCTCCGCGGCGCCGAAGTCGAACGCCGCATACGTAGGTTACGGCGAGGCGGTGCGCGAGGTGCGGCAGGGGGACAACCCTCCCGTCCCGCACCACATCCGCAACGCCCCCACGCGCCTGATGAAGGACCTCGGCTACGGACGCGGCTACCAGTACGCGCACGACTTCGAGGAGCAGACGGCGGCCATGGACTGCCTCCCCGAGGCGCTGGTGGGGCGGCGGTTCTACGAGCCGAAAGAGGCGGGGTTCGAGGCGGGGATCAGGGAGCGCCTTGAGCGAATGCGGCGGTCTCGCGAACGCTGATCGGCTTCGGCTTCCGATCGTCGCCGAGGTTCACGTAGACGACCTGCGCCTCCGTGACCTTCACCCGCTGTGAGGGATCGACGGCGCGGATGGCCTCGACCACGACTTTCGTCGTGATCGAGGTGTTGCCGATGCGCAGGGTCTCGGTCCAGAAGCTGACCAGGTCGCCGACGAAGACCGGCTCGTGGAAGACGATCTTGTCCATCGAGACGGTGACCATGAACTGCAGCCCCTGGCGGCGCGCTTCGATCGCGCCGGCCTGGTCGATGTACGACAGGATCACGCCACCGAAGATGGTGCCGTGTCCGTTCGTGTCGCGGGGCATCATGAGCACGCGGATCGCGGGCTCATCCCACTTTGCCGGTACCGCCAGTTCCGTCACTAGACGCCCGCCGGTGCGGAGGTGGGACGGGTGATGTCGTCGTTGACCTCGATCTCCGCGTTCTTGCGCAGGCGCTGGATGAGCGTCTGGCGCAGGTTGCGCGCCTGCTGGCCGCGCAGCGTGTCGACCATCTGGATCTTGTTCTGCTCCAGCTCCTGCGGCGTGACTTTCTTCTGCTCGCTCACCTGGAAGGCGACCGCGCCGTCGTTGACGAGCACCGGCCCCTTGAGGGCGCCGATGTTGGAGGCGAGCGCCGCCTCGATGAGGGCGGTAGCGTCGCCGGTGAAGCCGACCACGCGATTGCCGTGGCTGACGTTCGTCTCCTGCGCGCTCGTGCCGGCCTTCGCGGCGACGTCGTCGATCGTCGCGGCGCCGGCCATGAGCTGCTGCAGGCGGGCGCGTGCGGCGGTGCGGCCCTTCTCGAGACGGGCGTCTTCGGTGACGCGCTCGCGGATGTCGTTGAGGGCGCTCACGCCGGCGGGACGGGTGGCGGCCACGTAGGCGATGGCGACACCGCGCGGCGTGCCGAGGGGATCGCTGACGTCGCCCGGCTTCGCGGCGAAGACCCAGTCGTTGAGGACCTGGTGGGCGCCGATGCCCTGGAACTGCTCGCCGCGGCCGACCCAGCCGCCGTCATTCGAGGTGACGTTGGCGTTCGCAAGCGCGCTGAAGGCGTTCACGTTCGCCGGCTTGTTCGCCTTGAGCTGCGTGGAAATGCGGTTCATCTCCGCTCCCGCCATCTGGCGGGCGCGGTCATTGGTGAGGCCGGCCGCGAGCTCGGTGCGCACTTCCTCGAAGGGGCGGACGCTCGCGTCGCGACGCTCCGTGACCTTGACGATGTGATAGCCGAAGTCCTGGGTGCGGATCGGGTCGGAGATGGTGTTGAGAGGAATCGAGAAGATCGCCTTCTCGAACGGCTCGACGGTCTGTCCCTGGTCGACCCAGCCCATGTCGCCGCCGTTGGAGGCGGACGACGGATCCTCGGAGTTGGCGCGGGCGAGCGTCGCGAAGTCGGCGCCGCCGCGGAGCTGCTGCACGAGGCTCTGCGCCTTGGCGCGGGCGGCGGCGTCGGTCGTGGCGGGCGCCCCCGGGTCGACCTTCACCAAGATGTGGAGGACCTTCGCGGCGCCGGGACGGCGATAGCGGTCGCTCTGCGCCTGATACGCCTGGCGGAGCTCGGCGTCGCTGGGCTGGATGGAGGCGCGGATCTTCGCAAAGTCGGCCAGGAGGTAGCGGACCTGCCGCTGCTCGCCGTGGGCGTACTTGGACTGGTTGGCCTTGTAGTACGCCTCGACCTCGGCCGCGGTGACGGTCGGGTTCTGCTCGGCGGCGCGGAGGAGGACGTAGCGGACCTTCGCGTTCTCGTTCGTGCGGCGGTACTCGGCCTCTGCGGCCTTCGTCGAGACGACCAGCGAGTTCATGAGCGCGCTCTCCATCTTCTGGAGGGTGATCTCACGGGCGAGGTCTTCCTCGAACGCCGACGCGCTGGCGTAGCCGAGGCGGCCGGTGACGTAGTTCCGATAGAGGTCCATGCCGATGAACTTGCCGTTCTCGACGAAGACGGGGATGCCGAGGAGCTTCCTGCGGATCTCTTCCTGAGTGGCGTCGAGGTTGAGGCGCGCGGCTTCCTGGCCGAGGAGGCGCTGGTCGATGAGGCCGTCGAGGACCTGCTTCGGCAGGTTCATCGCCGAGGCCATCTCCGGGGTGAACTGCTGCCCGTACATCTGACGGTACATGTTCTCGAGGTTGGCGACGGCGCGCTGGTAGTCGCTGATGGTGATGGTCTCGCCGTTCACGCGCGCCGCGTAGGCGCGGCCCTCCGGTCCGCCCATCGAGGCACCGCCGAGGCCCATGTCGATGAAGACGAACCCGAAGATGAACGCCGCGACGACGGCGATGAGGACCCACCTCAGGTGGTGAAAGCTGTCACGCATTACTTTGAGCATGGAGAAATCTCTTTCAGGCGGCGGGAGCGCGCCAATGGCCTTGCACAAAAAGCGGCGCAGTTTACCTATTCCCGGGCAGGGTTGCCAGTTGTCGGGTGTCGGGAGCCGCGGCGCCGCAAGCGCCGCTGGGGTGTCTGGGGGCTCTAGCCTGGACCTCGTTCCCGGCTCGACTGGGCCGCAAGCCGGGAAACCGCAGACAACCCCGCGCGCTTGCGGCGCGCGGTTCCCGACAACAGACAACACGGGAACCGCAAAGCGGTTCCCGTGCTATAACTTGAACGCCGTCCTTCATGGCCAAGCAACGAAAGCAAAGCGGCGCGGATATCGACTGGTATCTGATCTCGATCGACCGTCTCAAGCAGATCGGTCTGGTCGTGCTGCTCCTGCTCCTCGGCGGCGCCGGGTACTGGTTCTGGCAGAACCAGAAAGGGAATCCCCGCACGAACGCGGAGTCGGCCATCGCCGACGCGCGGCAGGCGCTCAACGCCCTCGCCGCCTCCGCCGACTTCAACGCCCACCGCGGCGAGTTCAACCGCGCGCAGCAGAAGCTCGAGGAGGCGCGGGCGCATCTCGCCGCCACCCGCTTCCTCGAGGCGCGCGACTCCGCGGTGGAGTCCCAGACCATCAGCCGTGCCGCGCTCAGCGGCGGGGCGGTGGAGAACGACGCGCAGTTCATTACCGTCGAGGGGAACGTCGAATACCAGAAAGCCTCCTCGAGTGAGTGGAAGAACGCCGAACCGCGCGGCGGGCTCGTCAACGGGGACTGGGTGAAGACCGGCGACCGCGCCTCGGCCGAGCTGATCTTTTCCAACGGCTCGCTCTACACCGTCGGGCCGAACGCCCTCCTCGAGATCTACGCCGCCATCGCCCCCGGCGCCAGCGAGAAGACCAACGCCGTCCAGATGCGCGTCGGCACGGTCGAGGTGGCAACGGCGAACGAATCCTCCGCGATCCGGACGCCGGGAATTCACGTGGTGGTGGAGTCGAAATCGAGCACCCAGGTGGGCGTGGACAAGGAGCAGGCCTCCTCCATCATCGCCACCCGCGGCGCCGCAACGGTGTCCCCGCAGGCGGGCGGCGCGGCGGTCCGGGTGGCGAGCGGCGAGAAGGTCTCCAGCACGGCGCAGGGAGCGATTTCGCCGGTCAAGAAGCTGGCGATGCCGCCGGCGCTGCTGTCGCCGGGGGACAACCAGGTCTTCCAGCTCTCGCCGGAGCTGAAGGTGGAGCTGGTGTGGGACGCGCGCGAGGGAGCGGGCGAGTACGTGCTCCAGGTCTCGCGGTCGCGGCTCTTCTCCACGCAGGAGATCAACACGAAGCGGACCCGCACCACCGCGGTGGCGAAGGTGACGTCCGAGGGGGCGTTCTACTGGCGCGTGGCCGCGGTGGGGCCGGACGGCGACGTCGGGCCGTTCTCCACGTTCCGCCGCTTCCGGGTGGCGGGGGGCGGCACCAGCAAGACCATCACCGACCGCACGCCGCCCAAGCTGACGATGAAGCAGCCCTTCCACGTCGGCGGCCAGTACTACACGATCGCCGGCACGACCGAGCCGGGAGCGACGGTCTTCATCAATGATGAGGAAGTGGACGTGGAGTCGGGCGGCGCCTTCCAGAAGCTGATCGCCGTGGAGAAGGTGGGACGCAACACGATCGTGATCAAGGCGGTCGATGCGGCCGGCAATCAGAAGGTAGAATCGCAGACGGTGATCGTGGAAGAGTAGGAAAACGTTCCTCGGGGTTCCTCGGTTCCTCGGAGTTCCTCGGTTCCTCGGGTTCCTCGGGGTTCAGGGCTCCTCGGCAGTGTTTTCCCCGAGGAACTCCGAGGAACCCGAGGAACCCGAGGAACCGAGGAACCCCGCAGTCCAAACCCGCCAACCCCATCTGGACCCCGTTTTGCACCGCGGGCGCTCAGCCCCAAACGGAACCTCAACGAAGGAAACGACAAACCGACATGGCTGTGAAATCGCTTCTCTCGATGTTCTCGAACGATCTTGCGATCGATCTCGGGACAGCGAACACGCTGGTGTATGCAAAGAACAAGGGGATCGTCGTGCGCGAGCCGTCGATCGTCGCGGTCAACAAGATCAACAACAACGTCGAGGCGGTCGGCAAGGAAGCGAAGGAGATGCTCGGCCGCACGCCGGGCAACATCGTCGCCATCCGGCCGATGAAGGACGGCGTCATCGCCGACTTCGAAGTCACCGAGAAGATGATCAAGTACTTCATCGAGAAGGCGCATGGGCGCCGGTTCCTCGTGAAGCCGCGCATCGTCATCTCGGTCCCCTCGGAGATCACGCAGGTCGAAAAGCGGGCCGTCAAGGACTCCGCGCTCCGCGCCGGCGCCACCGAGGTTTACCTGATCGAGCAGGCCATGGCCGCCGCGATCGGTGCCGGGCTGCCGATCACCGACCCGACCGGAAACATGATCGTCGACATCGGGGGCGGCACGACCGACGTGGCCGTGATCTCGCTGGCCGGCATCGTCTACTCCCGCTCGGTCCGCGTGGCCGGCAACGAGATGGACGACGCGATCATTCAGTACATCAAGCGCAAGTACAACCTCCTCATCGGGGAGCGCACCGCGGAGCAGATCAAGATGGAGATCGGCTCGGCCTTCCCGCTCGACGACGAGATGACCATGGAGATCAAGGGGCGCGACCTCGTCGAGGGCGTGCCGAAGACGCTCGTGGTCAGCGACGAGGAGATCCGCGAGGCGCTCTCCGAGACGGTGGCCACCATCGTCGAGGCGGTCCGGGTGGCGCTCGAGCGCACCCCGCCCGAGCTGTCGGCCGACATCATGGACAAGGGCATCATCATCGCCGGCGGCGGCTCGATGCTGAAGAACCTCGACCGCCGGCTGCGCGAGGAAACGGGACTGCCGGTCACGCTGGCCGAAGACCCGCTCGCGTGCGTCGCCCTCGGGACGGGGCAGATGCTGACGGACTTTAATCTCTTGAGGAAGATCTCGATCGAGTAGTTGCTGGTGACTGGTTGCTGGTTGCTGGTGCTGGCTGGGTTGAACCAGTCGAAATCACAAGGAACCAGCAACCAGCAACCGCCACCTCAGGTGGCCTGAATTCTGCTGAAGCCGCAAGTCGAACATGGCAGTCCCAACCGACGTAATCCCGCGCCGACCGACGCTCCTGTTCATCGTCGTGCTTTCGCTCTTGTTCGTGCTGATGAGCTTCAGCCATCAGACGCGGTATCTCGGCGAGACGCGGACGATGTTCGAGCGGACGGTCATGACCATCTTCTCCCCCGTCCCGAAGTTCGTGAACTGGATCGGCGGGAGCGCGAAGGACATCCATCACGGCTACCTCGACATGCGGGCGGCGGTGAACGAGAACGTCGACCTTCGCCGCAAGGTGGCCACCCTCACCACCGACAACCTCAAGCTCCGGCAGTCGGAGGGGGACCTCAAGCGGCTGCGCAGCCTCCTCGCCTACGCCGAGCAGTTCGACATGCGGACCTCGATGGCGCAGGCGATCATGCTCGACACCGCGGGGCGCTTCAAATCGATCATCATCGACCGCGGCGCGGCCGACGGCGTGCAGGTGAATGACGTCATCGCCAACGCCAACGGCCTCATCGGCCGTGTCGTCCTGACCACGAACGACCTGGCGAAGGTACAGCTCGTGACCGACAACAACTGCTCGGTCGGCTCGCTGGTCGAGCGCACCCGCCGCCAGGGTGTGGTTCGCGGCAACGGCGGCAACGCCATCCAGATGTTCGACATCCCCTCGCTCGCCGACGTGCAGGTCGGGGACCGGGTGCTCACGGCCGGCATCGACGGCGTCTACCCGCGCGGGATCACGGTGGGGACGGTCGTCCGCTCCGATCCCGGCCAGTCGCTCTTCAAGACGATCACCGTGAAGCCGGCGGTCGACTTCGGCACGATCGAGGAAGTGATCGTGATCCACACCCGCAAAATCCCGGAGCAAGTCGTGAGGTACGCGCCTTGAGGTGGTTACGGTTTGCGATCGGGTTGCTGATCGCGCTCACCCTGCACTCGCTCCTCGACAGCTTCTATCCGAACGCGCTCGCGTTCTTCAATCCGTACGTGATCCTGGTGGTGTACTACTCGATGGGCGGCAACATTCTCGGCGCGATCGTGGCCGGGGTGCTGGCCGGCTTCGTCCAGGACGCCTTCTCGAACGCCATGTTCGGGCTGCACGCTTTCTCGCTGACGGTCTGCGCCTACGTCGTCGCCTACATCAACTCGCGCCTGTCGCTGCGCGGCACGCTCGCCTTCGGCGCCTGCCTCGGCGGCGCCGTGATCCTCAACGAGCTGGTGATCTACGTCCTGGTGAACATCCTCCTCAAGCAGCGCATCGAGATGTTCGAGCAGGCGCTGCTCGTCAAGACCATCTTCACTCTCCTCTTCGGCATGCTGGTCTATCAGCTCCTGACGCTGTTCCTCCGGGAGGAGCCGATCGAGGCGACCCGGAGACAATCGGCGTGGTAGTCACGGAATCGGTGCGGCAAAGCCACAGGTAACCTCCCATGCGCGTATATCGAGACGACCAGAAGTTCCTGCAGTTCCGCATCAATGCCGTCCTCTGGGGCATCGTCGCCGTCTTCGTCTTCCTGGCCGGGTCGTTCTGGTTCGTGCAGGGGGTGCAGGCGGAGAAGTACCGCGGCCTCTCGGAGGCCAATGCCCTGCGCGAGATCGAGATCCCGGCCAAGCGCGGCCTGATCATGGACCGCACCGGGAAGATCCTGGCCGACAACCAGCCGGCGTACACGCTCGAGATCGACCGCGTGGTCATGAAGCCGATCGTGAAGGTCGACAAGCAGCGGCGGCAGAAGGTGGAGCAGTTCCTCGCGAACATTCTCCAGCTGCCGGTGCAGGAAGTGACGGCGCGCTGGGACAAGGAGTCGCCGAAGAAGCCGTCGACGCAGCCGTTCGTCATCGCCGAGGACCTGAGCATGGCCCAGGTGGCGAAGATCCAGGCGCAGTCGATCGCCTTCCCCGAGGTCAACGTCGTGCCGGTGCAGCGCCGGAACTATCCGTACGGCACGATGGCCGCGCACGTCCTCGGGTTCATCGGTGAGGTTGGCGACAAGGAGCTCACCCAGAACCAGGCTCTCGAGCAGGGCGACCTGATCGGCAAGCGGGGCGTGGAGCTGATGTACGACCAGTACCTGCGCGGCAAGGACGGCGCGGAGTTCTGGGAGTACGACGCCGACGGCCGCCGCCTGAGCGAATACCAGCCGGCGCGCCAGGTCCCCGTCCCGGGCGACAACATCTATCTGACGCTCGACTTCGAACTGCAGCGCCGCGCCGAGCAGTACTTCGCGGAGAACGAGATGGTCGGCGCCGCCGTCGCGCTCGATCCCCGCAACGGCGAGGTGCTGGCGATGGTCTCCTCGCCCGCCTACAACCCGAACGTCTACTCCAAGCGCTTCACCCCCGAGGTCTGGAAGACGATCACCAGCAACCCGTTCAAGATCGAGCTCAACCGCGCCATTCAGGGCCTCTACTCGCCCGGCTCGGTCTTCAAGATCGTCATGTCGATCGCCGGTCTGTCGGACGGCGTGGTCGGTCCCGACACGCAGTTCGGCTGCGGCGGCAGCGGCGTCTTCTTCGGCCGCCGGTTCCGCTGCTGGAAGAAGGAAGGGCACGGGACGGTCGACGTCGAGCGCGCCCTCAAGGTGTCGTGCGACATCTACTACTACCAGACCGGCGCGCGCCTTGGGGTCGACAAGATCAAGGAGTACGCGAACAAGCTGACGTTCGGCGAGATCTCGCACATCGACCTCGACGGCGAGCGCGCCGGCCTCGTGCCGTCGACGAAGTGGCGCGCCGAGCACCCGGTGAAGGGCGACAAGAAGTGGTACCCCGCCGAGACGATCTCGGTCGCCATCGGACAGGGGCCGCTCATCGTGACGCCGCTGCAGGTGGCGAACATGACCGCCGCGGTGGCGAACGGCGGTAAGGTCTTCCAGCCGCACGTCGTCCGCTACGTCGACCGCGTGCAGCGCGACGGCTCGTACAAGCGCTTCCGCGTCCCGAGCAAGGTCATTCACGAGGTCGAGCTGTCGCCCAACGCCGTGCAGGCGGTGCGCAACGGTCTCTGGCGCGTCGTCAACGAGATGGGAGGCACCGGCAGCAACGCGAAAGTCGAGGGCCTCGACGTCTCCGGCAAGACCGGCTCGGTGCAGGTCATCGCCTACTCCGGCTGGATCAAGGCGACCTCGCTGCCGTTCAAGTTCCGCGACCACGCCTGGTTCGCCTCGTTCGCGCCGCGCGACAACCCGCAGATGGTGGTGGTCGTGTTCGTCGAGCACGGCGGCGCAGGCGGTGCGGACGCCGCGCCCCTCGCGAAGCTGATGTTCGAGTCGCGCTTCCGCGAGAAGGTCACCGGCACCCGCCTCGACCTCAGCAATCCCGAGACACTGGAGCAGATCCGGGAGGGCGAACTGCCGCTCCCGACCACGCGATGATCTTCGGCGACCGTACCACCCCGAGAGTCGATCTCAACTTCCTCGGCACGGCCATCGTGCTGGCGATGATCGGCTGCCTGCTCGTCTACAGCGCCACGTTCTTCAACGAGCCGGACCTGGGGACGTTCAAGCGCCAGATCATCTGGGTCTGCATCGGGCTCGCGCTCGTGGTGATGATCCTGATGGTCGACTACCACGTGCTCTTCGACGTGGCGCCGATCCTCTACGGCATCGGCATCATCCTGCTGATCTACCTCCTGCTGTGGGGGCAGCTCACCGCCAACGTGAAGTCATGGATCAAGATAGGCGGCTTCCAGTTCCAGCCGTCGGAGTTCATGAAGATCTTCACGGCGCTGATGCTGGCGCGCTTCTTCGACTCGAACGACCGCGCCTACCTCGACTTCCGCTCGTTCATGACCGCGATGGCCATCATCGGCGTGCCGGTGGGGCTGATCATCATCCAGCCCGACTTCGGCACCGCGGCCTCGTTCTTCCCGCTCATCGCCGTGGCGATGTTCTTCGGCGGCATCCGCCCCCGCATCTGGGCGGCGATGATCCTCGTAGTCCTCATCGCGCTACCGGTCGGCTGGACGATGTTCCTCAAGCCGTACCAGAAGGAGCGCGTGATGATCTTCCTCAACCCGGAGCGCGACCCGCTCGGGTCGGGTTACCAGGTCACGCAGGCGAAGATCGCCATCGGCTCCGGCGGCATCCACGGCAAGGGCTTCCGCCACGGGACGCAGGGCAAGTTCGGCTTCGTCCCGGAACACCACACCGACTTCATCTTCGCCGTTCTCGGCGAGGAGTGGGGCTTCGTCGGCGTGATCGTCGTGCTCGGGCTCTACCTCTATCTAGTGTTCCAGGCGCTGACGTTCGCCAAGCATGCGCGTGACCGAGGAGGCACGTTCCTGATCATCTGCCTGATCGCATTCGTGGTCTTCCACGTGCTGATCAACGTATCGATGCAGATCGGGATCCTGCCGACGACCGGCATTCCCCTGCCGCTGATCTCGTACGGCGGCTCGTCGACCATGATGTTCTTCATGGCCATCGGGCTGATCGCGAACGTGGACATGCGCAGGTTCGTGAACGCCTAGGCCGGGCCGGCACGGCCGGCAGCGCTGGTTGCTCCGCCGGTGCACGTAGGGGCACTCCGTCGGTGCGTTCTGCCGCGACGCCCCGGAGCCCGGGGTGTATAACGGTGGGCACGCCGTCGACACCATGAGAGCCGCCTTTGCGTCCGTTGTGCTGCTGTTCTTTCTGCCGCTGCAGGAGGCGCGCGGCGCCCGGCCGGCGGCCAGTGGGTTCGAGGTCGCCGTGTACGCCGACGTCGACACCCCCGCCGGGAGCATTCCGTACGACCGCATCGACGGGCTGGTCCTGGCGTTCCTCAATCCGGTGGACGGCTGCCGCGGATACTCGGAGGTGGCGTTTCCCGCGGTCCAGGAAATCGTTCGCAGCGCAAGACAGCAAGAGGCAAACGGACGCAGGATCACGGTGACGTTTGCGATCGGCGGCGGCGGGAACGCAACCGCAAACCAGCGTCTCGAGTCGATTGCGTCCAGCGAAGACTGCCGGCAGCAGTTCGCCGGTCAGGTGGCCGCGATCCTCGCCACGAACGGTCTCGACGGCGTCGACGTCGACTGGGAGTTCCCCCAGCCGGCCTCCCTCGGCAACTACACGCTGTTCATCAAGGCACTGCGGGAGGCCATCGGGAGCAGGCTCCTGAGCATCGCCGTGTATGACGATTCCGGCAAGGAGGACGCCTCCGACCGGTTGACGCCGGACGTCCTTCCGTTCGTCGACTACTTCATGGTCATGGCGTACCTCGGCGACCGAAACAGCGCCATCGACGGCTGGACCAATCCGCCGTGGAACCTGCCCGAGAGCAAGCTGCGGCTCGGTCTCGCCTTTTTCGGCATCCCCGACGACGGAGGGCCGGCTGTTGCCTACCGCCAGCTCCTGGGGTCCGTCCCGGCGACACAGGCCACCCCGTGCGGGGATCGCGTGGGGATGTACGCGCTCAACGGGATGCGCACCACGGGCGAGCTCACCCGCTTCGCGATGACCGAGAAGCTGGGCGGCATCACCGCCTGGCAGCTCGGACAGGATCGAACCGACAGCATTTCCCTCCTGCTTGCCGCGACGGAAACGGCTCGCATGTGGGATGACTTCGACGAGTGGCAGCCGAACACGAGCTATCCGGCAGGCACGGTCGTCCAGCACGAAGGGAACCTCTGGCTCGCCCAGTCATCCGCCGCGCCGGCCACCGCCGAGCCGGGCGCGAGCCGTTCCGCGTTCAAGCAGCTCGAGGTCGTGGAAGAATGGTCGGCTCACGACTATTACTGCGGCGGCGACGAGATCTGGTTCGCCGGCGCCGTTTACCGTGCGGTCCAGGATCCGGTCCTCAGCGTGGACGACCTCTCTCCCACGGCCAGCCCCTCGCTCTGGAAGAAGCTGTACACGGCGCCTGCATACGACGGTTCCAGAACCTACAAGAAGGGCGACCGCGTCTTCTTCAACGGTTCCGCCTACACCGCCAGGAAAACAGCTCGAGGCCAGAGCCCGGCGACGGCAGCGGCGAGCTGGTCCCCCTTCGTGACCGCGGATGCGTTCGACGCCGGGAAGACGTACGCCGCCGGTGCGACGATCCGCTACATGGGGAACACGTATCTCTCGAAGAAACGGAGCGTGGGGCAGAACCCGGTCGTGGCCACCGACGTCTGGCAGCCGGTGACGAAGTAGTTGGCGGCGGCGTGCCGTGGGATTCGGATAGCGAACCCCACGGCGACTCAGCCTAGCCCGTCTTCTTCGGCGTGGCCGTCGTCGACGGCGGCCCCATATGGCAGGTGTAGCACTGCGGCGGCGGTGCGTCTCCGCCCGAATCCATGGACTTCGTTCTGCCGTGATGCATCGGCGGATGTGGACTCTTCTTCGCCGGGAGCGTCGTGCCGGTGCACTCCGGCGCGAGATCGAACGTACCCGGAGGAATCGCGGCGCCTGGGTTCCATGCGTAGTAATCCGCGAGCGCGAGGCCCGTGCCTTCACCGGCGGGTGACGAGGTCTCCATGAACGTGACCGGGCGCCCTTCGGCCGTGTACCAGGTCCAGAAGACTCGAGGCGCGATCATCGTGCAGGTCATGATCTGGGTCGTCTCGCCGGGACTCAGGACCGGGTTGTTGGTGATGACCGCGCCACACGTGCACTGGTCGGCGGTCGGCCACATCGTCTTCGGCGTTCCGGGCACGACGTTGACCTGGCATTGGGTCGGCGCGGTGCCGAGCATCCGGTCGATGATGTATCCGTTGGGCCCGAGCAATAAGGCATCCTGGGCGAACTCCCCGGAGTCGGGCGGCCCGTACATGCGTGTGCGCAGTCCCGGCGCCGCGGCCTGGTAGTACGCCTGCGTCGGAAACGGGTTGTACTTGAAGTTCACCGGTGTCATGAAGCTGGTCATCTCGAGCTGCTCCGGCCACTGCGGCAACGGCGTCGACGCACACGCCGCATAGCTCAGGCCCGGGATGAGATTCGGAATCGCCGCCACGCGCTGGCTTTCTCCATATGGCGCCAGTTTCTCGGAGAGGAGCCTGGTGACGTCGCGGGTCACGCCGGCGCGCGGCTTCGCGGTCTGCTGGCAGAACTGCACGAGCTCCGGAAGATTCGTGCTCGGGACGGCTTCGAACGTCGGGAGGAAGGACATCGCGAAGTCGCCGAGGATCGCGGGGCTCTGCGTCGGAGACGCGAACATCGTTCGCCACGGCATGCGCGTATCCGTCGCGTACCAGAACCAGCTCGTCGACGGCGTCGGATCGGCGGGCGTCTTCCACCACTGCACGTCCGTCTTGATGAGAGGAGCCTCGCCGACGCAGTCGGCCTGCGCGCTCAGCCAGTCCTGGGACGGAACGCTCCAGTGGTCGCCGATGGCGACGCAGACGCGGATGTTCTCGCTGACGTCGTGGATCAGATAGTTCTCCGAGCTGGTGACGAGGATGTCGGCCGAGCCGCCCTGAACGCCGTACATCTTCGCCTGGTACGCGGGGACGGAGGAGTCGTAAGTGAGATCCGCGACGACGAGCTGGTCGCCGGTGAACGGCTCCATGAGCGCGGACGCGCGCCAGCGATCGGGCAAGGTGGGATGGCTGGTGTTGCCGCACGGCGCGAGTTGCGGGACGTCAGCGGGCAGCGGTTCGGCGGCAGGCGCGCCCGTGGTCTTGGACGCGGTCGTTTCACCCGTGGTCGACCCGGTCGTCGCCGGGCGCTCGCGACAGGTGGCGATGAGCAGCCAGGCGGCAATCAGGACGAAAAGTCGGACGGTGTTCATGTCATCACCTCTTTTCTTTCACCGCCGGGCGGCGGGTGCCTTCGTAAAGCGATTACGGAAGCGCGTGGATGGCTCGTATTCGTGTTGAAGGTGAAGGTGTTGAAAAGGGGAACGCCGCCGGGACGGCGGTGTTCCCCGGGCTCGCTTACGGTGTCGCCGTGATCGGCACCCACCACAAGGCGATGGCGGGATTGCCGGAGGTCGGCGTGAAACTGGCCGTGTAGTAGTTGCCGCTCTGGACCGGGATCGTCACGGTGTTAAACGGTACGTAGATGTCCGCGTTGCTGTAGAGATGAATCGAAGTGGAAGCCAGAGGCGCGGAGCTGACCGGGTTCTGGTTCGAGTTGCTGTAGAGGTCCACGGAGGCCCTGTCCCCGTCTTCGTTCGCGGAAAGGTACGCGACCAGGAAGCCGTCCGTTTGCGCCTGGTAGATGCTGCCGGCATTTCGTTCCGTGACAGTGCCGAGCTGGAACACCGACGGATCGAGCGGCACGAACGCGGCCCCGAATACCGGGTTGTCGGACGTGATGGTGGTGTTGATTTGATACGTCGTGCCGTTGCAGACCGGCATCATGAAGCTGTTGCAGGGCACGAAGACATCCCCGTCCGCGTACAGGTGCTGTGAGGAGCCGGCGACGATCGACGGTCCAACGCCGAGTATCTGAGCTCCCGTGATGGAGCCGCGCGAGCCGTCGTCCCCGCTTCCGTCGACCCACGCGACGACGAATCCGTCCTGCGTTGCAACGGTGGGATTGTTCAGTGCTACCACCTGCCACGCCTGCATCCCTTGTAGATTCAGCGCCATGAATTGCGCGGTGGCGGAGGGAAAGCCGGATGTGGTGTCCTCCCCGATCACGTATGACAGACCGCTCGGCGCCGGCATCAGGAATGACGCGTTCACGACGTACCGATCCTCATCGACGTAGTAGTGCTGGGACGCACAAGCGCGCACCGTGCTCGGATTGCTGCTCGGGTCGTTCAAGCCATAGGTAAAGGAGCGATCTCCGTTCTCGTTTTCCTGCAGCGTCGCCAGCATGAAACCATCGGTGGTGCTCTGACCTACCGTATTGAGCTGGACGGGGGTCGGGGACGTCAGCAACGAAGGGACCGGGCTCGCGGACTGGGTGAATACCGGCGGTGAATCGATCATCGTGGTGGTAGTCATGGTTTTCTCCTTTTCTTCTTTCTCTCGTGCGGCGGGCTTATGAAGCGATTGGGCGGCGGGAGCCCTCGCGTCGGCGCGGGGCCCGGAGCTTCTGCAAGAGTCCCGGCGGAGGCGGATCGTTCTCTACGACCGGATCGGCAGCTCGAGCATCGCAGGGCACTGTGTGTTTCTCCTTGCTATGAGGGACGGGGGGCGTGGGCGTTTTTTCCATCGATGCACATAAAAACATCGCGATGTGCGACGATGCAGCGGGTCACCACACAATGAGCACCCTCCTGGAGGAGCACCTCGGAGCGATCGAGCGTGCGATCTCGCGCGTGTGCCGCGAGGCGCGCCTGGCCGGAGCGGACGCCGAGGACTTTGGCTCCTCGGTGAAGGTGGCGCTGCTGGCGGACGACTGCGCGATCCTCAGGAAGTTCGAGGGGCGTTCCTCGATGCCCACCTATCTGACCATCGTTGCGCGCCGGCTGCTGGTCGACGAGCGCCGCGCCGAGGGGCGGTGGTATGCGTCTGCCGACGCGCAGCGGCGCGGCGCGGTTGCCGTGCAGTTCGAGCGCCTGCTGGTGCGGGACCGCCGTTCGTTCGCCGAGGCGGCGGACCTCGTGCGGCGCGAGCATCCGGAAGTGACGGTGCAGGAACTGGAGACGCTCGCGGCCGCGCTGCCGCCGCGCGTACCGCGGCCGGTGGTCGTCCCGGTCGTCGATGGGGACGAGGAGCGGCTCGCCGGCAGAGGCACGGCCGCGGATCTCGTCGAGGCACTCGATGCCCGGCGGCAGAGCAGGCGCGCGAACGACGCCGTCCGTCTGGTCATGTCCACGTTCACGGGCGAGGACCGGGTCCTCCTCCGCCTCCGTTTCAGCGGGAATGCGTCGGTCGTCTCCATCGCCCGTGCGCTCGGCCTCGAACAGCGGCCGTTGTACCGGCGCCTCGAGTCGCTCCTGGCCCGGCTGCGCGCGGGGCTCGAAGCCGCGGGCGTGGACGCGTCGGCCGCGGGCGACCTGATCGGCACTCCGGATGAGAACCTCGATTTCGGCCTGCAACGGAAGAACGGAGACATGCATCCGTCTGCTCAGGAGGAAGGCCGATGACGCATGCGCCGAACAACTGCCCAAGCCCGGAGACGCTCGCCGCGTTCGCGGAGGGACGCGCGAGCGAAGCGGAGCGTGCCGCGGTGGTAGCCCACCTCGATGAATGCCAGCTCTGCATGGACGATGTCGCTCTGGGCATGCTCGCGGTGGAGGAGGAAGGCACGAACGTCGTCCGGCCGCGGCGGTGGATGCCGTGGCTTGGCGCGGTCGCGGCGGCCGTCGCGATCGTGCTGTCGGTTCCCGCCGTGCTCCAGTTGCGGCGATCGCCGATCGATCGCCTGGTGGACGCGGCGCCGAGGACCGCGCGCGTCGTCGAGCCGCGCCTGACCGGCGGGTTCGGATGGGCGCCGTACCACGGTTCCGATCGCTCGACGGTGAATCACTCCAGCGATCCGGCGCACATGAAGCTCACCGGGGCGGCGGGAGAAGTGGTCGAGCGCGCGCAAAACGATCCGAGCGCGGAAGCCCAGCATCACGCCGGCGTGGCCATGCTGCTGACGCGGAACGCCGAGGAGGCAACCGCACGTCTGGAGCGGGCGGCGGCAAAAGCGCCCTCCGCCCGCGCGTGGAACGATCTCGCCGCCGCGCGCTATGCCGCGGCCTCCGGCCTCGGCCGGCCGGCGCTCTACGTGCAGGCGCTGGCCGCCGCCGACCATGCCCTGCAACTCGACGAAGACCTGCCGGAGGCGCTGTTCAACCGCGCTCTGATCCTCGAGCGTCTGGGATTGGCTGACGCGGCACGCGAGGCGTGGTCGCGGTATCTGGCGGTCGATCCTTCCTCGAAGTGGGCCGAGGAAGCGCGCACGCACCTCGCGGAGCTGCGCCCGTCGAAGCAGTCGTCGAAGTTCGAGCGCGTCCGGCCGCTGCTCGAAGAGGCGGCGGCACGCGGCGATGCGAAGGCGTTGGGCGGATTCCTCGCCGAGCACGCCGCCCGCGCCCGCGCCTTCGCCGAGGCCGAATATCTCGGCCGGTGGGGAGAGGCGGTGCTGCAGAAAAAGGAGGAGGAGGCGAACCGCTGGCTGACCATCTCCCGCGAGATCGGCGCCGCCATGGCGGCGGATCAGAACGAGCTGCTCCTCCGCGACGCGGTGCGTGCGGTCGACGACCTCGCGCCGCCCGCGCGCGATCGAATCGCGGCCGCGCACGTGGCCTATCGCTCCGGCCGCATTGCGTATAGCCGGCAGCAGCTCGGCGACGCGCTGAAAGAGCTGGGACGCGCCGCGAAGCTGTTCACCGAGACCCGCTCGCCGATGGCGCTCGCGGCGCGCTACTACATGGCCGGCGTCGGCCAGGCGCGGCACGAGCCGAACGCGGCGGCGGAGCTCGGACGGGTGCTGGCCGACGTCGATGCGCGGCCGCACTACCGTGCCCTCGGCGCGCACGTGCGCTGGGAGCTCGGCCGCGCGCACCTGTTCGACTACGACTGGACTCGCGCCATTGCCGTGCTTTCGCAGAGCGCGCGCAGTTTCGGCCAATCCCGCGATCGGACCAGCGAGGCCTTCGTCGAGGCCATCCTCGCCTACGCCCTGGCCGCGGAAGGCCGCGGCGATGAGTCGTGGCACTGGCGGATCCAGGCCTTGCGCGCGCTCAGCGCCGAAGGCGATCCCGCGCTGCTGGCGGCGGCGCTGGGCGGCGCGATGCGCGCCGAATTGGTGGCCGGCCGCAGAGACGCGGCGCTGGCGCTCGCGCGCATCCCGCAACCGGTGGCCGGCGACGCGGAGCAGCTCGTGCTCGTCCTCGATGCGCTGCGGTTCCAGTCGATGCTCGAGGCGGAGAGCGGCAGCAGCTCGGATGCGCTTCGCACCGCGCAACGTGCCGCGGCGCTGGCCCGGACCATCGACGACGCTTCGGTGCGCGCGCGGCGGCTGGCCGATTCCGACGTGGCCATCGGCGCCGCGACGGCGGCATCGGATCCGTCCGGCGCCATCGCGCCGCTCACGCGCGCGATCGATTTCTATCGCCGCGCCGGCCTGCCGTTCATGCTTCCGGAGCCGCTCCTGCTCCGGGCCCGCTGCGCCACGCGAACCGGCGACGGCACCGCGGCCGCGCGCGACATCGAGGACGGCATGCTGATCGTGGAGCGGCATCGCACACGCACCGCGGCGGCCGGCACGGGCATTCTCGACGCCGACCGGGCCCTGTTCGGCGAGGCCATCCGGCTCGCGCTCCACCACGGGGACGAGGCGGCGGCGTTCGCGGCGGCGGAACGGGCGCGCGGCGCGGAGGTGACTCTCGGCGAGCTGCAACAACGGCTGGCCGGCAGCGAAACGGCGGTGCTGGAGATCGCGCTCCTTCCCGGGGAGCTGGTCGTCTTCGCGATCGCCGAAAACGACATGCAGACGGCGCGGCGGCCGGCGGATGCCGCCAGACTGACGGCTCTCGCCGAGGCCAGTCTCACCGAGCAGGGCACCGCGGCCTCGTCGGCTCTGTACGACGAGCTGGTTCGCCCCGTCGAGGCGCTGCTCGCGCGCGTGCAGCACGTGATCGTCGTGCCCGATCCGCGCCTCGAGAACGTGCCCTTCGCCGCGCTGTTCGACGCGCGCTCCGGGGCGCATCTCGTGGAGCGCGTCTCGGTCGCCATCGCCGCCACGTCGCGGTCGCTGCAGCGTGACGGTGGACGCGCCGGCACGTCGCTGGTGACGATGAGCCTTCCCGCGGGTGAGACGGCCGGAACGGCGGCGCTGCCGCAGGCGCGCGAGGAGCTCGCGGAGATCGGCGCGCTCTACCCGCGGACGATGGGCATCGCCGCCGGGGAGGCGACGCTGTCCGCGCTGCGAAAGGCGCTGGCAGACGCGGACGTGGTCCATGTCGCCGGCCACACCGAGCGGCAGCCGACCGGCGGCGAGTTCGCACTGCTCCTGGCCGGGCCGGATGGAGTGGGGCTGCAGCGCGCATCCGCCAATACCATCGCCGCCCGGCCGTTGCCGCGCGCGCCACTGCTCGTGCTGGCGGCATGCGAGACGCTCCGCCCACCCGCCTCCGCCGAAACGCGCGCGCTCAGCCTCGGCGGCGCGTTCGCGGCGGCCGGCGTGGCGCGCGTGATCGGTACCCTCGCGCCGGTGGGCGACCGGGACGCGCGCACGTTCGTTCGCGATCTGCACCGCCATCTCGTCGCCGGCCGCGGCGCGGGCGAAGCCCTTCGGGCCGCGCAGCTCGACGCCATCAGCCGCCAGAAATCGGACAGCGGATCGTACGCCTGGCGCTCGTTCGCACTCCTGACCAGCCGCATCGACGAGAAGAAAGGAAAGGTGACGTCATGAAGCTGACCATCAATTTCGCGGGGATCTGCACGCACTTCCGGCACGGGGTGGCCGCCGGCGTACCCCATCGCGTGGTCCTGCCGGATGCGACCAACTTCGTCACCGGCCTGCTCAACGTGGAGAAGGCGCCCGCCCCGGACCAGGGTCAGGTGCTCTATTACCTCATGCCGCACTACGCACAGCTCGAGCTCCTCGGCGGTCCGGAGATTCACGTCCCGTCGCTGACCGGCACCGGTGGACCGGCGGTGAGGAACGGCGACATCCTCGCGCCCATCCGCCTGCAGGTGGTGAATGCGGTGGACCAGAAGCTCGAGTACGCCGGCGAGGAACTCACGCGCAGCCTCACCGAATTCGTGCCGGACTACACGTTTTCCACTGACGTCGTTCTGAACGGACGGGCGGCCTGCTACTTCGACGTGTACGGCGGCCGGGTGTCGTCGTACACGGTCTCGGGCGGCGCCTCGCAGACGAGGGTGGAGATGAGGACGGACGGCATCCCCGAGCTCCTGGTCACGCCGCTGGCGTCGTCGGGCGGTCCGGTCCGGTCGCACCGGCTCCAGCTCCTCAGCGATACGCGAATTGACGAGGTCACGCTGTGGGTGAAGAATCTCGAGCTGGCCGACGCGGGCCAGCTCGATGAGCAGAAGGGCGCGTTCGACTACCTCTTCCACTACCTCACCGCCCGAGGCGGGATCCCGCAGACGATCCGGAAGGTCACGCCCGGCATGCAGCCGGACAACCTGGTCTGCGCCACGCCGGTCGAGATCGCCGGGACGTTAGCCGGCATGGCGGCGGCGCTCGGAGCGGCGGCGCTCGGAGGCGGCAAGCGGGCTCTGGTTCCCGCGTTCGAGACCACGCCGGCCTGCGGAGATTCGCGTTACCCGTGACGTCAGCGCCGGATCTTCTCGATCTCGCGCCGGTCGCGCTTCGTGGGGCGGCCGGCGCCGCGCTCGCGCTCCATGGAAGGCATGGCGATCTTCTCGCGCACCGGCGTGTCGTCCAGGTACATCGTGCGGGCGACTTCCTTGGAGATGTTGCCGGTGGGGAGGTCCTTCACCACGACGCGGCGGTAACGCTCGCCCGCGAAGAGCTCGACCAGGTCGCCTTCCTTCACCGGCGCGGCCGGCTTGACGCGGACGCCGTTGAGCCTGACGTGACCGCCCTTGCAGGCCTCGGTCGCGTCGCCGCGGTGCTTGAAGAGGCAGACCAGCTTCAGCCAGAGAT
Source organism: Thermoanaerobaculia bacterium (assembly GCA_036399015.1). Taxonomy (GTDB): domain Bacteria; phylum Acidobacteriota; class Thermoanaerobaculia; order Gp7-AA8; family Gp7-AA8; genus QHVT01. The sequence continues at coordinate 83,814 of DASWNW010000025.1, read as the reverse complement.
CGATCCGGTGTGCAACCATCGTATAATCAGCGCCTTCGGAGGAAATCGATGATCAAGGCGGACATCGTCAACAAAGTCGCTGAGACCTCGGAAATTTCACGGGTGAAGGCGGCGCAGGCCGTCGATACCGTGATCGAAGGGCTCCGCAGCGCGCTCGCGCGCGGCCAGCGGATCGAGCTTCGCGGCTTCGGCGTCTTCCAGGTCAAGCAGCGGAAGAAGGGCATCGGCCGCAACCCGAAAACCGGGGTCGAAGTGAAGATCCCGCCCGGCAATACGATCCGGTTCAAGCCGGGGAAGGAACTGCGGAATCTGCTGTAGGCGGTTCCTCGGAGTTCCTCGGAGTTCCTCGGGTTCCTCGGGTTCCTCGGAGGGCATCAGGTATACGCGCCAACCCCGAGGAACGCCGAGGAACCCGAGGAACCCCGAGGAACCGGCTCGACTAGAATGCCCGGCGTGATCGCCGCGCAGACCGTCCTCGTCCTCGATTTCGGCTCCCAGTACACACAACTCATCGCCCGCCGGATACGCGAGAACCGCGTCTACTCCGTCGTCCATCCGTTCGACTACCCGATCGAGAAGATCCGCGAGCTGCAGCCGGCGGCGATCATCTTCTCCGGCGGGCCGCAGTCGGTGTACTCCGAGGCGGCGCCCTACTGCTCCCGCGAGGTCTTCGAGCTCGGCGTGCCGATCCTCGGCATCTGTTACGGCATGCAGCTCACCGCCTACCTCCTGGACGGCCGCGTCGAGGCGGCGGCGGAGCGGGAGTACGGCCGCGCGGAGATCGAGGTCACCGGCAGCCAGTCGCTCCTCTTCAAGGACACCCCCTCCCACCAGCGCGTCTGGGCCAGCCACGGCGACCGGATTCTCGCCGGCCCTCCCGGCTTCGTCACCACCGCCTCCTCGCCGAGCGCCCCCCTGGCCGCCTTCGAGAACGTCGAGCGGCGCTGCTACGGGATCCAGTTCCATCCCGAGGTCACGCACACCGAGGCGGGGGGGCAGATCCTCAAGAACTTCCTCTTCGACGTGGCCGGCTGCCAGCCCACCTGGGACCTCGGCGACTACCGCCGCCGGAAGGTCGAAGAGATCCGGGAGCAGGTCGGCGACCGGAACGTCATCGCCGCGGTCAGCGGCGGCGTCGACTCGACGGTGGCCGCGCTCCTCGTGGCGGAGGCGATCGGCCACCAGCTCACGGCGATCTTCGTCGACAACGGCGTGCTGCGGAAGAACGAGGCGGTGCAGGTCGGCTCGCGCCTCAGCGACCGCCTCGGGCTCCACTTCGTGCAGGTCGACGGCCGCCAGCGGTTCTACGACAAGCTGGCCGGGATCGAAGACCCCGAGGTGAAGCGGAAGCGGATCGGGAACGAATTCATCGTCGTCTTCGAGGAAGAGGCGAAGCGCATCCCGAACGTCGAGTTCCTCGTTCAGGGCACGCTCTACCCCGACGTCATCGAGTCGGTGTCCATTAAAGGACCATCCGCGGTGATCAAGACCCACCACAACGTCGGCGGGCTTCCGGAGAAGATGGGGCTGAAGCTGATCGAGCCGGTGCGGGAGCTGTTCAAGGACGAGGTGCGCCAGCTCGGCATCGAGCTGGGACTCGAGCCGGAGTTCGTCTGGCGCCATCCCTTCCCCGGCCCCGGTCTGGCGGTGCGCATCCTCGGCGAAGTGAACGCCGCGCGCGTCGAGGTCCTGCAGAACGCCGATGAGATCGTGATCGAGGAGATCCGCAACGCCGGCCTCTATCGTGAGATCGCACAGGCATTTGCGGTGCTCCTGCCGGTCAGGAGCGTCGGCGTGATGGGCGACGAGCGGACCTACGAAAACGTCTGCGCCATCCGCGCCGTGAGCACCAGCGACTTCATGACCGCCGACTGGTACCGGATGCCGCACGACGTCCTCGACCGGATGGCGCGGCGGATCGTGAACGAGGTGCGCGGCATCAACCGCGTGGTCTACGACGTCACCTCGAAACCACCCGGCACGATCGAGTGGGAGTAAAAAACTGACATCCCGGTGACCTTCCTTTTTTACGTGGACGGCCTGTCGACGTAAACGTATAGTGCCCTATCCGCGTCTAACCACCATCATCCAAAAACCCCGGTCGACGGCGTAACCCGCGACTCGGCGCATGCGTCAGACATGCCGCCGCTTCCGGTCCGCCATTTCAGGAGGAGGAAGTCATGGTCAGGAAGTCGTTTCTCTCCAAACTCGTCATCGTCGTCTTCGCACTCACCATCCCGCTCTCGGCGTTCGCAAAGAACATCGGCAAGGCCCGCGGAGGCGGGGCATCGATCGAGTGGGACCTCGACGTCAGCAACTACGAGTCCGTACGCCTGACGATTCTCGACGCCGACGGCGTCGCACTCGTCAAGGACTTCAAGGCCGGCAAGACGCCGTCGTTCCGCCTCGCGGATCTCGGCGGGATCGTCACCGACGGCCAGTACACCTACCAGCTCACCGTCACGCCGACCGTCTCCTCCTCGGTGAAGAAGCAGCTCGCCGAGGCGCGCGAGCAGAACGACGAGGCGGCGGCGCGCAAGATCATGAAGGAGAACGGCCTCGGCGCCGCGCAGACCCTCTCGGGCGTGATCACCATCATCAACAACAGCATCGTCGCGCCCGGCCAGACGTCCGAGCCGGGGGCGAACGACCAGGTCTCGATGTCGAAGTTCAAGGTCGGCACCGAGGGATACGCCCTTCCCACGAAGGGAACGGTCACGGCGCTCGACCAGGTCATCCCCGATGACCTGATCGTCCAGTCGAGCACCTGCACCGGCTTCGACTGCGTCGACGGGGAGTCGTTCGGCTTCGACACTCTCCGCCTCAAGGAGAACAACCTCCGCATCAATTTCGACGACACCTCGACCTCGGCCGGCTACCCCAACAACGACTGGCGCATCATCGCGAACGGCTCCGACAGCGGCAGCGCGAACATGTTCGCGATCGAGGACAGCACGGCAGCGCGCAACCCGATGACCATCGAGGCCGCCGCCCCGGCCAACTCCCTCTACGTCGACAGCACCGGCAACATCGGCTTGCAGCAGGCGGCGCCGCTTCTCGACGTGCACCTGACCACCACCGACACTCCGGCCATCCGTCTCGAGCAGACCAACGCCGGCGGCTTCACCGCGCAGACGTGGGACGTCGGCGGCAACGAGGCGAACTTCTTCATCCGCGACCTCACGGGCGGCTCGCGCCTCTCGTTCCGCATCCGTCCGGGCGCCCCGACCAGCTCGATCGACATCGGCGCCGACGGTGACGTCGGCTTCGGCACGGCCAGCCCGAACGCCCTGACGAAGGTCGACCTGAACGACTCGACGCAGCTCAAAGCCCGCCTGGCGCTCACCGGTCAGGAGTTCTTCCAGGCCTCGAACACGTCCACCGACGGCGTCGCGCTGCTCCTCGGCCTGAACCGCACCGGCAATCGCCAGCTCTGGATCGCCGACACCACCGCGATGACGCAGAACACCACCAACATGGTCGTGCGGGTCCGCCCGAGCCTGGGCGACGTCTCGGCGCTCTACACCAACGGTTCCACCGCCCCGATGTCCATCAACCGCGGCGGCGGCAACGTCGGCATCGGCACCACCTCCGTCGCCTTCCCGCTGCAGGTCGGCGACAGCGGCACGGGCGCGGGCGGCAACGGCGCGCACGTGACTGCCGGCGGCACCTGGACCAACGGCTCCAGCCGCTCCTTCAAGCAGGACATCGTGGAGCTCGACGGTGACGCGGCCATGGAAGCGCTGGCCAACCTCAAGCCGGTCAAGTACCACTACAAGGCCGAGCCGAACGAGGAGTACGTCGGCTTCATCGCCGAGGACGTGCCGGAGCTCGTGGCCCAGACCAGCAGCAACCGCAAGTACATCAGCCCGATGGACGTCGTGGCCACGCTGACCAAGGTCGTCCAGGAGCAGCAGAAGCAGATCGAGGATCTCACCAAGAAGGTCGACGAGCTGCAGAACCAGCAGTAACCGCTCCAGAAAGTGATGGGGGGCGCGGCCGGAAGAACCGCGCCCCCCATCGTGGAGCAGGTGATCCCGGGGCCCTCTCCCCAGGATCGCGTGTGGCGCGCTGAGGGGCGCGCCGGCGAGCGACTCCTCAGTCGCTCAAATTGCGAATCACCGTCGGAATATCGAGGTCACTGCCGAAATCGCTCGACGCCATCGGCCCGAAGCCTCCGGAGCCGTCGGCGCGGGTGAATCCCTTACGAAAAAAGGGCGGATCGTAGATCTCCCCCTCCGCGCCGATCTGCGGCTGCGGCGGCGCTGGGTCGGCGTCGTGCTGCGCGGCGATCTCCTTCGGCGCGAACGGCCGGTACGGCGTCTGCGGCGCGGCCGGCTGCACGTGTCCGCGCGTACCGTTCGTCGCCGACAGCGCCTCGCCGCGCGAATTCAGCAGCCCCTTGGTCGCGGCGTCGAACCCGGTGGCGATGACCGTCACCTTGATCTCGTCCTTCATCTTCGGGTCGATGACCGTGCCGAAGATGATGTTCGCTTCCTCGTCCGCCGCCTCCTGGATGATCGACGCCGCCTCGTGGACCTCGAAGAGGGTCATGTCGTGGCCGCCGGTCACGTTGATCAGCACGCCCTTGGCGCCTTCGATCGACGCCTCCTCGAGGAGAGGCGAGGAGATCGCGCGCTGCGCCGCCTCGACGGCGCGATGCTCGCCGGTCGAGACGCCCGTGCCCATGAGCGCCATGCCCATGCCGTGCATGATCGTCTTCACATCGGCGAAGTCGAGGTTGATCTCGCCCGGGACGGTGATGAGGTCGGAGATGCCCTGCACCGCCTGGCGCAGGATGTCGTCGGCGATCTTGAAGGCGTCGTTGAGCGAGGTGCCCCGCTCGACGAAGTTCAGAAGGCGCTCGTTCGGGATGGTGATGAGCGTGTCGACGGTGTCGCGCAGCGCGCGGATGCCATGCTCGGCCTGCACGCGGCGCCGCTTGCCCTCGAAGCCGAACGGCTTGGTCACGACGGCGACCGTGAGCGCGCCCAGCTCCGCGGCGAGCGAGGCGATGATCGGCGCCGCTCCGGTGCCGGTGCCGCCGCCCATGCCGGTGGTGATGAAGATCATGTCGGCGCCGCTGAGCGCCTCCAGGATCCGGTCGGTGTCTTCGAGCGCGGCCTGCTTGCCGACGTCGGGATTCGCTCCCGCGCCGAGCCCCTTGGTGAGCTTGCCGCCGATCTGCAGCTTGACCGGCGCGAGCGACGCGCGCATGGCCTGGATATCGGTGTTGGCGACGAGGAACTCGACGCCCTTGATTCCAGCCTGGATCATCCGGTTGACGGCGTTCCCACCACCCCCACCAACCCCAATGACCTTGATCTTCGCGCCGAGGTGAAGCTCCTCGTTGAGCGTAACTCCCAGCGCGCCATCGGCAGGTCGTTCGTCAAATGTGATCATTAACCGTCTCCCGGAATATTAACAATTTTCGTGTTGCGTTGGAATACTTTTTACGACCACGCGAACCACGACTTGACCGAGTCCGCGACTTTGCCGAGCCCTCTGCGCGGACGCTTCGACTGCACCTTCGTCTGATTGCGCAGGCCCCACAACAGCAGCCCCGCCGCCGCCGCGTACTCCGGACCGCTCACCGTGTCGGCGAGCCCGCCGAACCCGCGCGGCACTCCCTTGCGCGCCGACTGGTCGAACACCTGCTCGACGAGCTCCACGAGCCCGTCCATCTCCGCGCCGCCGCCCACCAGCACGACGCCGCTGCGGATCTCCTTGTCGAGGCCGACCTTTTCCAGGTCGCGGTACACCAGCTTCGCGATCTCGGCGGCGCGCGGCTCGAGGATCCCCGTCAGCTCGTGCCGCGACAGGATCTTCGGCGCCCGTCCTCCGACCGTCGGCACCTCGATCGGGTCGTCGCTCGTGACCAGCGACGCGAGCGCGCAGCCGTAGCGCTTCTTGATCCGCTCCGCGTCTTCCATCGGCGTGCGCAGCACGACCGAGATGTCGCTGGTGAAGTGGCCCGCGCCGACCGGCAGCACGTTTGTGTGCACGACGTTCCCTTCGAGGAAGACGGCGTAGTCGGTGGTGCCGCCGCCGATGTCCATCAGCAGCACGCCCATCTCCCGCTCGTCCTGCGTCAGCACCGCCTCGGCGGCGGCGAGCTGCTCGAGCACGAGCTCCTGCACGGCGATGCCGGCCTTGTTCACGCAGGTGAGGATGTTCTGGTCGTGCGTGCGCGCGCCGGTGACGATGTGCACGTTCGCCTCGAGGCGCGTCGCGGTCATGCCGATCGGGTCGTGGATGCCGTCTTGGCCGTCGACCACGAACTCGCGCGGGATGACGTGCAGCACCTCGAGCTCGGCCGGCACGTTGATCGACTTCGAGGCCTCGATGACGCGGTCGATGTCCTCCCGGCCGATCTCCTTGTGCTTGCCCATCACCGAGACCACGCCGCGCGAGTTCACCGAGCGGATGTGATCGCCCGACACGCCGGCGTACACCGCGTCGATCTGCAGTCCCGCCATCACCTCCGCCTCGTCGACGGCCTTCTTCACCGCCTCGATGGCCTGGTCGAGGTTGATGATGTTGCCACGGCGCGTCCCCTTCATCGGCGAGGTGCCCTTGCCGATGATCTCGAGGAGGCCGCGGTCGCTGACCTCGCCGACCAGCGCGCACACCTTCGAGGTGCCGATGTCGAGTGCGACGACGTACTTGTCTTCAGTTCGCGCCATGCGTTGTCTCCAGCTCTTTCACGATCACTCGATCCGCGAACCGGAGGTCCGCGTATTCGATCTTCGGGTTGTTCTCGGCGGCGAGGACGCCGTAGAGGTTCCGCCACTTGGAGGCGAGGTCGTCGGCGTTGGCGTAGACGATCGCGCCGAGGGCGCGGTCGTACAGCGCGAAGCCGCGCGGCGCGATCGGCCACACCTCGGAGACGCGCGTGTAGAGCTCGCGGTCCTTCGACCGCAGCTCGCGCAGCAGCGCCACCGTGCGCGCCAGCTCCGCCCCCTGCGCCTCGGTGATCACCGGGAGGTCGTCGTCACCGACGCTCGGAGAGAGCTCCGCGAACGCGGTCCCCTCCTCGTCGACGTACGCGAACGTCTCGCCGCTGCGCACCAGCGCCACCGGCGTCCGCTCCGTGATCTTGATGCGCAGCGTGTCGGGCAGCTTCTTCTCGATGTCGATGCGGCGCACCCAGCCGACACCGCCGAGGTCCTTCTGCACGCGGGCGATGTCGATCTGGAAGAGGTTCAGCCCCACGTAGTGGCGGGTGACGGCGTCGAGCGTCGCACGCGGCGTGTGCTTCGCGCCGTCGACCTCGATGCTGCGGACGGCGAAGCGCTCGTCGGACTGCGTGTGCCGCCACGCCCAGACCGCTCCCGCCACCAGCAGCAACGCCACCCCCGCCGTGCGCAGGATGACGAGCAGCCGCTGCACCTGGATCCGCCGCTGGTTGCGGCGCAGGCGCGCGACGTCCGCCGGGCGGAGGAACCGCGAGGCGGTGGTATCGAAGCTCACCCGTCCTCCCGTCGCACCAACTGCTCGGCAATCTCGTGCACGTCGCCGGCGCCCATGGCGATGAAGATGTCGTTCGGCTTGAGGCGCCGCCGCAGCTCGTTGACGATCTCGGAGTTGCTCCGGTCGAGGAACTCCACCGCGCTCACCGCCTCGGCGATGATGCGCGCCGAGACGCCTTCGACGGGATGCTCGCGCGCCGCGTAGATCGGCGAGACGATCGGCACGTCGGCGATGCTCAGCGCCTCGCCGAACTCCTGCGCGAAGTCGCGCGTGCGGGAGTAGAGGTGCGGCTGGAACAGCGCCACCAGGCGCCGGTCGGGATAGCCGCCCCGCGCCGCCTCGAGCGTGGCCCGCACCTCGGTCGGATGGTGCGCGTAGTCGTCGACGATGATCGCGCCGTGGTAGTCGCCGAGGATCTGGAAGCGGCGGTCGACGCCGAGGAACCCGGCCAGACCCGCGGCCATGGTCGAGCCGTCGATCCCGAGCTCGCGCCCGACCGCGATCGCCGCGAGCGCGTTGCGCACGTTGTGCTCGCCCGGGACGAACAGCTTGAAGGTGCCGACGCGCGGCACCTCGAACGTCGAGCCGCGGTCGGAGAACCGCAGGTTCACCGCGCGGACGTCGGCGTGCTCCGAGAGCCCGTAGCCGACACGCCGCTGCTCGGCGTGGCGGAGCAGGCGCGCCACGTCCTCGTCGTCGCAGCAGCCGATCAGCACCCCGCCCCGCTTGATGCCGCCGGCGTAGATGCGGAAGGCCTCCACGATCGCCTCGAAGGACTTGTAGTACTCGAGATGATCGGCCTCGATGTTCGTCACCACGCCGATCTCCGGGTGGAGGTGGTGGAACGTGCGGTCGTACTCGTCGGCCTCGACGACCATGTAGTCGCCCGCGCCCCGCTTGGCGTTCGTGCCGAGGTTGCGCACCATCCCGCCGACGACGACCGTCGGGTCGAAGCCGGCGTGCTCGAGGACCACCGAGATCATCGCGGAAGTGGTGGTCTTGCCGTGCGTGCCGGCGACGCCGATGGAGCGCTTGCGGTTCACGATCGCGCCGAGGACCTCCGAGCGCTTCATGATCCGGACGCCCTGGATGCGCGCGGCCTCGACTTCCGGATGCTCGCCGCGCAGCGCGGGCGTGATCACCACGAGGTCGTTGCCGGCGACGTGGGAGGCGTCGTGGCCGAAGGTGACGTCGATGCCGCGGGAGCGGAGGAGGTCCGTGGCGGCCGACCGTTTGAGGTCGCAACCGGAGACGGTGACGCCCTCGACCGCGAGGATCTCCGCCATGGCACTCATTCCGATCCCGCCGATGCCGACGAAATGGATGGTTTTTATTTCATCAAAATTCATTACGGTCGTGGCGACTTAATTAGGAATTTTAAGTTTGCAAAGCGTTGGACGCAATTAGTTTCTCTGAATTCTTTCGATCAAATCGACGATGGTTTTGGTGGCTTCGGGCGTGGCGAGGGTTTTCGAGGCCGTTCCCATGCGCGCGGCGCGCTCCGGATTCGCGACGATCTCGCCGATCGCCGCCGCCAGCCGCTCCGGCGTCAGCTCCGCCTCGGTAATCACCACGCCGCCGCCCGCGCGCTCGACGACGCGGGCGTTCAGCTCCTGGTGATTGTTCGTCGCGGCCGCGAAGGGGACCAGGATCGCCGCGCGCCCGACCGCCGAAAGCTCGCCGATCGTCATCGCGCCGGCGCGCGAGACCACCACGTCCGCCGCCGCGATCTCGTCGACCATCGGGTCGAGGTAGGGCACGACGCGCGCGTTCGTGAACGCCGACTGGTCGTACGCGGTGCGGACCTTCTCCAGCTCTTTCGGCCCGGTCTGGTGGACGATCTCCAGCGTGTCCTTGTGGCGCGCCAGGAAGAGCAGTGCGCCGGTCATGGCGTCGTTGAGGACGCGGGAGCCCTGCGAGCCGCCGAAGATGAGCAGGCGGCGCTTGTTGCCCGTCGCCGCGGGCTTCTGCGCGGCGAAGAACTCGGCGCGAATCGGGTTTCCGGTCACGACGCCGTCGGGACGCTTCATGCGCGGGAGCGCCTCGTCGAACGCCACCGCCACGGCCGTCACCCATCTCGCCACCACGCGGTTGGCGAGGCCTGGGAAGGCGTTCGCCTCGTGGATGATCGTCGGCACGCCGCGGAGCATCGCGGCCACGAGCACCGGTCCCGACGAGTAGCCGCCGACGCCGAGGACCACGGAGGGCTTGTGCCGGCCGACCGCGCGCCAGGCGTCGATGAAGCCGAGCGGCAGCCGCGCCACGTTACGGATCAGATCGAGGCCGCCCTTTCCTTTCAGGCCGCCGACGTTGATGAACTCCAGCGGGAAGCCGGCCTTCGGGACGATCGTCTTCTCGAGCCCCCGCTCGGTGCCGACGAAGATGACCTTCCGCGACGCATCGTGCGCCACGTACTCACGCGCGATGGCGATGGCCGGGTAGATGTGTCCCCCCGTCCCGCCGCCGGCGATCATGAGGGTGCTCATCGCGGCCCCCGTTGCGCGTTGCGTGTTGCGCGTTCCGCGGGCCGTATCGTCCGGGCGACAAAGCCCGGGCAACCCGTAACTCGCAACTCGCTACTTGTTTTCACGCCCATCACGCCCACCCCTTAGTTCACGTTCAACGTTCAACCGGACTGCTGTGAGAAGTTCAATAACAGCCCAACCGCCATGAGGCTCGCCAGGAGCGACGAGCCGCCGTAGCTCACCAGAGGCAGCGGCAATCCCTTCGTCGGCAGGAGACAGACCGTGACGCTGATGTTGATCAGCGCCTGCACCACCAGCATCAGCGTGCAGCCGAGCGCCGCGTAGAACGCGAACCGGTCCTGGCTGTACCGCGCGACGCGGAAGCCACGCCACGCCAGCACCGCGAACGCGCCGAGGAGCAGCACCGCGCCGACGAATCCGAGCTCCTCGCCGACGATCGAGAAGATGAAGTCGGTGTGCGGCTCCGGCAGGAAGAAGAGCTTCTGCCGTCCGTTGCCGATCCCCAGCCCCTCCAACCCGCCGGTCCCGAGCGCGATCAGCGACTGCATCGCCTGGAAACCCTTCCCCAGCGGATCGGCCTCGGGGTTGAGGAACGTGAGCAGCCGCTCGCGCCGGTAGGCAGCGCTCAGCGCGAAGTAGCCGCCGAGCGGCACGAGCGCGCAGGCGATCGCGGCGACGTAGCCGAGCCGGATGCCGGCCGCGTAGACCATGCCGCAGGCGATGAGAATGAGGCAGGTGGCGGTGCCGAAGTCGCGGCCGAGGAGCACCAGCCCGGCGATCATCGCCAGGATGAAGCCGAGCGGGAGGAGCGTCGTGGTGAGGTCGTTCACCCGCTCCTCGCGCCGCGCAAGGAACGAGGCGATGAAAAGAATGATGGCCGGCTTCGCGAATTCGCTCGGCTGCAACTGGAACCACGGCAACTGAATCCAGCGATGCGTACCGTTGATCGGCGACTGGAAGAGCGCCACGATCAGCAGGAGCGCCACCACGCCGAGCGAGCCGTAGACGACGCGCTTGTTCTGCAGCACGGCCGGATTCACGTGCATCAGGACGAGCATCGCCACCGCGCCGGCGACGAGGAACGCGAGCTGCCGCGTGAGGAAGTAGTAGGGCCCGTGCCCGAAGCGCTGCGTCGCGATCATCGCCGAGGCGCTGTAGATCATGACGAGGCCGACCACCACGATGATCGTCGCGGTGCCGAAGAGCCAGGTGTCGTATGTGAGTTTTCTGCTCATTGTTCGTTGCTGGTTACTGGTTGCTGGTTGCTCGTGAAGTTCCGGCTGACGCGCCATCACAGGCAACCAGCAACCAGCAACTCATAACCTCTTCACCAGTTCCTCGAAGTGCTCCCCTCGATGCATGAAGTTGCGGTACTGGTCGAAGCTCGCGCAGGCTGGCGAGAGGAGCACCGTCTCCCCCGCTTTCGCGTTTTCGCGCGCCCACTCCACGGCGTGCTGCATGTCCCCCGCGGGGACGACGTCGGCGGAGCCGTGCAGCGCCTCGCCGATGCGGTCGGCGGCCATGCCGATGGTGAGGACCTTGCGCGCCTTCGCCTGCACGAGGTCGCGCATCCGCTCGAACTCGCCGGCCTTGTCCTTGCCGCCGAGGATCAGGATCACGCTGCCGTCGTCGAAGCCTTCGAGCGCTTTCAGTGAGGCGTCGACGTTCGTGCCCTTCGAGTCGTTGATCCAGCGCACGCCGTCGAGCTCGCGCACGAGCACCATCCGGTGCGGCAGTCCGGCGAACGTGCCGAATGCGATCTGCACGTCCATGTCGTCGACGCCGAGGGCGCGCGCCGCCAGCCAGGCCGCGAGCGCGTTCTCCACGTTCGCCTGCCCCTGCAGCTTGAGCGACGCACGCGGGATCCGCCGCTCGTCGCCGCCGACGTTCACGACCAGCTCATCGCCTTCCGCCCAGGCGCCCGTTTCGACGCGGCCTGCGCCGGAGAAGCGCCAGACGCGCGCCCTCGCCTCGCGCGGCGCCTCGCGGCGGTCGCCGGCGTTCACGATCGCGGTGTCGCCCGACTCCTGGTTGCGGAAGATCCGGTACTTCGCCGCCGCGTAGGCGTCGAAGTGGGGGTAGCGGTCCATGTGGTCGGGCGTGATGTTGAGCAGCAGCGCCACGTTCGCGCGGAACGTGTCGACGCTCTCGAGCTGGAACGACGACAGCTCGACGACGTACGTGCGCGCCTTCTCCGGGTCGATTGCCGCGATGAGCGGCTCGCCGATGTTCCCGGCGACGATCGGCTGCCGTCCCGCGACGCGCAGGATCTCGCCGATCAGCGCCGTCGTCGTCGACTTGCCGTTCGAGCCGGTGATGGCGACGACGGTCCCCTTGAGATTCCGGAACGCGAGCTCGATCTCGCCGGCGATCGGGATGACCCGCTCCGCCGCACGCCGCAGCAGCGGAATCGTCAGCGGCACGCCGGGACTGAGGATGATCTCGACGACGCCGTCCAGCAGCGCCGCGTCCTCGCGTCCGAACGCACGTTCCACCCGCTGGTCGAGCTCCCCCGGCAGCGACGGCTCGGCGCTCGAGTCGTTCAGCACGACCCGCTGCCCGCGCGCGGCGAGGAAATTGGCCGCCGCGACGCCCGACTTCCCCGCTCCGATGACGAGGACTTTCGGCGACTGGTCGCGCGGCGCGGAGCGGCGTTCGGCGGTCATCGCAGCTTGAGCGTCGCCAGCGCCATCATCGCGAACATCACCGCGACGATCCAGAAGCGCACGACGACCTTGGTCTCCTTCCAGCCCGAGAGCTCGAAGTGGTGGTGGAGCGGCGACATCTTGAAGATGCGCCGTCCGGTCAGCTTGAACGAGGCAACCTGCAGGATCACCGAGAGCGCCTCGAGCACGAAGAGGCCGCCCACGAACACCAGCAGGATCTCCTGCTTGATCATCAGCGCGAGGCAGCCGATCGCGCCGCCGAGGGCCAGCGAGCCGACGTCGCCCATGAAGATCTCGGCCGGATGGGCGTTGAACCAGAGGAAGCCGAGTGACGCTCCGACCATGGCTCCGCAGAAGACCGCCAGCTCCCCGGTGTTCGGTACCCAGGCGATGCGCAGGTACTCGGCGATGCGCGCGTGGCCGGCGGCGTAAGTGAGCACGGTGTACGTGACCGCGGCCACGAGCGTGGAGCCGATCGCCAGTCCGTCGAGGCCGTCCGTCAGGTTGACGGCGTTCGACGCGCCGACGAGCACGATCATCACGAACGGGATGTAGAGAAAGCCGAGGTTCAGGACGCTCTTGACGAACGGGAAGGTGATCGCCGTCGAGTAGTTGTTCTTCAGCATCGGCAGGTAGGCGATGGCGAGGGCCACCAGCAGCGCGACGCCGAACTGCGCGGCGAACTTCTCCTTCGAGGTGAGGCCGAGGTTCCGCTTCTTCGCCAGCTTGCGGTAGTCGTCGACGAAGCCGATAGCGGCGTACGAGGCGGTCACGAAGAGCACGATCCAGATGTACGGGTTGAAGATGTCGGCCCAGAGGATCGTCGGGATGATGATCGCGACGTTGATCAGCAGGCCGCCCATCGTCGGCGTGCCGGCCTTCGCCTGGTGCGACTTCGGCCCCTCCTCGCGGATGAACTGCCCGAGCTTGATGCGCCGCATCCGCTCGATGAGCCACGGGCCGAGAATGAACGAGATCAGGAGCGCGGTCAGCGCGGCGAATGCCGTCCGGAAGGTGATGTAGCGGAAGACGTTGAAGCCGACGACGACGTCGCGCAACCCGTACAGGAGGTGATACAGCATCAGGCGCTCTCCAGCATCGCTACAGCCTTGTCGAGTCCCACTCCGCGGGAGCCTTTGATCAGCACCAGGTCGCCGGACTGCACGAAGGCACGGAGGAACGCGCCGGCCGCATTCGCGTCGGCGAAGTGGCGCAGGCTGGCCTCGTCGAAACCGGCCTCGCGCGCGCCGTCGAGCAGCGCCTGCGCGCGCGTGCCCACCCCCACCACCACGTCGATCGAGCGGGGGATGCCGCGGCCGGCGTCGCGGTGGAACTGCAGCTCCTGCTCGCCGAGCTCCAGCATGTCGCCGATGACGGCGATGCGGCGGCCGCTCACGTCGGCCTGGGTCATCAGCTCGAGCGTGCGCGCCAGCGCGTAAGGGTTGGAGTTGTAAGTGTCGTCGTAGATCTGCGCGCCGTTGAACGGGACGATCACGCCGCGGTGATAGGCCGGCTTCACCTCGCGCACGCCTCGCTCGATCCCCTCCCAGGAGATGCCCACCGCGCGCGCGGTGGCGATCGCCGCCAGCAGGTTGTCGAGGTTGTGCCGCCCCGGCAGCGCCAGCTCGAATTCGCGGGTCTCGCCTTCGGCCTCCAGCGTGAAGCGCGTGCCGAGGAGGCCCCGCTCGCGGATGTTCGTGGCGCGGTACTCGGCCTCGTTCTCCACGCCGTACGTGACGCGCTTGCCGTTGAAGCCCTGGCTGATGCGCACCACGTGCTCGTTGTCGTTGTTGACGATGATCGTGCCGCCGGGGATGACGTTCTCCAGCAGTTCCCGCTTCGCCGCGGCGATGCCTTCGATGGTGCCGAAGAACTCGATGTGCACCGGCGCGATGTTGGTGTAAACGCCGACGTGCGGGCGCATCAGGCCGGCGATCTCCGCGATCTCCCCGGCATGGTTCATCCCCATCTCGCTCACCACCACCTCGGCGTCGTCGGGCATGTTGTCGAGGCAGAGCGGCGCGCCGATCTGGTTGTTGAAGTTGCCCCACGACTTGTGCACCTTGCGCTCGCTGGAGATGAGCGTGGCGATCATCTCCTTCGTGGTGGTTTTCCCGGCGGAGCCGGTAATGCCGATGAGCGTCATGTCGTAGCGGTCGCGGATGGCGGAGGCGAGCCGCTGCAGCGCCCTGCTGGTGTCGTCGACCTGGATCAGCGGCTTGTCGACGCCTTCCGGGACGCGCGAGACGACGGCACCGACGGCGCCTTTCTCCAGCGCCTGCGCGACGAAGTCGTGTCCGTCGAGCCGCTCCCCCTTCACCGCGAAGAACACGGCCTCCGGTTTGATTTCACGGGAGTCGATGATGACCGAAGAGGAGACCGCGTCGCCGCCCTGGAGCACGGTGCCGCCGATCATCTCCGCCATTTGAGAGAAGGTCAGGCGAGGCATGAGACCTCCAATGCCGCCTTCCGGCTCCGCCGCGTCTGTTCGCCGTTCGTCCCCTTCCCCAGAGGCTGCCGGGCGACACCCAACCATCCACCCACACCAGAACGGACCGACGGAGCCGGAACGCGACACCCGATCGAGCCAACGTTAGAGTAATTCGTTT
The DNA here is from genome assembly GCA_036399015.1 of Thermoanaerobaculia bacterium. Lineage (GTDB taxonomy): Bacteria > Acidobacteriota > Thermoanaerobaculia > Gp7-AA8 > Gp7-AA8 > QHVT01. The sequence continues at coordinate 68,580 of DASWNW010000025.1, read as the reverse complement.
TCATGATGAATATCAAGCTGTATTTCCGTGACGCTTATTGAGCGCGAGCTCTGCTTCCTCGCGATCGTCGAAGTGCTCGACCCGATCGGCGAACACCTGGTAGGTCTCATGTCCCTTGCCGGCGATGACGATGACGTCGTCAGGTCCGGCCGTCTCGATGGCCGCCTCGATGGCCCTGCGCCGGCTCACCTCGACGCGCACCGGCTTCGCGGCGCCGCGGCGGATCTCTTCGATGATGGCGGTCGGGTCCTCGTTCCGCGGGTTGTCGCTGGTGATGATGACGTCGTCGGCGAGCCTCGCCGCGATCTCCCCCATCTCCGGACGCTTCCCCCGGTCGCGGTCGCCGCCGCAGCCGAAGACCAGCGACACGCGCCGCTCGCCGGCGATGTCGCGGACGGCGTGCAGGAGCTTCTCGAGCGCGTCCGGCTTGTGGGCGTAGTCGACGATGACGGTCGGTTTGGCGGTGCCGACCCGCTCGAAGCGGCCCCGCACCGACTGCAGGTTCCGGATGCCGGCCTCGATCGCCTCGGTGGGAACGCCGACCACCAGCGCCGCGCCGATGGCACCCATCCAGTTGTAGAGGTTCGGCAGGCCGAGGAGCGTCGACTCGACGCGGACGTCGCCGCGCGGCGTCTTCACGATGCCCCGCAGGCCTTCCACCGAGACGCTGAAGTCCTCGGCCGGACGGATGTCGGCGTTCGCCTCGCGGCCGAACGTCATCGCCGCCGGACCCAGTTCCTTTGCCAGGCGCCGCCCGTACTCGTCGTCGACGTTCACCACCGCGGTCTGCTTCGTGCGGTCGATCTGGTCGAAGAGGATCTTCTTCGCGGCAAAGTAGTCGTCGAAACCCTTGTGAAAGTCGAAGTGATCGCGGGAGAGGTTGGTGAAGACCGCCGCCGCGAAGTGGATGCCGTGCGTCCGCTTGAGCGCCAGCGCGTGTGACGAGACTTCCATCACCGCGTGCCGCACGCCGGCCTCGACCATCTTCGCGAACCACTCGTGGATGACCACGGCGTCGGGGGTGGTGCGGTCGGCCATCAGCCGCTCGTCGCCCGCCCGGTACTCGATGGTGCCGATGAGGCCGACCGGCTCGCCGAGCGCGTCGAAGACCGACTCGATCATGCGCGTCGTGGTGGTCTTCCCCGAGGTGCCGGTCACGCCGGCGAGGGAGAGCTTTTCCGCCGGACGGCCGTAGAAGTTCGCGGCGATCGTGGCGAGCGCGGCCCTCGGGTCGTCGACCACCACAACGGGGATGAAGTTCGCCGCACCATTCGTGACATACGCGGCCGCGCCCCGTTTGTGTGCGTCTTCGATGAACCGCGTCCCATCCTGCGCCGTCCCCGGAATGGCGACGAACAACGAGCCCGGCTTCACCAGACGCGAGTCCGGCGTCACGCTCGTGATCTCGACGTCTTCACCTTCGAAAACGCGCACGTCGACGCCGCGGAGGAGCTCGGACAATCTCATCCGCGCACCTCGGCGGGCCGAGAGAACTTCAGCGTGACCCTGCGATTCACCGGCAGAGCTCCGCCTGCTTCCGGTTCTTGTGAGGTAACCACTCCGCTTCCGATCGCCCGCACCGTCAGTCCGCTCGCGACCGCTCGTGCGACCGCGGCGCGGGCATCGAGGCCCCGCAGATCGGGGACCGCGGTGGCCGGGCCAACGCCCTGCTGCGGTTGCGAAAACGCGGCCAGCAGCGGCGTGCCGAGGCCGATCGTCCGCGACGGAATCGACGGCGCCACGCCCATGTACCGCAGCGTCGCCTCCGCCACCTCCCGGAACACCGGCGCCGCCACCGTGCCGCCGTAGTGCTGCCCGCGCGGCTCGTCGATCACCACCAGCATCACCAGCCGCGGCTTGTCGGCGGGAACGTACCCGGCGAACGAGCCGACGTAGTGTCCCGGCATGTAGCCGCCCCGCCCCGCCTTCTGCGCCGTGCCGGTCTTCCCCGCCACGACGTGCTCGGCGAGCGCGGCGTTCTCACCCGTGCCGCGCGCGACCACCGACTTCAGGATCTCGTTGAGGACGGCCGCGGTCTTCTCCGACATCACCCGCCGCCCCCCGTTCTTCGGCGGCTCGTAAACGGTCTTCCCCTCGTCGTCGATCACCCGCTGCACGATGCGCGGCTCGACGAGCGTCCCGCCGGTCGCGACCGCCGCCACCGCCCGCACGATCTGCAGCGGGGTGACGCCGATCTCCTGGCCGATCGAGATGCTGGCGGGGGAGACGGCGGTCCACCGGTCGGTCTTGCGCAGGAGTCCGGTGGCTTCGCCGGGGAGCGGCAGGCCGGCCTTCTCGCCGAAGCCGAAGCGGCGGATCCAGTCGTAGAACCGCTGCTGCCCGAGGGCCAGGCCGACGCGCACCGTGCCGACGTTCGAGGAGTTCACGATCACGTCTTCGAACGACAGCAGGCCGTAGCGATGCCCGTCGTGCTCGCTGATGGTGATGTTCTGGATCGTGATCGCGCCGTTGCCGCAGTCGATCATCTGCGACGGCGTCACCAGCCGCTCCTCGAGACCCGCGGCCGCCGTAACGATCTTGAACGTGGAGCCCGGCTCGTAGAGATCCTGCACGTTGCGGTTGCGCCACGCCGCGGGAGGGAACTCGCGGAAGCGGTTCGGATCGAACGTCGGCGCCGAGGCCATGGCCAGGATGGAGCCGTCGTTGGGGTCCATCACCGTCACGGAGCCGCCGGAGGCGCGGTACTGCTCCATCGCCTTCTGCAGCGCCCGCTCGGCGATGAACTGCACGACCGAGTCGATGGTCAGCACCACGTGGTGCCCGTCGCGGGGACGGTTCGCGCCGTCGCCGCCGACGAGGTACGCGCCGCGGCGCGCGTCGCGCAGCAGCGTGACCTTGCCCGGCGTGCCCTTCACGTGATCGTCGAAGGAGTGCTCGATGCCGCCGAGCCCGTCGCCGTCGAGGCCGACGTAGCCGACGACGTTCGCCGCCAGCGTCGCCCGCGGGTACGACCGCCGGTGCGCCTCGATGAAGTAGATCCCGGCGAGCTTCAGCTTCCGCACCTCGGCCGTCACCTCGAGGGGGAGCTGCCGCGCGATCCAGGCGAAGCTGCTCTTGCCGCGGAGCTTCGCCTCCAGCTCCCGCGCCGTCAGGCCGATGCCCTTCACGGCGGCGAGCTTGCGGGCGGTGGCGCGGTGGCTGACCACCGCCTGCGGATCGGCGTAGATCGACTCCGCGGCGATGCTCTCCGCGAGGACCCGCCCGCGGGCATCGAGGATCGAGCCGCGCACCGGGTTGAGGTCGAGCGTCGACTCCTGCTGCTTCGTCGCCCGGGCCACGTAGTGGTCGTGCCGCACGAGCTGCACCTGCACCAGCCGGATCACCACCACCACGCCCCAGGCGGCGAGCACCGCGAAGATCTGCAGGAGCCGTTTGTGCGAGAGCTGCATGGCTACCGCCGTTCCTGTGGAGCGGACGGTTCCACCATCACGATGGTCTTGGGATCGGCGGTCTCGAAACCGAGCTCCGCAGCCTTCTTCTCGACCGTATCGAAGGAGGTCAGGCGGTCCAGCTCGGACTCGAGCTGCTTGTGCTGCGCCTCGGTGTCCTTGAGCGTTTTCTGCAGCCGGGTGGCCTCGTGGCCGAGGCGGATGACCTCGAGGTTCTGCCAGGTGAAGAGGAGCAGGAAGAGACCGATCGGCACGCCGAGAAAGAGGACGGCGAGCAGCTCACGATTTCGCTGACGATCCTTCTCGCGAACGATGTGCGTGTTGTCGATCGGTTTCTTCTGTGTGTACATGACGGGAGATGCCGCGCCCCGGCGCGGAGCCGACGAACAAGGGTGAAGATCTGCCTACAAGCACGATGCGACGAGCCATCCACACACACCCACGCCCCACGCTCCACCCCTCCCGAGCTCACCTACCGCACACACACCCGACCCTTCCCCAACCTTCACCCTTGCCCGTCGGATCCGGGCAACCTGTTGAACCGTTGTCGGTTCTCGGTTATCAGTTGTCTGTGGCTCTACGCCCGGGTCCCACAGACAACCGACAACCGACAACGGACAACCTCACACCCTCTCCGCCACCCTCAACTTCGCGCTCCGCGCCCGCGGATTGCGTTGTTCTTCCTCTTCCGAAGCAGTCACCGGCCTTCCGGTCAGCACCTTCACCAGCGACGTCGCGCCGCAGCCGCAGACCGGCATGTGCGGCGGGCAGGTGCACTCGCCGGCGAGTCTGCGGAACGCGCGCTTGACGATCCGGTCCTCGAGCGAGTGAAACGAGATGATCGCGGCGCGGGCGCCGGGCTCGAGGACGCTCACCGCGTCGTCGACGAACCGGTCCAGCCCCGTCAGTTCCTCGTTCGTGGCGATGCGCAAGGCCTGGAACGTGAGCGTCGAAGGGTCGATCTCGTTGTATCGCGGCTTCTTCACGCCGCGGATCACCTCCGCGAGGCGCGAGGTCGTCTCGATCGGCGCCTCCTCGCGCGCGGCCACGATGGCCCTCGCGATCCTGCGCGCCATCGGCTCCTCGCCATAGTCGCGGATGATGCGCGCGAGCTCGTATTCGTCGAGCGAATTCACCAGGTCTGCCGCGCTCGTCCCCTCCGCGCCCATGCGCATGTCGAGCGGCCCCTCGAAACGGAAGGAGAAGCCGCGCGCCGCGTCGTCGAGCTGCATCGACGAGACGCCGAGATCGGCGAGCAGGCCGCTGGCCCGTTCGACGTGTGACTGCTTCAGGATGTCAATGAGCGATTCGTGGCGCCCCTCGTGGAACGTCACCCGGTCGCCGAAACGGCTCAGCCGCTCCCGTGACCGTTCGAGCGCCCGCGGATCGCGATCGATCGCGACCAGCCGGGCCTCCGGGTGGCGCTCTAGCAGCGCCTCCGCATGCCCGCCGAGCCCCACCGTCGCGTCGACGAAAACGCCGTCCGGACGGGGAGGTTCGAGGTACTCGAGAACTGGTTGTAAAAGAACGGGTTCGTGTTTCATGTTGCGCGTTGCGTGTTGCGAGTTACCCGGGCCTCTTCGTCCGGGCTACACCGCCCGAGCAACTCGCAACGCGCCACGCGCAACCGTTACACCCCATGCAGCTCCAACTCCTTGAAATCCTCTTCCGTGAGCGGCTGCTCCGAGAGCCGCTTCTGGATCCGCTGCTCGTTCCAGACGATGAGGTGGTCCTGGCTGCCGAGGACGACCACGTCGTCCGTGACGCCGGCCACGTCGCGCAGGACCTGCGGGACCAGCACCCTTCCCTGCGCGTCGAGGGTGGAGACCTGCCCGAAGTAGTTCACCCGCTCCAGCAGCTTCGTCTTGGCCGTCGAGGTCGAGGGCACCTTCGCCAGGCGCGCCTGGAACTCGAACCAGACCGGGAGGGGGTAAACGAGGGCCCGCTCCCCATCCATGGAGGTGATGAAGCAGTCTCCGCCGTAACGTTCTTCAATGATCTTGCGGAACCCCGCCGGAACCTTCAGCCGACCTTTTTCGTCGATCTTCGCGGGGCTGTGCCCCATCAAAACGCTGAGTTCCACCGTGTGTAGAGCCTTTTCCGCCTGTCGGGACAGCCTTTTGTACCACTGACACCCACTCTTGTCCACAAATATCCACCGACTCGGCGAACTTCGGCGAACCGACCCTCGCGGTGAGGGCGCCCGGGAACGGCTTTGGAATGAACGGATGCTGTATTCTGATTGCGTCGAACAGAGGAGCGCGCGCATGTACAACCCCGACGAGGATCTCATCCGTCTGCTCAGTGAAAACGACACGAACCTCCGGGAGCACGTGGAGTGTCTGAAGTCGCTCGAGGAGAAGTACTACGCCCCCAGCACGCCGGAAGACGAGCGGAAAAAGCTCGTCAAGCAGATGCGCAGCCTCCGCGAGCGGGTCGACGAGCGCATCAGCATCGCGCGCAGCGCCTGATCGCCACTCACCACCGCGGCTCTTCGACGTGCTTCTGCTCGTATTCGCGGGCGGCGGCGAACAGCTCCTTCATCGTCCCGGGAGCCTCACCGGCGACGATGGTGTCGATGACCCATTCGCCGAGCCGGCGGTAGCTCTCGAACTGTGACTCGGTGAAGAACTGGTCCGCCGTCGATTCATGCGGGAAGCGGCGCACCTTGCGCGCGTATTGCCGGACGTCCTCCGGTCCGCTCGCGTAGTACGACGCCTTGATGTACAGCAAATGACCGTCCTCGACCTTCCCGTCGACCTCCGAGTAGCGGATGCGTCCGATCGCGCAGTGCGCACCCATCTTCTTCTCGTCGCGTGAAAAGAGGGTGAAGCGGCTGAAGTCGATCGGGATGCCGAAATCGATGCGGATCTTGCGGACCGCGTTGCCGAGATCCTCGAACTTCAGGTCCGGGTCGGCGCCGGCGTCGCTGAGAATGATGTAGCGGCAGCGGCGCAGCACCATTTCGTAGAGCCCCAGATTCTCGAAGTGACCGCCGTCGGACAGGTAGACGTACTGGTGCTCGTCGTCGGTGAGGCCGAAGGCCTCGGCCAGTTGATGCATGATCGACGATTTCGGCGTGCTGCGCCTCCAGGCCGGGCCGTTGTCGAACAGATTGTCGTGCCACCGGCGCCGCCCGCCCGCCACGCCCGGATTCCCGAGCCAGGCCCCGAGCCGCACGTTGAACATCGCCAGCAGGAAACTCAGCGGCGGCGAGGAGTGATAGCCCATGTTCGGACTGGCCGCCGCGCCGGAGATCGTGATGGCGGTCCCGAGAGCGAGCCCGAACGTCGCCTTGCCGTAGTCCTTCGCATCGCGGTATCCGAGGCTCCAGTTGCCCCAGTGCAGCGGAGAGGCGGTAAAGGTCGACGCCTTGCGCTGTTGCCACGCGAGCTGCTTGCCCCGGACGAGATTGAGAGCCATGTTCACGACGTGAAACGGCTTCTGCACCCGCATGGGACCATGCTTGCGCTGGCGGAGCTCGATCAGAAGCGGACTATCGTGGCTGTCGAACCCGGTGTACGGATCGGGATTCCGCTCGCTCCTCGATGCGCCGAGATAGGCCCGGACCAGGCGCATGCGATAGAGCGCGTGCATCGAGAATTTGTTCACGTCCACGCAGAAGGAAGCGGTGAGCGCCAGCGCCGTCACCAACAGGCCGAAGAGCAGCACGGCCGATAACGGCGTGCTCCGGACGACCTTCAGATGGGCCGCGGTCCAGTCGAGTGCCGCCGGAAACTCCCCCCGCCAGCAGAACGCGAACAGCGCCGAGATCGCGCCGGAGATCGCGGCCAGCAGAATCACGATGAAGATCGGGATCACGAAGGCGGTCACATGGTCCGAGACGGTGCGGCCGCGGTCGTCTTTGTCGCCGGCCGGCGAGAGGCCGCTTCTGCCTACGAGAATGCCGACCAGTCCCGTCACGCCGCCGATCGCGGTGAATACCTTCGGCCAGTAGCCGAGAATGGACGGACCGTAGAAGCTGATCGCGCTGATCACGACGTAGGTGAATGCGCCGATGAGCAGCGACGCGCCGAGGCGGGTCCAGTACTCCTGGGTCTCGTCCACCGTCCAGCGGCTGGCGACGGCGGTGAAGACGGTCGCGGCGAGAAGGAACGCCAGCAGAAAGGCCGGCGGCGCCGCGAGGGCATAAAGCTCCGGGATGCGGATCGGCGGCCGGAGCGCACTCCACCACGTCAGCATGCGCAACGCGAACCCGCCCGCGAGACCGCTGACCACTGCCGCGCACACCATCATGCCGAGGCGGCGCGGAATGACGGCTCGGATGCGGAAATGCTTGCGCAACCGCGCCAGCTTCCTCTCGCTCTCGTACTTCTCCCTGGTGCTCTCCGATTCGCCCTTCGCCGTCGCCGCCGCCGTGCGGGCTCGCTCGAGTTCCTGGGGTGAAGCCTCGTGCTGCGCCTCGAGCCGCTCGAGGTCCGCCTTTGCGCTGTCGTACTGCGCTTTCGCGAGCTCGTGTTCCTCTCTGGCGGCGTCTCGGGCCACCATCGCCGAATCGTACTGGAGCTTCGCGCGCTGATACTCCGCCACGGTCAGGTCGAAAACCTGAATCGCCGCGGTAATGATCGCGCCGCCCAGTTGGATGGTGACGCCAAACAACAGGAACGCGGCCACACTGATGTTCCCGTAGGACAGGCCGGCCCAGAACTGCGGCACCAGCAGCGAGGCGAAGAGAATCGCCAGGTGAATCGCGAGGATCAGCCATCGCCGCTTCGGCCGGTTCTGCGTCTGAAGCGTAGGCTCCGCCAGCGCGATCATCACCACGGCCGCAATGGTCAGGAGCCCTCCGGCCAACAGCCACGGCAGCCCGCCGCCGCGGTGGTACGTGACAGCGGACGCCATGAGCCGCGGCAACAGCATCAGCACCACCAGGAACGGCAGGAACATCAACCAGTTGATGGTGACGTTGCGGAGCCACGTGGCGGCGATCGTCGCCGTGTCGACCGAGAAGATACTGAAGCGGGGGGTGAGGTAATTGCTGTACTCGCGGAGCCAGCGGACCTGGTCCGGCTCCGTCGCTCGTTCGTACTTCGACGGCTGCCGCAATTCGGCGAAGACGGTGGCTGCCTTCCCTCCCGCGTTGCGGATCCACGCCGACAACCACCCACCGATGTAGCCGCCGCCCGAGACAGTGGAGAGATAGTGGACTCCCTCGATCGGGTAGCGCCCGCTCTTCTTGTCGCCGGCCCGCGCCAGTCCTTGCAGGACGCCGAGGGAGAAGGTGGCGCTGCGGATCCCGCCGCCGGAGAGGCAGATTGCGGAGAGCTGCTTCTTGTGCAGGCGCGCCGCCGTGACCTGCAGATGCCGCTTCTCCGCGGGCACGATGGCGTCGGGAAACAGCGCCTCGAGGATGGACCGGTTGACGCGCCTGATCTCGCCCGCATCCGCTTTTTTTTCCTTCTGCTGCCACCGAACCTGCTCGTGCATGTCCACGAGCGCCCGCGTGATCATGCTGCTCTTGAGCACCTTGCGGTCGAGCAGTTCCGTGCCCCACTTGTTGAACTCCTCCCACAGGTTCGTGGTGGTCGTCCCGAGGCGGTCGTGGAGATACTCGTAGGCCTCGCTCAGCGCGTTCGCCTTGATCCGCTCCATCACCAGGCGGCTGTCGACTTCCTCCTTCTCGAAGTCCCATTCATGCTGCACGCGATGCTCCTCGCCGTGTACGTGCACGAGCTCGTCCTCGAGCATCTCCGCAACCGTCAGCGGCAGCACCCGCGCCATCAGCACACCCCCCGGACGGCGGCGACGAAATCGTCGAAGACCTGCCCGATGAACAACGTGCCGTCGACGCAGACCGCCGAGGATCCGCCGCTGATCCGCCGGCCGTCGTCTTCGAACAGAAGCGTCGTCGTCGGAGGCTCGCCGGCGTAGACGCGCCAGACCAGCGTGGGCGACCGTGGCAGGACATAGTCCCGCTGCTCCCCGGCACGCAGGTAGCGCAGGAGACCCGACGCTGAGCCGCCGGCGGTCACGAGCATCGTCACCGGGCCGTCGGATGTGATGTTGTGCGCGACGGAGTCGAGCTCGATCTCATCGGTCGGGTCGGCGAGCCGCAACAGCTTCTGATCGACACTGGATGCCACCCACACCTGGCCGCTCGGGCGGTAGGCGACACCATTCGCGTACCGGAAGCCGTACGTGCGCGTCGCCCTTCCGGAGCGGATGTGCGCAACGTACGAAGAATGCGGGCCGATCAGGAGCTCCCAGGCGAGTTTCCTCCCCCGGGCCGGATTGGTCACCCATAACTCGTAGCCGCCATCGGCGGTGCGGCGGACGTCGAGATCGTTCGGATGATCGATGGCGGCGCCGGTAAGCCGCTCGCGCAGCCGAAGCTTTTCCGGGTAGACCTCGAAAACGTCGATCGATTCGGGGGACGACGCGTGATTGATGACGAACAGCAGCGGCGGCTCGTGCTGTTCGAGCAAGGCGATGCCGTGCGGCTGGAATGAGCTCGAAAGATTGACGAAGTCGAGCTTCAGCGGGCGCCCATGCGGCGGATCACCGCGCTGGAAATCCTCGAGGTCTACGGCGAAGATCCTGCCCGCGCCGGCCTCGTTGCGCCGGTCATGGGAGGACACCAGCAATCGGCGGTGCCGCGAGTCGTGGACCAGATCGTCCGGCCCGGGCATGCGGCCGACCTTCTCCACGACCGGCGGCCTCGCCTTCTGTACCACCGGCCCATCCATGCAACCCAGCGCATGGAGGCCGGCGACGAGCAGCAACAGCCCGCGGAGGCGCTTCATATAAGGACGGTGGGCAAATTCTGCCGCATCGGGACGCACGGCGTCCACTGATCCGTCACCGTTGGGCACGCCGGGCTCACCCGGTGGCCGACGCCGGGTGCCAGCCCACCGCGCCGGCGCCTCTACTTGAAGCTCTTCTTGATCCTGCCGAGGATGTCGCTGCCGACCAGGTTGTCGGCGGCGTTCAGGACGCTCGTGATCATCGTCAGCACGTCCTCCGAGCCGCTCCAGTGCTCGCGCAGCACGGCGGCGTCGGTGTCGCTGAGCATCTTGTTCAGCAGGTAGACGGCGAACACGAGGTCGTCGATGTACCCGACCGGCCCCATGAACCCCTCGGGCATGATGTCCAGCGGGAAGAAGTAGTACGCCAGGCCGCTGCCCAGCATCATCTTGTTCTTCGCGTTCACCCGCGCGTCGTTCACCAGGCGCCACAACAGCACGAACACGTCCGGGGCGAGCAGCAGGTACTCCCCCGTCTTCCCGGCCAGCGCGCCCTTCCTGTCGAGATAGGAGCGGATGCCCTCACGCATGCGGTCGTAGAACCGCGTGGCGCGGTCGCTGGAAACAGGGGCGGAGCCTTCGTTCAGCTCCGCGTCGAGATCGTCGTTCTCATTGAAGTCCATCAATACCTCCCGGCGGCAAATCCGCGCCGCCACGGCCGAGCGTCACGGCGAGACCGCCGTCGATGATCCAGATCTTCTGAATGTCGGCCGCCACGAAAGGTGGCAAGAAGCGGTCCAGCGAGAGCACGAGCGTCGACGGCGGCTCGAAACCGACGTCCGCCGGGAACTGCCGCCGGATCAGCGCCACCAGCAGCGAAGGGATCGGAATCGAGCCGGCGGTGATCCGTCCGAGCGGCACCCGCACCGTCGTCCCCTTCGCGTCGAAATGCGTGATGTCGACGGTGAAGGGGATGAGGATGAACTTCCGCACCGCGCCGTCGACGCGCAGCAGCCCGTTCGTGAAACGGAGGTCGAGCCGCTCGATCATCGGGTCCTTCGCGACCATCTGCCGCGCCATCGCGGCGATCTGTTCCCCGTTGACGCGGACGTCGAGTGAATCCCATTCGATGAAGCGGTGCACGTCCGTATACTATGCCCCGCAGTGCCCAAGCGGACCGACCTTCACTCCATTCTCATCATCGGGTCGGGACCCATCGTCATCGGACAGGCCGTCGAGTTCGACTACTCCGGCACCCAGGCGTGCAAGGCGCTGAAGGACGAGGGCTACCGGATCATCCTCGTCAACTCCAACCCGGCCACGATCATGACCGACCCGGAGCTCGCCGACCGCACCTACATCGAGCCGCTCACCCCCGCGTCGCTCGAGCGGATCATCGAGCGGGAGAAGCCCGACGCGATCCTCCCCACCGTCGGCGGCCAGACCGGCATCAACCTGGCCATGGCGCTCTACGAGAACGGCGCGCTGGAGCGGCACGGCGTGGAGCTGATCGGCGCGAACTACGACGCCATCCGCACCGCCGAGGACCGGCAGCTCTTCAAGGAGAAGATGAAGGAGATCGGCGTCGACGTGCCGCAGTCGGCGTATGCCGCGGCGGTCGAGGATGCCGAGGAGTTCGCGGCGCGCATCGGCTACCCGCTGGTCATCCGCCCCTCCTTCACCCTCGGCGGCTCCGGCGGCGGCATCGCCTACAACGTCGAGGAGCTCCGCTCCATCGTCGCGCGCGGACTCGACCTCTCTCCCGTCCACCGCGTCCTCGTCGAGGAGTCGGTCATGGGCTGGAAGGAGTTCGAGCTCGAGGTCATGCGCGACCGCGCCGACAACGTGATCATCGTCTGCTCGATCGAGAACTTCGACCCGATGGGCGTGCACACCGGCGACTCCATCACCGTCGCGCCGCAGCAGACGCTCACCAACGACGAATACCAGGCCATGCGCGACGAGGCCAAGCGGATCATCCGCGCCATCGGCGTGGAGACCGGCGGCTCGAACATCCAGTTCGCGACGCATCCGAAGACCGGCCGCCGCATCTGCATCGAGATGAACCCCCGCGTCTCCCGCTCCTCGGCGCTCGCGTCGAAGGCGACCGGCTTCCCGATCGCAAAGTTCGCGGCGCTGCTCGCCGCCGGCTACACCCTCGACGAGATCCCGAACGACATCACCCGGAAGACCCCCGCCTCGTTCGAGCCGTCGATCGACTACGTGGTCACGAAGATCCCCCGCTTCTCGTTCGAGAAGTTCCCGAACACCCCGCAGCACCTCAGCTTCTCGATGCAGTCGGTCGGCGAGGCGATGGCGATCGGCCGCACGTTCACCGAGTCGCTGCAGAAGGGGTTGCGGTCGCTGGAGATCGGCGTGGCCGGACTCGAGCCGCGCGGCCACACGCGCGAGAACCTCGACGCCCTCCTGCGCAACCCCACCCCCGAGCGGATCTTCGCCGTCGCCGACGCCTTCCGCGCCGGCATGACGGTGGAGGAGATCTACGCGCTCTCCTCCATCGATCCCTGGTTCCTGCGCGAGATCCGGAAGATCGTGGAGATGGAGCGCAACGCCGCGACGACGCCGCTCCTCCAGCTCAAACGGCACGGCTTCTCCGACCGCCAGCTCGCGCGCCTCACCGGCCGCACCGAGGCGGACATGCGGGCGGAGCGGCACGCGCACAACGTCCGCCCCGTCTACAAGCGCGTCGACACCTGCGCCGCCGAGTTCGAGGCCAGCACTCCCTACCTCTACTCCACCTACGAAAAGGAGAACGAGGCGGAGCCGACGGAGCGGAAGAAGGTGATCATCCTCGGCTCGGGACCGAACCGCATCGGGCAGGGGATCGAGTTCGACACCTGCTGCGTGCACGCGTCGTTCGCGCTACGGGAGATCGGCTTCGAGACCATCATGGTCAACTGCAACCCGGAGACGGTGTCGACCGACTACGACACGTCGGACCGTCTCTACTTCGAGCCGCTCACGCTCGAGGACGTGCTGGAGATCGTGGAGCTGGAGCGGCCGGCCGGCGTCATCGTGCAGTTCGGCGGACAGACGCCGCTGAAGCTGGCCAAGCAGCTCGCCGAGGCGGGCGTCCCGATGTGGGGCACCTCGGTCGACTCGATCGACGTGGCGGAGGATCGCGAGCGCTTCGGCGAGCTCGCGCGGCAGCACGGCATCCTCGTCCCCGCCCACGGCACCGCGCACAACGAGGAAGAGGCGCTCGCGATCGCCGCGCGCATCGGCTATCCCGTCGTCGTCCGCCCGTCCTACGTCCTCGGCGGACGGGCCATGGCCATCGTCTACGACGAGCAGGCGCTGCGCGGCTACATGCAGCGGGCCGTCGAGGCGGCGCCGGGACACCCGATCCTCGTCGACCACTTCCTCGAGGACGCGATCGAGATCGACGTCGACGCGGTCTCCGACGGCACCGACGTCATCGTGGCCGGCGTCATGGAGCACATCGAGCTGGCCGGCATCCACTCCGGCGACTCGACGACCGTCATCCCACCGTACATCATCGGGGGGCGCGACCAGGACCGCATCCGCCGCCGCACCGTGGAGCTGGCGAAGGCGCTGAACGTGGTCGGGCTGATGAACGTGCAGTACGCGATTCAGCACGGCGACCTCTACGTCCTCGAGGTGAACCCCCGCGCGTCGCGCACCGTGCCGTACGTCTCCAAGGCCACCGGCGTCCCCTTCGCGAAGATCGCCGCAAAGGTCATGGCCGGCCACTCCCTCCGCTCCCTCGGCCTCACGACCGAGCCGCGCGTCGAAGGCTACTTCGTGAAGGCGCCGGTCTTCCCCTTCAACCGCTTCCCGCGCGAGGACACGGTGCTCGGCCCCGAGATGAAATCAACGGGTGAGGTGATGGGCAGCTCCCCCCACTTCGGCGAGGCCTACGCGAAAGCGCTCCTCGCCGCCGGCACGCGCCTCCCGCTCGAGGGGACGGCGTTCATCTCCGTGAACGACAACGACAAACGCCAGCACGTCGTGCACCTCGCCCGGGAGCTGGCCGCGCTGGGATTCCGGCTGATCGCCACCGGCGGCACGCGCGAGTTCCTGATGAAGCACGGCGTCGAGGCGGGCGAGGTCCAGAAAGTCCACGAGGGGCGCCCGAACGTCGTCGACCGCCTGATCAACGGCGAGATCGACCTCGCCATCAATACCCCGTTCGGCAAGTCGGCCTTCGTCGACGACACGTACATCCGGCGGACCGCGCTGCAGTTGAACGTCCCCTGCATCACGACGCTCACCGCCGCCACCGCCTGCGTGGAGGGCATCCGCTCGCTGAAGGCGGGCGTGAGCACGTTCGCCGCGCTGCAGGAGCAGCATGGCGTGATCGCGCGGTAGAACACGCGTTGCTGGTTACTGGTGGCTGGTTGCTGGTTGCTGGTTACTGGTTGCTGGTTGCTGGTCGGGGGTGCCTCACAAGCAACCAGCAACGAGCAACCAGCAACATCACGCAGTGATCGTCACCCAGATCTTCGTGTTCGCCAGCTCCGTCTTGAACGGATTGATCGCGCGCACGGTGTACTGCACGCGCTTCCCCGCGGCGGCCGGCAGGGCGCCGTTCGAGAGCTGACGGTGCGGCCGTGCGCCGCCCGGCTTGCGCGTGCGGAAGACGGTCTGCGTGAACGGGGAGGGCTTCTCGAACTCGATGACGATCTCCTCGACGGAGACGTCGGCGCCGCCGAGGTAGCGGAAGTCCCATTCGATGCCCTCACCGGCGCGGACCGTGACTTCGAGCGGGTTGGCGATGACGTAATAGCGGCCGGCGCTCTGCTCGACGTCCAGGCGGACGGGGACGGTGCGGACGGCCGGATGGTCGACGTCGTCCGGCCGGATGAGCCGGTCCGAGGAGGCCGGCGGTGCGGCGACGGCGGACGGCGCCTCGGCGCGGGCCGGCGCGGGGATGAACGAGGCGGAACGGGGCTTCTCGGTCGAGAGCCAGGCGGCGACCGGGGCGCCGCTGGAGGTGACGCGGGGACGGGCGCGGCGGCCGCGCTTCTTCTCTTCCGCCTTCGGCGCCGCGACCGGCGCGGGAGCGACCGGCGCGACCGGCTTCGGGGGCGCGGGGGGCTGCGCCTTCGGCACTGCCTTCAGCGCGGCCGCCTTCGCCGGCGGGGCGGCCTTCGCCGGTTTCGCCGCGGCGGCTTTCGGCGTCACCTTGGCGACGACTTTCTTCGTGGCCGTTTTCACCGCCTTCGCCGCCGCCTTGACCGCCTTTTTGACCGGTTTGGCCGCGGCCTTCGGGGCGGGTTTGGCCGGGGGCTTCGGCTTCGGTTTCACCACCGGCTTCGCCTTGTTCGCCTTGGCGGCCGGCTTCGGAGCGGCTTTCTTCGGTGCGACCTTTTTCCTGGCGGACCCGGCCGCGCTCTTGACGCGAGCCGCGACCGCTTTCACCGCCTTTTTCCCGGCGGCGACCGCCTTCTTCCCCTGCACCTTAGGCATGAATGATCATCTCCGGACAGCGTGGGCTGAAAATGGATGGCGCAATATAGCAGCGGCTGCCCGGTAGCGCCAGCGCGTCCTCAAACCACCATGGACATCCCTCCCCCGCCCTCGCCGCTCGAATTTGCGCTCGCGTCGCTGTTCGCGTTGGTACTCTTCACCGGCGCGATGATCGGAGCGGCACGGCTGCGCCGGGCGACTACGATCTCAACTACCGGGTCGACGCGGCGATCGGTGTGTTTTTCTGGGCGGCGTTCGTGGTCACGTACGTCAAAACGTGGAGGCGGCCCTAGCGGCGGCTGTTCGGTGAGGAGCCGGATGCGTTCCACGCGAAAAAACCATGGACCTCGTGGTACCGCATGTGTTCCGCGAGGAACCGCATGTGTTCTTCGAGGAACCACTAGTGCGCCACGAGGAACCACATGTGTTCCTCGAGGAACCACTAGTGCGCCGCGAGGAACCGCATGTGCGCCGCGAGGAACCGCATGTGTTCCGCGAGGAACCACTAGTGTTCCGCGAGGAACCACTGGTGCGCCACGAGGTACCGCGTCCGTACCGCCGGATTCCGGCGTTTAACTGCCGGCGATCTCGTTTTTCAGCACGTCCCGCAGTTCCCCGGCGATCCGGCGGATCTGGGCGTCGTCCTCCCCCTCCACCATCACCCGCACCAGGTTCTCGGTCCCGGAGTAGCGGACGAGGATGCGCCCGCGGCCGCCGAGGTCGGACATCGCCTTCCGGTACGCCTCCTGGTAGCGCGGCAGGCTGTCGAGGGGCGGCTTCGAGGCCACGCGCTCGTTGAGCAGGAGCTGCGGCATCGGGTCGAAGGTGTGGAGCTTCGAGAAGGGCTGCCCCATCTCGCCGAGGATGTGTCCGAAAACGAGGGCGGTATGCACGCCGTCGCCGGTGGTGTGGACGGTGCGGTCGATGATGTGGCCCGACTGCTCGCCGCCGAGGATCGCGTCGCGCTGGAGCATCGACTCGAGGACGTACTTGTCCCCGACGTTCGCCCGCAGCAGCTCGATCCCGTCCGCTTTCAACTGCTTCTCGAAGCCGAAGTTCGACATCACCGTCGTCACGACCGCGTCGCCGCGCAGCTTGCCCTTCTCGCGGAAGTACTTCGCCCACAGATAGATGATCTCGTCCCCGTCGCGGATCTTGCCGGCGTCGTCGGCGAAGATCGCGCGGTCGGCGTCGCCGTCGAAGGCCACCCCGTAGTCGGCGGTCTGCTCGACCACGATCTGCGCGAGCCGCTCCGGGTGCAGCGCGCCCGACTTTTCGTTGATGTTGCGGCCGTCCGGCGTGTCGTGGATGACGACCACTTCGGCGCCGGCGCGGCGGAAGACCTCCGGCCCGATGCGGTAGGCGGCGCCGTAGCCGGTGTCGAGGACGACTTTCCGGCCGGCCAGCGCGTGCGGCGGCACGCCGGAGATGAGAAAGCGCTCGTAGGCCTCGATCAGGTCGATGTTCTCAGCGAGCGGCGTCTCCGGGACCGTGACCTCCTCGCGGCGCAGGGCGCGCAGCTCGTCCTCGATCTCCTCTTCCTTCGCGTCGGGCAGCTTCATCCCGTCGTGGCCGAAGATCTTCACCCCGTTGTCCTCGAACGGATTGTGCGAGGCGGAGATGGAGATGCTGGCCGCCGCGTCGGTGGTGCGGCAGAGGTAGGCGATGCCGGGCGTCGGGATGACGCCGACGAGGATCGCCTGCGCCCCTCCCGCGGCCATGCCGGCGGAGAGCGAGCGGGCGATCCCGGGGCCCGACTCACGCGTGTCCATGCCGAGGAGGATCTTCGAGCCGCGGCCGAGCCGGTGCGCGAGCGCCTCCCCGAGCGCGAACATCGTCGCCGGGTCGAGCGGGTATTGGTGCGCCTTGGCGCGGATGCCGTCGGTTCCGAAAAGCTCTCTCATTGAGTTCCAGTCGTGTCGGTGGTCTCGGTCGTCTCTGCCGGTTCGGCGGTCTCGGTCGGCGGGACGCTCGGCCCCACTTCCGCGAGGACCGGCACCGTCACCTGCGTCGTCACCGGCGAAACGACTCGCACGAGCGGCGAGTCGGAAACGACCGCGACGTTCTGCACGAACGTCCCCGTCCGGCCGGTCATGATAATGCGTTCGGTCGCCACCTCGTCCAGTTTCAGGATCTGGGAGGCAGGACCTGACACGAGCGCCCGGTCGGGCGACGCCGTCGCCTCCCCCACCAGGTACCCGCTCGGCGGCTCGCCGTCGAGGAACGGCCGGATGGCCACGGCGCTCTGCCGCACCTGCTCGATCCGGAAGCGCACCTTGTTCGGCTGGATCGACACCACCTCGATCTCTTCCGGCACGTTGATGTGCTGCGGGCGGATGGTGATCTCGATCTCGCCCGACGTGTTGATCTGGCTCAGGTCGGCCGAGGCCTCGAGGCTCTGGGAGACGAGCGAGCGGAGCTCCTGCACCCGGCCCCGCACGCGCACCGCCACGCTGCTCGGGATGTCGGTCGTGATCACGAGGTCCGACGGCACGCCGACCAGCGACAGCGACGCCGTGACGATGCGCTCCCGGACGCGCCCCCGCCGCGGCGCGGAGACGATGAACCAGACCACGCAGGCCAGGACGACCGAGATGATCTTGATGCCGATGTTCTTCATCGTGCCGGCTCGAACCTCTCCGTGAGGATCTGATGCAGCGTGGCCCGGTCGAGATGCTCGCGCAGCACCCCGTCCGTGGCCACGGCGGTGGAGCCATTCTCCTCCGAGATCACGATCACCACCGCGTCGCTCTCCTCCGACAGCCCGATCGCGGCGCGGTGGCGGGTGCCGTGGGCCAGCGCCGGGTCGGGCGAGCTGGTGAGCGGGAGGAAGGCGTTCGCCGCCACGACCCGGTCGCCCCGCACGATGACCGCGCCGTCGTGCAGCGGGCCGCCGGGGGTGAAGATCGCCACCAGCAGCTCGGTCGTCAACAGCGCGTCGACCGGCTTCGCGCCGTCGGCGTACATCCGCAGCGTCTGCCGCCCCTCGATGGCGATGAGCGCGCCGACCTTCTTCGCGGCCAGCACGTCGCAGGCGTTGAGGATCGCGTCGTACGGCAGCGGCGTCTTCGGCGCGCGGAAGAAGATCGCCAGCGGATCGCCGACCATCCGCGCCAGGGCGCGGCGGATCTCCTGCTGGAAGAGGACGATGATCGCGAACGGCAGATAGAAGAGGATCTGCCGCGAGATCGCCTCCAGCGCCGGCAGGTCGAACGCCCGGGCAACGAACGTGGTCGAGCCGAGGAGCATGAGGCCGATCGAGATCTGCATGGCCCGCGTGCCACGGATCAGCGCGAGGATGTAATAGATGATGAGCGCGACGATGGCGATGTCGACCGCGTCACGCCAGGTGAGGTTGAGGGAGAAGAGGCGGTCGAAGACGTTCATCGGCGCGCTCCGCGCGCCCGCGCTTCGCGCGCGTTGCTGGTTGCCCGTTGCCGGTTGCCCGTTGCCGGTTGCCCGTTCCGGCGTGGCACCCTGAACCAGTAACCAGCAACCAGCAACATCCCCGGCAACATCACCTCCGCTCCTCGATCGCGTCCAGCACCTTCAGGAAATCGATCGTCTCCCGGACGTCGTGCACCCGCACGACCGCCGCCCCTCCGCTGTGCGCCGCCGCCACCGCCGCCAGCGACCCCGCCATCCGCGGCGCGCCGCCCGGCTGGCCGGTGAGATGGCCGACGAACGCCTTGCGCGACGCGCCGATCACCAGCGGCGCGATGTGCGTGAGCTCGTGGCAGCGCGCCAGGAGCTGCAGGTTGTGCTCGAACGTCTTCCCGAAGCCGATCCCCGGATCGACCATGATCCGCAGCTTCCCGATCCCGGCGGCGATCGCCTCGTCGCGCCAGGCTTCGAGCTCCCGCCCCACGTCGGTCACCACCTCGTCGTATTGCGGGTTCTCCTGCATCGTGCGCGGCTCGCCCCGCATGTGCATCAGGATGGCCGGGACGCCGCGCCGCGCCACGAGCGGCCGCATCTCCGGGTCGTGCCGCAGCGCGCTGACGTCGTTGACGATGTCGGCCCCCGCGTCGAGCGCCGCCTCCGCCACCCGCGCCTTGCGCGTATCGATCGAGATGGCGACGTCGCTCCATCTGCGGATCTCCTCGATGACCGGGATCACCCGCGCCAGCTCCTCGTCGATCGAGACCGCGTCGGAGCCGGGCCGCGTCGACTCCCCGCCGACGTCGACGATCGCCGCACCATCCCGCTCGAACCGCAGCGCCGCCTCGACGGCCACGGTGCGGTCGTAGTGCACGCCGCCGTCGGAGAACGAGTCGGGGGTGACGTTGAGGATGGCCATGACGGCCAAGCGCTCAGACGTCGCGTTCCCGGACGATCCTGGCGCCCAGCGCATTCAGCCTCTCGTCGATCCGCTCATACCCTCTGTCGATCTGGTGCACGTTGTGGATCGTGCTCTCGCCCTTGGCGCAGAGCGCCGCCAGCAGCAGCGCCATGCCGGCGCGGATGTCGGGGCTGGAGATGTCGCCGCCGTACAGCCGGCCGCCGCCCACGATGATGGCGCGGTGCGGGTCGCAGAGAATGATCCGCGCCCCCATCCCGATCAGCTTGTCGGTGAAGAAGAGGCGCGACTCGAACATCTTCTCGAAGATCATCACCGTCCCCTCGGCCTGCGTGGCGATGATGATCATGATCGACAGCAGGTCGGCGGGGAACAGCGGCCACGGCCCGTCGTCGATCTTCGGCACCGCGGCGCCGATGTCGTAGCGGACCCGCATCTCCTGGTTTCCCGGGACGCGGATGTTCTTCCCCTCGACCTTGATCTCGACGCCGAGCTTCTCGAGCATGTGCCGCACCGCGTACATGTGCTCCGGCACGGCGTCCTCGATCACCAGCTCGCTGCGCGTCACCGCCGCCAGGCCGATGTACGACCCGACCTCGATGTGATCGCTGTTGATGTAGAAGTCGCAGCCGTGCAGCGAGTCGACTCCCGTGATGCGGAGCGAGTTCGTGGCGATCCCCTCGATCTTCCCCCCCATCTTGTTGAGGAGGTGACAGAGGTCCTGCACGTGCGGCTCCGCCGCCGCGTTGTAGATGAGGGTCTCCCCCTCGGCCAGCACCGCCGCCATGACGGCGTTCTCGGTCGCGGTGACGGAGGCCTCGTCGAGGAACATCTTCTTCGCCTTGAGCTGGCGCGCCTCCATCCGGTACTCGGTGGCGGAGACCTCGATCTGCGCGCCGAGGGCTTCGAGCGCCAGGAGGTGCGTATCGACGCGGCGGCGGCCGATGGCGTCACCGCCCGGCTTCGCGACGGAGACCCGTCCGCAGCGGGCGAGGAGCGGCCCGGCCAGCAGGATCGAGGCGCGGATCTTCTTCGACAGCTCGATGTCGGGGTCGCAACTGATCTCCCCCTTCGCCTGGATGCGGACGACGTTCGCCTCCAGCCGCTCCACGGTCGCACCCAGCCCCTCCAGGATCTGCAGCATCACCCGCACGTCCTGAATGTCGGGGAGGTTGCGCAGGATGACGGCATCGTCCGTCAGGAGACAGGCCGCCAGGATCGGCAGCGCCGCGTTCTTGTTGCCGCCCGGCCGGATCGATCCCTCGAGCCGGTGACCGCCTTCCACGATGAATCGCTCAGCCATTGCGCGCGGATTGTAGTGAAGATTATTGGCGAGGCGCGCGCAATGTTGGATCGCGTTGGTTCCTCGGGTTCCTCGGTTCCTCGGGTTCCTCGGAGTTCCTCGGCGTTCCTCGGAGTAGAGGTCGCCCTGTCCCCAATTCACCCGAGGAACTCCGAGGAACCCCGAGGAACCCCGAGGAACCCCAAACCGCGAATACTCCGCCCCTCGAAATCGTTTCACGTCGTACCCCATGATCATCCGTACCACGCTCGTCGTGTCTCTCGTCGTTGCCATGGCCCAGCCCGCCTGGGCCGGGTGCGTGATGGCCTCTTTCGAGGAACGGAGGCCCGCCATCTCCGCCGGACATGACGTCACGCAGGCGGCCGTCGGCGACCTCGGCAATGACGGCGACCTGGACTTCGTCACCGTCTCGTCCGCGCTCACCGACTTCGCCGTCAACGTGCACGTGAGCGACGACGGCGGTTACCTCGCGCCGTTCGCGGTCGCCGGCTCCCGCCCCACCGACGTCGCCCTCGCCGACCTCAACGGCGACGGGCTGCTCGACATCCTGCTGGCGGAGCAGGCGGCCGACCTGGAGGGCTGCCGGCAGTTCGGCAGCTGCGTCAGCCTGCGCCGGGTGCTCGCCGACGCCAACGGCGGATTCGCCAGCGCGGGCCAGCCGGCCGTCATCCCCTATGCCGACACCGTCGAGCGGCTCGTCGCGGCCGACTTCAACCACGACGGGGAGATGGACGTCCTCGTCGCCGCGCGGCCCATCGACGCGGCCGATCCGGCGCTGCACCTGATCTGGGGCAGCGACCCCGATAGTGGCGCCGTGGCCGGCGGTACGACGCAGACCTTCACGCTCGACGGCCCGATCGCCGACGTCGCCATCGGCGACTTCAACAACGACACCTTCACCGACTTCGCCGCCGCAATCGGCAAATCCGCCACGACCACGGCCAGCCGCGTCGACATGTACCTCAACGCGGAGGGAGCGTTCGGCGCGAGCTCCAGCTCCGCCACCCTCCCGAGCACCGACTCACGCCTGCGGCTCGTGACGGGACAGTTCAACAAGCTCGACACGCATCTCGACCTCGCCGTCGCCATGTACAAGTCGACGCTGACGGACAACGGCGGCTCCGTCAGGATCCTGATCAACGCCAACGGCACCGGGACGCTGCAGCCGGGCGGCACCATGTCCGTGAGCTCGCGCTCGTACGCCGACCTGGTCGCGGGGGACTTCGACGAGGACGCCGTTCCCGACCTCTCCGTCCTCGACAGCGGCCTCACGTTCCACTACAACGCCGGCAACGGCAACTTCCGCCAGCCGTTCGCCACCACGCTCATGGCCGGCGACTTCGGCGGCGTCTTCAGCGGCGACTTCGACCGCGACGGCCGCGACGACGTCGCCTATCTCCATTCGCCGGTCGACACCATCAACATCTTCCTGAACACCTGCGAGGCGCGCTACGTCAAGGTTGCGCTCACCTCCTCTCCCAACCCGTCGACGTTCGGCGGCACCGTGACGTTCACCGCCAGTCTCTCGGTCAAACCCGGCGCACCAGTGCCGACCGGCACCGTGACGCTGTACGAGGGCAGCACCGTCCTCGGCAGCGCCAGCGTCAACTCCGCCGGCAACGTCTCCATCACCGTCGCCAACCTCTCCATCGGCAGCCACAGCGTCAAGGCGCACTACAGCGGGAACCCCGACCTCGACTACCCCGGCGCCGACTCGAATACGCTCGTGCATACGGTCCACCGCCCCCCGTTCGGCGCGCCGTTGAACGTCGTCGCCACCGGCAACGCCGCCGCGAACGCGATCACCATCCGCTGGACCTCGACCGCCGACGTCTCCACGCACCACGTCATGCGCCGCAATGACCTCGGCCAGTGGCACATGGTCGGGTCGACACCGACGGAGCAGTTCACCGACCCCACCGTCGACCCGAGCCGCGCGTACGTCTACACCGTGCGCAGCGTGCACGCCACGAACGGCACGGTCTCGCCCGACGGCAACCTCGACGTCGCCACGACCATGAACCCGGTCCGCCCGTCCGACAAGATCGTCCGCGCCGCCGACACGACCGACGTCCGCTCGCTGGCAAATTCGCTCCGCCGCGCCGCCGGCCTGGCCCCGTTCTCCTTCACCGACGCGACGCTGACCGGCCTGCCGGTCAAGGCCGTCCACCTGACCGAGCTGCGGACCGCGATCGCCCAGGCCCGCGCCGCGCTGGGCCTCCCGGCAGTCGCGCTCAGCCAGCCGACCATCACGCCGCGCGTGACGAAGGCCAAGTTCAACGACCTGCAGGAGCTGAGGATGGCGTTCTACTGAGGTTCCTCGGTTCCTCGGAGTTCCTCGGCACGCCCGCCACCTGGAACCCGAGGAACCCCGAGGAACCCCGAGGAACTCCATCTCGTATAATGCCGGACAAACCGTCCGTTCCAGTTCGTCCACAATGATCCGAGCTCTCGTCTCTGCGCTCCTCATCGTCGCTGTTGCCGGCCGTGCTGCGGCGGCTTGCGATCCGATGTACTCCTTCGAGGAACGGCTTCCGGCGATCGAGGCCGGGCACGACATCACCGACCTCGTCTTCGGCGACATCGGGAACGACGGCGACCTCGATCTGGTCACGGTCTCGTCCGCGGCGACGGAGTTCGCCGTCGAAGTGCACATCGACCATGACGGATTCCTGCCGCCGTTCGCGGTCGCCGGCTCCCGCCCCTCGGCGGTGGCGCTCGCCGACATGAACGCGGACGGGCTGTTGGACATCCTGATCGCGCAGCAGTCGTCGAATCTCGAGGAGTGCCGGCAGTTCGGCAGTTGCGTCAGCCTGCGTCAGGTCTGGGCCGACGCCCAAGGCGGTTTCACCGGCGGCGGAAAAACGAGGATCATCCCCTTCCTCGAGTCGGCGCGACGCATCGTGGCGGCAGACTTCAACAAGGACGGCAACATGGACGTGCTCGTTGCCGGTTTCCCGATCAACGCCGGCGAGCCGTCGCTGCACCTGCTCTGGGGCGGGACGCCCGGGACCGGCGTGAACGGCACGATCCAGACCTTCGGCACGAGCGGTCCGGCCGGAGACGTGGTCCTCGGTGATCTCAACAACGATACGTTCATCGACTTCGCCGCCGCGATCGGCCCCGGCGCGGCGTCGACGTTGGGCCATCTCGACCTTTACCGGAACGAGGCCGGCACCTTCGGGGGCGTGTTCGACTCCAAGAGCACCCATGCCCTGGATGCGAACATGCGCCTCGTCACGGGGCAGTTCGAGGTGATTGACAGGAAGCTCGACGTCGCCGTTGCGGTCAACGACGTGCAGTCGCCGTTCGGAGGTCGCCAGGGGGGCTTCTACCTCTTTCGCGGCAACGGCAACGGAGGAATCGCGGCCACTACTTCCGTTTGGCAGAACTCGAGTAACTTCCAGGACCTCGCCGCCGCCGATATGGATGAAGACGGCGCGAGCGACCTCGCGCTGGGCGGCTCCGAGTACGTCCTCGTTTTCAACATTGGTTCTCTGGCTACCGGCGCGACCAGCTCCGCCCGCCGCGTCGCCGGCGCCGACTTCAACCACGACGGCCTTGACGACATCGCGTATCTCTCCTCCGCCCGGAACGTCAGCATCCTCCTGAACGTCTGCCGGAAGCGCTGGATCGAAATGGATCTCACCTCGTCTCCGAATCCCTCGACGTTCGGCGGCAGCGTGACGTTCACCGCCAGCTTCACCGTGAAGCCGAACGCGCCCGTCCCGTCGGGGGTGGTCACGTTGAAGAAAGGCACAACCGTCCTCGCCACCAGCAACGTCAACTCCGCCGGCAACGCGATCTTCACCGTAAACAACCTTGCCGTCGGCAGCCACGAGCTGGACGCGCAATTCGGCGGCGACCCCGTGGGCGGCTACGGCGCTGTCGGATCATTGTGGGGCTTGCTCCACACCGTCAACCGCCCCCCGTTCGGCGCACCGCTCAACGTGGTCGCCACCGGGAACGCCGCCGCGAACGCGATCACCATCCGCTGGACCTCGACCGCCGACGTCTCCACTCACCACGTCATGCGCCGCAACGACCTCGGCCAGTGGAACACGGTCGGGTCGAGCTCGACCGAGCAGTTCACCGACTCCACCGTCGACCCGAGCCGCGCCTACGTCTATACGGTGCGCAGCGTCCACGCCACGAACGGCACCGTCTCCCCCGACGGCAACCTCGACGTCGCCACGACGATGAACCCGGTCCGCCCGT
This sequence comes from Thermoanaerobaculia bacterium, assembly GCA_036399015.1. GTDB lineage: Bacteria > Acidobacteriota > Thermoanaerobaculia > Gp7-AA8 > Gp7-AA8 > QHVT01. The sequence continues at coordinate 43,191 of DASWNW010000025.1, read as the reverse complement.
CCGACAAGATCATCCGCGCCGCCGACACGTCCGACGTCCGCTCGCTCGCAAACTCGCTCCGCCGCTCCGCCGGCCTGCCCCCGTTCTCCTTCACCGACCCGGCGCTCACCGGCTTGCGCATCAAAGCGGTCCACCTGACCGAGCTGCGCACCGCGATCACCCAGGCCCGTGCCGCACTAAGCCTCCCGCCGGTGGCGCTCGCCCAGCCGACGATCACGCCACGGGTGACGAAAGCGAAGTTCAACGACCTGCAGGAGCTGAGGGTGTCGTTTCACTGAGGTTCCTCGGTTCCTCGAGTTCCTCGAGTTCCTCGGCACGCCCGCCACGTCGAACCCGAGGAACCCGAGGAACCCCGAGGAACTCCGAGGAACAGCTTCCCGAGGAACCGAGGACCCGCGTTCCTGCTACCATCGCGGCCATGATCGTGGCCCCTCTCAGTTCCGGTAGCGCAGGGAACGCGTACTGGTTCGAGAGCGACGGCACGGCCATCCTCGTCGATGCGGGGCTCGGCTCCCGCGAGACGAAGAAGCGGCTGGAGATGGTCGGCCGCGACATCGGACAGCTCGCCGCGATCGTGCTCACGCACGAGCACTCCGACCACATCCACGGCGCGGAACGGATCGCCCGCAAGTACCAGATCCCGATCTACCTCACCCGCGGCACGCTGAACGGCTCGCGCATCGACCCGGCCGAGACGAAGACCGTCGTCTTCGAGAACGACTCCTGGTTCACCATCGGCGAGCTGCAGGTGCACGCGCGCCGCACCATCCACGACGCCGCCGACCCCGCCTGCTTCGTCATCGAGGCGCGCGACGGCACCCGCGTCGGCATCGCCAGCGACCTGGGGCACGTGAACGAGGAGGTGGTGAAGCACCTCAGCGGCTGCGACGGCCTCTTCTTCGAGGCCAACCACGACCTCGACATGCTCCGCGCCGGCACCTATCCCTGGTCGCTCAAGCGGCGGATCATGTCGCGCTTCGGACACCTCTCCAACGACGATTCAATCACCGCCGTGCAGCGCCTCCTCGGCGCGGAGCTGAAGACGCTCTGCATGATCCACCTCTCGCAGAAGAACAACCACGAGTCGATCGTGCGCGACATGTGCACGCGCCTCCTCCGCCGCACGGGCGCGAGCATCGATTTCGCGATCGCCCGCCAGTTCGAGCCCACCGGCGTCTTCGACGTCGCGCGCCGCCGCCCCCGCGTTCCGCCGCCGGGGCAGTTGTCGTTGTTCTGAACGAACTGAGAACGCAGAACGCAGAACGCAGAATTGAGAACGGCTCCCGGTCCTTCTTCTTCATTCTTCATTCTGCGTTCTGCGTTCTGCGTTCCGTGTTCCGCGTTTCACCTCCGATATGATCCCCCCATGAAAGCCACCGTCACCGTAGAGCTCAAACCCTCGGTATTGGACCCCCAGGGAAAAGCCATCGAGCACTCCCTCAGCTCGCTCGGTTTCGCCGGCGTGGAAGATGTGCGCGTCGGGAAGATGTTTCGGATCACGCTTGCGGATACCGGCCAGACACGTGAAGACGTCGAGTCACAGCTTCGCCAGATGTGCGAGCGCCTCCTCGCGAACACCGTCATCGAAAAGTTCTCCTACTCGCTCGAGGAGTAGGCTCGCCGCACTGGTGCTGCTCGCGTTCGCCGCGTGCGCGCCGGCAATCGTGGCGCAGGCGGAGGGAGACTCCCTCGTCCCCGTCCCCACGCGCGACCGCAAGGTCATCCGCCGCTGGGAGCTGCCCGGCGACCCGCGCGGGGTGGCCACCGGCAGCGACGGCACCGTCTACGTCGGCCTGGCCGAGCCGCAGAGCGTGATCGCCGTCGACCCGATGACCGGCGCCGTGAAGAAGCGGGTGGTGCTCGACTCCGCGGAGATCGCGGCGACCAAGGAGCTGGTGGCGATGCGCACGAACGCCGCCGGCACGCGCCTCTTCATCGCCAACGGCTCGGACGAGAGCGCGACCATCCTCTCCCTCCCCGACCTCGGCATCATCCGGGAGATCACGATGGAGGGGGAGGCGATCCGCGACATCCTCCCCGACCCGCGCGGCCGCTACGTCTATCTCCTCGGCCGGCGCGTGCACATCTTCGACAGCGAGGGCGACACCGAGCTGCGCACCCTCGACGTCGACGAGCCGATGGCCATCGCCGCGAGCGCGAACGGGTCGCTGCTGGCGGTCCTCGCCGCCGAGGATTTCGGGACGACCGAGGCGACGGTGGTGGCGCTCTTCGACACGACGAGCTTCGCCGAGCTCGCGCGCGATCCGCTGCAGACCGAGAAGGCCGTCGAGGTGGCGATGTTCGCCGCGAAAGACCGGTCTCTCATCGCCTTCAGCCGCGACGCCCTCTTCGAGAAGCAGGTGAACGCGCGGCCGGTGCGCATCACCTCCGCCGCCGACCCGAAGGGTGGCGCCATGCGCGTCGACATCGGCGACCTCGTGAACACGAACCACGCCTGCCTCCCGCAGGGCAGCGGCCCCCAGATCGCGACCCTCGGCGCCACCGACACGCAGCTCATCTACGCCGAGCGCCGCTGCAGCGCGAGCGGCACCTTCTCCGGCTCCGACCGCGGCATCGCCCCCGCGTCGCTGTACGGCGTGAGCGCCTACGCGGTCGCGTACAGCAGGAGCGCCAACGCCGTCGTCGCCACCGACCGCGCCGGCTTCCTGACGCTGTACCACGTGCCGCGCGCCGCGGTGGCAAAGTAACTCCCGCGTTACTTATTGACGTCCTGACGACGGCCTCCTAGCATCGCCAGGCATGACGCCTGTGCAGCGTGCGCGACGTACCTGCGGCTTTCTCCTCCTCCTGCTGCTGGCGTCCGCCGCGGCAGCCGATCACGTCCTCTGCCTCTCCGCCGACGGCACGTTCCGTCCGCCGACGGCGCTCGAGCCGGTTCCCGCAGGACCGCACGACCACAAGTTCGTCTTGGTGAAGCGGAGCGCCAACCCCATCGTCATGGGCGTTCTGCCGACGCACCCGACGACCGTAGACGTAGGGCCGATCATCGCGTCCGGGTACGCCCTCGGCGGTGATGCCGTAAGGGTCGTGCGGACGGAGGAGACGCTCGGCACTTGGAGCGTCGCGCGCGAAGGCAAGCAGCTCGACGCGCGCAGCGGGATGCGCCTCGGGGCGCCGGGGCGCGTCACCATTCGCGGCCGCGCCGTCGGCGCGGACGGCACTCCGGCCGATTTCGCGGAGATCACCGCCGACTGCAAGCGGGTCGTCTGTACCGCCGCGGCCGACGGTTCGTTCGACTGCGTCACCGCCATTCCGACCGAGGGGACGTTCTGCGTCGAACACCCGCGCCTCGGGCGCAAGCGTCTCGACCTGCAGACCCGCGGCGGCCTCGCGGATTTCGGCGTGATCGAGCTCGTGGCCGGCGCGACGATCCGTGTCGTGAGGCCGCTGCACGTCGTCCTGCCCGACGGCGCGACGGTCGCCCTGCTGAAAGGGAAAACCGAGGTAAAGGAGCCGCGGCCGGTCGCCGATTTCGTCGAGTTCACCGGGCTCAAACCGGGGCGGTACGACGTGCTGCTCGCCGGACCCGAGCCTCTCCAGCGCAAGTTGTTCCCCGTCGAAGTGACGGCCGCGGCGGAACAGGAAGTCGTGCTCGCGGTCGAGCCGTACCGCCTGACGGGCGAGGCCACGTGGCGGAAAAAACCGCTCGCGGGCGCAACGGTAGGCCTGGACGGCGACGCATGGCAGACGGACGTGCAGACGAACCAGAGCGGCCGCTTCGACGTCGAGCTCTGGGCGCCGGGCGAATACGGCGTCGCCGTGTCGTCGGCGGAGCTGAAGCAGCCGTACTTCGTGATGAAACGCGTCAGCCCCTCGGACGCGCACTGGCGGCTCGACGTGCCGTCGCGCAGGATCACGGGCCGCGTCTTCGACACCGAGAGCGGCCGTCCCGTTCCGCACGTGTCGCTCCAGATCGAGGGCGACAGCGCGGAGACCCGCACCAGCCGCCATGTGGAGGTCGCCGAAGACGGGACGTTCGTCTACGACGGCGCGGGGGACGGGCGGTACGTCCTCATCGCGTCCGCCGCCGGCTACCTGCACGACGAGCCGCTGCATCTCCAGCTCGGAGAAAATGACGGAGACCGCGAGGTCGAGCTGCCACTCCTTCGTGGGATGGACGTGCAGGTGACGGTCGTCGATCCCAACCTGAAGCCAATCGCGGGGGCGGCGATCCTGCTCGACCGTACGCCGAACGGCGCACCGGCGCGGCTCCTGCGGACCGGCGCCGAGGGGACGATCCGCGTCACCGTCGGAGAGAAGGCGCCGCGCACCCTCTACATCGTGCCGCCGGGCGCCTCGCTTGCCATCGCACGCGTCTCGACACGCGATGCGGAAAGCGGCGTGCGTGTGATCGTTCCCGAAGGTGCGGCGACGCTGCGCGTCGTCACGCGATCGCCGGCCGACGAGCCGCTCGCCGGCATCGCGGTCGAGTTGCGCTACGCCGGCGAGCCGATTCCGTTCGCCGTCCTCGGCCACCTCGCACGCGAGCGTCACGGGTCGGCGGTCACGGATGCGCTGGGTGAGCTGACGCTGCCGGGGCTGCCGCCGGGCGACTACCAGATCGGGTGGCGTCCGCGCGGCGCGCGGCAGGCGGCGGGCTGGACCAGCGTCAGTCTCGGCCGCGGCGAAACAAAGGTGACACAGACCTTTGCGGCCGCGGCTGCGCGGCGGTGACGCCCGCGATAGACTTCCCCTCATGAAATTCGGCGTCGTCGTTCTCCCCGGCTCGAACTGCGATCACGATGCGCTGCACGTGACGAAGGACGTCCTCGGCGCCGAGGCCGAGGTGCTCTGGCATAAGGACACCCACCTCAAGGGGTGCGACGTCGTGATCATCCCCGGCGGCTTCGCGTACGGCGACTACCTGCGCGCCGGCGCGCTGGCGAAGTTCGCGCCGATCATGGCGCCGATCCGCGGCCACGCGGAGATGGGCGGTCTGGTGCTCGGCATCTGCAACGGCTTCCAGGTGCTGACGGAGGTGGGGCTGCTGCCGGGGGCGCTGATGCGCAACCAGCACCTCCGCTTCCTCAGCCGCGACGTGCACGTGCGCACCGAGGAGACGGACACGCCGTTCACCTCCGAACTGCGGGCGGGCGAGGTGTTCCGCGTCCCGATCGCGCACGGCGAGGGGAACTACTTCGCCGACGACGCGGTGCTGGACGAGCTGGAGCGGAACCGCCAGGTGATCTTCCGCTACTCCGACGCCGAGGGGCGCCTCACGCCCGAGTCGAACCCGAACGGCTCCGCGCGTCACATCGCCGGCATCTGCAACCGCAACCGCAACGTCCTCGGGCTGATGCCCCATCCGGAGCGATGCGCAGAGAACATCCTCGGCAACGCCGCCGGCCTCGCGGTCTTCAAGTCGATTGCCGCGTCGTTCGCGCGCGTGTAGTGCGCGTGAGCGGAATCTCGACGTCCCTCTCGCCGGACTTCGGGATGGCGAGCGAGTAAGAGACGCGGATGCGGCCGTCCGGCAGCGTCTCGCTGCTCCAGGTCCCGCCGCATTGCGACGCGGTCACGATCGGCTGGCCGGCGGCGGCACGCAGCACGTTCGCCGTCGCCTCCCGCTCCGCGCGGTAACGCGCAACGCGGTCCCACGCCGTTTCGACGCCCGGCGCGATGATGCGCGCGTAGAAGTTCCATCGCGGGATCTCCGTCATGCGCCGGGCGAAATGGCGCGCGGCGCCGGGAGGACAGCGCGTCATGTCGAGCTGCCGGAGCGTCTCCCGTTGATGGCGTACGTAATTCGCGGCCATGAACGGCAGGAACGAATCCTCCGCTCCTCTCCAGGCCAGCCACGTCTCGTATTGAAAGCTCCGTCCCAGCACCGCCTCCGGGTCGATCGCGTACACCTCGTCGAGCCAGCGGGGGGCGGGAAGCGGCAGTTTCGCCGCGGACGCGACGACGATCCGCAGGATCGCCAGGCCGACGACCGTGGCCGTGAATTCCGGGCGTTTCATGAGCGGCCGCGCGAGGCGGGATGCCGCACGCAGCTCCTCCCAGTCGTCGCGTACGAGCGCACGGGTGACCAGCAGCCGCGCCACGCCGAGGTGCATGGCGAGCCTGGGCGGCTTCGCGTCATATCCGAGGGCGGGGTCGTGATCCCACACCAGCTCTGCGCCGGAGAGGAGGTCGTCCCGGATCGCGTCCAGCCGCGCCTCGTGCTCCGCGAGATAGGCGGTGACCTCCGGCGGCGGATCGGCGGCCTCGCCGTCGCGCCCCACCTCCGCGCGGACGTAATCGGCGACCGCCTCGGGCGGCTCGAGGGCGGCGGCCAGCTCGGCGAATTCTGCAGCGGCCTCATTCGTCTCCGTCGGCGGAAACCGCGCCGGTGCCGCGGTGAGCGGCCCGAGCCCGCCGGGCCACTCCGCCGCCCCCTCCCGCTGGTACGCGCGCTCGATGGAGAGGTTCACCAGCACCACCATCAAGCCGAGGGTGACCGCGATGCCGATCACGAGCACGAGCAGGGTGCGGTTCACTTTTCGAAGCCTATACAATCCACCGCCGCAGAGGAACGACATGTCCAACCAGATCGATGCGCTGCTGCACGAAGACCGCGAGTTCCCTCCTTCCGACGACTTCCACCGCAACGCCAACATCAACGATCCCTCGATCTGGGCGAGGGCGGCGGAGGATCGCGAGGCCTACTGGGCCGGCTGGGCCGAGCAGCTCGACTGGCAGACGAAGTGGGACACGATCCTGGAGTGGGAGCCGCCGTACGCGAAGTGGTTCATCGGCGGGAAGCTCAACGCCGCCTACAACTGCCTCGACCGCCATCTCGACCAGCGCGGCGACAAGCTCGCCCTGATCTGGGAGGGTGAGCCGGGCGAGGTCCGCCGCATCACCTATCGCGAGCTGCACGCCGAGGTCTCGAAGTTCGCCAACGCGCTCAAGACGCTCGGCGTCGGCAGCGGCGACCGTGTCGCCATCTACATGCCGCTCATCGTCGAGGCGGTCGTGGCCATGCTCGCCTGCGCGCGCATCGGCGCCGTGCACTCCGTCGTCTTCGGCGGCTTCTCGGCCGACGCGCTCAAGGACCGCATTCACGACCAGGAGGCGAAGCTCGTCGTCACCGCCACGAGCGGCTACCGCCGCGGCTCGGTCGTGCCGCTCAAGAAGACCACCGACGCCGCGGTCGCCGATTCGCCGAGCATCGAGAAGGTGGTCGTCGTCCGCCGCCGCCCGGAGGACGAGGTTACGATGCAGGACGGCCGCGACGTCTGGTACCACGACGTCATGGACGCCGCCGCCGCTGAATGCGCGCCGGAGTGGGTCGACTCCGAGCACCTCCTCTACATCCTCTATACGTCCGGCAGCACCGGGAAGCCGAAAGGGATCGTGCACACGACCGGCGGCTATCTCACGATGTGCCTCGCCACCTGCAAGTGGGTCTTCGACCTCAAGGACGAGGACATCTACTGGTGCACCGCCGACATCGGCTGGGTGACGGGCCACTCGTACGTCGTCTACGGCCCGCTCGCCGCCGGCGCGACGGTGATGCTGTACGAGGGGGCGCCCGACTTCCCGAAGCAGGACCGCTTCTGGGACATCATCGAGCGCCACAAGGTCACGATCTTCTACACCGCCCCGACGGCGATCCGCGCGTTCATGAAGTGGGGCCGGCAGCTCCCGAAGGCGCACGACATGTCCTCGCTGCGCCTCCTCGGCTCGGTCGGCGAGCCGATCAACCCCGAGGCGTGGATCTGGTACCACGAGAACATCGGCGGCGGCCGCTGCCCGATCGTCGACACCTGGTGGCAGACCGAGACCGGCGGCATCATGATCTCGCCGCTGCCGGGGCTCGTGCCGACGAAGCCCGGCTCCGCGACCAAGCCGTTTCCCGGCATCGACGCGAAGATCCTCGACGAACAGGGGAACGAGGTGGAAGTCGGCGGCGGCTATCTCGCCGTCACCTCCCCCTGGCCGTCGATGCTGCGCGGTATCTGGGGCGATCCCGACCGCTTCATGCAGCAGTACTGGTCGAAGTGGCCCGGCATCTACTTCACCGGTGACGGCGCGAAGCGCGACGAGGACGGCTACTTCTGGCTGCTCGGCCGCGTGGACGACGTCATCAACGTCGCCGGCCACCGCATCGGCACGATGGAAGTGGAGTCGGCGCTGGTCGACCACCACAGCGTGGCCGAGGCGGCGTGCGTCGGGATCCATCACGACATCAAGGGGACGGCCATCGCCGCGTTCGTGATCGTCAAGGAGTCGCACCGCGAGGAGGCCTTCCGCGACCCGGCGAAGTTCGAGCAGGAGCTGAAGGTGCACGTGGCCGAAAAGATCGGCGCGATCGCGCGCCCCGAGAAGATCATCATCTCCACCGACCTGCCGAAGACCCGCTCCGGCAAGATCATGCGCCGCCTCCTCCGCGACGTCGCCGAAGGCCGCGCCCTCGGCGACGTGACCACGCTCGCCGATCCGACGGTCGTGGCGACGCTCAAGGAAAAGTACGAGGAGGAGGCGTAGGAGTTGACGAGTCTCAGAGTCTCAAAGTCGCAGAGTCTCAGAGAGGCTCCGCAATCCGGACTCCTTTGAGACTTTGAGACTCTGAGACTCTGAGACTCTGTGAGACTCTCGATGCAGAAAATCGCCCTCATCACCGGCGGCTCCCGCGGCATCGGCCGCGTCACCGCCATGCGCCTGCTCCTCGACGGCTGGCAGGTCGCCTTCACCTACGGGCAGTCGAAAGAGGCGGCGCTGTCGTTCGAGGAGGAGTCGAAGGGGGCGGCGGCGGCGTTCCAGGCCGACGTGCGGGACGCGGAGGCGAACCGGCGCGTCGCGGATGGCGTGCTGACGCGCTTCGGGGCCATCGACGCGCTGGTCAACAACGCCGGCGTGCGGCGCGACGCGCTGCTGTACCACATGACTCCCGAGCAGTGGAGCGAGGTGCTCGACACGAACGTCACCGGCGCCTGGTCGATGACGCGCGCCGTGCTGCCGGCGATGATGCACCAGCGCCGCGGCGCGATCGTGAACGTCGCCTCGCTCTCCGGCCTGCACGGCGTGGTGGGGCAGACGAATTACTCCGCGGCGAAGGGGGCGCTCATCGCCATGACGCGCTCGTTCTCGCGCGAGGTGGCGCGCAGCGGCATCCGGGTGAACTGCGTCGCGCCGGGGCTCGTCGACACCGACATGATCGCGGAGCTGGAGCCGGAGGTGAAGCGCGAGATGATCCGCCAGATCCCGATGCGCCGCGCCATCCGCGCCGACGAGGTGGCGGCGGCGATCGCCTTCCTCCTCTCCGACGACGCCAGCGGAATTACGGGACAGGTGCTGGCCATTGACGGGGGCGCTAGCGCATGAGCGAAGCTCACGCGGTTGTCGGTTGTCGGTTGTCGGTTGTCTGCGGTTCGACGATCGACGGCGCACACACGACAAGCCGCGTCGACAACTGACAACCGACAACTGACAACATGTACTTTTCCGTCGTCGTCCCCACCTACAACCGCCTCGACATGCTCCTCCGCGTCCTCGACGCGCTCGACGCGCAGATCGACGCACCTCCGTTCGAGGTCATCGTCGTCAACGACGGCTCGACCGACGCGACGGAGCAGACGGTGGCGGGCCGCAAGGGCATCACCTTCCGCACGCAGCCGAACGGCGGGCCGGGGCGCGCGCGCAATCACGGGGTGACGCTGGCGAAGGGGAAGTTCGTCGTCTTCATCGGCGACGACACGGTGCCGGAGCCGCGCTTCCTCGCCGAGCACGCGCGCATCCACCGCGAGTCGAACGACGACCCGCTCACCGCCTGCCTCGGCTACACCGGCTGGCCCGCCGGCGAGCGCGTCACCGCGTTCATGGACTACATCAACGACTACGGCCTGCAGTTCGGCTACAAGCTGATCAAGCACGGCGACGTCGTGCCGTTCAACTTCTTCTACACCTCGAACATCTCCATCGACCGGCAACTCCTGACCGAGCAGCCGTTCGACACGACGTTCCCCTCGGCGGCGTGGGAGGACATCGAGCTCGCCTACCGCCTCGAGGCGCGCGGACTGAAGATCCGCTACAACGAGCGGGCGATCACGCGGCATCACCACCCGATGACCGTCGACTCGTTCGCGCGGCGGCAGTACACCGTCGGCAAGTCGGGCGCGATCTTCTACCAGAAGCATCCCGAGCTCGGACACTTCCTCGGCGTGCACGAGCTGGAGACGCGCAAGCTCGCCGACGAGGCGCGCCTCGCGAAGCTGCGGCGCAAGGCGCGATTGGGAGAGCGGTTCCGGCTGTTCGCCCGCGGCCCGGTCTTCGAGACGCTGATGCGCGAGCATTACCTCCGCGGGCTGCGCGACGGCCTCCGCGGGTAGAATCCGCGCCGCGTGTTCATCACCTTCGAAGGCCCCGAGGGCTCGGGCAAGTCGACCCAGATCCAGCGCCTCGGCGCGTTCCTGCAGGAGCAGGGGCTCGAGTGCGTGGTCACCAAGGAGCCGGGCGGCACTCCGATCGCCGACAAGATCCGCGCGATCGTCCTCGACAGCGCCTCGGCAGAGCTCGATCCCTGGGCGGAGGTCCTCCTCTACTCCGCCTCCCGGCGGCAGCACACGGTCGAGCGCATCCGGCCGGCTCTCGCGCGCGGCGCGCACGTCCTCTGCGACCGCTACATCGACGCCACGATCGCCTACCAGGGCTACGGGCGGCTCATCGACCTGGGGCGGCTGCAGATGCTCAATGACTGGGCCACCGAGGGGCTGCTGCCGGACGTGACGCTGCTGTATGACATCGACGAGGCGACCGGGCTCGCGCGCGCGCACCAGCGCAACGCGACCATGGACGTCGACGAGGGGCGCTTCGAGGCGGAAGACCTCCGCTTCCACCGCCGCGTGCGGGAGGGCTACCTGGCGATGGCGGTGGCGGCGCCGAAGCGTTTCGTGGTCATCGACGGCCACGGCACGGTCGACGAGGTCTTCGCGCGCACGCTGGCCGCGGTGAGGCCGCTGATCCCATGACCACCACGACGTCACTCATCCTCGATACCGCGCGCCGAGGCGAGCTGCATCACGCGATCCTGTTGCACGGTCCCTCGCCGGCGCTGCTGCGCGACGTCGGCGTGCGGCTGGCGAAGACGCTCAACTGCCTCAGCGGCTCCACGGGGGACGACTGCCTCTCCTGCCAGCGCATCGACCGGCGGACGCACCCCGACATCCACTTCGTCGAGGCGGCGTCGGACAAGAAGATGATCTCGGTCGAGCAGGTGCGGAGCATCGTCGAGGAGTCGTCGCTGCGGCCGTATGAGGGGCGGAACAAGGTCTTCCTGATCTACCCGGCCGACGGCCTGAGCGTGGCGGGGTCGAACTCGCTCCTGAAGACGCTCGAGGAGCCGTCGCGCGACACGACGTTCATCCTCATCACCCGCTCGGCCGACCTGCTCCTGCCGACCATCCGCTCGCGCTCGCAGCAGCTCTACGTCGGGGACACGGAGCGGACCCTCACCGGCCCCCGCGAGTCGCAGCGCATCCGCCAGGTGGCGCTCCTGCCGGACGGGGACGAGCTCGCCTCCGACATGCTCGAGCTCCTCCACCGCTTCGCCACGAAGGGGGAAAGCGCCGCCCTGCTGGCCCTGGCCGCCCTGGTCTACGACCACGAGGAGGTCAAGGACTCGATCGCCCTCCTCGGCTCCGTCCTCTGCGACATCGTGGCCCTCGACCCGAAGGAATCGCTCAACCCCCGCAAGCTCAGCGAGATCCGCGAACGCATCCCGCGGGAAAAGCTCCTCGCCGCGGCCGACCAGGCGATGGCGGCGATCCGCTGGCTGGGCGTGAACGCGGACACGCGGCTCCTGGCGGAGATGATCGTGGCGGAGCTGGTGTAGCGGGCTCCGCCCGCTGTTGTCGGTTGCTGGTTGCTGGTTGCTGGTTGCCGGTTGCCTGCCCGGGACAACCGACAACCCGGCGAGCGCAAGCGAGCCGACTGAATGGTTGTTCATTGAAGCGTCACCGTTCCCGGGAGTAGACCGAACGAGCGTTTTGCTTTACGCTGTCGTACATTCCGCAAGTGACGCGTATCTCTCAGGAGAATCAGGGTTTTGTCACGGTGCGGTTACATTGAGAAAAGTTTCACAAGTTCTGGGTTAGAATGACCGCACGATGAGAATCGATTTACTGGATGGGCAGGCGGGAACCGCTTCCTGAAGTAACAGCCCGCCTCTGTAGTTTCCTCAAGTTTGAACTCTTCCTTGAATCTTACCGACCCACAGATCTCACCCCCGAGCGTTGTCGCCAGCTCCATCCAGTAAGGATCTTCAGCCCCGCCGGAAACGGCGGGGTTGTTCTTTTTAGGGCGCGGGCTGCGCCCGCGGTTGTCGGTTTTCGGTTTTCACCCTTTCGGACAACGACAACTGACAACTGACAACCACGCCGGGCGCAGCCCCGCGTGCTCAGCGCGCGTCGACCAGCGCCGGCGCCGGAACCAGCGAGCGCGACAGCGACACGTGCCCCGCCAGCGTCTCGGCCGGGCTGCCGTTGACGACGATCCGCACCCGCTTCGCGTCGGCAAAGTTCGCGGTCAGGGTCTGGACCAGCGAGTAGGCGGCCAGCAGCTCCTGGTGGCTGCCTGTGCCCCAGCCCTGCGAGAGCGTCGTCCCGCCGAGGTCGACGACGACGGTGCCGCCGGGAAGGAGGTAGGTGCCGCGCACGACGGTATCCGCCGGGAACAGACGCAGCGACTTCCCGCCGGCGGCGATGGGGCCCTTCATCAGCTCCCGGACGACCACCGGCATCGCGGCGGCGGGGCTCTCGGGAAGGGCGATGTTCCGCGGCTCGGCGACGAGCTGCATCTGCGGCGACTCGAAGTAGAGCCGCACCATGCGCACGGCGACCTTGTTCGCGACGTTGAGGTTGCCGGATACCGGCGCCTTCTTCCTGCACCCGCCCGGAAGGACCGCTCCCAGCAGGAGCGCTACGGCGACTGCTCGCTTCACGCTACCGTTCCGTCCTCGTCTGCGGCGCTGCCGGGGCGGGGGCGGTGGCCGGTTTCGGGGCCGGGGTGGTGGCGGGGGCGGTGGTGGTGGTCGCGGCGGGGGCCGGCGCCGGCTGGATGACGCCGATGCGCGTCTCGTAGTCGGTCTTGTAGCGCTGCACCGCCTTCGTCAGCGTCTCCACCATGAGGTTCTGGAACTCCTCGCTCTGGAGCTTGGCCTCTTCCTCCGGGTTGGAGATGAAGCCGACCTCGACCAGGGCGGCCGGCATCGTCGCGCCGACCAGGACCTTGAACGGCGCCTGCTTCACGCCGCGGTTCGCGACGGCGGTGGCGGCATTCATCTCCTCCTGGATCGCCTGCGCGAAACGGCTCGACTCGCCGACGTACGCCTGGTGGGCGAGATCCCAGAGGATGAGGTTCAGGTCGGCGTTCGGGTTCGAGCCGGCGCTGGCGTTCTCCGACTCCGCCGCCTTCTTCGCCAGCTCGTCGGACGCCTCGAGCGACAGAAAGTAGGTCTCGGAGCCCTTGGCGTCCTTCACCACCGCCGCGTTCATGTGCACGGAGAGGAAGAGATCGGCCTTGTACTGGTTCGCGAGCGCCGTTCGCTGGTCGAGCGACACCACGCTGTCGTCGTCGCGCGTCAGCACCACCCGCGCGCCGAGCTTGTTGGACAACGACGCCGCCAGCTTGCGCGAGATCGCCAGCGTCACGTCCTTCTCCATCAGCCCGTTCGGTCCGACGGCGCCCACCTCGCGGCCGCCATGACCGGGATCGATGACGATCGTGCGGATGCCCGGCACTTCCCGCGCGGGGGCAGGCACCGGCAGCGCCGGCGCGCCCGGGACGGGGGCGGCTCCCTTGCGGAAGTCGAGGACGATGCGGGGCGGGTTCTCGAGCTGGTAGGCGTCGCCGGCGACGTCGGCGCCGGTCAGGTGAATGCGCAGGTCGCTGCCGGTGAAGGAGACGCGGGAGATGTGCGGGTCCTCGTACGCCTGCTCGCCGAAGGGGGCGCGCACCGGGACGCGGAAGCGGACGACGTACGCCTGCGGCTCCTTGACGATGCCGTACTCGGCGGGGGCGCTGAGCGTCAGCACAATCTTCGAGATCCCCTGCACGTCGGCCACCGAGACCTGCACGCCGACGGCGTCGCGCTGCAGCGGCTTGACCGAGAGCTGCTTCGTGCCGGCGTCCCACGTCACGTCGAGCGAGGCGGCCTTGGCGAGGAAGCCCTGGAAGAACTGCCAGGGAACGTACGGAGCCCCCTCGATGGAGATCGGCGGCACCGGCATCTCGATCAGGTCGTCGCGGACGACGCCGTAGCGGCTGTCGGGACCGAAGGCGGCGGTGGCGCTGCCGATCGTCACGCGGAACCCGCTGCTGTCGGGCGCGAGCGTGCCGCCGAGCCCCGCCGTGACCTGCTCCGCGTTCACGTAGGTCTGCCCCGACTGGAGCACGAACGTGAACGGCTGATCGCCGGTCGCCGTCCGGAGCGTTCCCTGTCCGGACGTCTGCGCGAGGACGATGGAGGCGGCGGCGAGAACAGCGAGGATTCCGAGAGAGAGGAGACGTTTCATGTGACGGCGGAGGCGATTATCGCACGTGATACCCTCCACGACCGATGCGCCGGAGCCTCCTCGCAACCGCTCTCTTCCTCATCGCCGCCTGCGGCGAGACCGACCCGAACTCCGCCCAGTTCCTCAACCGCAAGCCGTGCAGCATCCGCGGCTGGGTGCTCGACGTGAAGGGGGCCAGGCAGGCGCCGACGATGGAGCTCGAGATCGCCCGCCGCACGGAGCTCTTCGCCGGCGCCGCGATCTGGGTCGAGAACACCGAGTACGCGACCGGCGGCATCGCCGAGAACGGGGCGTTCGTCATCCTCGACGTCCCGCCGCAGAAGGCGACCATCGGCTTCCAGGCCGCCGGCGCCGACCAGGCCAAGCTCGAGCTGGTGAACGTCCCCCCGACCGCCGACGTCTTCATCCCCGACGTGATCCTCGAGCCGGGCGGCGCGACCGTGCGCGACCCGAAGAAGATCCAGGTGCGCGTCCCCGCCGACGTCAAGGAGCCCCGCCCGACCGGCCAGACGGCGATCGTGGCAGGCGTTCAG
Source organism: Thermoanaerobaculia bacterium (assembly GCA_036399015.1). GTDB lineage: Bacteria > Acidobacteriota > Thermoanaerobaculia > Gp7-AA8 > Gp7-AA8 > QHVT01. Next base: position 28,142 of record DASWNW010000025.1, on the reverse strand, counting down.
GTCCCGGTGATGGAGGCGCCGCTCAATACGTTCGGCACGAGGCGCGAGTATCCGAACCCGGGCGGGTTCCGGCCGGTGGCGACGTATAAGTAGTGTCAGGTCGCCACTAACTCACAAAACTTCGCCAAATCGATGTTCCCCCCCGACACGACCGCGACCACCGGCCCCTCCTTCTCCTTCAGCGCCGCCGCCACCGCCAGCGCCCCCGCTCCTTCCGCGATGACGCGCGTCTTTGACGCGACGAGGCGCATGGCGGCCTTCACCTCCTCCAGCGTCACGACGGTCGAGCCGTCGACCGTGTCGCGGAGGCGCTCCCACATGCGCGGGAAGATGCTCTTGCCGCCGGCGCCGTCGACGAACGACGCCTGCCACTGCTCGAAGACCTGAGGCGAGCCGGCGGCGAACGAGGCGGCGCCGGGGGCGGCGGTCTCCGGCTCCGCGCCGAGGATGCGCACGGCCGGCGCGAGTGCCCGCATCGCGGAGCCGATGCCGGCGATGAGGCCTCCCCCGCCGATGGCGGCGATCACGGTCTTCACCCGCGGCAGGTCTTCCAGGATCTCCAGCGCCACGGTGGCGTTGCCGGCGACGAAGTCGTGGTCGTCGAAGGGGTGGACGAACGTCCCCTCGACCCCGGGGAAGGAGCGGTCGTCCATCGCCCGCCAGCACTGGTCGAACGGCGCCTTGACCAGCTTCGCGCCGAGGGCGCGCATCCGCTCGACCTTCGTGTCGGGGGCGGTCTCGATCACGACGACGGTGCAGGGGACCCCCGCCGCCCGGGCCGCGTACGCCACCCCCTGCCCCGCGTTGCCGGCGCTGATCGTCCAGACGCCGCGGCTCCGCTCCTCGGGCGGCAGGAGCGCGACCGCGTTCGCAGCGCCGCGCAGCTTGAAGGCGTTGATCGGCTGGAGGTTCTCGAGCTTGAGCCAGATCTCCGGCGCGCCCTCCACGCCGTGCAGGAGCCGGATCAGCGGCGTGCGGGTGATGACGCCGGAGATGCGCTCGCGGGCGGCGCGGATCTCTTCGAGGGTGACGGCACGGACCGGGGGCGCGCTTGCTGACATGCGGCGATTCTATGGCGGCCCGGGCATGTTTCGTGCGCCCCCCCAACGACGCTATGGCAGAAGAAACAATCAGTCCCTCAGAACGAAACGTGAGTGAGCCGGAGCGCTGGGCTTCGGTCATCTTCGGCGGCGCGCTGGCGGCCTACGGCCTGAAGATGCGCTCCCTTCCCGGCCTCGTCGTCGCCGCGCTCGGCGGCGCGCTCGTGCACCGCGGCGCGACCGGCCACTGCATGGTCTACGAGTCGATGGGCGTCTCGACCGCCGACGAGCAGGGCGACAACGTCAGCGTGCCGTACGGCCGCGGCGTCCGCGTCGAGAAGGCCGTCACCATCAACGCCTCGCCCGAAGTGCTCTACGCCTTCTGGCGCCGCTTCGAGAACCTCCCCCTCTTCATGCACAACCTCGAGTCCGTCGAGGTGCACGACGGAAAGCGCTCGCGCTGGGTGGCCAAAGGCCCCGCCGGCTCGAAGGTGGAGTGGGAGGCGGAGATCATCAACGAGGTGCCGAATGAGTTGATCGGCTGGCGCTCCATCGAGGGCAGCCAGGTCGACAACGCCGGCTCCGTGCACTTCACCCCCGCCGCCGCCGGACGCGGCACGGAAGTGAAGGTCGTGCTGCGCTACGACCCGCCGGCCGGCGTCCTCGGCGCCCGCATCTCGCGGTTTCTCGGCGAAGACCCCGCGCTCAACGTGCAGGAAGACCTCCGCCGCCTCAAGCGGCTGATCGAGACCGGCGAGATTCCGACGACCGAAGGGCAGGCGTCGGGGAGGAAGTCGCGATGAAAGCAGTGTGCTGGTGGGGGAAGGAAGACATCCGTGTCGTCGAAGTCCCCGATCCGACGATCCTCAATCCCCACGACGCGATCGTGCGCGTCAGCCTGACGGCGATCTGCGGCTCCGACCTCCACCTCTACGGCGGCTTCGTGCCGACCATGATGCGCGGCGACATCCTCGGCCACGAGTTCATGGGAGAGGTCGTGGAGACGGGGCCGTCGGTGAAGAACCTCAAGGTCGGAGACCGGATCATCGTCCCCTTCCCGATCGCCTGCGGCAAGTGCTGGTTCTGCAGCGAGCAGCTCTACTCGCTCTGCGACAACACGAACCCGAACGCCTGGATGACCGAGGCGCTGATGGGCTACGCGACGGCCGGCATCTTCGGCTACTCGCACATGTACGGCGGCTACGCGGGAGGGCAGGCGCAGTACGTCCGCGTGCCGTACGCCGACACGAACCACCAGAAGATCCCCGCCGGCGTGCCGGACGAGAAGGCGCTCTTCCTCACCGACATCCTCCCGACCGGCTACATGGCCGCCGAGAACTGCGACATCAAGCCGGGCGACACGGTGGCGGTGTGGGGCTGCGGCCCGGTGGGCCTCTTCTCGATCGTGAGCGCCTGGCTGCTCGGCGCGCAGCGGGTCATCGCCATCGACCGCTTCCGCGAGCGGCTCGACCTCGCCGCGTCCGACGGCCGCACCGAGACGCTCGACTACGGCGACATCGACGACGTGTACGACCAGCTCAAGGACATGACCGGCGGGCGCGGCCCCGACCGCTGCATCGACGCGGTGGGGATGGAGGCGCACGGCACGTTCGCCGACGCGATGCTCGACCGGGTGAAGCAGGCGATGAAGCTGCAGTTCGACCGCGCGCACGCGCTGCGCCAGGCGCTGCACTGCTGCCGCAAGGGCGGCACGGTGTCGATCCCCGGCGTCTACGCCGGCTTCATCGACAAGGTGCCGTTCGGCACCGCGTTCGGCAAGGGGCTGACGCTGAAGATGGGGCAGACCCACGTGCACAAGTACACGCAGTTGCTGCTCGACCGGATCGAGCGCGGCGACATCGACCCGTCGTTCATCATCACCCATCAGGTGGGGCTCGACGACGCGCCGGAGATGTACCGCACGTTCCGCGACAAGCAGGACGAGTGCATCAAGGTGGTGATGAGGCCGGTTTAGGTTCCTCGGGTTCCTCGGGTTCCTCGGGTTCCTCGGAGCGTGGTGGGGCTGGGAACGCCGAGGAACTCCGAGGAACCCCGAGGAACCCATGTGGTGTTCCTCCCACGTTCTGCTTAGAATCCGCCGCCATGCGGCTCATCACACGCTCTGACTTTGACGGGCTCGCCTGCGCTGTCCTGCTTCGCGACGTGGAGCAGATCGACGCGGTCGAGTTCGTGCACCCGAAAGACGTTCAGGACGGGAAGGTTCAGGTCGGGAAGAACGACATCCTGACCAACCTCCCCTACGTCCTCGGCGCGGGCCTCTGGTTCGACCACCACTCCAGCGAGATCGTGCGCAACGAGGACACGGTTTCGTACAAGGGCCGCTTCGAGGTGGCGCCGTCGGCCGCGCGCGTCGTCTTCAATCACTACGGGGCGGAGCGCCTCCGCAAGTACGAGAAGCTGCTCGAGTCGGTCGACCGTTCCGACGCCGCGCAACTGACGATGGACGAGGTGACGAATCCCACCGGCTGGATCCTGCTCTCGTACGTCATGGATCCGCGCACCGGCCTCGCCTATCACCGCGACTACCGCATCAGCAATCGCGAGCTGATGACGAAGATGATCGACCTCATCGCGAATCATCCTGACGATCCCGACACGGTGCTCGCGGACGCCGACGTGAAGGAGCGGGTGGAGCGCTACTTCCAGCAGCAGGAGGAGTTCGCGCGCATCATGCGCGAGCGCTCGCGCGTCGACGGGAACATGATCTTCACCGATCTCCGCGGCACCGGCGAGCCCCCCTCGGGGAACCGGTTCCTGATCTACACGTTCTACCCCGAGGCGAACATCCAGGTGCGCGTGTTCGACGGGCGGAAGAACGAGTTCGTCGTCTGCGCCGTCGGCCACAGCATCTTCAACCGGACGTCCAAGACCGACGTCGGGGCGCTGATGAGCCGCTACGGCGGCGGCGGCCACCGCGGCGCCGGCACCTGCCAGTTGCCGCTCGCGGAGGCGGAGGCGAAGCTGGCGGAGATCGTTGCGACGATCAAGCGCGACGGGTGACGGGGTCGCAGCCTTACAGTCTTACAGTCTTACGGTCGTACAGGGGATCGGTGCCTTCTGCGACGGGATCGGTGCCTTCGGGGACGGGATCGATGCCTTCCGGGACGGGATCGGTGCCTTCCGCGTCGGGATCGATGCCTTCCGCGTCGGGATCGATGCCTTCCGGGACGGGATCGATGCCTTCCGGGACGGGACCGATGCCTTCCGTGACGGGATCGATGCCTTCGGCGACGGGACCGATGCCGTCCGCGACGGGACCGATGCCGTCCCGGACGGGACCGGCGCCCTGTACGACTGTACGACTGTAAGACTGTAAGACCGCTACGCCGCCTTCTTCACCATCGCCCCGTTCTCAGCCGGCGCGGCGGTCTTCCGCCACCCCGCGGTCTGGACGAGGGCGACGCCGGCGAGGATGACGAACATGGCGGCGACGGAGACGGCGGTCAGGCGCTCGTCGAGGATCACCCAGCCGAGGAAGACCGCCACCACCGGGTTGACGTAGGCGTAGAGGGAGCTGTGGGTGGTGCGCATGTGCGCGAGCGCGAAGACGTAGGCGCTGTACGCGATGACGGAGCCGAAGATGGTCAGGTAGGCGAGCGCGGCGAAGGTGCGGGGGGTGAGGGAGAACCGCGGCGCCTCGCCGATGAGCAGGCCCACCACCCCGACGATGAGGCCGCCGAACAGCATCTGCAGCGCGGCGGACGACATCAGCGGCACGTGCTTGAGGTTGTACTTGCCGTGGGCGGAGCCGAGCTGCCAGCAGATGCCGCCGACCTGGATCGCGATCGCGCCGAGGATGAAGCCGGTGCTGAGCGCGCCGGCGGAGCCGCGCGGCGTCACCAGCAGCGCCACGCCGAGGAAGCCGAGGAGCATGCCGATGCCGCCCTGCAGCGAGACCCGCTCGCCGGAGGTGCGGAACAGCTCGATGATGGCCATCCAGAAGGGGGCGGTGGCGACGAGCAGCGCCGCGAGGCCGCTGGGGACATAGAGCTCGGCCCAGACCACCGCCAGGTTGCCGACGCCCACCATCAGAAAGCCGATGAGTGCGAGGTTGGCGAGCGTGCGGCGGTCGGTCGGCAGGGTCTCGCCGCGCATCCGGGCGATGCCGAGCATGATCAGGCCGGCCACGACGAAGCGGCAGCCGGTCAGGAGGAGCGGCGGGATGGTCTCGAGGGCGATGGCGATGCCGAGGTAGGTCGTCCCCCACACGGTGCAGACGATGGCGAAGGCGAGCCAGGCAACCGCTTTCTGATGTTTCATTTCGCACTCTCCCGTCCGAGGTCGATGCCGCCGACCTTCTCGCAATGCGTTTCCATGACGATGGTGGTGCGCGTGGCGAGCGACAGCGGCGGCGTGGTGAGCTGCTGCACGAGCGTGTTCAGCGCCCCGATCGACTCCGCCCGTACCTTGATGAGGTAGCAGTCGTCGCCGGCGACGGTGTGCACCTCGAGGATCTGCTCCCCTGTCATCAGCTCGCGGAACTTCTTCCAGGCCGTCGAGGAGAGGGTGGCGCCGCGCGCCGAGACGAAGGCGGTGACGCCCCGCCCGAGGGCGACCGGGTCGACGACGGCGGTCGTGCCGCGGATGACCCCCTGCCGCTCGAGCTTGTCCAGCCGGTCGGCCACGGCCGTACGCGAGAGCCCGATCTGCTCCGCGATCTGCGCCGCCGGCGTGCGCGCGTCCTGGAGGAGGAGGGCGACGATGCGGTGGTCGAGCTCATCCAATTCGACGGCCATGGAAGCAATATGGTGTCGAATCGTCGGTTTGGCAAGTCACGAAGCTGCGAATCGTCGGCGCTGCGCGCCGGGTGTCAGGTGTCGGGTGTCAGGTGTCCGGGGGGTGCTCCTCGGGCGACGGGCCGCAGACACCCGACACCCGACACCTGACACCGCGGCGCGTTACCGCGCCGACGCCATCGCCACCGGCAGCGGCCTCGCTACCGGATGCACCACCGGGCGCGGGTACCGGTACTCCCCTCTCACGGCTGCGGCCGAGAGGAGCTCCTTCTGGAGGTACTCGATCTTCACGGCGGCGTTCGGGTCTTCGGCGAGACGGCGGAGGGAGGCGCGCTTGAGGACGATCTTCTGGAGGCGGATGCCTTCCCCCCGCACCGCGTAACGGATGGTGTCCCGCTCGGCAGAGCACTCGCGGACGATCTCGGCGGGGAGCACCCCCACGATCACCTCCGCAATTCCATTCTCATCGAGTCTTCTGGCCATGTTCACATCCCTTCGCGTTTGTTCTGTCTAATTAGACGCGCGGCGGGGAGAATAGTTTTGTGGGAGTTGCGAAAAGCCGGTGAATGGAGCGTCAAAGGTCGTTACATTCGCCCCGCTCGGCCGCGCGGAGCCGGCCCGGGCCGACGAGACGCTCCTCGACGTCGCCCGCCACGCCGGCGTCCCCCTCGGCAACTCCTGCGGCGGCGTCGGCGTCTGCGCCCGCTGCCGGGTGCAGGTGCTCGAGGGGGAGGGAAACCTGACGCCCGCCACGGCCATCGAGGTGCGCTTCGGCACCGCCCGCGGCTTCGCCCCCGACGAACGGATGGCCTGCCAGGCGGTGGTCACGGGCGACTGCACCGTGACCACCACGTATTGGTAGCGCGGAACGCTAGTCGTGCGCGTGCGACAGGACGTCCGTCGCCGCCGCACCCCAGGTCTCCATCCCCTCCTGGTGGAACCAGAAGGGCTTCCGCTCGCGCGGGTGGTTGCCGATCTCGTTCATGGTCGCGGCGTCGTAGAGGCGGCCGTTGACCATCGTGTAGCGGACGGAGTGGGTGTTCTGCACGTTCTCGAGCGGGTTGCGGTCGAGGACGATGAGGTCGGCCAGCTTCCCGCTCTCGAGCGAGCCGATGTCCCGGTCCATCCCCAGGTAGCGGGCGCCGTCGAGCGTCGCGGCGCGGAGCGACTGCAGCGGCGTCATGCCGCCCTGGTGGAACATCCAGAGCTCCCAGTGCGCCGCGAGCCCCTCGCGCTGCCCGTGCGCGCCGAGCTGCACGCTCACACCCACGTCGCGGAGCTCGCGCGCCACGCGCGCGTTGTCGATGTGATTGTGCTCGTCCTCCGGCACCATCACCCGGCGGCGCGACTGCGCGTCGAGGATGCGGCGCGGCACGAACGTGGAGAGGCGCTCGTCCGCCCACACGTCCGTCTTCTGGTACCAGTAGTTCTCCCCCATGTTCCCGCCGTAGGCGACGACCAGCGTCGGCGTGTAGCCGACGCGCGTCTTCCCCCAGAGCTGGAGCACGTCGTCGTAGATCCGCGCAACCGGCAGGGAGTGCTCGATGCCGGTGTGGCCGTCGACGACCATGGTCATGTTGTGCTGGAAGAGCGACCCGCCCTCCGGCACGACCATCATCCCGGTCTGGCGGCCGGCCTCGATGATCTGCTGGCGCTGGTCGCGGCGCGGCTGGTTGTAGCTCTTCACGCTGAACGCGCCGACGGCCTTCATGCGGCGGAGGTGCGCCAGCGCGTCGTCGAGCGAGTTGACGTCGGCCTTGTAGGGCGACTTCGCGCCGTAGAGGATCGTGCCGGTCGAGAAGATGCGCGGCGCGACGATCTGCCCCGCCCTCTGCAGCTCGGCCGAGGAGAAGATCTCGGAGGTGTCGTTCGACGGGTCGTGCAGCGTCGTGACGCCGAACGCGAGCGAGGCGTAGTTGACCCAGCTCTGCTGCGGGATGATCTGGTCCGAGCCCATCGAGCCGTGCCAGTGCACGTCGATGAGGCCCGGCATGATGGTCTTGCCGGCGGCGTCGATGACCTTCGCGCCCGCCGGTACCGCGACGTTCGCGCCGACGGCCGAGATGCGGTTGCCGGTGACGACGACGGTGCCGTTCTCGATGATTTCGTCGCCCCGCATGGTGATGATGCGCGCGTTCGTGAAGGCGACCGTGCCGGACGGGGTGTCGTAGGGGCGCGAGAAGCCGATGTGCGTGCCGGTTTCGGACGCCGGAGCGGCCGCCGCTCCACCTTCTCTGAGGAAGGCAAAGGCGTCTTTCAGATCGCGAGAGAAGAGCTCGGGACCGAGGGACCAGTAGAGGCGCTGGCCGTCGCCCGACCAGTGCAGGTACTCGCCGGCGTCGCGCGTCACCGTCGACACGGGAACGGAGGTCATCTTCGGCCCGATCTCCACCGACTTGCCGGTGCGGACGAAGGGCGTGATGTGTGCGTCGAAGTTCTCGGTCCAGGCGAGCCACTTCTCGTCCGGGGAGAGGGCGAACTCGGTCGCGAAGGCGGAGATGACGTGCTCCCGCTCGTCGCTGCCGTCGACGTCGATCGAGCGCAGCGCGCGCTTCCCCTCGGCCTCGAAGGTGATGAAGAAGATGCGGTCGTTGGTGGCGCCGTACATCGGCAGCGCGCCTTTCTTCGTGACGCGGCGCGGGGCGCCGGGCTGAGAGCCCGGCGCTCCAGAGGGGATGACGTAGATGCCCTGGTCGGACGCCCAGAGGGCGGGGCGGAGGAAGCCGTCGCCGCTGGTGCGGTAGACGATGCGGGTGCCGTCGGGGGAGAACGACGGCTCGAGGTAGTGCCCCGGCTTGTCGCTGACGACGCGCCCCTCTCCCCCGGCGGCCGGCGCGACGCGGATCGTGCCGAACGTCTCGTCGTTCCAGGTGGTGTAGACGATGGAGCGGCCGTCGCGCGACCAGCTCGGGTAGTACTCGAAGTGGTCGTTCTGCCGTGTCAGGCGGCGGGGCGTGCCATTGGGCAGGTCCTTGAGATAGATGTGGCCGAGGGCCTGGTAGAGCACCTGATTGCCGCGGGGAGAGACCTCGACCCAGCGCAGCATCCTCACGTCGAAGTTGCGCGGCGCGACCTCGACCGGGAAGCGCACCGCCTCCTGCACGCGCCGCACGCCCCTCACGTGGAAGGGGATGGTGGCGACCTGCTCCGACTGCAGATCAATCGCGCGGATCAAGCCGCCGGACCAGAAGACGATGCGCTTCGAGTCGGGCGTCCAGGCCATGGAGGGGTAGACGCCGTGGATGGCCCAGGTCTCCTGCATGTCGCGCTCGAGGCCGTCGTAGAGCGGCACCTCGCGGCCCGACTCGAGGTCCTTCACGAAGAGCGTCGACTTGTAGCGGACGCGCCGGACGAACGCGAGCGACTTGCCGTCGGGCGACGGCGTCGGCCGGATCGAGCCGCCGGGACCGGTGACATAGCGGTCGATCTCGCCCGTCTCGCGGTCGAGGCGCTGGATGACGTAGATCTGGGTGTTGGGGTCTTTGTTGTACTCGAAGATCGCGCCGGGGGTGGCGTCGTCGCTGAAGTAGAGGTAGCGGCCGTCGGGCGAGAACGCCGGCTCATTGGTGTCTTTCTGGTCGGTGCGCTTCTTGGTGAGCTGCACGCCGTCGCCGCCGGTGCGGTGGTAGAGCCACATCTCGCCGGCGCCGAGGGCGCGCTCGGAGGTGAAGTGCTTGCGCGCCACGATGTAGTCGCTGTCGGGCGTCCAGGCGGGCTGGTTGAGGAGGCGGAACGTCTCCTTCGTGACCTGCTTCGGCTCGGAGCCGTCGCGGTTCACGATCCAGATGTTGTCGCCGCCGCTGCGGTCGGAGGTGAAGGCGATCCATTTCCCGTTCGGCGAGTAGCGCGGCTGCATGTCCCAGGCGATGCCGGTGGCGATGGCGCGCGCCTCGCCGCCGCCGATCGGCATGACGTAGATGTCGCCGAGGAGGTCGAAGGCGATCTCACGCCCGTCGGGGGAGACGTCGAGACTCATCCAGGTGCCGGAGGTCGTGTCGATGTCGACGTCGTAGAAGGGGCCGGGAGGATTGGCGACGTCCCACTTCTTCTCTTCCTTCTTCTCCGGCTCGGTGGCGGGAGCGGCGGCGCCGGCGGCCGGCACGGGCGGAGTCGGCTGCGGCGGCTTCGGGGCGTCCTTCGACTGCGACTCCTGCTTCTGCAGCTCCTGCTCGACCGGCCGCGGCTCCTGCTCGGCCTTCTCCGGATCCTTCGGGTCGGCTTTCTTGTCGGAGGGAGGGGTCGGCGGCGCGGGGGGTGTCGGCGTCTGCGCCGCGAGGGGTAGGACGAGTGCAGCGGTCAACAATGCGATGACGAGCGATTTCATCGGGCTCCTTTGTTCGTGAGAAACATGCAGTCGCCGTAGCTGTAGAAAAGGTACTTGTTTCGGACCGCCTCGGCGTACGCGTCACGAATCGTTTGCATCCCGGCGAAGGCCGACACGAGCATCAGCAGCGTCGACTCCGGCAGGTGGAAGTTCGTGAGGAGGCGGTCGACGGCGCGGAACTCGAAGCCGGGGGTGATGAAGATCGAGGTCTCGCCATGTCCGGCGACGAAGCGGCCGCGCCCGGCGCGGATCGCGCTCTCGAGCGTGCGCACGCTGGTCGTCCCGACCGCGACGATCGGCCGCTTCTCCTCGAGCGCGGCGTTCAGCAGGTCGGCGGCGTCGGCGGTGATGTCGTAACGCTCGCTGTCCATGCGGTGGTCGGCGATGTCGTCCACCTTGACCGGCTTGAACGTGCCGATGCCGACGTGGAGGGTGACGCGGACGACGTCAATCCCGCGGGCGGCGATCTCGTCGAGGATCTCGCGGGTGAAGTGCAGCCCGGCGGTCGGTGCGGCGATGGCGCCGCGCGTCGAGGCATAGACGGTCTGGTACGACTCCTTGTCGGCCTCCCGCGCCTCGGCGCGCGCGATGTACGGCGGCAGCGGCGGGATGCCGAGGCGCTCGATCTCCCGCATGTCGCCGACGAAGCGGATCACGACCGTCCCCTCCTCCTTCTCCACCACCACGGCGGAGAGGGCGTCGGAGAAGGTGACGGTGTCGCCGGGTTTCACACGCTTCGCGGGGCGGCACCAGGTCTCCCAGGTGACCGGATCGCGCTCGCGGGTGAGGAGGAACTCGATCGGGTTCTGCATCTGCCCCTTCGGCCGGGCGAAGAGGCGCGCCGGGATGACGCGGGTGTCGTTGATCACCAGCACGTCGCGATCGCCGAGGCGGGAGGGGAAGCTGGCGAAGGAAGCGTGCTCGAGGAGCGGCGGGCCGGCACCGGGAGTGACGACCAGCATGCGGGAGCGCCCCCGCTCGCGAGGCTCCTGCGCGATGAGCTCGTCCGGAAGCACGTACGAGAAGTCGGTGCGCTTCATTAGAATCGGCCGCGCATGATACCTGCCCGCGTCATCACCTGCTCCGACGCCGCCGCGCGAGGAGATCGCGAGGACCGCTCCGGCCCCGCGGTCCGCGACCTCCTCGAGGCCAACGGCTTCACGGTCGACGCGGTGGTGGTCGTCGCCGACACGATCGAGTTCATCGCCACCGCCATCGTCGACGGCACCGAGGCGGGGAACCGCCTGGTGGTGACGACCGGCGGGACCGGGATCGCGCCGCGCGACGTGACCCCGGACGCCACGATGAAGGTCTGCGAGAAGCTCATCCCCGGCTTCGGCGAGGTGATGCGGGCCGCCTCCCTTCAGAAAACGCCGATGGCCCCCCTCTCCCGCGCGCAGGCCGCCACCCGCGGAACGGCACTGGTCGTGAATTTGCCTGGAAGCGAGAAGGCGGCGGTGGAGAACCTGCAGGCAGTCCTGCATTTGTTCCCGCACGCGCTGGAGCTGTTGGCCGGACAAACCGCACATACGTGACCAGTTGCCCGTTGCCCGTTGCCAAACCCCGGCAACTGGGAACCGGCAACCGGCAACTCGACCACAGGAGTAAGAATGAACGTCCTACCCGGACTCGAGGTCCTCATCGACGAAGAACCGTGGCGCATCCAGGGGAAGCGCATCGGGCTCGTCACGAATCAGAGCGCGGTCACGCGCGATCTCCGGCATGCGGTCAAGCTGCTGCAGGCGGGGCGCGGCTGGAAGCTCACCGCGCTCTTCGGTCCCGAGCACGGCATCTGGGGCGAGGCGCAGGACATGGCGCACGTCGAGAGCTCGATCGACCCGCTCACCGGGCTGCCGGTCTACTCGCTCTACGGCGCGAAAGAGACCGACCTCGCGCCGCGGCGGGACGTGCTGCGCAACCTCGATGCGCTGGTGATCGACCTGCAGGACATCGGCTCGCGCTACTACACCTTCATCTACACGATGGCGCTCTGCATGCGCGAGGCGGCGCCGCTCGGGCTGCAGGTGATCGTGCTCGACCGGCCGAACCCGATCGACGGCGTGCACCTCGAGGGGAACATCCGCGAGGACAAGTACTCCTCCTTCGTCGGCATGTTCCCGCTGCCGGCGCGCCACGGCATGACCGCCGGCGAGCTGGCGCAGTGGTTCGCCCGCTACTACCGCGACGTGCACAAGCTCGACTGCAACCTGGTGGTCGTGCCGATGAAGGGCTGGCGGCGCTCGATGTGGTGGGGCGACACCGGCCTGCCGTGGGTGATCCCCTCCCCCAACATGCCGACCGTCTATACCGCCACCGTCTACCCCGGCATGTGCCTCGTCGAGGGGACGAACCTCAGCGAGGGGCGCGGCACCACCCACCCCTTCGAGTTCTTCGGCGCGCCGTGGCTGGAGTCGTTCAAGTTCGCCGACCGGCTGAACAAGCTCAATCTTCCCGGCGTGCAGTTCCGCCCGCACTACTTCATGCCGACGTTCCACAAGCACGCGAACAAGGTCTGCGGCGGCGTGGAGATGCACGTGACCAACCGGGCCACGTTCGAGCCCTACCGCACCGGCCTCTGGTGCCTGAAGGTCGCGCGGGACATGAACCCCGAGGAGTTCAAGTGGCGGACGGAGACCTACGAGTTCGTCTCCGACCGGCTGGCCATCGACCTCTTGGCCGGCTCGTCGAAGTACCGCGAGCTGGTGGAGTCGGGCGGCGACGTCGACGACTGGGTGGCGGAGTGGGAGGAGCCGTTGCGGGAGTTCGCGAGGTTCCGGGACGAGTTTCTGCTGTACCGCGAGTAGTCAGCGCCGCGATTGCGGCGAATGAAGAAGTTCGAATTTCGAATGAAGAAGCGGGAGGCCGCTCCTCAATTCTGAATTCTTCATTCGAAATTCTTCATTCGCCCGTCCCGAACTCGAACTTCGGCACTTCGTACGTGTAGTCGCGCGGCGGGAAGAAGACTTCCTTCGGCGTCGGGGCGTTGGCGACGTTCGTCAGGACCGTCGTCATCGTCTCGGTGAGCGGCTCGCCGCCCTCGATCTGGCGCGTGGCGGTGACGACCTGCCGCACCGGGATGGCGCGCGGGATCCCGCGGGCGATGACGCGGTCGATGGCGTCGAAGCCGCTCTTCGCGCCGAACTGCAGCCCCCACGGAAGCGCTTTCTGGTGCAGGTCGGGGTCGACCTCGGAGATCACTTCCAGGTCGACGTTCCCGTTCAGCTTCTCCCCCTCGATCTTCATCACGAGGCCGTACTTCACCCGCAGGCGATGCTCCCGGCCGTCCCGCCTGGTGTGCACCTCCGGCTCGAGCGCGGTGGTGGCGCCGATGCCGCGGGAGGTGCTGAGGTGGCCACCGAGGCCGGCGGCGCGGCGGGCGTGCCACGTCCGGCGGACGTGATCGAGGATCACGATCTCCTGTCCGCCGTCGCGCGTGATGATGGAGGTGTTCTCGCGGAACAGCGGGTGGGAGCCCTTCAGGACGTCGATCCGGGAGGCGTTCCCCTCGATGGCCAGGACGCCGCTGTACGAGTAGGCGGGCGAGGTCAGGACGGTGTTGAACTCCGCGCGGATCCCGGCGGCGGCCGAAATCGGCAACGTTATGGCGACGAAAAGGGCCAGGGAGCGGATGTTCACGGGAGCCGTCAGTATACTCGGACGCATCCGATCATGAACGTACGCACACCTGCTCTCGCGCTGGTTCTGCTCGCATGTCACAGTCTTGTTTACGCGCAGTTCGCTGAGACCGTCGAGGTCCGCATCACGAACGTGGAGGCGGTCGTGGTCGACCGCGCCGGGAAACCGGTGCGGGGGCTGACGCAGGACGCCTTCGAGATTTATGAGGATGGGGTGAAGCAGGAGATCTCGAACTTCGCGGAGATCTCCGAGGAGGTGCCCTCCGGCGCGTTGACCACGGTGACGACCGACGCGGCGGCGGGCGTGGCGGCCGCGCCGGCGCCGCGCGATTTCCGGCGGCGGCTGATCACGGTCTTCGTCGACGACGCCTCGCTCACGCTCGGCAACCGCAACTCGGTGCTGCCGCAGCTCCGCAAGTTCCTGACCGAACAGATCCGCCCCGGCGACTCCGTCGCCATCATGGTCTGGCGGAACAGCCTGGCGGTGGAGCTCGAGCCGACCAGCGACGCCGGGGCGATCTCCGCGGCGGTGGACCGTCTGGCGCGCGGCTCCGCGAACCCCGGCGGGAACTGGCGCGAGCAACTGGAGCGCGAGATCCTCGGCCTCATCGCGGCGTACAAAAGCCGCAACCCGCCCGACTCGCCGGACATCAGCTCCGGCATCAACATCGCCGCGAGCCACGCCAACCGCGCCTCGACGGCAATGCGCCAGAAGGTGGCGGCGGTCCAGAGCGTCATCTCCGCGATGCGCGGCATGGACGGGCGGAAGGTGCTGGTGCTGCTCACCGAGTCGCTCGCCAGGAATCCCGGCGAGGAGGCGTTCCAGTTCCTCGACTCGGTCCGGGACGAATTCGCCAACGGCAACCTGCTCAATCCGATGAGCGAGTCGCGGATCTACGAGCTCCCCGACCTCGTCTCCGACATCGCCTCGGCCGCCAACAGCGGCGGCATCACCCTCTATCCGATCCACGCGGCCGGGAAGGGCTACGGCATCACCGACGTCGACGCGTCGCGGACGCTCCACACCGGCATGCGGTCGGTGATCCCGAGCGACACGTCGATGCAGGTGCTCAACGCCATCGCCGAGGACACCGGCGGGAAGGCGCTGGTCGGCTCGACGAACTGGCAGCTCGCCTTCAACACCATCGCCACCGATCTCTCCACCTATTACTCGCTCGGCTACCGCGCCACCGGCGACCGCCAGGACCGCCTCAAGAACGTCGAGGTGCGGCTGAAGAAGCGGGGGTACACCGTCCGCTCGCGCAAGGCGGTCATCGAGAAGACGCCCGCCTCGGAGATGACGGACGCGGTGATGGCGAACCTCTTCTACACGTCGCCGGACAACACGCTCGAGCTGAAGGCGGTGCCGGGTCCCGCGGCGACCACCGCGGACGGAAACGTGGTCGTGCCGCTCACGATCACGGTGCCGATGCAGTCGCTGACGCTGCTCCCCGAGGGCGAAGAGCTCGTCGGCAGGTACTCGGTCTACACCGCCTTCCTGCGGCGGGACGGCGCGGTCTCCCGCGTCGCCAATCAGACGCAGCAGTTCCGTTTCCCCGCCAGCTCTCTCTCGCGCCGGAAGGAGCTGACGTTGAAGCTCGACGTGACGACGGACGCGAGCACCAACGCGATCTCGCTCGGCATGCTGGACGAGACGTCGCGCGCGACCGGGTTCGCGGTGGTGAAACTGGAGTGACTGTTGCCGGTTGCCGGTTGCCGGTTGCCGTGGCGGTTCGCGGCGGCCGCACCTTCCGGGCAACAGGCAACCGGCAACGGGTCACTGCTTCATGAACCTCACAATCCGCTCCGCGAAGCGGTCGTCGTACTCCCCTCCCGTGGGGCCTTGCTCCTGGCTCACCTCGGGCGTGGCGGCCTTGCGGAGCCAGTGGTCGATGCCTTCCAGCTTCTCGTAGGTGCCGGTGCCGGGGCGCCAGGAGTTGACCGCCTTCGCGAGTAGCTCGTGCTCGGTGCCGTCGGTGAGGAAGTCCGACGTTCCCCAGATCGCCAGTACCGGGACGGCCGTCGCCTTCCACGCCTTCACCAGCTCGGCGTCGTACATCTGCTGGAAGTACTTCCCCGCTTTTCCGCCGGCGTACGTCCCGTCGGGATACCGCTCCTTGTACTCGGGATGATCGGCGAGGATCTTCTCGAGCGGCACCTTCTGCACGTAGAAGAGCGCGTTGAAGCGCTCCATGATCCGCTCCTCGTCCGCGATCGACTCGTACGACTCACCGCCGAGGCGGCCCTGCCGGCGGAGGTTGTCGAGCGTGTACTGGTTCCAGCTCCGGTAGGTCGTGCCGTAGACGACGATGCCGCGCAGCGACGGATGGGCGCTGGCGATGAGCGGCGCCATGATGCCGCCCATGCTGTGGCCGAAGAGGTAGACGTTCGGCTGGTCGCGGAGCGACGCCAGCGCGGCGCGGTACGCGTTCACCTCGGTGGTGAAATCGGCGTCGCGGCACGGGCCGCCCTGGCTGTCGCCGGTCCCCGGCTTGTCGACGCGCAGCGTGGCGATCCCGCGGCGGGACAGGGAGGCGACGAGCGCGCGGTAGCTGTGCCCCTGCGGCGGGTTGTCGAGCGACGCGCAGCCGACGCCCTGCACGAAAAAGAGCGTGGCGGTGGGGGCGGCGCCCTTCGGCTTGGTGGCCAGCGTGCGGTAGCGGTTCCCGTCCGCCGTCACCTCGCCGTAGGTGACGTCGTAGTCGTCGCTCTGCTCGCGCGGCCACTCCTTCATCGTCACGGTGGCGACGTGCTTCTCGTTCGCCCGGATGTACTCGACCTTCATGACGTCCCCCGCCTTGCGGCGTCCGAAGCGGGAGATGACGTCGAGCGTCGTGGCGACCGCCTCGCCGTCGAGGGAGACGATCACGTCGCCGCGCTGCAGGCCGGCGGCCGCGGCGGCACTTCCCGGGAAGGCATCGCGGACGATCACGGTCCCCTCGTCGGCCTCGACGGCCAGTCCGGCGGCGGCGCGGCGCGGCAGGTCGGCGAGCGCGCTGGTGGCAATGAGCAGGAGCAGAAGAATCCGTTTCATCGCGGCTTCAGCTCCCAGAGCACGTTCACGATCTTCCACTGCCCGTCGATTTTCGCGAGGTGCATGTAGTCGATCCAGCCGCCCATCTCCAGGCGCACCGAGGCGGCGTTGCCGAAGACGTCGAGGATCTTCACGTCGGCGAGCTGCTTCGCCTTCGGGGTGCCTTTGCCGTGGCCGGCGCGCGTGCCGTTCACCAGCTCCGCCGCGGTGGTCTGGTCGAGTTTCCCCCGCTGCGCGATGCGCTTGGCGAGGTCGGGATGGACGGCGCGCTCCATTCGCGCCGCGTCCCCGGTGTACCACCCCTCGGCGTAGTCGAGCGCGGCGGCCCGGATCTGCGCCTGGTCTTCGGCGGAAGCATGGAACGAGACGGCGGCGAGGAGGATCAATGCGAGAGCTCTGATCATGCGCCGCAGTGAAGCACGCGCGTACGGGCTGTCGGACGTGCCGTGGGAAAAGCGGCCGTGCCGCCGGGACGGGCGGACTACTGCACGAGCCGCTCGATGGCGTCGCGGAACCGCCGCGCGGAGACGACGCGCGTGCCGTCGGTCAGCAGCAGCTCGAACGTGCCGTTCAGCAGCGGCTTGATCTCGTGGATGCGGTCGATGCGGACGATGGTCGAGCGGCGGATGCGGATGAAGTCCTGCTCGTCCAGACGCTCGCCGATGCCGGTCACGGTCTCGCGCATGAGGTACGTCTTCCCGCCGGCGTGGATGCGCACGTAGTTGTCCTCGGCCACGATCCAGTCGATTTCGTCGACGTTCACGAACTGGATGCGCCCCGACGAGCGCACCACGAGGCGCTCCGGACGCTGCGGGCGTGCGGCGGAGAGCACGCGCTCGAGGCGCTGCGTCAGGTCGTCCGGCTTGCGACGGCGGGCCCGCTCCAGCGCCCGCTCGAAACGCTCCGGGTCGACCGGCTTGAGGACGTAGTCGGCGGCGTTGAGGTCGAACGCCTCCAGCGCGTATTTGTCGTACGCGGTCACGAACACGACCGCCGGCATCCTGGCGGGGGTGATGGTGGAGACGACCTCGAGACCGTCCATCTCCGGCATCTGGATGTCGAGGAAGACGAGGTCGGGCTGCAGGGTGCGGATCGCCTCCACCGCGGCGGTGCCGCTGGCCGCCTCGCCGATCACCTCGACGTCGGACGCGCTCTCGAGCAGGCGGCGGATGCCGCGGCGTGCGATCGGTTCGTCGTCGACGATGAGGACGCGCATGTCAGTGTGCCGTGGCGGCCGCCCGGAACGGGATGGCGATGCTGACCAGCACGCCGCCGTCGCTGGGCGTGGTCAGCTCCATCCGCTGCTCGTTGCCGTACAACTGCCGGAGGCGCGCCTCGGTATTCGAGAGGCCGACGCCCCGCTTCGCGTTCTTCGCCAGGCCCGGACCGTCGTCGCGCACCTTCAGCCGGAGCTCCGAGCCGCTGCGCTCGGCGTAGATCCCGACCTTGGCCGGGCGGTCGACGGCGGCGACGCCGTAGCGGATCGCGTTCTCGACCAGCGGCTGGAGCAGCAGGTTCGGCACGCTCGCGCCGAGGGTGGTCGGGTCGACGTCGACGTCGATGGTGAGGCGGTCGCCGAAGCGGATGCGCTCGATGTCGAGATAGCGCTCGAGGAACGACAGCTCGCGCTCGAGGCTCACCTCGTGCGGCGAGTCGTTGGTGAGGCCGGCGCGGAGGAGCTCGGAGAGGCGCAGCAGCATCCGGTTGGCGAGCGCCACGTTCTCGAACATCAGCATCGAGATGCTGTTGAGGGTGTTGAAGAGGAAGTGGGGGTGAAGCTGGCGCTTGAGCACCTCCAGCCTTGCCTCGGCCAGCTCGGCGCGGAGCTGCGACGCCGCGACCTCGCGCTCGCGCGCCTGGCGGTGGAAGCTGATCGTGTGCTCGATGGCGACCACGCCCCAGTAGCGGAGGAGGTCGAGATGCAGCTCGAACGCGAGGAGGCTCTTCATGCGCGTGAGGAACGGCCGCGAGGCGAGCTCGGGGTCGACCGTGAACGGCGTCACCAGGATGAAGATCGTGAAGCTCGTCAGACTGAAGAGCAGGGACGCGAGCACGTGCACGGCCGTGCTGGAGACCACGTTCGGGCTGCTCAGCCGGAACCGCCGCGACAGCCGGACGATCAGCGGCGTGAACGCGAACCAGGTGTACGCGCAGGTCATGTAGATGGAGAGCGCGTAGGCAAACGACTCCGTCTTCTGCCCGATCACGGCCGCCCCGAGCGTGATGTGCGCGGCGAAGAACACGGACACGAAGGTCCAGCAGGCAAAGACGATCAGGTGCCGGCGCACTGGGGACATGCGCCTTCTTAACCCCCCGGCCGGGCAAATGCTTTCGGGTGGGACGAACGGGGGGATTGCCGGGATATCCGGCGGGCGGGCGGTGGGTATCCGTTGTCAGTTGTCGGTTGTCGGTTGTCAGCGCGGCTACAACCGCTCCCGCGATCCACCCGGCGCGGTATCAACGGCGCGCGTGCTTCTGGCGGATGTACTCCGCGACAGCCTCTTTCAACTCCTCCAGCGTCCGCGGCTCAGGCGGCGTGGGAAAGATCGCCTTGTGGATATCCTCGAACGTATACCGGCGCGTGGTCGCCTTCGACGGAGGGAGCGGCATGGGTTCATGGTACGACCGCCGCCGTCGCTTTACAGCCGCTGCGTGCCTTCGAGGCGGCTCAGCTTCCGGTCGAACGTCCCGAGCGGCAGATGGCCCGCCTTTCGTGCGAGCTCGAGGAGCATGCAGTCGGAGAAGCCGAGGGAGGGGGTGCGGCGGTATTGCTCGAGCGCGGCGGCGACGATGTCGGCGTCCTGGATAGAAAGGCTCCGGTGGCTCAGAAGCATCTCGACCGCGTCGGCGAGCTCACGCGGGGACCGGCGGTATGCGCTGCTCAGGACCCATAACGTCTCGACGAGCGCGACGTGAGACACCCATGCGCCGTTCTCGATGAACGCGTCGGCGATTGCGACCTGGGCCTCGTCGTCACGAGTCACGATGCGGAGCAGCACGTTGGTGTCAACGGCGCGCATGCTTCTCGCGGACGTGATCCTCGATCGCCTGCTTCAGCTCTTCGAGCGTCCGTGGCGTGGGGGGCGTGGGGAAGAGAGCCTTGTGGACCTCCTCGGACGTAAACCGCCCGACCTTCCGCACGACCACTTTGCCCCCCTCTTCCTCCTCCCGCTGTGCCATGCGTTCATAGTACGGTAATGCGGGCCGGCGGGGACGCCGGCGGGCTGAAGCCGCTCCACAGGGCCTTGACAACGGCCGCCCGGCGACGGACAACAGCGGCATGCACTCCCTCCTCCTCGCCCTCCTTCTCTTCTCGACGCCGCTGCAGGTGACCGAGCCGGTCTGGAGCGACGCGCCGCCGTCGATGCCGAAGGGGACGAAGATCGCGGTGCTGGAGGGGAGCCCGGCCAAAGCGGGCCTCTTCACCATCCGGCTGCGGGTGCCGGCGGGGAGCGTCATCGCGCCGCATACGCATCCGCGGCAGGAGCGGGTGACGGTGCTCTCGGGGCGCGTGCGGGTCGGGTTCAGCAGCAAGGTGGATGGCGAGGGGACGACGTTCACCGCCGGCGGCTTCTACGTCAACCCGCCCGGCGTGCCGCATTTTCTGGCGATCGAAGAGGAGAGCGTCCTTCAGCTCACGTGCGAGGGGCCGTGGGAACTGGTGTACGTGAAGGAGTGAACCTCCAGATCCTCTACGAGGACGAATCGCTCATCTTCATCAACAAACCGGCCGGCATCGTCGTACAACAACGGATGCACGAGCCGGACGAGCCGTACCTGCACGACCTCGTGGCGCGGCATACCTCCCCCGCCTACCTGATGCAGCGGCTCGACCGCGGCACGAGCGGCGTCATCTTCTTCTCCAAGTCGTCCGCGCTGAACGTCCGGCTGACGCGGCAGTTCGAGCGCAAGCGCATCCAGAAGCGCTACCTGGCCATCTGCGAGGGAGAGCTGGCGGAGCGGCAGACCATCGACGCGCCGATCGCGCGGGTCGGCGCCATCAAGTTCGGCGTGCGCGGCCATGGCAAGCGCTCCATCACCCACGTGCGGCCGCTCGACGCACAGCCGTCGGGCTCGCTCCTCGACATCCGGCTCGAGACCGGCCGGACCCATCAGATCCGCGTGCATCTGTCCGCCATCGGCCATCCTTTGGCAGGCGACTGGCTCTATGGAGAGAGGAGCGGCGTACGGCCGATGCTGCACGCCGCGGAGCTGGAAATGATCCATCCACAGACAGGTCAGACACTTCGGGTGGCCGCACCCCCTCCGGACGACTTTCAGGACGAGGCGGCACGGCGGCGGCTGGCGTCACGCGCAGAGGACAGAACGGATCGCGGAGGCGACACGTAAGTCGTTGAAAAGAGATAGAATAACAACCGACCGTGCTTGTTATGACAGTCATCACAGGAGACAAATCATGAGACTCTGGACGCGATTCGCCTTCGTCATGTTGTTCGTCCCGCTGGTCGCCTCGGCTCAGTTCCGCGACCTCGATACGGCCATGACCAACCTCGAGCGCGGCTTCGGCGGCGGTGACGTCGACGCCATCGTGTCGGGGATCGGCTCGGACGCCCAGGTGCAGCTCGCGTTTCCGGGGCTGGCGGACAAGGACGGCTTCTTCGGCCGCGACCAGGCCGCTTACCTGCTCGACGGACTGTTCAACAAGGTCAAGCCGAGCGGCTTCGAGCGCGTGAGCGCGAAGGGCGCCCGCTCGGAAGGGCAGTACCACATCAAGGGACGCTGGTCGACGAGCGCCGGTGACCGCGATCTCTACATCACGCTGCAGCAGAAGGACGGCCGCTGGTCGGTCGTCTCGGTCCGCTCGGCGGGCTGAGGACACGCACCACGATGAAGTTTGCCTGGATCGCCGTCGCAGCCGCGACGGCGATTCGTCTTTTCAGCGGCCCGCAGCTCTGGTCGGCCGCCGCGATCGCGGCGCTCGCGCTCGTCGCGTTCTTCCTCTGCCGCAGCACCAGCCTCCGCCTCGCCGCCATCTGCCTGTTCCTCGCCGGCGTGGTCGACGCGGTGTCGATCTGGCGCGTGGGCGAGCTGTCGCGGTCGTTCGCGAAACAGTCCGCCGACCATGTGGCGCACGACGTCGCGCACGTCCGGGAACAGCTCGAGACGCTCGAAACCCAGCTCGCCGCCTCCGCCGCGCGCATCACGCAGCGCATCGCCGGCAAGGAAGCGGACCGCGCCGCGCTCTTCCTCGCCCTGAAGCAGGAGATCGGCGAGACGAAGGGCCGCGGCGCGCGCATCCTCGACGCCGAAGGGGAGGCGGTGGCCTGGTGGGGAGAGGACTACCGCGCCCCAGCGAACCGCACCTACCAGTTCGACGTCACGAACCTCTATGTCACCCGCTCGCGCACCGCCGGCAGGTTCACGATCCAGGCGTTCTCCCGCATCGAGAACGTGGCGGGGCGGATGCCGGACTTTCACGAGGACGACGCCTGGGTCGTCTCGATGAACTTCCACGGCGGCTTCCCGCGGCAGGAGCGCGGCACGCACCGTTCTCTCCTGGTGAAGCGCGCCGACTCGGCCCTCTGGATCGACGTCGTGCCGCGGCCCGCCGCGGAGGTGGTGGAGGCGGTCCGCGCGGAAGGGACGAGCGTCGCGGCGGTGCTGCTCGCCATCGGCGCGCTGGTCGTCTTCGTGAACCGCCGGCGCTCGGCCGTGGCGGTGGTGCCGCTGCTCGCGGCGCGCGTGGCCCTCCTGCCGGTGAACGTGCCGAACGATCCCCTCGGCGTCTTCGACTTCCAGGTCTACGGCTCGCGCATCCTGCGCGACTTCAGCAAGTCGCCGTTCGACCTGCTGCTCACCGCCGCCACGATCCTCGCCTTCGTGATCCTGCTCTGTCCGTACCTCAAGCGCCTGCCGGTGGTCCTGCGCGCGCTCCTCGCCGGCGCGGCCGGCTGGGGCTACTTCCGGCTCATCGACAACTTCGTCGCGAACTCGCGCGTCAGCGTCCTGCCGGAGCACGTCTTCCCGGCGTCGGTCGTCCAGGGGGTGCTCTTCGCGGCGCTGCTGCTGCTCGCGTTCGCGGCGGTGCGGCTCGCGGCGCTCGTCTTCGCGAACGTGCGCTTCGAGCGCAGCGACCGCAACGCCACGCTGCGCATCGCACTGACGGCGCTCGTCGTCGCCGCGGTGGTGTACGTCCCGCTGCACCTCTTCGGGCGGGCGAGCGCGCGGCAGTTCATCTCCGACACCTACGCGCCGCTCGTGGCGGGCGAGGCGGGGCAGATGCGCTCGATGATCGAGACGACGCTGGAGACGGAGTTCGAGCGCATCGACCTCTCCGGCATCCTCCCCGACGACTACCGCCGCATGAACATGGAGGACCTGGCGTACGCGCTCTGGCTGCGCTCCGACCTGTCGCAATGGCGCGTGCCGGCGGTGATCAGCGTCCAGGACGAGTTCACCCGCTCCCCGATCAGCCGCTTCGGCGTCGGGCTGCCGCAGTTCGACGAGCAGTCTCCGAGCGAAGAGGGGGAAGTGCTGCAGGTCGGCTCGATCCGCCGCGTCCTGCTGCACCACGACTTCGACGTGACGGTGCTGGGGACGACGATCGGCACCGGCAGCGTGCACATGGTCAACCCGGCCGATCCCGGCGCCACCGCGTCGGCCGACGTCTACCGCGATTTCTTCGAGACCACGCCCACCGAAAGCGCGGGATGGCGCCAGCAGCGCGACCCGGCGGTCTACAACGCCGAGGGGAACGCGCAGAGCGCGGTGAAATACAGGCTGCCGCAGAACCCGGCGCAGATCTTCGCGCGGCTGAAGCCGGGCACCGGCATGTGGGTCTCGTCGAGCGACCCGGAGGCGAGCGCGCTCTATCTGCGCCGCGGCGAGAACGCGCTCTTCGCCTTCCCGCTGCAGGTGACGACGGCGGCACAGCAGATCCGCCGCGCGGGAGGCGTGGCCGTGTGGGCGCTGCTCGCGCTGGTGGTGGCGCTGGCCTGGCCGTCGCTGCCGCGGTTCGTCGCCTGGCTGCGCAGGACGCCGGTGAGCATCGACTTCCGCGCGCGCACCTCCATTTACCTCATGGCGGTGGTGATCATCCCGCTGATCGCGTTCGTGCTCTTCGTTCGCGCCTACCTCGCCAACCGGCTGGAGTCGGAGTCGTTCGAGCGGGGGCAGAACTCGCTGACCACCGCGCAGCGGGTGATCGAGGACTACGTCAGCACGCAGCAGCAGGCGCCGCCGGAGCAGGTGCTCGACGACGAGATCTTCTCCTGGCTGGCGCGCGTCATCCAGCACGACCTGCATCTGTATCGCGGCGAGCGGCTGACCGCCTCCAGCCGCCGCGACCTCTTCGCCGCGCACGTGGAGTCGGAGCGGCTGCCGGGCGACGTCTACCTCGACATCGTCCTGCGGGGGCGGCAGCTCGTCCGCGCCAGCCGCGCCAGCGGCGCCACGCGTTACGAGGAGATCTACAGCCCGATCAACCTCGCCAGCGAGGGGAACTACACGCTGGCGCTGCCGTTCATCGTGCAGGGGCGGCAGATCGAGGCGCAGGTCAACGACCTCGCCACCACCATCTATCTGCTGCTGGTGTTCATCGCGCTGGCGGCCATCGCGGTCGCGTTCCGCGTGGCCAGCGGCGTGACGCGTCCGGTGCAGAGCCTCGTCGCCGGCGCGCGCGCGGTTGCCCGCGGCGACTTCGACGTGCGGCTGGAAGTGCCGCCCGACCCCGACATCGGCCTGCTCGTGACGACGTTCCGCGACATGTCGCTGTCGATCCGGCGTCAGCAGGAGGACCTGCGGCACGAGCGCGACCGGCTGCAGACGCTGCTCGAGAACATCAACGCCGCGGTGGTCGTGCTCGACGGCCAGCGGCAGGTCGGCGCGATGAACGCCATGGCGCGCCGCCTCTTTGGGCTGGAGTCGTTCCCCACCTTTCCCGGCGTGCGCAACTTTCTCGAAGGACACCGCCAGCGGCAGCTCGAGTCGAACGAGATCGTGGTCGACCTCGACGGGAACGAGCGGACGCTGCGGGTGTCGATCCTCCCGCTGCCCGACAGCGACGAAGAGATGCTCATCGCCGAGGACGTGACGGAGATCCTGAGATCCAACCGGCTCGAGGCGTGGGGGGAGATGGCGCGGCAGGTCGCGCACGAGATCAAGAACCCGCTCACGCCGATCCAGCTCACGGCCGAGCACCTGCGCGCGCTGGCCGAGCGGGGGGATCCTCGCCTGCCGGAGGTCGTGCTCACGGCGGTCGACAACATCCTGCGGCAGGTGGTGACGCTGCGCGAGACCTCGCGCGAGTTCGGCGACTACGCCTCCACGCGCCAGGTGAACCGGAAGGCGCTCGACCTCCGGAAGCTGCTCCACGATCTGGCGTCCGGCTACTCCGAAAGCCACGAGCGGGGGATCGACTTCGAGGCGCGGATCGACCCCGCCGTCCCGTCCTCGTTCCACGGCGACGAGCGGCTGATCCGCGGCGCGGTGGCGAACCTCATCGAGAACGCGTTCCAGGCCGCTCCCGGCGGGCGCGTCCGTCTCGGCGCGCAGGGCGTCGACTCGAAAGTGCTCATTTCCGTCGAGGACAGCGGTCCCGGCGTCTCACCCGACGTGCTGCCGAAGATCTTCGATCCCTACTTCTCGACGAAGTCGACGGGCACCGGGCTCGGCCTGGCCATCGCGCGGAAGGCGGTCGAGGAGCACGGCGGACGCATCCACGCCGAGAACGTCAATCCGGGGCTGCGCGTCGTGATCGAGCTGCCGGTGCGGTAACAGAACGGGAACATCCCGCGGATGCAGCGCTGTTGGATCTTCTGCGACAATTTCCAATATGAAGCGCGTCCTCATCACGCTCGGGATTCTGCTGCTGGCCTCGCCGCTGGCGCATAGCGACATTGCCGCGGCGCGCGCAACGTTGCGGCAGCACATCCTCAAGCTGATCAACCGCGACCGGCAGCTCTACAGCCTCCCGCCGGTGCAGCTCGACCTGCAGGGCTCCGTCTACGCCGACGCCTACTGCGAGCGGCAGATCGAGAACGGCACGAACGGCCACTTCACCACCGACGGCCTCGCACCCTACATGCGCTACTCGTTCGCCGGCGGCAATGACGGCGTTAGCGAGAATGCCGCCGCCTGGAGCGCGAACTACAACTTCAACGAGCGGGCGCTGTACGAGATGGCCCGCCGCTCCCAGGACGCCATGATGGCGGAGATGGCGCCGAACGACGGCCACAAGCGGACCATCCTCGACCCGCACGCGACGCACGTCGGCATCGGCGTGGCGTGGGAAGGCGGCGAGTTCCGCCTCGTGCACGAGTTCGTCCGCCGCTACGTCACCTTCGCCCGCCCGCTCCCCCGCCGCGCCCACGTCAACGACACGATCATCGCCTCCGGCCGCCCGCTTCCCGGCGCGCGCGTGGAGGCGATCAGCGTCCATTACGAGCCGGCGCCCGAGCCGATGCCGGCGCACATCGCGAACGCGTTCGAGAGCTACTCGCTCCCCGACAAGCGGCGCGACTACCTCCCCCGCCTCCGCCAGGATTACCGCCTGAAGCACGACCGCACCCTGGAGATCGTCCGCCGCGAGTACGCCGACGGCAGCCGCGGCGACTTCTACCTCGGCAAGGAAGGCGAGTTCTCGTTCGAGATCCCCTTCACCGAAGGGTCGGGCGTGTACACGGTGGTGGTGTGGGTGAAGCGGAAAGGCTCCGACGCCACGATCGCGGCGACGAACGTCTCGATCCGCGTCGAAGACTCGATGCCCTCAGCGGGACGACCGGGCGTCGCGGTCCGCTGAGATCGTATTGAGCGCGCGCAGCGCCACCTCGGCGCCTGCCGTCGTCGGCAACGCCTCCGCCGCCCGCTTCCTCCCGACGAACACGTACTCCTTCCCCTGCCACTCGACGTGGCCGACGAGCCAGCTCACCCGCTCCTCGCCCACGCGAGTATTGCCGGTCTTCGCCCGCAGCGTCGCGCCCGGCCACGCCAGCGGGAACGCATGCGTCCCTGCTGCGTTGGTGATGCTCCCCTCCGAACATGCGGCGGAGGAAGTCGAGCTGCTCCTCGGGCGAGACCACGAGGTCGCCGTTGGTCCAGGTGAGCTCGCGCTCGAACGTGTCGCTGCCGAAGCGGACCTTCGCGAGCTGCTCGCGCATCCGCTCCTCGCCGATCAGCCCCGCGGTGCGGCGGTAGAACCAGAGCACGGAGGATTCATCGAGGAGTCGAGCGTGTGATCGCGCTCCCACGTGTCGAAGACCGCTCCGACCCGTCGAGCGACTGCAGCATGAAGCACTCGCCGGGGCCGGTCTCGACCCGCGTGGCGGTGACACAGCCGGCGGCGAGGAGCAGAAGGAGCAGCAAGCGCATGGAAGCATGATTGCACTGCTCGCTCTGGGGATGAAGGACCAGGCGGCGCCCTACGACGCGATCATCATCGGCGGCGGACCCGCCGGCCTCACCTGCGCCATCTTCCTCGGGCGCTACCGCCGGCGCGTGCTGCTCCTCGACCACGGCCGCCCCCGCAACTACGCCACGCACGCGATCCACGGCTTCCTCGGCTTCCACGGGATCGAACCGGGCGAGCTGCGCGCGCGCGGACGCGCCGAGGCGCAGGCGGCGGGCGTGGTGATCTCGGAGGAACGGGCGGAGAAGGTGGAGCGCGACGGCGACCTCTTCGTGGTCAACGGCGAGCTGCGCGCGCGGCGCATCGTGCTCGCCTACGGCGTCCGCGACACGCTCCCCGATATCCCGGAGATCGAGTCGTACTACGGCAAGACGGTGCACCACTGCCCCGACTGCGACGGCTACGAGGCGCGCGAGCAGCGCATCGGCGTGATCGGCTGGACGAAGGCGGTGGTCGGCGTCGCGCTCAAGCTGCTGCAGTGGTCGGATGACATCGTGGTCTTCACGCACGGCCACGAGCGCGAATGGGACGACGAGGAGTACAGCAAGCTGCTCGCGGAACGGATCGAGGTGAAGGACGAGCGGATCGTCGCCCTCACGGGAAGCGACGGGCAGGTGGACGCGGCGGTGCTCTCGACCGGCGAACGGGTGACGCTGCAGCGGGTCTTCTTCACGATCCACGTCGAGCGCTCCTGCACGCTGGCGGAGGACCTCGGGTGCGAGGTCGATCCGAAGGCGCCGAACGTGGTCGTGGACGAGCACCGGAGAACGACGGTGGAGGGGGTGTGGGCGGTGGGCGACCTCGTGGCGGGAGCGCAGCTCGCCATCACCTCCGCCGCCGACGGAGCGATCGCCGCGATCGATCTCAACAAGTCACTGCTGCCACCGTCGCGGGTGGTGTAGCGGGGGGACGACCGGGGGCCTCCGGCGGGCCGGCACGGCCGGCGGCGTTTGCGTTCGCACGGACCGCGTTCAGAGCGGCACGCG
>DASWNW010000024.1:0-53810 GCA_036399015.1 Thermoanaerobaculia bacterium | reverse complement strand
CGCCGCAGGGCGAGCGGGCGCAGTCCCCCTGGCTCTTCGCCTTCCTGAAGGACCCCACGGTCATGAAGATCCGGCCGTGGATGAGCGTCCGCATGCCGACCTTCCACTTCACCGACCAGGAGGCGTCGATGCTCGTGGCCGGCTTCGCGGCGGAAGGGGACGAGCCGCAGTTCGATACCTACCAGCTCGCCAACCTCCCGGCCCGGAACATCGCCATCGGCCGCGAGGTCTTCAACATGCTGCGCTGCCAGCAGTGCCACGCGGTGAACGCGGTCGATCCGGCGAACCCGCCGGTGCCGAACACCGCCGACACCACCTCGCTGGCGCCGAACCTCACGCTCTCGAAGCTCCGTCTCCGCCACGACTGGATCGCCGACTGGATCCGCCGTCCGGACGAGCACATCCCCGGCACCCGCATGCCGACCAACTTCCCGCGCGACGGGGAGACGGGCGGGTTCCAGTCGCCGCTCGCGCAGGCGCTCGCCTCGCCGCAGTTCGCCGCCAGCCGCGCCTCGCTCCGCCCGCACTTCGAGAGCGACGAGGCGCTGCAGAAGACCATGGCCGACGCCGTCGCGCTGACGAACTACCTTCGCGACTACATCTGGAGCATCGGGGTCGACCGGATGCGCGCGCCGGGAGTGCAGGGCGCGCCGCCGTTCCCGCTGGTCCCGCACCAACAGCAGCAGCAACAGCAGCTACCGACGACACCCGCGGCGACGCCCGGTCTCCAGACCGCTCGCCTCAACCAGTAAGGAGAAACGATGTCTCTCAGGAAGTACCTCAATCTGCTGTTCATGCTCATGCTCCTCGTCGCCGTGGCCTGCGGCGGCGGGAAGGAAGTCGTCGAAGAGGAAGATCTCGGAGATGACGATCACGCCCCCGCCACCGCCGCCGCTGGTGACACCGCGGGCGGCGCCGCCCCCGCTGCCGCCGCCGCGCCGGTCGTCGCCGACGCCGCCACGCTCGCCGGCCTCGTGAAGTTCGAGGGGGCCGCCCCGAAGATGCCGAACCTGCAGATGGGCGCCGATCCCTTCTGCCAGTCGCAGCACTCCACCCCCGCGCCCGACGAGGAAGTGGTCGTCGGCCCCGGCGGCGAGCTCGCGAACGTCATCGTCTACGTGAAGAACGCCCCCGCGCAGCCGGCCCCGGCGACGCCGGCCGTCCTCGACCAGAAGGGCTGCAAGTACATCCCGCACGTCACCGCGGTGCAGGTCGGCCAGACCATCCAGATCAAGAACAGCGACGCCACGCTGCACAACGTGCACGCCATGCCGGCCGTCAACTCCCAGTTCAACGAGGGGCAGCCGGTACAGGGCATGGTCTCGACCAAGAAGTTCGACAAGGTGGAGACCAAGCCGTTCCGCATCAAGTGCGACGTCCACGGCTGGATGAAGTCCTACATGGCCGTCCTGCCGCACGGCTACCACGGCGTCTCGCAGACCAACGGCACCTTCTCGATCGCCAACCTCCCCCCGGGCAACTACACCCTGGTGGCGTGGCACGAGAAGTTCGGCGAACAGGAGCAGCAGGTCACCGTCGCCGCCAAAGAGCAGAAGCAGGTGACGTTCACGTTCAAGGGATAGGGGAGTCGCAGAGTCTCAGAGTCGCAGAGTCTCAGAGAGGCTCCGCGAAAAACCTTTGAGACTTTGAGACTCTGAGACTCTGAGACTCGCGAGGGGCACATGCCACCAAAGAGACAAGTGAGAGTCGGGAACCAGTGGATGCGCGCGCGCGATGCGCAGCGGGCACTGGAAGAGGCGATCCGCGTTGCGAAGGCGGAAGAGGTCGACCATGGCGCCCATCGCCAGTCCTTCATCCGCCAGTACGTCTTCTCCACCGATCACAAGTGGATCGGCATCCAGTACACCATCACGTCGCTGACGTTCCTGCTCATCGGCTTCTCGATGATGCTGCTGATGCGCTATCAGCTCGCCTGGCCCGGTCAGCCGTTCCCCGGCTGGATCGCGAAGTTCCTCGGCCAGGCCAACGCCCCCGGCGGCGTCATGCTCCCCGAGTTCTACAACCAGCTCGGCGCGATGCATGGCACCGTCATGGTCTTCCTCGCCATCGTGCCGCTCGCCGTCGGCGCCTTCGGCAACTACGTCGTGCCGCTGCAGATCGGCGCCCCCGACATGGCCTTCCCGAAGCTCAACATGATGAGCTACTGGCTGTACCTGCCGGGCGGCCTGCTGATGCTCCTCAGCTTCCTCGCCCCCGGCGGCGCGCCCAACTCCGGCTGGACCTCGTACCCGCCGCTCTCCGTCATCGCGACCCAGGGGCAGACCATCTGGATCATCGGCATGATCTTCCTGATCACGTCGTCGCTCCTCGGGTCGATCAACTTCATCGTCACCATCTTCCAGCTCCGGGCGAAGGGGCTGTCGTTCATGCGCCTCCCGTTCTTCGTCTGGGCGCAGCTCATCACCTCGTTCCTGCTCCTGCTCGCGTTCCCGCCGCTCGAGGCGGCGGCCGTCCTCCAGCTCATGGACCGCGTGGCCGGCACCAGCTTCTTCATGCCGAGCGGCCTGGTGATCAGCGGTGAGAAGCTCACCAACGCCGGCGGCGGCAACCCGCTGCTCTGGCAGCACCTCTTCTGGTTCCTCGCGCACCCCGAGGTGTACGTTCTGATCCTGCCCGGAATGGGCATCATCGCCGAGGTCATCGCGAACAACACCCGCAAGCCGCTGTGGGGCTACAAGTCCCTCGTCGGCGCCGGCGCCTTCCTCGGCTTCATGTCCTTCGTCGTCTGGGCGCACCACATGTTCATGACCGGCATGGGCACGGCCATCAGCGCCTTCTTCCAGACCACCACGATGATCATCTCCATCCCGTCGGTCATCATCCTGACGGCCCTGATCATCTCCCTCTGGGGCGCCTCCATCCGCTTCACCGTGCCGATGCTCTTCGCGCTCGCCTTCCTGCCGATGTTCGGCATCGGCGGCCTGACCGGCCTGCCGCTCGGCCTCGCCGCGTCCGACATCCACCTCCACGACACCTACTACGTCATCGGCCACTTCCACTACGTCGTGGCGCCGGGGACGATCTTCGCCATGTTCGCCGGCATCTACTACTGGTTCCCGAAGGCCACCGGCCGGCAGATGAACGAGTTCTGGGGGAAGGTCCACTTCTGGGCCTCGCTCGTCTTCATCAACGGCGTCTTCGCCCCGATGTTCATCCAGGGCCTGGCCGGCGTCTCGCGGCGCCTCTACGACGGCGGCGCACAGTACGCCCACGCCCAGCCGGTGCTGCACACGAACGTCTTCATGTCGATCTCGGCGTTCCTGCTCCTCGCGGCGCAGGTGCCGTTCATCGTCAACTTCTTCTACAGCATGTTCAAGGGGAGAAGGGTCGGCTCGAACGTGTGGGATGCGACCACCATCGAGTGGGCCGCCGCCACCTCGCCTCCGCTCGGCCACGGCAACTTCGAGGTCATGCCGGTCGTCTACCGCGGGCCGTACGAGTACAGCGTCCCCGGCCACACGGCCTCGGACTTTTTCCCGCAGACCGAGCCTGACGACGCGCAGCCGGCACCGACCGGCGGCGGAATGCTGACCGCGGCCGCGGTCGCCCAGAGGGAGGCGTAATGGACGCACACGCTCACGCCGCACACGCGCACGAGATCGAGATTCCCTACACCGTCCACGCCCGTCCCGACACCGGCGTCTACAACGGCAAGCTGGGGATCTGGCTCTTCCTCGCCTCGGAGGTCATGCTCTTCGGCGCCCTCTTCTCCACGCTCGTCCTGCTGCGCACCAGCGCGCCGGTCTGGCCGCACGGCTGGGAGATCCTCAACATCCCGCTGGCGACGCTGAACACGTTCGTGCTCATCGGCTCCTCGGTCACGGTGATCCTCGCCTGGGCGAACCTCCGCCTCGGCAACCTCGCCAAGGGGAAGCTCTTCCTCGGCCTGACGCTCCTCTGCGGCCTCGGCTTCATGGTCATCAAGACCATCGAGTACACCACCAAGTTCTCGCACCACCAGTACCCGAGCACGAACAACTTCTTCGCGACCTACTTCGTCCTCACCGGCCTGCACGGCCTGCACGTCCTCGGCGGCATGGTCGTCTTCGCCTACCTGCTGCTGACCGCGAACAAGTGGTACGCCGAGAAGCGCGATCAGTTCACCAACCGCGTCGAGGTGACCGGCCTCTACTGGCACTTCGTCGACCTGGTCTGGATCTTCCTTTTCCCGGTCCTGTATCTCCTCTAGGAGCGCACGAATGACCGATCACGCCATCCATCCGGAACAGGGAGTTCCGAACCAGCACGCCGGGGGGGCGCCGCGCGAGCCGCTCGGCGAGCACGAGCACCCGACCCACGACCACGAGCCGCACCACGGCGGCCACGACGACAGCCCGGAGGCCATCCGCAAGGAGATCAGGCGCTACCTGATCGTCTTCGGCGCGCTGGCGGTGCTGACCATCGTCACCGTCGCCATCTCCCGGTTCCAGTTGCCGACCTGGCAGGCGGTGACGCTGGCGCTCGCCGTCGCCACCGTGAAGGGCACGCTCGTCGCCGCCTTCTTCATGCATCTCGTCTCCGAGCGCAAGCTGATCTACGCCGTCCTGCTCATGACCGTCTTCTTCTTCGGCGTGCTGATGTGGGGCCCCTGGCACCACCGCCACAACGCCGACGAGGTCTGGCCCGGCTACGACACCAACGCCAGCTCGCCCGCTCCCCACGCCACCCAGACCTCGGAAACCCACCACTAAGACCCATGTCCCTCCGCGCCTTCCACATCGTCTTCATCATCGTCACCGTGGCGCTCTCGCTCTACGTGGCGGTATGGGGCATCCGCGAGTTCGCCCACGAGCGCGACGCCGCCGCCCTCGGCATGGCCATCCTCTTCCTCGCCACCGCCGTCGGCCTCGTGATCTACGGGAAGAAGGCGTACGGGAAGTTGAGGGATTTGCCATGAGAAGCGTTGCGCGTTACGCGTTGCGCGTTACTCGTGCCGTGTCGTCCAGGCGGAGAAGCCCGGGCAACGCGCTACACGCCACGCGCAACGTCCTGCTGGCAGTCTTCATCCTCGCCGCGCCCGCCGCATTCGCCTGCCCCGTCTGCTGGGGCGCGCCCGACGACCCGATGGTCAAAGGGGTGAACAGCGGCATCTGGGTGCTTCTCGGGCTGGTCGGCTTCGTCCAGATCGGCTTCGTGGCCATGTTCTACAGTTTCTGGCGGAAGGCGCGCGAGCATCGCCGCTTCCGCGAATCGCTCCGAGTGATTGAAGGGGGACCGCACGCATGAAGGAATGGCTGGCCCAGTACATGCCGCCCGACTACTCCGCGCACGGCGCCGAGCTCGACCAGCTCAGCGCGTACGTCCACTGGCTGATGCTCATCCTCTTCATCGGATGGGGGCTGCTCTTCACCTACATGCTCTTCCGCTTCCGGGCCTCCAAGCACCCGAAGGCGATCTACCACGGCACCAAGTCCCACGCCTCGAAGTACGCCGAGATGGCGGTGTTCGTCATCGAGTGCGTGCTCCTCTTCGGCATCTCCATCCCCGCCTGGTCGCGCTGGACCACCCGTCCCACCCGCGACCAGAACGCCATGGAGATCCGGGTGGTGGCCGAGCAGTTCGCCTGGAACATCCACTACCCCGGCGCCGACGGCGTCTTCGGCAAGACCGACGCGAACCACGTCACCTCGGCCAACCCGCTCGGCATCGACCCCGCCGATCCGGCCGCCAAAGACGACGTCGCCACCCTCAACCAGCTCCACCTCGAGGTGAACCGTCCGGTGGTCGTCCGCCTGACCTCCAAGGACGTCATTCACAGCTTCGGCCTCCCGTACCTGCGGGTGAAACAGGACGCCACACCGGGCATGGAAGTTCCGGTACACTTCACGCCGGTCAAGACCAGCGGCACTGAGACGTGGGAGATCGCCTGCGCCCAGCTCTGCGGCCTCGGCCACTACCGGATGAAGGGCCAGATCCACGTCCAGACGCAAGCCGAATTCGCGAAGTGGATGGCCGAGCAGCAACCGGTGGTGGCGAGCATCTCCGGAACTTAGAGTCTCAAAGTCTCAGAGTCTCAAAGTCTCAGAGGAACACGGCCTTGGCGGAGCCTCTCTGAGACTCTGCGACTTTGAGACTCTGAGACTCCCAAGCGAATGAAAGCCCTCAACCCCATCCAGTACCGCGAACCGCAGACCCCCCTCTGGCTGCGGCGCTTCACCAAGCTCGTCGCGGCGTCGACGCTGTTCCTCATCTTCGCCGGGGCCATGGTCACCTCGACCGGCTCCGGCCTCGCCGTTCCCGACTGGCCGACCACCTACGGCGAGAACATGTTCACCTTCCCCTACAGCAAGTGGGTGGGGGGGATCTTCTACGAGCACGGCCATCGCCTCGTCGCCTCCACCGTCGGCTTCCTGGTCATCATCCAGGCGTTCTGGCTGCAGCGCCGCGAGCCGAAAAAGTTCGTCCGCACCCTCGGCTGGCTCTCCCTCGCCGCCGTCATCGTGCAGGGCGTCCTCGGCGGTCTCACCGTCCGCTACTTCCTGCCGAAGGCGATCTCGATCTCCCACGCCGCCCTGGCCGAGATCTTCTTCTGCCTCAACGTCTCGATCGCCTTCTTCACCTCCCGCTTCTACCACTCGCTGCGCACCCTCGAGAAAGGGGACGCGCCGCTCGGCATGGCCTGGACGCTCACCGCCATCGTCTACCTCCAGATCCTCGCCGGCGCCGTCCTCCGCCACCTCGGCGCGGGCCTGGCCATCCCCGACTTTCCCCTCTCGTTCGGACGCCTCGTCCCCGACTTCGTCTCCACCGGGATCATCGCCGCCTACGTGCACCGCGTCGGCGGCTTCGTCGTCGCCGCGGCCGTCATCGTCATGGCCGTCCGCCTCCTCCGGTTCGAGCGCGACCACCCGCTCCGCGGCATCGCCCACCTCCTGCTCCTCGTCGTCTCCGCCCAGGTGCTCCTCGGCGGCTACGTCATC
Source organism: Thermoanaerobaculia bacterium (assembly GCA_036399015.1). Lineage (GTDB taxonomy): Bacteria > Acidobacteriota > Thermoanaerobaculia > Gp7-AA8 > Gp7-AA8 > QHVT01. The sequence goes on along the minus strand of DASWNW010000024.1, from coordinate 46,869 downwards.
TGGAGCGGCAAGCAGCCCCACATCACCAGCCTCCACGTCATGACCGGCGCGTTCACGCTCGCCATTTCGGTCGTGCTCACCCTCTCCACGCGCACGCTGGCGTGGAAGAGGAGTTCCTCCGCGGTTCCTCGGAGTTCCTCGGTTCCTCGGGGTTCCTCGGGGACACCGCACCCCCTCGCAGAGGAACTCCGAGGAACCCCGAGGAACCCCGAAGAGGTGCCCGCGTGACCTCCGTCGCCCTCGAATCGCCGACCCGCGTCAGCATCACGCGCGACTACCTCGAGCTGTCCAAGTCGCGCATCGTGCTGATGGTCCTGATCACCACCGCGGCCGGCTACCTCTTCGCCGCCGACAAGGTCGATCCGCTGCTCATGCTGCACGCCCTCATCGGCACCGCCCTCGTCGCCGCCGGCACGAACGCCCTCAACCAGTACGTCGAGCGGGAGCACGACGCGAAGATGCAGCGCACCCGCTCGCGGCCCCTGCCGGCCGGACGCATCACCCCCCGCGCGGCGCTCCTCTTCTCCTCCGGCATCGCGGTCCTCGGCACGCTCTACCTCGGCCTGGCGGTGAACTGGCTGACCGCCGCCCTCGGCGCCTTCACCCTCACCAGCTACATCTTCGTCTACACGCCGCTGAAGCGCGTCTCGACCGTCTGCACCGTCATCGGCGCCATCCCCGGCGCGGTGCCGCCGCTCATGGGCTGGACCGCCGCCACCAACGACCTCGGCCTCGGCGGCTGGATCGTCTTCGGCATCCTCTTCCTCTGGCAACTCCCGCACTTCATGGCCATCTCCTGGCTCTACCGCGAGGACTACGCGCGCGGCGGCTTCGTCATGCTCTCCACCCTCGACGAGAAAGGCGCCGCGGTCGCGCGCCAGGCCGTCTACTACACGCTCGCCCTCCTGCCGCTCAGCGTCGCCCCGGCGCTCCTCGGCATGACCGGCACCGCCTACCTCGTCGGCGCGACCCTCTCCGGCGTGGCGCTCTTCTGGTCGGCCATCCGCTTCTCGTTCGACCGCAGCACCGGCAACGCCCGCCGCGTTTTCATGATCTCGAACCTCTACCTCCTCACGGTGATGCTCCTCCTCGTCGTCAATGCGCGCGCGTAGCCTCCTCCTGCCGCTGCTCGCCGCCTTCTGCCTCATCGCCTGCCAGCCGAAGCCGGAGCTCCCGCGCCTCTTCCCGGTGCCCGACACGAAGCTCGTCGACGAGACCGGCCGTAACGTGAGCCTCGATGCGATGAAGGGGAGCGTCACCGTCTACGACTTCATCTTCACCCACTGCACCGGCACCTGCCCGATCATGACCAACAACATGCGCGCCCTCACGGCGAAGATCGAAAAGGACGCGCCGGTGCGCTTCGTCTCCATCAGCGTCGATCCCGCGCGCGACACGCCCGAGGTGCTCGCCGCCTACGCGAAGCGCGTCCGCAACGACGCCCGCTGGACCTTCCTCACCGGCAACCGCGACGACATCGTCGACCTCGGCGTGAAGGGCTTCAAACTCGCCACCGGCGACCCGATGCCGGGCGGCGAGGCGCTCCTCCACAGCTCCCGCTTCGCCGTCGCCGACAAGGAAGGCGTCATCCGCGCCTACTACGACGCCACCGACGGCGCCGTCCCGGAGCAGGTTGCCGCCGCGGTCGAGACGCTGATCGAGGAGTAGTCACCGCACGCTGCGCCGGCGCTCGGTCTCCCGTGGGACGACCCGAATCACCACTCTCGCGGTGTTCCCGTACATCGCCTCGTGGCCCGACCATATGGCCGTGAAGACGTTGACCTCGCGCGAGAACAGCGAGGGATCGCTGACCACGATCTCGCCGCTCGTCCCCTCCCACGTTGCGATCAGCCGCGGTGCGGGGTCCTCGCCCCACAGCGTGAGCGTGCCCCCCGAGGGCACCGGCCCGTCCTGGTACGGTCCGACCGAGACTGAGAAACGCACCGGCGTGCCCGGCAGGATCCGCTCCGCGGAGGCGCCGGAAAGGGTGCGGGCCTCGACGGTCATCACCACCGGGTGCCTCGGGAGGTGCTGTTGAATCGAGGTCGTGGCGGGCGCGAAATTGTCGTCGCCGGAGTAGATCACCACGACATCCGTGACGCCGTGCGGGAAGTCCCAGATGAGGAGCGCCGACCGGTCGAACACCGGCAGGATCCGCGAGGCGCCGTTGAAATCGAATCGCACCGTTCCTCGCGGCTCCAGCGGGCCGGGGGAGGTCAGGGTCGCCCGGATGTGCTCTTTGGACCCGAAGCCCGCCGTCGACACGGCCTCCATCGCCGGGACGACCCTGGGCCGCTCCACTTCCTTGGTCGCGAGCACCGCGTATGTGTGGCCGCTGCGCGCGACCACCTGTCCGTTCAAGACCGCGGCGAGGCCGGTGTCGAACGAGGTGCCGGAGCGGAACGTCCCGTCGCCGTCGGCGAGGTAGACCGTGGTGTCGATCAGAAGATCGGTGTCGCCGTCGGCGTCGAAGTCCAGCGTCGCCAGCCCCGCGGGCAGCTCGTCGACCCAGATCGTGCTTTCGAGCTCCTCGAACCTGCCGTCGCCGGCGCCGCGGAGCACCCGCGCCTCGTAGTGGGTCAGGTACGTGCCGCAGCATGGGAAGCTGTCCTCGTAGATCCCGACGAGCTCCAACGCGTCGGGGAGCCCGTCGCCGGTGAAGTCGGCCAGGAGGAAGTCCTCGAGAGCCTCGCCGCCCTCGCTGTAGACGGGCGCGTCGAAGACGCCGCCTCCCTGGTTGAGCCACGAGCCCGACTCCCAGTCCTCACGCGCCACGACGTCGAGAAACCCGTTCCCGTCGAGATCCGCCAGCCTCACCACCGAGGATCGGAGTGAAGCGAACCCGGTCGGGATCGGCGGACCGAATCGCCCCCGCCCGTCGCCGGGATGGATGTTCCAGCCGCGGTCGAGCAGGTCGATGCTGCCGTCGCCCGTCAGGTCGCCGGCCGCGGCGAGGTCACCCGCCTGACGATCGATCTCCTGCCCCTCGTCGAACGACCCATCCCGCTGCCCGGCGAAGACCGTCCAGGTGAAGGCTTGCCGCTGCTCGTCGCGCCGCACGAGCACGAGATCGTCGCGTCCGTCGCCGTCGACGTCGCCCGCGGGCACGAAGTATCGGAAGGCGTACGCCCCGTCCGGACGGACGGCCGTCGTGACCGCCCGGCCGTAGTCCCCCCCTCCCGGAACGACGGTGAGGCGGCCGTTCGTGTAGACGACAAAGTCGGGGGCGCCGTCGCCGGTCACGTCCATAACTGCTTCCTGCCGCGGCTCGTCCTTCACACAGGGGGCGACGTCACAGAGGTCGACGGCGCGGTTCGCCCGCAGCGTTCCATCGCCGTTCCCGGGCAGCCATCCCGCCGGCACGTCGTCCGCGTCGAACCTCCCGACCTCGCGATACCCGACGTCCGCCTTCCCGTCCGAATCGAAATCGCCCGGGATGATGGCAACGTCGTCGCCGGCGAAGTACAGCCGCGGCGCACTGAAGGTGCCGTCGCGGTTCGACAGCGCGATCGACACCGCCCCCTCGCGGGTGGCGAGGACGTCCGCCGTGCCGTTGCCGTCCATGTCGTGGAGCCGGTGGCCGGCGCCGTCGAATTCGTGCGGCATCCGCTCCAACGAGCGCGTGCCGGGCACGCCGAAGAACGCCCGCGTTTCCGACGAGGGTGGCCAGGGGGTGTCGGTCCGGACGAGGAGATCGAAGGCGCGGTCGCCGTTCATTCGCCCCGCGGCCAGCGCCGTCGCGCTGAACGGGTAGCGTCGGAGCCGGAACGTACCGCCACCCTCGTTCCAGAGGACCGCGAGGTTGCCGCCGCTCGCCGCGGCGATGTCCGTCCACCCGTCCGCGTCGAAGTCGCCGGCCACGGCGTCATCGGCTTCGAGCGCCGCAAACGAAGCCTCGGCGGGAGCCGGTGGCGCGAAGCTGCCGTCGCCGTTGCCGCGCAGGAAGCGGACCGCGATCGTGTGCCGGTAGCCGCTCTTCTTCGAGAAGACGAAGACGTCCTGCTTCCCGTCGCGATCGAAGTCGGCGATGGCCGACCGCCAGTGGAAGATCGCCGTGACCAGCGGCGCGCCGAACCGCCCCTGCCCGTCGCCCAGCATCACCCCCACCGCATCGGCGTTCGTCGCGAAGAGATCGAGGGCGCCGTCGCCGTTGAAGTCCGCGACGCCGGAGACCTCCAGGTACGCTCCCCCCGGACCCGGCTGGACGCGCGACTCGACCGGCTGCGACCACGCGCCGCCGTTTCCCGCAAACACCCGGACGTCGTGGTAGCGCCTGCAGTAGAGGAGGTCGTTCCGCCCGTCACCCGTAAAGTCGGCGACGTGAACGAAGCTCACGTGCGCCGCATCCGGCAGCGCGACCGGCTTCACGAACCGCTTCTCCTCCGCCGCGGCGAACGAGGCCACGGCGGCCACCAGCAGGAGAGAGAAGGTCAGGCGCACGGTGTATGCCATTACAACATATGTTTCGCCGCAGCGAAACGCGTAAAGTTGGAGTCACGGCCATGCACACCTTCCGCACTGTCTGCGCCGTCGCCGCCGTTCTGTTCCTCGCCGCCTCGTGCAGTTCGTCCGCTCCGCGGGCGTCCGAGCCCTCCGACGACGGGAGGATTCTTTCCAGCACCATGTCGAAGGCCGCCGACGGCACCGTCATCACCATTAAATGATCGGCCGCTCGCGCGGATCAGGATCGGCGGCAGTTTGGACAGTGGAGGCGAGCGGACATACCCGTATCTCAACGCGCTCCGCGGCCCGGCCGGCGAGCACGTGACCTACTCCCGCATCGGCACCTGCCGCCCCTTCGAGACGCCGAGCGCCCGCCCTGCCGCTCACCGCACACTGCGCCGTTTCTCGACCTTCCGTACGGAAACCCCGGTCCAGCCGAAGGCTTCATTGAACGGGCCGCTGCCGGACCACCACACCCGCACGGCCATCGAACGTCCCGGCACCAGCAGGGCAGGGTCGATCGGCACGTCGGCCTTGGTTCCCTCGATCGTCTGGATCTGCCCGCCGATCTCGATCGTGAGGGTGCCCCCGGCGGGGTGCGGCGCGCCCCCCTCGTAGGCAGAGACGCTGACGACGACCCGGAGAGGCGTACCGGCGCCGACCTCGCTCACCGGACGCCCGCCCATCGTGACCGTGTCGACGGTCACCACCGCCGACCGGCGCGGCGAGTGGTACTCCGCCGCCACCTCCACCGGCGCGAAGTTCTCGTCTCCCGAGTAGGTCGCGATGATTGGCGTGACCCCGTCGCGGAACGGCCAGTCCTCGAGAGTGGCCACGCCGTTCCGGACCTCCACCACCACCGTCGCCTCTTCGCCGAGCTCGACGCGGACCGCGCCGGTGGCGAGACCGGCGCCCGCGCCCGTGACTGTCGCCTGCAGCCCGGCCTCCCAGTACCTGTACGGCCGCACCGTCAGCCCCGGTACGAGCCGCGCGCGCGGCGGCGCCTCGACCAGCAGCGCGTATACGTGATTGCGACGGGCGAAGACATGGCCGCCCGTCGCCGCCGCGAGGTCGCCGCGGATGCCGGGGCCGCCGTCGAACGTCCCGTCGCCGCGGCCGAGGTAGACGCGGGCGCCGGCGTAGAGATCGAGGTCGCCGTCTCCGTCGTGATCGGCGGCGGCAAAGCCCACGGTATCCGAGGTGAGGGAGAGCGCGACTTCCGGCTCGTCGAACGTGGCGTCGCCGCGGCCGCGGTGCACCACCACGCGGTGGCCGGCGACGTAGCTGCAGGCGCAGGGCGCGTCGAGGCGGTACATGGGGATGAGGTCGACGACGTCCACGATCCCGTCGCCCGTGAGGTCGACCAGCAGGAAGTCCACCATGTCGTCGTTGCGTTCACCGACGGGCGCGCCGATCCGGAACTTTCCCCCTCCGGAGTTGAGCAGGATCTGCCGTGCCTCCCATTCCTCGAAGGCGACGATGTCGGTGAAGCCGTTGCCGTCGAGGTCGGCGAAGCGTACCTTTGACGCCGCTGCCGTCCAGGTGAGCAGCAGATCCTCTCCGCCGAGCGGGTAGGGCGTTCCGAACAGCCCCCGCCCCTTTCCCGGCACGACCTCGCCGTCGCTGCTGAGGAAGTCGGCGAATCCGTCGCCGTCGAGATCTCGTGGGTCGGGCCAGGGCGCGCCCTCGATCCCCTCGACGACCTGTACCTGCTCGAAGTGCCCGTCCGGCCGCCCGCGCAGGAAGAGCCATTGCCCCGGCACGTCCAGACCTCCGGGGACGACGGTCAGGAGGCGCACGATCGCGTCGCCGCTGCCGTCCCGGTCGATGTCGCCGACGGCCACGAGGCCGGTGGCGGCGAAGCGCGCCGGGTCGTACCGGAGCCGTGTCTCGACGGGACGTCGAGTCCCGCCACCCGCCTCCACCGGCAGCACGATGACCCCCTCGGCGGTGAAGATGACGTAGTCCGGGATGCCGTCGCCCGTGACGTCGGTGATCGACTGGGCCGGCCAATACGGCGCATTGCAGGAGACGACGGCGCACAGATCGACGCCGGGGAGGGAGCGGAACGTGCCGTCCCCATTGCCGGGGAGCCACTGCACCACGTCGCCGAACGAGCCCGGACGGCGGAATGCCACGTCGGCGTTGCCGTCCCCGTCGATGTCGTCGACCGCGAGCTCGACCTTGTCCCTGCCGGTGAAGTAGATCCGCGGCGGGTCGAGCTCCCGGCTGCGCCGGGCGAGGACGACCGACACTGCCCCGCGGTGGTCGGAGACGATGTCCGCCGTCCGGTCGAGGTTGAGATCGGCCAGGACGAACGCGCGGTCGTCGGGGTCGAGCGCGGTGCGGTGCCGCGTGAACGACCGCCCCCCTTTCCGGCCGTACCACGCCTCCACCTGCCGGTCCTCGGGCGGGCCGTGGTTGACGAGGAGGTCGGTGACGCCGTCGCCATCGAGGTCGCCGGCGCCGAGGATCTTCGGCCACCGCGCCGGGTACACGATCTCCGTGCTCGCCCCACCGCGATCGCTCCAGGTGATCGTCACCAGGTGACCGTGCGCGTGCGTGGCCTGGTCGGGGAGCCCGTCCCCGTCGTAATCGCCCGGCCAGAGATACGTCGGCGCGGCGAACTCCGGGTCGGGCCCGCTCAGCAGCGTCGCCGGTTCGAGAAACTCGGGCGCGCCGCCGCGAGCGGAGACGGCGAGGAGAAGCAGAACGATCGCGAGGCGCACCGCGCCTATGGTAATACAGCATGACGTCGCGAGCGACACGGTGTGCCGTGCTAACGTTCGCCGCCCATGACCGCGGTCCAGTTTTTCCCGCCGCTCAACGCGAGCCTCAACGCGCTCAGCGGCGTCTTCCTGCTCGTCGCCTACTACTACATCCGGCAGCGCAACATCCCGATGCACCGGCGGTTCATGCTCTCCGCCTGCGCCACCTCGGTGCTGTTCCTCGTCTGCTACGTCACCTACCACACCCTCCGCGGCGGGGTGGTCACGAAGTTCGCCGGCACCGGCGGCTGGAAGACGCTCTACCTCACCATCCTCGGCACGCACACCATCCTGGCGATGGTCATCCTGCCGCTGGCGATCCTCAGCGTCTGGAACGGCCTCAAGATGCGGGTCCCGCAGCACCGGCGGGTGGCGCGGTGGACGTTCCCGCTCTGGATGTATGTCTCGGTCACGGGCGTGCTCGTCTACTTCTTCCTCTATCATTGGTTCCCGTCCCACTGATGACCTTCCTCGACCAGCTCCGGACCTACGCTCCGTCGGATGAGGCGGAGGCGGCGCATCGCGACCGAATGGTCAACCTGTTGACCTCCGCGGCCGATCCCTTCTCCCGCGGCCACTTCGCGCCGGGACACTTCACCGCGAGCTGCTACATCGTCGACGGCGGCGGACGCCTCCTCCTGCACCACCACCGCCGCCTCGATCGCTGGCTGCAGATGGGAGGGCACGTCGAGGCGGGGGAGTCGGCGGCAATGGCGGCGCTGCGCGAGGGCGCGGAGGAGTCGGGGTTGGGGGATCTGCGGCTGGTGGGGGAGGAGATCTTCGACCTCGACGTCCACGGCATCCCCGCCGCGAAAGGGGAGCCGGACCACGATCACTTCGACGTGCGCTATCTTGCACGGACGTCGTCGCCGCACGCCATCAGCATCGACCGCGCCGAGTCGAACGAGCTGGCGTGGGTGACGCTGGAGCGGGCCGCGGAGCTGATGCCGGGACCCGAGTCGCACCGCGTCCTCCGGAAGATCGAACGCCTGTTGCGCGAGAGGAGTGTCAGTTGACTACAGCACCGTTGCTCGAGACGGACCTCGAGAAGAACCCCTTCGCCCAGTTCACCCGCTGGTTCGCCGACGCGAAGCAGCAGCAGCCGCACATGCCGGAGGCGATGACCGTCTCCACCTGCGGCAGCGACGGCATCGTCAGCTCGCGCGTCTCGCTGCTCAAAGGCTTCGACGCCCGCGGCTTCGTCTTCTACACGAACTACAACAGCCGCAAAGGGCAGCAGATCAGCGACAACCCCCGCGTCGCGCTCTGCTTCCACTGGCCCGTGCTCGAGCGCCAGGTGCGCATCGAGGGGGTGGCGGTGAAGACGACCGCCGAGGAGGCCGACGCCTACTTTGCGACGCGCCCCCGCGGCAGCCAGCTCGGCGCCTGGGCCTCGAACCAGAGCAGCGTCATCCCCGGCCGCGGCGACCTCGACCAACGCTTCCGCGACCTGGAAGCCAACTACCGCGACCGCCCCGTCCCCCGCCCCCCCCACTGGGGCGGCTACCGCGTCATCCCCGTCGAAATCGAGTTCTGGCAAGGCAGACAGGACCGCCTGCACGACCGCTTCGTGTACCGGCTGAGGGAGCCGAAGGATTGGGTGATTGAACGGCTGTCGCCGTAGTTGTCGGTTGTCGGGAACCGCGCCACGGTTGTTGTCGGTTGTCAGGAACCGTGCGCGCCGCGGCGCGCGCACGGGGTTGTCTGCGGTTTCTCGCCTGGACCGCAGTTCACGCCAAGAAAGGTGACTCGCTCTCGCGAAACATTCGCTCTCGCGAAACGTGCGCCGTCAGCCGCAACCCCCCTGACAACCCCGCGCGCTTGCGGCGCGCGGTTCCCGACAACCGACAACCAAAACCGTGACTACGTCACGGTTTTGACTTCCCCCACATCCGGCTGCTTCCCCGTGATGATCCCCTTCACCACTTCGAACAGCACCACCGGCTGCGGCTTGTTCAGCTCGAGGTACATGGCGATGTCGATGTCGACGCCGATGAGGACCATGCGGGGGTCATCCGGCGTCCCGTCGTTCGGGCCGCCGGCGTCGCCGAACCAGGCGCGCCAGTCGGGGCGGTAGAGCTCGCGCACTTTCTCCCGGTCATCCACGATGCGCGCGGTGCCGGACACGGAGACCCACTCGCGCGTGCGGTCTTTGTAGTAGCTGAGATTGATATGAGGGTCGTCGCCGATCTCGATGAGCTTCTCGGAGTCGCGGCTGGTCACGAACCAGAGGTCGGCGCCCGCCGACTGCTTCTGCGTCGCCATCGGCCGCGACACCAGCCGCCCATCCGCCCGGCGCGTCGTGAACATCGCCACCTCGATCTCCTCGATCAGGCCGTAAAGCTTTTCTTTCGACATCTGTACACTCCTCCCATGAAAAAGCGCGTGCTCTTCCTCTGCACCGGCAATGCCGCTCGCTCCCAGATGGCCGAGGGGCTGGCGCGGGCGCATCACGGCGACGAGCTCGAGGTCGTCTCCGCCGGCTCCCGCCCCGCCGGATGGGTGCACCCGCTCGCCGTCCGCGCCCTCGGCGAGATCGGCATCGACGCCTCACAGCACACCTCCAAATCTGCCGACCAGTTCCTCGACCAGGAGTTCGACGTGGTGGTCACCGTGTGCGATTCCGCCGCTCAGGATTGCCCGACATGGCCCCGCGCCAAACGCATCGAGCACTGGCCGATCGTCGACCCCTCCTTCGGCCCCGACGACCCCGCCACCCGCTTCGACCGCTTCGTCGAAACGCGCAACGAGCTGCAGCGGCGGATCGACGCGCTCGTGCCTACTCTGTAGGGCTCGGGGGAGACGACGAGGGCGCCTCCGGCGGGCGGGCACGGCCCGCCGCGCTTGTTGCCTCAGGCTGAACGCGCGCGCGTCGCAGAAGGCGCGGTCCGTGCGAAAACCAACGCCGCGGGCCGTGCCCGCCCGCCGGAGGCGCTCCGGTCGTTCCCCCCGACCTACAGCGCAGTCACAACGTCGGGCACGAGCAGCCGCAGCGAGCGGGGGACGACGCGGATGTGCAGCTCGGCTCCGAGCGTGAACGGCTCGCCGTCGAGATGTGCCGGCCCCGCGGCCGGGCGGCGGATCGTCAGCTCCGGCGTCTGCAGCGTCGTCACCCCCTTCGCCTGATGGATCGTGCCGGAGAAGAGGCGCGCGAGCAGGAACGCGGCGTCGAGGAGGTGCGTGTCGTTGATGATCACCACGTCCAGCAGACCGTCCTGCAGCGACGCCAGCGGCGCGATGCGCGCGTTGTTGCCGTACTGGCCCGAGTTGGCGATGGCGACGACGAAGGCGCGCTGCCGGATCGTCTGCCCGTTCGCCGTCACCTCGTACTCCTCCGCCTTGAAGTCGGTGAAGGCGCGCAGCCCCTCCTTTACGTACGTCTCCAGGCCGCGCACGGTGCTGGAGGCGAAGCGGTCGGCGATCATCGCGTCGAAGCCGATGCCCATCACGCCCAGGAACGGGTGGTCGTTCACGAGCGCCGTGTCGATCGAGACGATGCGGCCGCCGCGGCAGGAGTCGAGTGCGCCCGCGGGGTCGAGCGGAAGGCCGATGTGGCGCGCGAAGCCGTTGCCGGAGCCGGTGGGGAGGATGCCCAGCGCGGGCGTGCGTCCGATCAGCCGCTGCGCCGTCTCGTGCACCGTGCCGTCGCCGCCGACGGCGAAGACGACTTCCATGCCGTCGCGCTCCGCCGTGTCGATCATCGCGTCGAGGTCTTCCTTGCGCCCGCACGACAGCACCGTGGATTCGAAGGCGCGCGAGGCGCGGATCACCTCCGCGACGTCGTAGTCGCGCTTCTTGCCCGAGCGCTCGTTGACGATGAAGAGCGCCTTCACGTGCGTGGTTGCCGGTGGCGGTCGATCCACGCGCCCCATGGGACGAACAGCCACGTCGCCAGCCCCACCCAGCCGATGACCGTCGCGTTGGACGGCGGCGGGGACGTCACGTTTGTCAGGTAGATGATGCCGAGGAAGATCACCAGCGCCCAGAGGGCGACGGAGCCGGTGCGGTCGCGGGCGGTGGTGAAGCGGAGGTAGAGCGCGAGCGTGACGGCGAAGAAGAGGATCTCGACCGTCATGGTGCCGGGGACGGAGCTCCAGAGCCCGAGGCCGACTTTCGGCCCGCCGGGCCAGAGCGGGAGGTCGGGACGGTGGGTGAAGAAGTCGAGCACCCAGTGGCTCAGCACCGCCGCGCCGACGACCCACGCGCCGCTCCAGGTCTTCTTCACCACGCGGTACAGCACCGCCGCGAGCAGCGACCAGCCGAGCACCGAGAGGAGGCTGTGCGAGATCGGGTAGTCGTAAAAGTCGAGCGGCGTGAACGCGGTGTTGCCCGGATCGACGCGCACGTGCTCGAGGTCGAGCAGGAGAAGGATCGGCCAGAGCAGGTCGATGAACATCGCCGCGGCGAAGAGCGTGCCGAGCGAGACCTGCGGCGCGAGGCGCTTCGCGGCGAAGCCGGCGGCGTGGTGGCCGATGAACATGCGGGACATTCTATTTGGTTGTCGGTTGTCAGGAACCGTGCGCGCCGCGGCGCGCGCACGGGATTGTCTGGGGTTTCTCGCCTGGACCGCAGTTCACGCCAAGAAAGGTGACTCGCTCTCGCGAAACATTCGCTCTCGCGATACGGGCGCCGTCAGCCGGCAAACCCCAGACAACCCCGCGCGCTTGCGGCGCGCGGTTCCCGACAACCGACAACCCGCGCTACGGCGCGGTATGAATGATTTCCGACAGCACCGGCTTCAGTCCGTTGATGATGAACTGGATGCCGATCGCGCCGAGGAGGAGGGCCATGACTTTGGCGAAGACGGCGCGGCCGCGGTCGCCGATGAAGCGGGAGAGGGGGAGGGCGGCGAGCAGCACGACGTACGACGCCAGGCCGACGCCGGCGATGGCGACGAGCACCGCCAGCTTCTGGTCGAGGTTCGGGTAGAGGTTCACCAGCAGCATCGTCGAGGTGATGGCGCCGGGACCGGAGAGCATCGGCACCGCCAGCGGCACGACGGCGATCGAGGCGTAGTCCTCCTCCGCCTTCTCCACGTCGCTATCCGCCATCCGCTTGTCGCCGCCGATGTTCGACGCGCGCCGCTCGTCCCGCTCCACCAGCGTCTTCAGCGCGTTGGTGAAGAAGATGATGCCCCCCATGATCTGGAACGCCGGCACGGTGATCCCGAAGAACTGGAACACCCAGTTCCCGGCGATGAAAAAGAGCGTCAGCACCGCGATGCACGCCAGCGAGGCCACGGCCGCGACCCGCGCGCGTCCGGCGCGGGAGACGTTGTCCGTCAGCGCCACGAACGACGGGATCACCGCGAGCGGGTTCACCATCGTGATCAGCGTGATGAACGACAGCAGTGCGACTTTGGACAACGGCACGCCCGGGATTCTAGTCGCAGAGTCGCCGGGAGTCTCAGAGTCTCAGAGTCTCAAAGTCTCAAAGGGGCTCCGCCTGTACGACTGTAAGACTGTACGACTGTAAGACTCTCTGAGACTCTGCGACTTTGAGACTCTGAGACTCAAACCCCGACCACCACGTCCCCGTCGAGCCCGACGTACCAAAGCGCGCCCGCGCACGGGCGTCCCGTGATTGCGCTGATCGCGCGGCAGTAGCGGGCCACCTGCTCCCGGTCGCGCTCCACGCGCTCCTCCTGCGGTGCGCCGCTCTTGTAGTCGATGACCAGGTCGCCGTCGGGTTCGCGCACCAGGCGGTCGATGCGGCGCTCGACGAGGATGCCGTCCTCGACGAAACGCACGGGGAGCTCGCGGCCGATCGTCTCGGCGTTGGCGATGCGCTGCAGGAAGGGGGAGCGGGCGATGACGGCGAGGCGCTTGCGCACCCGGCTCACCGCATCCGCGTCGGCTGCCGCCTCGGCGGCGAGCTGGCGGAGGAGCGGCTCCGTGTCGGCGCGTCCGTCCCACAGCTCCAGCACGCGGTGCAGCAGCGTGCCGGCGGCGCGGTTCTTCGCGCCGGCACGCGTTGCGGCGACGGCGGCGGGGGAGAGCAGCTCCGCGACCGGCTCCGGCGCGGCGCCGTCCCACGGCACGATCTCGCCGGCGAGCTCCCGCTCCCGCTCCCGGTCCCGCAGCCGTTTCCGCACCCGCGAGTCGGCGCGCGCCGCGGCGAGCTTCTCGAACGCCACCGGGCCGATCTCCGTCATCCGCACCTCGCGCCCTTCGTCGGGAAAGGAGGGGTCGCCGAGGAGCGTCAGGACTGCTTTGTGGAACCCGGTCTTTTTCTCTTCGGGGTTGAAGACGAGGACCACGTCCGTCTCCGCGCGCGTCACGGCGACGTAGAACAGCCGCAGCATTTCCGCCTGCTCCCGCTCGCGCGCGATCTTCTTCAGCGGCTCGCCGCCGGGACCGAAATTGGCGGAGAGCGACTCCGGTCCTCCCGCCAGCACCATCCGCCGCGGCTCCTCGACCGTGAAGAGCTGCACGCCGCCGCCGCTCGCCTGGAACGAGAGGTCGGGCAGGATCACGGTGCCGAACTCCAGCCCCTTCGCCGCGTGCACCGTCATGATGCGCACCGCGTTCTGCGACTCGTCGAGGAGCGTCGGCTCCATCTCCTCCGGCTCCTCCCGCCGCTCGGTGATCTCGTCGACGAACTGCCGCACCGAGCCGCCGCGCCGCTGCTCGTACTCGAACGCGAGCGCGCGCACCCGCTCGAGATGCGCCAGATGCCGCTCGCCGTCCGCCGCCGCGTCGTACACCTGCTCGATGTTCGTCGTGGTGACGAGAAGGTCGATCAGCTCCGTCAGCGACGCGTGCTGCGCCGCGTCGCGATACCGCGCGATCGCCTCCTCGAACGCGCGCCACGTTTCCGGCGCGGCCCCTTCCGCGACCCGCAGGCCGGCCACGATCTCCACGTCCGTCAGCGCGAAGTAGGGCGTGCGCGCGGCGGAGATCTGCGCCCCCTTGTCGAACGGATAGGCGATCGCGCGCAGCACCGCCACCAGGTCGACCGGCGCGCGGCGGTCGAGGAACGACCGCGTCGGCGGCAGCACGTAGTCGATCTCGTACCGCCGCAGCGTGTCGAGGTAGTCGTCGAGAATGGTCAGCCGGCGGAAGAGGATGGCGAAGCGCTGCAGGTCCTTCGGCCCGCCGTCGCGGTTGCGCCGGATCCACTCCGCGATCGCCTCCGCCTCCGCGAAGAAACGGTCCGTCTTGTCTTCATGCTGCGCGTGCAGCAGCGTCACCCGCGCGTCGAGCTCCCGCCGCACCGCCGGCCGCGCCGCCCGCAGCACGTTGTACGCCGGGCGGAACACGTTCGGATCGTGCTCCTCCTCCGGGAACAGGCGCGTGAACATCGCGTTGATCGTCTCGAGCAGCGGCGCGTCGCTCCGGTATTGGTCGTCCAGCACCTGCCGCTCCGCGCCCGCGTCACGCAGCTCCGTCGTCATCCGGTAATAGGTCTCCGGATCGGCGCGGCGGAAGCCGTAGATCGACTGCTTCGGATCGCCGACCACCACCGTCCTGCCGGGGACGTAGCGGCCGTGCGGGTCGCGCGCGAGCTTACGGATGATGTTCGCCTGCGTCCGGTCGGTGTCCTGGAACTCGTCGACGAAGATGTGGTCGAACTGCGCGCGAGCGCGGGCGAGCACCTGCTCGTCCTCCAGCACCGCCTGCGTGCGCAGCAGCAGGTCGTCGAAGTCAACGACGCCGAGCTTGTGCTTCTCGCCGTCGAGGAAGGCGAGGAAACGGCGGGTGAGGGAGACGAGCGCCAGCGCCGCGCGATGCCCGGCCAGGCGGTCGTAGATCGAGTCCCCTTTGTTGCCCGAGCGGAGGAACGTCATCGGCTGCTTGAGAGCGCCGCAATAGCGGAAGTCGATGTCGCGCAGCGACGGCGCGATCGGCTGCAGGTAGTCGATCCAGGCGTCCAGCGTGCCGCCGCTGAACGGCGTATCGCGCAGGTAGGCCGCGACCGCGGCGGCCGCCGAGTCCTTGCAGGTAGCGGTGTCGCGCCGGATCCAGAGCAGCGCGTCCTCGAGCTGCGGCAGCACGTCGGCCTCGAACGAGCCGAGCTCGTAATCGCGCTCGCCGAGGAGATCGCGGCGGTTGCTGAGGGTGAGGATGAGGTTGCGGATCTGGAAGAGATAGCCGGCGTACCCGAACAGCACCTCCCACTCCCGCACCACTTCGTCCACCGGCTCCACGCGCGTCTCCCGGTCCAGCCACGCCTCGTACACCTGGTCGTAGAGCAGCGAGCGCTCGAACCCCTCCACGATCTTGAACTGCGGATCGAGCCCCGCCTCGAGCGGAAAGCTGCGCAGGATCGACTGGCAGAAGGAGTGGATCGTCTGCGATCGAAGCGCGTCGATGTTGGCGAGGTGGTGTCGGATGCTTGCGCGTGCACGCTCCGGATCGCCGATCACGACGAGCGGGTTAGGGGATCCGACAGGCCAGCCGATTTGTTGTCGGTTGTCAGTTGTCGGTTGTCCGCGGTGCTCCCCAGACAACTGAGAACCGACAACTGACAACATCGACGACAGCTCCTCCAACGCCCCCCGAATCCGCTCCGCGATCTCGCCCGCCGCCTTCTCCGTGAAGGTCATCAGCACGACGCGCTCCGGTGCGAGGTCCTCGCGCTCGAGCATCAGCTTCAGCACCTCCGCCACGATCGCGGTCGTCTTTCCCGTGCCGGCGCCCGCCTCGATGACGAGGTTCGCGCGCTCGTCGCGCGGCGGCGCGGGCGTGCCGAACAGCGACAACTGCTGGTTCATCGCGGCGGCGTTCCGGCGAGGAGGGTGCGCGGGTCCTTGAAGCGCTGGACGGCGTAGCGCTCGTCGAGATCGTGGCGCGTGCGGCAGGAGTGATTCACCGGGCAGTACTTGCAGGAGTTGAAGTCATCCGACTCGCTCGGGAACGCCGGGAAGGTGCCGGAGAGGATCGCGCGGATGAACAGCTCCAGCGTCTCCAGCAGCGTAGCCCGCTTCTCCTCGAGCACGAAGGCGAACTTCTCCGGCTTCGTGTCGCCGGGGACGAGCGGCTTGATCGTCCCGCTGACGTTGGCCGGATCGGCCTGGAAGAACTCCGCGACCGCCATGGCGTAGAGCGCGAGCTGCAGCCGCACGCCGCGGTCGATCTTCTTGTCGAGCTCCTTGTGCCGCAGCGCCTGCCCCGCCTTGTAGTCGACGACGCGGAAGCGGCCGTCGCCGGCGTCGATGCGGTCGATCGTCCCCTCCACGCGCACCGGCACGCCCGCCGCCTGCAGCACGAACGGCTCGGGATGGTCCGGCACCTGGTGCTTGCGGCCGAAGCGGTACTCGAAGTGCCGCGGCACGAGCCCCGCCGTCTCGAGGTCCTCGATGTCGGTCACGACGAACTCGCGGAGGATGCGCTTCGTGGCGCGGCGCTCGATGTTGCGCACGGTCGGGTTGAACGGCGGCGCGGCGGCGGCGTGCTCCTCGAACTGCTCGTCGATGAATCCCTCCAGCCTCCCCGCGAGCTCCGCCGACAGCGGCAGATGCAGCGCCTCCCCCTCGGCGAAGCGGTAGAAGCGCTCCAGCACGCGATGGTCGAGGATGCCCTTGTCGCGGTGGTGGATCTGCAGCTCGCGCTCCGGGTGGTCGATGTCCGTGACGCCGAGGATGTGCTTGAGGAGGAACTTCTGCGGACACTCCCCAAAGTCCTCGAGCTGGGTGGGGGAGAGGGACGGCGGCTCCGCCGCCAGCGGGCCTATGTAGCCGTCGAACGGGCTGTTCGTGCCGGCGCGGACGAGGAGCTGGAGCTGGCGGTTCAGTTGCCGGTTGCTGGTTGCCGGTTGCCGAGGGGGCGCGTCGTGCTGGGAACCGGCAACGGGCAACGGGCAACTACGTAAGTATCGCGACCTCCTCAACACCTTCCCGAACCCATCACCAGTGGCGAACGAGAAGTGCACGTTTGCCGCGGCGTCGTGCACGAGCGAGAGCAGCAGCTCCTCTTCCTCCCGGCCGTCACCGATCTCGCGGATGCCGAGGAGGGCGCGGTCGGAGTCGGGGAGCAGCGGGTCCTCCGTGCGGCGCTGCGGGAAGACGTCGTCCTGCATGCGCACCGCGAAGAGATGGGTGAAGGAGCGGCCGCGGAAGCGGAGCAGCTCACCACACCACACGGCTCCTTTTGCACCCTGCGGGAGCGACTCGTTCGCGATCGCGTCGATGACGGCGCTCACGTCGAGGCCCTTGTTCCATACCTGCGTGCGGCGGAACGTGGCGGCGATCGCGTCGAGCTTCTCCGCGGCGGCGAGGTCCTGCTCCGTCTCCAGGCGAATGAGCGTGGAGAGCTTGTCGAGGTCGAGCGAGGCGGTCAGCTCTTCCAGCTCCGCGACCAGGGCGATGTAGTCGTCGAGGGGGCGGGAGCGGCCGCGGTAGACGCGCAGCTCCTCGCTCGTGCCGCCGGCGATGCGGGCGCGCCGTGTGGCCGCGTCGAGCGCGTCCGCGTCCACTTTCGTCCGCAGATGCAGGCCGTCGCGCACCAGCTCCAGCACTTCGGCGCGCAGGAAGCCGCGCTCGCGGAGGCGGAGGAGGTTCGTCGCCGCCCGTCCGACGCGGTGCGCCGGCAGCGGGATCTCCTCCGCGGCGGTCGTCGAGAAGCCCTGCTCCGCGGCGAAGCGGTTCAGGAGGCGGAGGTCGTACGCCTCGAGCGAGCGGGCCACGATGCCGATCGCGCGTGCCGGCGTGCCGTCCGCGAGGAGGGCGGCCACGCGCGCGCAGACGTCGCGCAGCTCGTCGAGGCGGGTCTCGTACTGCGACGCCTCCACCCGCGGCTTCCGGATTTCGATGGCCAAATCGCGCACCACCTCGGCGTAGGGCGCAATGGCGTTGGCGAACGTCCGCGCGAACGGCTCCTCCGTCGGCATCCAGATCGCCGCGACGCGTCCCGCGCGCAGCAGCGCCTCGAGGAGCTGGAACTGCGCGCCGGTCATGTCGTAGAAGCCGGCCAGGAGCTGCGGCGGGGTGTGCGGTCCGGCGAGACGCGCCGCCTGCGCGAGACGGTCGGCGGCGTCGACGGCGTTGAGTTGTGCGATCAGCCTCTCGTATTCGCTCCAGGCGCGGACGATCGCCTCCGTGCGGCGCGGGCTGCGCAGACCGCGCGCCTTGGCGGCGCGGCGGGAGAGGTCGGAAAGCGTGACGCCGCTGTCGCGCACGTCGCGGTAGGCGCGCTCGAGCATCGCCGCGACGCCGCGGCTCTCCATCATCGGATGGTCGACGCTGCGGACGGCCGCGCGCATCGCCAGCCGCCGCTCGAGGTCGTTCGCGACGCGCGGCGTCTGCCCGGCATCGGCGAGGATGCGTTTCGCCAGCTCTTCGAGCGTCTGCAGCCGCACGCCGGCCACGCCCTCGGGGAGGCGCGCGAGCAGCTCCCCGGCGATGGCTTCCGCAACGCCGCGCGACGGCACGATCACCTCTTCGGCCCACGGCGAGAGCGGATCGCGCCCCCGGCGGCCCTCCGCCAGGCGCGACGCAACTTCATGAGCAATCTCTCGATAGGGGGCGAACCGGAGGAGCATTTAGTTATTGAGGATTGTAAGGGAGGCGGCCGTGCGGGAGCCGAAGAATGAAGAAGTTCGAATGAAGAATGAAGAAGTTCGATGCTGCGAAGGCGGCCGCTGCCCCTTCTTCATTCTTCAATCTAAATTCTTCATTCCGCGAAAGCGGCCAGTTGGCACTTCGCTGGCAATCCGACGCTTCCCGAGTGAAGTCTCGTTGGATAATGCGCCCCGATGGGAAAACGGCACGTGTACGTGGTCGCCGTCCGGAAGCCGGTGACGTTCGCGTTGCTGGTCTTGACGATGGCGGGAATGGCGTCGCTGCTGTACCTCCTCTCGGGGAAGGCATACGCGGCGGACACCCATCCGGTGCGGGAGATCCTCTCGCGCCTGCTCGGGTCGGGACGCGCTACCGTCTCGCGCGACGCCGTGCTGGCGTTCCTCATGCCCGTGATCGCCAACATCCTGCTCTTCATGCCGTGGGGTTTTCTCGCGTTCGTCGCGCTCGACTCGCCGGCGCGGCGGAGGTGGGCGACGTACGCGATGACGGTCGTGGCGGCGCTCGTCTTCGCGACCGCGATGTACGTCTGGCAGCTCTACCTGCCGACGCGCGTCACCTCGCTGGCCGACGCGATGGCGAACGGCGCCGGAGCGCTCGCGGGCGCCGCGCTCGGTCACGCGCGCAAGGGCGTGCGCGTGCGGTTCGAGGTGTGACGTGATCCTGGTGGTCGAAGACGATCCGCAGGTCGCGCGCCTGATCTCGCTGGTGCTGCAGCGCAACGGCTACCAGTCCACCGTCGTCGCCGACGGCCAGAGCGCGCTCGATCGCGCCATCGAGTCCAAGCCGTCGATGATCTTCGCCGACCTGACCATCAAGGGGATGGGCGGCGAGCAGTTGTGCCTCACCCTCAAGTCGAATCCCGACACGAAGAACATCCCGTACGTCGTCGTCTCCGGCGACCGCGACATCGCCGAGAAGGCGCGCGTCTGCGGAGCCGACGACTTCATGGGCAAACCTTTTGAATTCGACGACCTGATCCGGCTCGTCAACAAATATGCAAGAGCTGAAAGCAGAAAAGCCGATTGAATCCCCGGCAGGGAGCGACCCTGTCCTCCGCCTCATGGACCGCCTGGCGGAAGAGGGGTTCACCACCGAACAGGGTCCCGAGTGGTGGGAGGAGTACGGTGAGGTGATCTACCGCCGCCCGGAGAAGCTGCCGGTCGGCGAGGGAGAGACCATCTTCATCTTCACCCGCGTGGAGGAGATCAGCGAGCGCATCCTGCGCCAGACCTCCGACTCCGTCGTGCACACCTACCGCGCGCAAACGACCCTGCAGAAGGCGCTTTCGGTCATGCAGTCGACGACCGTCTACCACTGCCTCGTCGCCACCAGCGACCAGCCGCACAACGAGGACCTCTCTCCCTTCATCACCCGTTCCGGCGGCGCGACCTTCATCCCCGTCGTGATCGTCCCCGGCATCAACGAGGTGCTCTACCCGAACCTCGAGGACAAAGTCGGCGTGATCCGCCCCCGCGTCGAGTACCTCCAGTACCTCCTGGGCGAGCGCCGCGAGACGGTGAACATGCACAAGCCGACCATCCAGGCGATGTGGGTGTCGGTGGCCGTCGTGGCGCTCCTCGCCGTGGCCATCATCTTCTCGTTCGTGACCTAGGCAGAACGCATTGAGTCCGCCAACGGTTGCCCCTCGCCCCGCTACGCGGGGAGAGGGTGGCGCGGAGCGCCGGGTGAGGGGCGTTCCCTTGCAGGACGCGCCGCCGCTGCGGCCGCTAGCAGGAGCTTCATCGACCTTTGAAACTGTCGAGGATCTCCTCCGGCAGCGGGTCGTCAAAGTCGTCCGGCACGAGGAACTCCCCCTTCGCGAGGCCGAGGGGGCGCAGCCCGGCGGCGGCGTTCAACGGGCGAATCTCCGCCACCGCATGACCCTCCCGAAACACGGTGACGGTCTCCCCTTCGAGCACGCGGCGCAGGTACCCGGCCGGGTCCTTCTCAATCTGTTCGACGGTCGCGATCATCGGTGGCGATCTCCCCCAGGTACTTGTCCCGCAACACGCGCACGTGGTGCAGCTCGTGGCCCGCGATGTGGAACGCGAGCCCCCGCGGCGTCGCCTCGTAGGCGTTCACGACGCCGCGCCGCACCCACGCCTCGTCCGGCATCGACGCGAACAGCGTCAGCGTCGCCCAGCGCACGGTGCGGTACTCCGCCAGGAGATCCGCCACCGTCCGCGACTCGAACCCCGCCGCCGCCATGTACTCGTTCTCGTCAAACCCCGGCAGCGGCCGCCCGTCCCCCCGCGCGATGCACAGCGCCCGGTAGGCGAAGATCCGCTCGTCGTCGCTCAAGTGCCCCACCACCTGCTTGAGCGACCACTTCCCCGGCGCGTAGGCAAAGCTCGCCCGCTCCTCGGAGACGCTCCCGAGCAGCGCCAGCACCATGTCCCGCTGTGCCGCGAGCGTGGCGACGATGTCGTCGCCTTCGACGAGGTCGATGTCGGGCTGCGCGTAGGGAGCGTATTCGGTGGGGAGAGGGCGGGGGGCCATTTAGGCGGAGTTTACGCGCGGGGGAAGAGAGAGAGGAATGAAGAATGACGAATGAAGAATGAAGAATTGAGGAATGGGGGACCGCAGCCTCCGCCGCATCATTCTTCATTCTTACTTCTTCATTCTTACTTCTTCATTCATCCGCCCTCAGCCGCCGCGCCCCCTCGATTACAATCCCGCGAAATGTCGTTTCCTCTCCGTCCCCGCGACATCTTCGAGGAGCTGCGCAAGTCCGTGGTGGGGCAGGATGAGGCGATTCGGGAGCTTTCGGTCGCTCTCGTCAAGCACCTGGTCGGGCATCCGGCGCCGAACATTCTGCTCATCGGGAACTCTGGGTCGGGGAAGACGACGCTCATGCGCGCGGTGGAGTCCTTCCTCTCCAAGACTCCCGATCTCGGCACGTACGCGAACGTCGTGCGGCTCAACGCGAACGTCCTGGCGGAGGAGCGGCAGGGCTACGGCAAAGTGGTCCTGGGGCGCCTCTACCAGAACGCGAAGAAGATGCTTGGCACCGGCGCCGCGCCCGACCAGATCATCAAGGCCGTTCAGAGCGGCATCGTCTTCATCGACGAAGTGGACAAGGTCCGCGCGAACGTCAGCGGCGAGGCGAACGTGCGCGGCATCATCGCGCAGGAAGCGCTGCTCACGCTCATGGAGAACGAGAACGTCGAGTTCGAGGCCGACGGCTGGACGTTCGTCATCAACTCCTCGAACATCCTCTTCGTCGCCGGCGGCGCGTTCGAGGAGCTCTACGACAGCGTCCTCCGCCGCGCCACCCTCGGCCAGGACGTCGTGCCGATGAAGCCGGTCGTGGTCGTGTCGGCCTCCGGCGAGGTGCGGGAGGAGCTCCCGTTCCACCTCGGCGACTACCTCAAATACGACGACCTCTTTCGCTACGGCATGACCCCGCAGTTCATCTCCCGCTTCGAGTCGATCGTCGTCCTCAACGACCTCGGCGAGACGGAGCTGGGCCGCATCTTCGTCGAGCCGGAAGGCTCGATCTTCCGCACCTCCCGCGAATACTTCCGCCGCTTCGGCATCGACCTCCAGATCACCCGCGGCGCACTCATCGCCATCGCCTGGGACGCCGCACGCCAGAAACGCCTCGGCGCCCGCGCCCTCCGCGAGACCTACCGCCGCGTCATCCGCGGCCTCGAGTTCGAGCCGGCCACCGCCGGGGTGCTGACCGTGGATGAGGAGATGGTGAAGCGCGCCATCGCGGCGCGGGAGCAGGGGACGGGGGGGAAGAGATAGTGTGGGAGTCTCAAAGTCTCAGAGTCTCAGAGTCTCAAAGAAGAACCCCCTCTGCGACTTTGCGACTTTGAGACTTTGAGACTCAGCATGGAACCAACAAAAAAAGGCTTCTTCGACAAACTGAAACGTGGGCTCTTCATGACCCACACCGAGATCATCGAGAAGGTGAAGGAGGCGATCACGCCGGACCTTCCGATCGATCAGGCGGCCATCGACGGGCTCGAGGAGGGGCTCCTCGGCGCGGACGTCGGCGCGGAGCTCACCACCGCGCTGGTCGAGCGGATGGAGCGGCGGGTGCGCGACGAGCGGATCACCTCCATGGACCGCCTCTCCGCGGTCGTCCGCGAGGAGACGCGCGCGCTCATCCCGCAGCGCAAGGCGGGCGTCATCGACACCACGCGCGCGAAGCCGTTCGTGGTGCTGGTCGTCGGCGTCAACGGCACCGGCAAAACCACCACCATCGCCAAGCTCGCGCAGCGCTGGAAGAGTGAGGGCAAGAGCGTCGTCCTCGGCGCCGGCGACACCTTCCGCGCCGCCGCCATCGAGCAGCTCCAGATGTGGGCCGACCGCATCTCCGTCCCGCTCGTGAAGCACAAGGCCGGGTCCGATCCCGCCGCCGTCGCGCACGACGCGGTGGCCGCGGCGAAGTCGCGCGGCGCAGACGTGGTGGTGATCGACACCGCCGGCCGCCTCCACAACAAGTCGCACCTCATGCAGGAGCTCGCGAAGATCCACCGCGTCATCGACAAGGCCGTCCCCGGCGCGCCGCACGAGACGCTCCTCGTCATCGACGGCACCACCGGCCAGAACGGCGTCAGCCAGGCCGCCGCGTTCCTCGAGGCGGCGAAGGTCACCGGCATGGTCGTGACGAAGCTCGACGGCACCGCGAAGGGCGGCGTGATCCTCTCGATCATGCGCCAGTTCGACATCCCGGTGAAGTTCGTGGGCGTGGGGGAGGCGGCCGACGACCTGATCCCCTTCGACCCCCAGGCGTACGTCGATACGCTCTTCGAATCGAAATGAGACTGCTGCTGCTCCTCGCGCTGGCGCTGCCGATTGCCGCCGCCGACGTCGATGTCAGCGTGAGCCACGTCGGCACGTTCATGACCGGCGACAACGCCTTCCCCGGTGGTGAGCTCGACGTCCAGACCAGCCGCGGCTTCGCCGCCTCGGCGGACGTGTTCTGGACGCCCCGCCTCTCCACCCGCTTCGCCGCCACGTTCATCAACCCGGTGGCGATCCTGCAGCCGGCGGACATCGACCTCAACACCGTCAGCCTCGACATCTACTCGGCCAGCGCGCGCTTCCACTTCACGCCGGCGGCGCGCCTCTCGCCGTTTGCCGGCGGCGGCGCGGCGATCGTCTCCTTCGGCAACCTCGAAGAGCGCTTCGCCGACGAGATCCTGATGGAGCTCGACCCCGAGGCGGCGTTCCTCGTCGAGGCGGGGGTGCGGTACCGCTTCCGGCCGCGGATTTTCCTCGAAGTCGCGGTGTCGTACATGCCGCTGGAAGGGGAGGTCGACGTCGTCCGCGAGCGCGAGGGCGTCGCGCTGCCGTCGCGCGTGGCCTTCGACCCGGTGACGATCAGCGCCGGCGCCGGCTGGCGATTCTGACGCCGGCCACGAGCGACGAGACGTTCAGTCCCGGGTTGCGCGGCGAGTAGCCGCCGTTCGAGATGTGCTGGAACCGGTAGCCGGCGAAGAACGGCGTGCGCGCGTGCGGCATCAGCACGACTCCCACTCCGCCGTGGCTGACGAAGTTGAAGCGCGACGTCGACGCCGGCACCGCCTTGCGCGCCAGCATCGGTCCGGTCCCCAGCTCACCGTAGAACTGCACGCGGCGCGAGTCGAGGTTGAAGCGGCGGCGGAGGAGGAGCGAGCCGGCGAGCGCCTGCACCCGCTCGTTGCCGTCGCCGAACTGGTCGCCGAACCAGCTCTTCGGCTGCAGGATCCACGTCGGCGAGAGCACCGCCGCCAGCTCCGTGCGCGGCGAGAGCGCGTGCGCGTACTCGAAGTGGAGCGCCTGCATGTCGGCCTGGCCGTGCCACGTCTTCGGCGTGCGGCCGGAGGTGCCGTACACCGAGAACGTCTGCGCCGCGGCGGTCAGCGGCAGGAGGAGGAGGACGAGCGAGGCGGCGCGCTTCATGCGGCCGGCGGCGAGACGAACTTCCGTCCCGCGTCGATCACGTGCTTGAGGTCCTTCGGGCTGCACGCCTCGGCGTACACGCGCGCCACCGGCTCGGTGCCGGAGAGGCGGAACAGCAGCCAGGTCTGCTCGTTGAAGATCAGCTTCACGCCGTCGGTCGTGTTCACGTCGCGCACCTCCATCCCGTCGACCATGTCCGGCGGGTTGGCGAGCTTCGCGGCGACCGAGTCGCGCAGTTGCGGCGTGAGCTTGAGGTCGACGCGCTTCGAGTAGTAGTGGCCGAACTCCTGATGCATGTCCTGAATGAGCGCGCCGATCTTCTTCCCCATCACCGCCACCATCTCCGCGACGAGCAGGCAGGCGAGGACGCCGTCCTTCTCCGGGAGATGGCGGTACATCGACATGCCGGCCGACTCCTCGCCGCCGAGGGCGATCTTGTCGTCGAGAATCAGCTCGCCGATGTACTTGAAGCCGACCGGCGTCTCGTAGCAGGGGATGTCGAGCTTGCGGGCGATGGCGTCGATGAGATGCGTCGTCGCCACCGAGCGCGCCAGGCCGCCGGGGATGTTGCGGAAGCGCTTGAGGTAGACGGCGAGCAGCGC
Source organism: Thermoanaerobaculia bacterium (assembly GCA_036399015.1). GTDB lineage: Bacteria > Acidobacteriota > Thermoanaerobaculia > Gp7-AA8 > Gp7-AA8 > QHVT01. The sequence goes on along the minus strand of DASWNW010000024.1, from coordinate 21,637 downwards.
CAGGATGATGTTCGGCGGGACGAAGCGGTTGCGCTCGTCGACGATGCCGAAGCGGTCGGCGTCGCCGTCCGTGGCCAGGCCGAGGTCGAAGTTCTCGGCGCTGACGACCTTGCGCAGCTCGGCGAGGTTCTTCTCGTTGCACTCGGGGGAGAAGCCGCCGAAGTAGGGGTCGCGGTAGTTGTGGATGACCTTCACCTCGACGCCCGCCTCGAGGAAGAAGTAGTCGAGGTAGTCGCGCGAGGTGCCGTAGAGCGAGTCGATGGCGATGCGCAGGCCGCTCTTGGCGATCGCGTCGACGTCGACCTTCGAGCGCAGCTCGGTGAGGTAGCGGTCCTTCGGGTCGATCTCCTCGATCAGCTCCGCCTTCTCGTAGACGTCCAGCCGCTCGTTCTTCTGCTGGACGGCGTGGATCTCGCGCTCGATCTGCCGCGTCACCTCCGGCATCGCCGGCGCGCCGTCGGAGGTCGAGAACTTGAGGCCGTTGTACTCCGGCGGGTTGTGCGAGGCGGTGAAGTTGATGGCGCCGAGCGCGCGGCGGCGGACGATCTCGAAGGAGACGCACGGCGTCGGCACGTCGCGCGTGCAGAGGAAGGCCTTGATGCCGTTGAACGCCAGCACCTTGGCCGCTTCCGATGCGAATTTCTCGGAGAGGAAGCGGGTGTCGTAGGCCACGATGACGCCGGTGCCCGACTGCCCCGATCGCTTCAGGTAGTTGGCCACTCCCTGGGTCGCGATGCGCACGTTCTCGAACGTGAACTCCTCGCCGATGATGCCACGCCAGCCGGAAGTGCCGAACCTGATCATTCGATGATTGTGCTCTCTCTGCGCCGCGGAAGGGGCGAAGGAGAGGAACGGTAGCACATCACGTTCCTGGTGGAGGGGGCGTGGGGTTCCTCGGGTTCCTCGGAGTTCCGCGGAGTTCCTCGGGGGAGAGCGGCCGGCGGACGGAGGTAACCCCGCGGCACCGTGGCACCGTGGACCCCCTACGCCGAGGAACCCGAGGAACCCGAGGAACTCCGAGGAACTCCGTAGGAACCGTGCGCGGCAACCCTCGCCGCCATCGCCGCAGCGTTCGCCGCCATCGCGGCAGCCCCCGCCGCATCGCCGCAATCCCTGCCGCCATCACGGCACCCCTCGCCTCCATCGCCGCAACCCCTGCTGCCACGTGCCCAACCCCTGCCGCGATCGCGGCAGCACCTGCCGCCTTTGCGCATCACTTGACACGCATAGCGCCATTGCACTACATTGCGTACAGTTGTACTTGAAGGAGGTGAACCTGATGACGCACACGATCACGCACTACCAGGAGCTGGCGAACGAGCTCGCTGCCGCCATGCAGGCGTTGCGGGGGGCGATTCCGGGGTATGAGGCGCCGCATCCGCTGACGCGGGTGGCGGTCGAGAGGCACCGCCGCGTTCCCGTCGCGTTCGTGAAGAAGGCGGTGGCGGCGCTGCTCGTGTCGCCGGAGTTGCAGAGCATCCGGCAGCTCGACGCGGCGGAGGCGCTCGATGACGCGCAGTTCGTCGAGGCGTTTGCGCCGGTGCTGCAGCAGCTCGGGACGATCTACGACGGCCTCAAGTTCACGATCGACGTGCGGCGGGCGCGGCTGGCGTCGAGCGCGCAGCAGATCTATGCGATCGGGAAGGGGCTGGCGCTGACGCGCGCGGGGGCCGATCTCGGGGGGCACCTGGCGGAGATGAAGCGCGCCCTCCGTCCGCCCCGCCGCCGCGCGTCAGCTCCGGATGGGGCTGGCGGCGAGCGCGACCTTCTCCAGCTCGAACGCTCGCAGGATGTCGAGGTTCACCGCCTGCTGGATGTCGAGGGCGATCCCGCTGTCGGGCGTGTTGAGGACGTACGACAGCTCGAAGTCGAACGACTGCGGGCCGAAGCCGATGAAGTGCGCCCGCTCGAAGCGCGTCCCCTCCTGCTTCTCGACCGCCGCCCGCAGGAACATGGGGATGCGGGCGAGCGTCGTAGCGTCCGTCCCGTGAGCGATCGCGAGCTTCGTCACCGTGCGCCGCTCGGTCATCCTTTTGTAGTTGCGGACGCGGCTCTTGAGGAGGTCGCCGTTCGAGACGATCAGCTCCTCGCCGCCCGAGGCGCGCAGGCGGGTGGTCTTGAGGCCGATGTGCTCGACCGTGCCGTTGTCTTTGTCGATGGATATCGAGTCGCCGAGGACGAACGGCTTGTCGACGACGATGGAGAGGGAGGCGAAGAGGTCGCCGAGGATGTTCTGCAGCGCCAGCGCCACGGCGATGCCGCCGATGCCGAGGCCGGCGATGAGCGGCCCCACCTCCAGGCCGAGGTTCGCGAGGGCCGAGACGATCGCGAACATCCAGACCGCCGCCACCGCCGCGACGCGGAAGACGTGCATCGTCATGACGGCCGAGGGGTCGGTCTCGATGCGCGAACGGCGGTAGCGGTGGATGAAAAAGTCGATGACGCCGAGGACCCAGAGCGCCCCCTGCGCGATGAGGGAGAGTGTGGCCCCCTTGCTGAGAAGGTCGCGCAGCTTGTCCGACACCTCCAGGGCGCGGATGCCGAGGTAGAGCGCCGGGATGAAGAGGAGGAAGAGCTTCGTCAGCTTGGCGACGTCGAGCAGGAAGTCATCGAGCTCGCTGACGGTCTGGTGCGCCTTGGCCAGTTTCCTCCTGGCATACGCGCGCACGACCCAGACCAGCACCAGCACGCCGCCGGCGATGGAGGCGGCGAGGATGATCTCTTCGACGGAGTTCCCGTACACGGGGCGATGCTAGCGCAACCGGCACATTGCTCACTGGCTCATTTTCCGCAATCATCTGCGCGCAATGTCCCGGCCGGTCGTGCTCATCGCCGACGATGACGAAGAAGTCGCGCTGCTGCTGCGGACCTACCTGCGGCCGCTCGACTGCGAGATCCTGATCGCCCGCGACGGCGAGGAGGCGCTGGCGGTCGCGCAGTTGCGGCTTCCCGACGCCGTGCTCCTCGACGTGATGATGCCGAAGCGGAGCGGCTGGGAGGTCTGCCAGGCGCTGAAGGCGGTCCAGCGCACCTCCCGCATCGGCGTCATCCTGGTGACCGGCCGCGGCGACGTGAAGGACCGGCTGACCGGCCTCCAGGTCGGCGCCGACGACTACCTGGTCAAGCCGTTCGACCGCGCCGAGGTGACCAAGCGCGTGCAGACGGTCCTCAGCCGCGGCCGCGAAGACCGCCACGAGGCGACGCAGGCGGGACGCACGGTCCTCGAGTCGCTGCTGCTCGACCGCGCCACCGCCCTCCCCACGCTCCCCATCGTCCTCGACCGGATCAAGGAAGTGCTGATCGAGCAGGGGGAGATCGGCATCGTCTACGTCGACATCGAGCAGTTCGAGGCGGTCGAGGCGGAGTACGGCTGGGCGTTCTTCGACGAGCTGCTCTGCCACGTCGGGCAGATCATCTCCGCCGAGGCGCGGGGGCGCTTCCACAACGCCATCGTCACCTGCCACCGCGCCGGCGGCTCCAGCTTCTACGTCTTCTTCGAGACGCGGGGGCAGGACCTCTCGGCCGAGAACGCGTCGGAGCGGATCGCGAACGAGATGCGGCAGAAGCTGATCGACTCGACGCGGCAGCGCTTCGCGCAGGTGCATGCCGAGGAGATCGGCTTCTTCGTCGGCACGACGCGCATCGACTACCGCCCGCAGATCCGCCTCGAGCGGCAGCTCTACTCCGGCATGCGCATCGCCGCGGACGCGGTCCGCGACGCGGAGCAGCAGCGCAAGAAGCAACTGACGCGCGAGCTGCGCGACATCATCCGCCGCAAGCGCGTCACGACGCTCTTCCAGCCGATCGTCTGGGCGCAGGACCTCACCGTCTTCGGCTACGAGATCCTGACGCGCGGTCCCGCCGGCTCGTCGTTCCGCAACTCCGACATGCTGTTCTCCTTCGCCCGCGAGGCGAAGCTGGCCTGGGCGCTGGAGGCGATCGCGCTCGAAGGGGCCATGAAGCGGCTGCGGCAGGTCGACCTCGGCGCGCGCAAGTTCCTGCTCAACCTCGAGGCGGAGATGTTCGGCGAGTCGGAGTTCCGCATCCACGAGATGGTGTCGTACTTTGCCGAGCACCGCGGCAACTTCGTCTTCGAGCTCACCGAGCGCGCCGCCATCGAGGACTACGCGCAGTTCCGCGAGCTGCTCAGCGAGTTCCGCGAGAAGGGGATCGAGGTGGCGATCGACGACGCCGGCTCCGGCTACGCGTCGCTCGAGGCCATCGCCGCCATCGGCCCCGACTACCTGAAGATCACCAAGAGCCTCGTCTCCACGCTCGCCGACGAGCCGATCAAGCAGGACCTGGTGAAGATGCTGGTGGAGCTCGGCGGCAAGGTGGGGGCGAAGACGCTCGCCGAGGGGATCGAGACCGAGGAGGAGTACGTCGCCTGCCGCGACCTCGGCATCGACCTCATTCAGGGCTACTACTTCGCCCACCCGCAGGAAGACATCGCCCTCGGCGACGAAGAGGTCGCGCAGTCGGTCGCCGCGCGCGCCACCCGCACGCCCGCTCCCGCCGCGGTCTGATGCGCCTCATCTTCCTCGGCACTTCCTCCGGCACGCCCTCGCGCGAGCGCAATGTCTCCTCGGTCGCCCTGCTCCTCGACGACGGCGCGCTGCTGCTCTTCGACTGCGGCGAGGGAACGCAGCACCGCCTGCAGCTCGCGCCGGTCCGCGGCGGCGCGATCGACGCCATCTTCCTCAGCCACCTCCACGGCGATCACGTCTACGGCCTGCCCGGTCTCCTGGCGACGCTCTCGATGAACGGCCGCACAAGGCCGCTCGACGTCGTCGGCCCCGAAGGAACCGCGGAGTACGTCGAGGCGACGCTGCGGACCTCGTTTCACAATCCCTCGTTCGAGGTGCGCGTCTCGCTGCCGCCGTTCCGCGGCGACGGCTACACCGTCACCGCCGCCCCGCTCGAGCACAGCGTCCCCTGCCTCGGCTACCTCTTCGCGGAGGACGAGCGTCCCGGCAAGTTCGACGTGGAGAAGGCGAAGGCGCTCGGCATCGCGCCGGGCCCGGCGTACGCGGAGCTGATCCGCGCGAACGACGCGCGCGTCCTCGGCCCGTCAAGACCCGGCAGGCGCATCGCCTACTGCACCGACACCCGGCCGTGTGAGAACGCGGTGCAGCTCGCGCGCGACGCCGACGTACTCATTCACGAGTCGACCTACGGCACCGAGCTGACGACGGAGGCACACGAGCGCTATCACTCAACCGCGGTCGACGCCGCACGCGTCGCGGCCGAGGCGGGCGCGCGCCGGTTGCTGCTCACCCACTTTTCGACGCGCTACGGCGACGTGACGCCGCTGGTGGAGCAGGCGAGGAGCGTGTTCGCGGCGACGGAGGCGGCGGCGGATCTGGTGGCGTTCGAGGTTCCTCGGGTTCCTCGGAGTTCCTCGGGTTCCTCGGCACACGACGCGCCATGATGATCGCCCCCCCGAGGAACTCCGAGGAACTCCGAGGAACCCGAGGAACCCGCTAGTCCATAATCCCCCGCCATGTCCCGCCCCGTCGTCCACGCCGCGATCGTCGCCTTTACCGCCTCCTTCTGCACGCTCGTCATCGAGCTGGTGGCGGGGCGGGTGCTGGCGCCGTACGTCGGCGTCTCGCTTTACACCTGGACCAGCATCATCGGCGTCGTGCTGGCGGGGATCAGCGGCGGCGCGTACGCGGGCGGGTGGCTGGCGGACCGGCGGCCGGTGCCGTCGACGCTCGGGTGGCTGCTGCTCGCGGCGGGGGCGGCGTCGATCCTCATCGCGCCGGCGACGAACCTGCTGGCGAGCGACGACGGCCTGCTGACGTCGATGGGCATCGCCACGACGCTGCTGCAGCGGGTGGTGCTCCTCTCCTTCGTCCTCTTCTTCCTTCCCGCCTTCTTCCTCGGCATGATCTCGCCGGTGGCGGTGAAGCTCGCGGTGAAGGACGTCGCCACGGCCGGCAGCGTCGTCGGGAAGATCTACGCGCTCTCCACCCTCGGCTCGATCGCCGGGACGTTCGTGACCGGCTTCTGGCTCGTGGCCCGCTTCGGCACGCGGACGACGCTGGTGGGGGTGGGGGTGACGCTCATCATCGCGGCGCTGCTCTTCGGGGGCCTCTTCGGCCGCTACGGACGGGCGGCCGCGGCGCTGCTCGCGGTGGGAGCGGCCGCCTACGCGGGGCTCTGGCCGGGGGCGCTGCCGCCGCCGCATCAGGATCCGCTGCAGGAGCCGAGCGGCACCGGCATCATTCATTACGAGGAGAGCCAGTACTACACGATCCAGGTCGACCGGACCATTCGCGACGACACCGGGGCGCCGCTGCACGCGCTGCACCTCGACCACCTCGTGCACTCCTACGCCGACCTGCAGGACCCGTCGTATCTCGAGTACGGCTACCTGCGCACCTTCCAGGACGTGATCGAGTGGCGGGCGAAGCAGAGTCCCGTCTTCCGCCTGCTGTTCATCGGCGGCGGCGGCTACACGCTCCCGCGCCTCGTCGACGGGCTGCATCCGGCGGCGCAGGTGGACGTGGTGGAGATCGATCCGGCGGTGACGCGGGTGGCGCGACGCTTCTTCGGCGTGGGGCGCGACGCGGCCATCCGCAGTATCAATGAGGATGCGCGCTGGTTCGCGATGCGGGAAGGGGAGCCGTACGACGTCATCTTCATCGACGCGTTCAACGACCTCTCCGTGCCGTACCACCTGACGACGCGCGAGCTGACGGCGCGGCTGCAGCAGCGGCTCACGCCCGACGGCGCGGTGGTGGTGAACGTGATCGACGACTACAGGAAGGGGCGCTTCCTCGCGTCGTACATCCGGACGCTGCAGTCGGTGTTCGGCGAGCGCAACGTGGCGGTGCTGATGGACGCCGAGGAGGACATGGAGAGCAGCCGCTCGACGTTCGTGGTCGTGGCCTCCCGGAACCTCGCCGGGATCACCTCCGAGACGGCCGCCTGGGTCCTCCCGCACGACCGCCTGCAGCGCTACCTGGCGAGCCGCGAAGCGATCGTCCTGACCGACGATTTCGCCCCGGTCGACAACATGCTGGCCCCCCTGTTCACGGAGCGTTTCGTCGACGAAATCGGGGAGGAGTAGGCGTTCGCGGTACCAAAAACAATGGGTTGGTGTGATGTGGTGGGTCGCGAGTTGACCCAGAGTGTTGTCGCTGGTTGCTGGTTGCTGGTTGCTGGTGTGAAGTACCGGTCAGGCGAGGCAGCCCGAGCAACGAGCAACCAGGAACCAGCAACTAGTGGCGACGCGCCCTTGCGCGCCAGCCCCCTCCTCTCTATAATCCGCGGCTCCCGCGCAGGAATGCAGGTTCTGCCGGGCTCGTTACCAGCGGTACCTTCCACAGGGATCTGTGGGGCTGTAGCTCAGTTGGGAGAGCGCCTCGTTCGCAATGAGGAGGTCGTCGGTTCGATCCCGTCCAGCTCCACCATTCAGGCCAGTGACGTTGATGACGTCGCTGGCCTGAGTGCTTTTTGGGTGATTTTTGTCCCCGAAGGGACCTCAGCCAAACTTTTTTGACCCACTTTGTGACGGAACTCTTGCGTTCCTCCGCGCGGCGTCGTACCATCACCTCCTTCAGTCAGCAAATAACAGTTTCACAACAAGGCACCCCTGCAGCACGGCCAGCCGCGCGTCGGGGGATTCTATTGACGACGTCTCGACCCGGAGGCCCCCCGTTGAACAACCGCCGTCTTGTCGTAGCTGTACTCATCAGCCTCGTAGTCATGCTCCCGGCCGCCGCGCAGAACCGTTCCCTTTGGGAGCGTCAGCCGGCACAGATCCATTCGTCCGACGAGCGCGGCGCGCTCACGCTCCCCGCGAGCGTTGCGCCTGAAGCGGTCGTCGCCAGCTTCCTTGCTTCGCAGGGACGCGACCAGGCCACCATCCGCACGATCGACCGCACGGCGTCGCGCAATGGCATCGCCAGCAACGCGGTCTCGCGCCCGGGCAACGGTGGGATCACCCACCTCCGCCTCGACCAGCGCGTCGACGGCCTCACGGTGTACGGCTCGTACGTCAAGGCCGCCATCAACGAGCAGGGTCAGCTCGTCCACCTGATCGAGAACCTCGCGCCGGTCCCGGCGAGGATCGACCGCGCGTCGATCGACGAGGCTCAGGCGCTCGCGGCGGCCATCGGCCGTCTGCACCCGGGCGTTTCCGCGCCGCGCGACGCGCAGCGCGTCGACGGCCGTGAGGATGTCGCGTTCAGCCGCGGCTCCTTCTTCTACACCGAGCCGACGGTCAACCGCGTGCTCGCCTCGATGCCGGACGGCTCCCTCCAGGAGGCCTTCCTCGTCGAGACCTGGACCCGCACCCGCAACCTGCTCCACCACACCCTGGTGGGCGGCGACGGCGCGATCCTGAACGTCGAGCTGCGCACCAGCTACGACCAGTATTTCGTCTACGTCGAAGATCCGGGCAAGGAATCGGCCCAGACGCTCGTCAGCGGTCCGGCCCCCGTCTCCCCGGCCGGCACCACGCCGTCCCCGGCCGGCTGGCTGACCGCCGGTGTGGCGCAGAACACGATCAAGATCGTCGGCAACAACGTCTACGCGTACCTCGACGCGCAGTCGAACAACTCGCCCGACCGTGGCGGCACGACCGTCTCGAACGGCCAGTTCACGACGGTTCACAGCCGCACCACCGCGCCGGGCACCACCGGTAACCGGAACGTGGCGGTCCAGAACCTCTTCTACCTCAACAACCGCATCCACGACATCCTCTACGTGGCCGGCTTCAACGAGGCGGAGAAGAACTTCCAGGAGAACAACTTCAGCCGCGGCGGCCTGGGCAGCGACTCGGTCAACGCCGAGGCGCAGGACGGCGGCGGGATCGACAACGCGAACTTCGCGACCCCGAGCGACGGCCAGAACCCCCGCATGCAGATGTACCTCTGGGCCGGCAAGCCGACCCACCAGGTCGTCGTCGGCTCGGCCATCTACGGCGCCACCGGCGCCGGCTTCGGCCCGGCCCTGACCACCACCGGCAAGACCGGCATCATCACCCCGACCTCCCCGGCTGACGGCTGCACGGCCATCTCCACGGTCCTCACCGGCCGCATCGCGGTCATCGACCGTGGCAACTGCGACTTCGTCGTCAAGGTCAAGAACGCGCAGCTCAAGGGCGCCATCGGCGTCATCGTGGCGAACCACGTCACCGGCGGCGACTCGCTGATGAGCATGGGCGGCACCGACTCCAGCATCACCATCCCCTCGCTCTTCGTCGGCTACACCGACGGCGGCAAGATCAAGGCGGCCGCTGGCCAGTCGACCACCATCCGTGCGAGCAACCCGGCGCCGCTGCAGCGCGACGGCGACCTCGACTCCGACATCGTGTTCCACGAGTACGGCCACGGCCTGACCTGGCGCATGATCGGTTCGATGAGCGGCCCGATGTCGGGCGCCATCGGCGAAGGCATGGCTGACGTCCTGGCCATCACCATCAACGGCGACGACCGCGTCGGCGAGTACTCGGCCAGCGACGCGCTGGGCATCCGCTCCGCGCCGTACGCCAACTTCCCGCGCACCTACGGCTCCGTCACCGGCGCCAACGGCGTGCACTACGACGGCGAGATCTACGGTGCGATTGGTTGGAAGCTCCGCGAGCTCTACCTCGCCGCGGGTCTCACCACCGATCAGCTCCTGCGCGACCTCGTGCAGGGCATGAACTACACCCCGGCCGCCCCGAACTACCAGCAGATGCGCGACGGCATCCTCGCCGCCACCGCCACCAACGACTGCAAGGTCTGGACGGCGTTCGCGCAGTACGGCGTCGGCCAGGGCGCCACGTCGACGGTCAACGCGGCCGCCGGCACAGTCACGGTCAACGAATCGTTCGTCGTCCCGACGGGCGTCTGCCCGTAAGGGTCACTTCAGTTGTGAATTCGAGGCCGCCGCGAGCAATCGCGGCGGCCTTTTGTTTTGTGCGGCCTCTCTGGCGTGCCGGGCTCTCAGCCCGGCAGCGGGCGTATCATGTGTCCCTCCCATGGGTGCTCCTTCCGACGTCACACGTGCGCGCACGCGGCGGCCCGGCCATCGGCGCGTCGTTTTTCTGGTCATCGCGCTGACGCTCCTCGGCCTCGGCGCGGTCGTCTCGTCCCTGCAGCCGCCGCGGAGCAACCCGCTCCAGCCGCCGGGACTCGTCGAGTGGTTCCTCTCTCCGCACGAGCGGAACTCGTTCGCGCGGCTGCCGCTGTTTCGCGGCCGGGTGCGGCGGCTATTCGTGCTTCGCGACGGAAAGGACGCCTGGATCGCCGCAGGCGGCGGTGATCTCTTCCACAGCGCGGACCGGGGAGTGACGTGGCGGGACGTGCGCATCTCGACGGCACCGGGAACCAACATCGTCGATGTGAAGTTCACCAGCGCGGAACGCGGCTGGGCGCTCGACGCCGGCGGAAGCCTGTTCGAGACCGCAAATGGCGGCAAGACCTGGTCGCAGAGGGCGCTGCCGCCGGGCCGCTATTACGCACTCGATGTTTCCGGCGGCACGATCGCGGTGACAGGAGCGGATCGGGTCGTGGCGCGCTCCGCGGCGCAGCCGCAGTGGCGTGTCGTGACACCGACGAGCGAGGCCGGTCTCGCTCCTGCAGCCGTGGGCCCCGACGGCCGGATCTGGGTCGCGGTCAGGCAGCGGGAGCGCGCGGCCCTGCTGGTCGACGACGGCGGCGCCCGCCGCACCATCGCCCTGTCGGGAGTGCGAGAGGGATCGCGCGCATACGACATCGTTTTCACCTCGCCCACGACCATGCGCGTGCTTGCGGACGACGCCGTCGTAGAGACCTCCGATGCCGGCCGCACCTGGCAGCGCGTGGCGGTGGTCCCGGAAGACTCGGACCAGTGCGCATTCTCACGCGCCGCCGGCGCCATGTTCGGGCTGACGGATGACAGGCTGATCGTGCCGGTGGAAGGTCCATGGTCCAGGGGCACGCATGTCGAGGCGATCGAAGTTTTCAGCGACGGTACGGCCGTCGCCATCGCCCACGAGGGCCAGATCACCGTCTCGCGCGGTGAGGCGTCGAGGCCGGCGACGCTGCCCTACGCCGCCGTGCAGAGTATTCACGCGGCCGACGACGGCGTGCACCTCTGGTCGGCCGGAGCGGCGGGGACGATCCTGTCGAGTCGCGACGGCGGCCGGAGCTGGAACCCGCAACGCAGCGGCGTGGCGTCCACGCTGCGCAGCATTGCGTTCGCCGCCGACAGACGGACCGGATGGGCCGTCGGAGAGTACGGTGCGGTCGTCCGAACGAGCGACGGCGGCAAAACGTGGACAAGTGCCGGCGTGCCGCAGCTCAGCTCCGCGCTCATCGAGCACGTGACGGTATCGGCGGACGGAACCCGGGTCGTGATGAAAGGGAACGCGGACGTCGTAGCGAGCACGAATGACGGCGGCGCCCGCTGGCGTGCGACGGTAGAGGAGCGGTTTCCCGGAGTCTCGATTGACGACTACTGGGTATTGACCCGGCCCGCCGAAGGGCGTACGTCGGTGACGCACCACCGGCGAGGGGGCTCGACGTCTAGCACAGTCTCCGTGGAAATCGACGCGATCGTGGCGGACGGCAGCGGCCTGAATGCCTGGGCGACGGCGGGTTTCGGTCTCCCCGTCGCGCGTACGCGTGATGGCGGCACCACGTGGGAGTTGATCCGTCCGGCGCAGTTGGGCGGGGGCGATCCCGCGCAGACGACCGCGGTCCGGTTCATCGACGAGCACCACGGATTTGCCGAGGACATCCTCCCGGGCCGCACATTCGAGACGCGGGACGGCGGGGTGACGTGGCGTCCCATGCCGGGTGCGCGGGTGGCTTCCGAGCCGCTCACCGCACACCGCGACGGGCAGCGCGTCTGGACCGCCTCCGCTGACCTGGGGACTCCGGTACGCAGCGTCGACGGCGGACGGACGTGGCTCCGGCCGGTCTACGGCCGCTCGCCGGCTCCCTGGTTCTGGGCGTGCTGCGTCGCATCGGCATTCTTCATGGTGGCCGCATGGCGTCCGGAGCGAGCGGCCGATCCGGCGCGGTCGATTGAAGACGTGCCGTGGAACGACCGCCCGGTGGAGACTCCCGAGGAGGACCGGCTGGAGTTCCAGCCGCTGGCGAACGGCATTGCCCGGTTCCTCGGCAACCCGAAGACGGAGCCTCCGCTCACGATCGCCGTCACGGGGGCGTGGGGCTCGGGCAAGAGCTCGCTCATGAACATGGTGATGCAGGGCGTCCGGCGCTATGGCCACATCCCGGTGTGGTTCAACGCGTGGCATTACCAGAGCGAGGAGCACCTCCTGCCGGCGGTAATGGAGAGCATCCGTCGCGCCGTGCCGCCGTTCTGGTCGTGGAACGGCATCCGTCTGCGCGTGCGCCTGCTCGGCGTGCGGGGGATGCGCAACTGGCTCCCGGCGCTGGCGATCATCGCCACCCTCGTCACCACCACCGCGTTCTTTGCGCGCGATCCGAAGCTGTTTCGCGAGCTGCTCGCCGGTCTGCAGAATCTCGGTACCCCCGCCTCGGACGATCTCCTGCGCTCGGCTGGATTGCTCGTGAGCAGCATCGTCTCCCTCGTGGTCGTGCTGCGGGCGCTCAATGCGTTCGGGGTGAGCGGGAGTCGCCTCGGCGCGATTCTCTCCGGAACCGTGCGCCTGTCCGACGTCGGCGGCGACACCGGCTTTCGCCACACGTTCGCCCGCGCGTTCCGCGAGTTGACGGACGCGCTGGGGCCGCAACGCCGGCTCGTGCTGTTCGTCGATGATCTCGACCGCTGCCGTCCCGACCACGTCCTGGCCGTTCTCGAGACGATGAACTTCCTCGTCACCTCGGGCGACTGCTTCATCATCGCCGGGATGGACCGGCAGCGCGTCGAGCGGTGCGTGGCCATGAAGTTCGAGGAGGAATCGAAGGCGATCGGCTCCGATCTCGACGGGGACGGCGTGCCCGAGACCGTCACCGCGGTGCAGTACGCGCGGCACTACCTCGAGAAACTGGTGAACATCGAGGCGCCGGTGCCGCGAGGCGATTCGGCGCAGTCGCGCGGCCTCGTCGAGCTCCCTGACGACGAAGAAGCGGTGCGCGCGACGCCATTCGGGGAATGGGTCATCGGAAAGCTGGAGACGGTCCTGCCACTCCTGGCAGTCCTGGGAGTGCTCGTTCTCGCTGCGAGGTTCGGCTATTACCAACTGCACGAACGGACGCGTGCCGCGGTGCCACGGCAGCTCGCGTTCGTCGATACCCCGGGCGTAGAAGTCATCGGCGTCAGCAATCGCGCCGCTCCGGCCGTTCAGGCGCCGGCGCAGCGGCAGCAGCAGGCGATGCTCATCGATCCCAGGGTACCGGCGACGAAGTCCTCCTGGCCGGCGGTGCTGCTGGCGGTGTTCGCGGTCGCCGGCACGATGCGATTGTCGGTCGAGCAGAGCCGGCCCGAGCGCGACTCGAAGGTCTTTCGCCGTGCGCTCGTCGAATGGCATCCGCTGCTCCATCACGCAGGGGCGACGCCCCGCTCCATCAAGCGCTGCGTCAACCGGGTGCGCTACTACGCGATGCGACAGCGGCGGAATCCGCTCCCGCCGACGCTCGTCGAGCGGCTCACCTCGCTCCTCACGCGCCGGAAAAAAGACGGTGAGCGCGATACGCAGCTCGCCATTCCGGAGGAGGTGCTGGTGCCGCTGAGCTTCATCCAGCACGTGTCGCCGGCATGGCTCCGCGAGGATGGCTTCTGGCAGAGCCCGCGCGGCTTCCTCGCCTCGAAGGGAGTCTCGGCGGCCGGCATCGAGACGCTCGAAGCGAAGGGTCTGCTGACGGTGTATCGGGAGCAGTTCGAGGCGATCTCCGCCGGCATCGACGTCCGGGGCTGACCGCCGCTGCGTTCCTTCTGGAGTGCCGGGCTCTCAGCCCGGCACCTACGTCCACCCCCGACGGGCTGAGAGCCCGTCGCTCCAGGGAGAACGACGTCACATCCCCGAGGGGAACGTCTCCGGCACCTCTCCTCCGTGCCACGTCGCCGTCGTCTCCAGCGGCTCCACGGCTCTCGTTTCGTCGAAGTGGATCATGGCGTCGAACTGGCGGGGGAGGCGGGCGGTGAAGTAGTGGCTCTGGCGCTCGGTGTCGGGGCGGTAGATGACGCCGATCGCACGTTGCAGGCGCGGCTCGTCCAGCTCCTCCGTCGCCATGCTGTTGCCGCGGAAGGTGAAGTAGTACGGCGCCGGGGAGACGTGGTGCAGGAGGTCTTCGTAGCTGCCTCTCAGGCCCGGCCGCACGCGCTTGCGTTCGGCGGGGGCGTCCCAGTCGTCGGCCGCCGTCACCGTCCCGGTGTACGTGCTGAAGCCGATCAGGACGGCGTCCTCGTCGTAGCGCTCGCGCACGAGCTGGCCGACGTTCAGCTCTCCCTGCTGCCCCATCTCCGTGAAGCGGGCGTCGCCGAGGTGGGAGTTGTGGGCCCAGACGACGACCTTCGCGCGGCCGCGCTCTTTCGAGAGGTGGGCGATCAGCGCGTCGATGGTCTCGGCCATGTGGCGGTCGCGCAGGTTCCACGACGACACCCTGCCGCCGAACATGCTCCGGTAGTACTCCTCGGCGTTCGCGACGAGGCGCGCGTTCTGTTCCGCGTAGAAGAACTCGTCCGCCGGCAGGTCGGACTGGCTGACCAGCTCCGAGGCGCGGCGGCGGAGCTCCGTGAGCTGCGCGGTCACCGCGTCCTCGCACGACTTGGCGATGCCGGCCGCGGTCGCGTAGCCGTACGCCTGCGCCTCGTCGCCGAAGTGGTCGAAGCAGGAGTAGCGGCGGCGGGCGAGCTTCGCGCTCTCCGGATCGACCTGCTCGAGGTATTCGATGACCGCCTCGATCGAGGAGAAGAGCGAGTAGAGGTCGACGCCGTAGAAGCCGACCTTCGCCCGCTCGTCCTTGACCGAGTCGTTGAAGCCGCGCAGCCAGCCGGCGAAGTCGAGGACGTCGGCGTTGCGCCACATCCAGGTGGGGAAGCGGGTCTTGAAGCCTTCCAGCGCCTCGTTCGCGCCGGCGTCGTCGCTCATGCCGCGCACCCAGCGGTTCACGCGATAGGCGTCGGGCCAGTCCGCCTCGACGGCGACGGCGTGAAAGCCCTTCTCGTCGATGAGCCGCTTGGTGAGCTTGGCGCGCTCGCGGTAGAACTCGTGCGTGCCGTGCGAGGCCTCGCCGATGCAGACCACCGAGGCGTTGCCGATGAGGTCCATCAGCGCGTCGTAGTCGGTGCTGTCGCCGTTGACGGGGTGCATTGCGCCGCGGAGCTTGTCGAGGTTCATGGCATCCCGTCCACGAGCTCGGGCGGCATCGGCGAGCGGAAGGCGAGGCGGGTGGTATGTCCGTCGTTCGACTCGATGGCCACCCCCTGATCGACGCCGTCGCGCTGCTCGACGGTGACGCGCTTCGCCGAAATGGTGATGCGGCGGTGGTGGCTGATGTCGCCGCCGAGGGTGATGGTGACGAGCTCGTCGCGGGCGATGATGCCCTCGAGAGGCATCGTGTCCCGCTCGCCGTCCACGCTGACGAGCCAGTGGTCGTGCTGCATTGTGAACGACTCGAAGAAGCGAGCCCAGTCGTTGCGTTCGATCTCTCTTTTCACGCCTCAAACGTGCTGCAAGCGGCGTGCGGATTGCTCTTATATGGAGCGGCGGCCGCTCTCGGCCGCCGGGCTGGGGCGCCCGAAGCGGGCGCCACTCCACAAGGACGGGAGGAACTGAATGAGAGACGATCAGCGAGGTCCTGACGAGAAGGTCGGCTCGCCGGACCGCAAAACGCGCATCAAAGGCGACCGGGTGATTCATACGCCGAAAGGGACGCTCTATCACGGCGACCGGTATGAGGGTCCGCGTGGATTGACCACCGAGCAGAACGAGGCGCGGCGCGTCGGTCCGAAAATGGACGAACGCCAGGGGCGCGAATATGCGCACGGCGGTCACGAGACGAAGCCGGGGCTGTCGAACCTCAAAGGCACCGACGACGTCACAGACGTAAAAAAGGGTCGCGAATAAATGACGGCGGGCGCGTGCGCCCGCCGTTCCACATAAGCGTCTTGCTGCTAGACTGCGCGGGTACCCAAACCTTGTGCAGTGCGGCGGCGGATGACGGGCGAAGAGACCTACCTGCAGAACCTCCGAACGATCGAGCGCATCGCTCGGTTCGTGGCGCACAAGCACCGGCTCAATCCCACCGAGGCGGAGGAGTTCACGCAGGAAGTCCGCGTGCGCCTGCTGGAAGACGATTACGCGATCATCCGCAAGTTCGAGGACCGCAGCTCGCTCTCCACATACCTCACCACGGTGATCGTGCGCCTGTATCAGCAGTGGCGCGTCGAACAGTGGGGAAAATGGCGGCCGTCGGCGGAGGCGAAGCGTCTGGGGGAGAAGGCGATCGTGCTGGAGCGGCTCATGACGCGCGACGGCTTCTCGTTCGGCGAGGCGGTGCGCGTGCTGACCACGCCCGCCGGCTCTCAATACACGGTCGAGGAGCTGGAGACGCTCTATGTGCGCCTGCCGCTGCGGACGCCGCGGCCGGTGCCGGTCTCGGACGACCTCCTGCCGGAGGCGATCGCCGCCGACGCCGAGACGGACGACCGGGTGCAGGCGCGCGACCGGGAAAAGGCGGCGCGCCATACGGCGTCGGCCATTGACGGGCTGCTGCGCGAGCTCGACGCCGAGGACCGGCTGATCCTGCAGATGCGCTTCTGGGACGCGCGCAAGGTGCCGGACATCGCCCGCATCCTGCATATGGAGCAGAAGAAGATCTACAAGAGGCTCGATAAGCTGTTCGGGACGCTCCGGCGGGGGCTGGAGCGGGCCGGCGTCAGCCAGTCGGACGTCGCCGGGATCCTCAGCCGGGGAGACCAGGAGATGAAGTTCGGCCTGCTCAACTCGGAAATCGCGTCCAGGCGTCCCTCCAACCCTTCAGGTGGCGAGGGAGCACGAGGCGGGGAAGGGAGGCTGCGATGACTGCTCCCGCGGTAATGAACGAACACCTTACAGATAACGAAATTGCGGCAGTCGTCCAGCGGGGGCTCGAACGCGCCGAACGGCGCACGGTCGAGCATCTGGCCGATTGCGGCGATTGCAACGAAGCCTTCATGATGGCCTCGGAGATCACGCACGACATGGCAGCAGAAGAGAACGTGCACCACGCCGACTTTGGCGAGAACCGCGGGCGCGGCTGGTGGAAAGTCCTCGCCTCGGCGTCCGCGCTCGCGGCGGCGCTGTTCATCGTCTTCGGCGCGCCGCTGCGGGAGCAGTGGTTCGGCTCGCGCGGCACCGAGGCGCTGGCCGACGCCTCGAAGATGGTGGAGAAGCGGTCCACCGACGGGCGGCTGTCCGGGTTCCCGTTCCAGGTGCGGCGCACCCTCCGCTCCGGCAATCCGGAAGACGCCGAGCTCGCGCAGTACCAGGTGGACGCGGCGGCCGCGAAGATCCTGCGCGAGCCCGACTCCGACCCGCATGCAACCGGGGTCGCCTATCTGCTGAGGGGCGGCGGCGGCCGTCCTTACAGCGGAGTGACGGCGTACTTTGAGAAGGCGCTGGCGGAGGCGACGCCGGAAGAGCGGCCGGCGGTGGTGAACGACTACGCGGTGGCGCTCCTCGCGCAGGGGGGCGACGCCGATCTGGCGCAGGCGCTGTCGCTGCTCGAAGGGCAGTGGCGGAAGGAGCCGACTCCCGAGGTGGCGTTCAACCGTGCGGTGGCGCTGGAGCGCCTCGGGAGGGACAAAGAGGCGGTGGCGGCGTGGGACGACTACCTGAAGCTCGACTCCAACTCGCAATGGGCCGAGGAGGCCCGGAGCCGCAAGGCGCTGATGCTAGAGCTGAATCCCCAGCTCGGCCGCCCCTAGGTCGCGCGCCATCTTCGCGTCGTACAGCTTCGCGTCCGACTCCGCGAGGAGCGTCGAGATGCTGCTCCCCGAGCCGGCGGTCGAGAGACCGGTGCCGACGTTGACGCAGATCGTCTGTCCGGCCACCTCCCAGCGGAGCTGCGCGATCTGCTCGCGGATGCGCTGCGTGATCGTCCGCGCGGCCGCCGTCTGCGTCTCCGGCAGGAGCAGCACGAACTCGTCGCCGCCGTAGCGGGCGATGACGTCGCCGACCCGCGTGTTCGCCTTGAGGCAGGCGGCCACGTCGGCGAGGATGCGGTCGCCCATCAGATGACCGTAGGTGTCGTTGATCTGCTTGAAGCGGTCGAGGTCGAACAGCACCACCGACAGCGTCTTGCCGGAGGTGAGGATCTGCTCCGCCTCGCGGAAGAGGGCACGGCGGTTGGAGATGCCGGTGAGCTCGTCGGTGAGGGCGAGCGTCTGCAGCTCTTCGTTCTGGAGGTGGAGGCGGCGCTCCATCTCGAGGCGGCGCGCGGCGCTGCGGAGCTTGGCGAGGATCTCGGAGTCGGACGAGCTCTTGGTGAGGAAGTCGTCGAGCCCGCTGTCGAGCGCGCGCAGCTTCACTTCCGTCCCGTCGCTCGCGGTCAGGAGGATGGCGTAGAGGCCGGGGAAGGTGCAGGCGGTGCGGGCGTGGCGGACCGTCTCGATCCCGTCCATGCCGGGCATGGAGAGGTCGATGAGGAGCACGCTCACCTCGTGGTCGTTCTTGATGCGCTCGATGGCGGAGGGGCCGTCGTGGGCGGTGACGACGTCGAAGCCGGCGCGGGTGAGGACGAGCTGCAGCCGCTTGAGGTACATGCGGTCGTCGTCGACGGCGAGCACGCGCAGGGGCGGCTCGCTCTCGCGCACCAGGTCGCTCTGCCTGCGGGTCAGGATCTCTTCGCGGGTCGCCATCGACTCGGCAGCGGGAGCAAGCGCAGTGCCGTCCGAGGGTTAGCGTGTGATTGCGATCACGAAACCGGGGCAAAAAAGTGGAGCGGCGGGCTCGGCGGTTGCTCGGCGGGCTGAAGCCCGCCGCTCCACGGGTCTTTACTGGGCCGGGACGTACGTCGGGTCTTTGCTCTCGTTGTCGATGACCGACCCATAGGCGGTGACGCGCCCCTCGCCGGCGACGACCTGCACCTCGATGCGGGCGTTGTAGGTCTGCCGGCCGGGGTTGAGGCCGAGGATCGGGCGGAGCTGGGTGAACTCGTTCGGGGCGAGCTCGACGTCGATCGACGGGGTGAACTTGGCGTCGGGGAGGTGGAGGGTGAGGCGCACGGTGGCGCTCTTGCCGCTCAGCTCGGCCAGGCCGACGTTCGAGCGGAAGCGGCCCGACTCCTCGAGCTGCATGACCTGCAGCGCCTTCTCGCCGAGGCCCGTCCCCTCGGCCGGCGTGACGCCGGGGATGAACTGGCCGTACGAGCCGCCGTTCTCGACGGAG
Organism: Thermoanaerobaculia bacterium; assembly: GCA_036399015.1. Taxonomy (GTDB): domain Bacteria; phylum Acidobacteriota; class Thermoanaerobaculia; order Gp7-AA8; family Gp7-AA8; genus QHVT01. Next base: position 2,358 of record DASWNW010000024.1, on the reverse strand, counting down.
GTGTAGGTGCGGCCGGTGACGACGAGCGAGGAGTCGACCGGCGTCTGGATGGCGATCGAGCCGCCGGTCTCCGAGGCGTTGAAGGCGGTGGGGAGGACGTTGTCGAGCACCAGCACCTCGCCGGCGCGGATGATGCGCGGCTGCGCCTGGATCGGCGTGCCCCTGCCCATCGGGTAGAAGGTCATCGTCACCGGGACGTCGGCGGTGCCGCCGTTGAAGACGCGCAGGTCGGAATGGAAGTTGTTGCCGCGGTTCGGCAGCTCGGCCATGCCGGGGATGACGTAGCGCCTCGCGCTGATCTTCGTGGCGTCGACCGGCGTCACGGCGAGCGGATCGGTGGTCACGCTGTCGAGGACGGAGGCGTAGGCGGTGACGGCGCCGGTCGGCGAGTCGATGAGGATCTCGATGCGGCCGTCGTCGAGCTGCGGGATGTTCCCGAGGGCGGGGTCGGAGATGAACATGTTCATCTGGCGGTGCTCGCCGGCGAGAAGGCTGAACGGCACCTCGCGCAGGAGCGAGCCGAGGGAGTCGAAGATGCGGATGCGGCCGCTGGCCGGCTCGCCGGCGCCTTCCACGATGCCGAGGTTGGTGCGGAACTTCGCCGACTGCGCCACCTGCTGCAGGGAGAGCTTGGTCGAGCCGGACGGCTGCTGCGGCTGGCCCGGCAGCGGGATGCCCTGGAAGCGCTTCGAGGCGAACTTCGTGAACGGCATCGCCGCGATGTACTGGCCGAACGTGCCGCCCGCGGTGCTGGCGTAGGTGCGGCTGGAGGCGTAGGTGAGGGTGGAGGAGGTGTTCAGGGGCCGGATCTCCAGCGAGCCGAAGCTGCCGTCGTTGCCGAGCGCCCCGTAGCCGAAGAAGTTCTTCACCACGTCGTTGAGAGCGATGGTCTGGTCGCCCTCCACCGTCACCTGCGTCACCTTGCTGCTCGCGGTGCCGTCGGTGCGGGTCGGGGTCATGGTGATCTGGTAGTCGATCGGCGTCGCGCCGCTGTTGGTGAGGCGCACGTCGGAGAGGAACGGGCCCGCCGCGCCGTTCGCGTGGGCGACCGCGGGGACGATGAGCGCGTTCGCCGGCGGGAGCGTCTTTCCGCCCGGCATGACCGGCGTCACGAGGCTGATGGAGACGGGGATGTTGATGATGGTCGAGCCGTGGTTGGCGACGCCGCTCGCGGAGCTGACGCTGGTGGTGGTGATGATCAGCGTGCCGGTGCTCGCGCCGGGCGGGAGCGAGCCGGGGCTGGCGGTGACGATCACGGTGACGCCGCCCGCCGGGAGGTTGCCGGAGGAGGGGGTGACGGTGAGGTACGGCTGGTCGGTGACGGCGGTGAAGGTGGTGTGGGAGCCGTCGGTCGGGCCGGGGATGAAGACGGGGATGCCGACCGGCGCGTCGCTCCCGAGCGGCACCGCCACCTCGGCCGTCTTGACCACGGCGGGCGCCGGCGCCTGCACGACGGTCTGCGCGACGGCGGAGTAGGAGGGGACGCTGCCGCCGCAGTGCGTCGCGCGCACGCGGTAGTAGTAGGTGGTGCTGGTGGCCATGCCGTCGTGGCGGAAGACTTTCGAGAGGCCGTGCACCTGGGAGGTGGTGGTGTTGTTGGAGAAGTCGGCGCTGGTCGACTCCTCGACGATGTACTGCGCGGTCGGGTCGGAGATCGCGCTCCAGCTCACCGTGTACTCGAGCCCCGACTGCGAGATCGGCGGCGCGCTGACGTTCGGGACGCAGGTCGGCGCGGCGGGGCCGTTGGTGAAGGCGTAGGCGGAGGAGATCTCTTCTCCCTCGTCGTTGCCGACCCAGCTCATGGCGAAGAGGTTGCCCGTCGAGCCGGAGACCTGCACGCGCGAGGTGTAGACCTTCCCGGCGGGGATGGTGGTCTCGCCGTAGCAGAAGGCGAACGGCAGCGGCATCCCGAAGTCGTCGGAGTCGAAGCAGTCGCTGACCCCGGAGAGGGAGACCTGCGGCGACGAGAGTGTCGGCCCGCCGGTCTGCTCGCCGCTCATCCAGCCGGAGTAGACCAGCCCGGAGCAGGAGCCGCCGTTGTTGGTGGTGGTGGCGGTGCAGGAGCCGTTCGCGCACGAGACGGTCATCGACAGATTGCACGAGGCGACCGCCGGCGCCGCGAACGCGGTGAGCAGGAGGAGGAGGAGAGCGAGGCGTCGGGTCATGGCGGGGGAATGGTGCGGGGGGGTGCTTACTTGGTGCTTACTGGCACGCGTTGCCGGTTGCCGGTTGCCGGTTGCCCGTTGCCAGTGGGGGTTGCGCGTTGCGCGTTGCGTGTTGCCAGGGCTTTTTCGCTTGGACCGCACTCCGAGACCAGCGCTCAGGGCGTAACAGCCCGAGCAACGCGCCACACGCAAC
>DASWNW010000023.1:0-19198 GCA_036399015.1 Thermoanaerobaculia bacterium | reverse complement strand
TCATCGGCGCCAGCTTCCGCGTGTAGCCAATTGGCTACACGCCACTGTCATTCCACTTGCCGATCGTCGCTTCGATCAGTGCCGCCACCTTGTCGTTCACACGGCGAAAGTACTCGTCCGCCTTCTTCTGATCGAATTTCGGGTAGCCCTGCCCCGGCTGATAGAGCCCGATCGACGACGGGAACGGTACCGCCGACCAGGTATTGGGTGCCGGGTAGGCTGTCGCGAGCTTGTCGCTGTAGCGCTCGGGGTGCACGAGCGTGCGGTCGGCCGACTGCACGTACGCGGTCTCGTTCCAGCCGGCGTGGCCGCCGTCCTCGCCGAAGACTTCCTTCGTCACGTCGGAGGCGAACGACCACCAGTTGATGACGAGCGTGCGCACCCGCTTCTCCGTCGCCACCTCCGCCGCCACCGCGTTCAGCACCGCCGTCTGCGGCCCGCCGTGGCCGTTGAGGACGATGATGTTGCGGAAGCCGTTCTTCGCCAGCCCCTCCAGCACCGCCTTCACATACGGCCGGTACGCCGCCTCGGGGATGGTGAACGCGCCGGGATAGGCCTCCATCGACCCGGTGATCCCGTACGGCACCGCCGGCGCGATCATCGCGTTGAGGCGGGGCGCAATCGCCCGCGCCATCGCCACCGGCGCCGTGATGTCAGCCCCGTTGTTGACGACCCCGTGCGGCTCGAGCGTCCCGGTGGGCAGCAGGACGGTGGTGATCTTCGACGGAACGAGCTCGCGGAACTCCATCCAGTTGACCCGCTCCATGTCCCGCTCCTGGGCGGAGGCGGCGAGGGTGAGGAGAAGGGCGACGCAGGCAGCGAATGTGCGTTTCATGGGGACGATGGTACGGCTTGGAGCGACGAACAGCCGACCGTCCCGTCCCCCCCTGGAGTGCCGGGCTCTCAGCCCGGCACAGGAGCGACGAACAGCCGACGGGCTGAGAGCCCGTCGCTCCAGGGAGCGACGAACCGGCGCGTTGAGGCAGCCGCTTTGCGTGTTCGCCGCGCGATGGTACGCGTTGCAATCGCCCTCCTCCTCCTCACCGCCTGCGCCACGACGACGCCGGCGCCTCCGGCGCCTCCGCCTGCGACAAAGCCGGCGCCGTGGAATGCCAATCCTCCCGCTGCCGCGCCGCGGGTGCTGCTCGATGAATGGGCGAAGGCGGAGAACCGCGCCACGTGCGCTCCCCTCACCTTCGCCACCCTCCGCGAGGACGGTACCGTGCGGCGCGCGAACTTCAGCGGGGGGTGGGCGGTGGCGTGGGACATCCCGGGGCTGCCGGGACGCGAGGCGACGGGCCATCACTGCGCCACGTGCGGGCGCGGCGTGTTCGGCATCGCCGGGGCGGGGGTGACGGTCGGTGAAGACACGCCCGGCTTCCCGGAATTCGAGCAGTACGAGGGGGAGAACTGGGCGGGGTGGCATCTCGAGGGGGGCAGCGGCCCGAACTGGCTCGCGCAGGTGCGCGTCGACGACCAGCAGTGCCTCTACTACGTCTGGTCGTTCCTCGGGCGCGACCACGTCGCGGAGCTGGTGCGGAGCATCCGGCGCGTGCGGTAGCGGGCGGACGTACAATCGGTCCGTCCCTCCATGACCACTCCCAGTCCCGACCAGGACGAGACCGCCCGCATCGACTCCGATCCGCCGCGGCCGGTCCGGCGCAGCAGCGCGAGCGAGGGGCAGTTCGCGCCGGGGACGGTCGCCGCGGGCCGCTACCGCATCGCCGGCATCCTCGGCTCAGGCGGGATGGGTGAGGTCTACCGCGCGGAGGACATCAAGCTCGATCAGGCGGTGGCGCTGAAGTTCCTCCCCGCCCGCCTGGCGCGCGACCCGATCCTCCTCTCGCGCCTCCACGAGGAAGTCCGCCTCGGGCGGCAGGTCTCGCATCCGAACGTCTGCCGGACGTACGACATCGTCGAGGCGGACGGCGCGCACTTCGTGGCCATGGAGTACGTCGACGGCGAGGACCTCGCCCGCCTGCTGCGACGCATCGGCCGCCTCGCTCCCGACAAGGCGATCGACCTCGCCCGCGGCATCGCCGCCGGCCTCATGGCCGCGCACGCGAAGGGCATCCTCCACCGCGACCTCAAGCCGGCCAACGTTATGATCGACTCGCACGGCGAGGCGCGCATCATGGACTTCGGCCTCGCCCTCTCCGCCGGCGAAGACGACGGGACGATCTCGGGCACGCCCGCGTACATGGCGCCGGAGCAGCTCGAGGGAACACCCGCGACCGTCCAGAGCGATCTCTACGCCCTCGGCCTGGTGATGTACGAGCTCTTCACCGGCAAGCGGGCACACGCCGCGCGGACGCTGCCGGAGCGGATGCGCGATGTCACGAGCGAAGTCGCCCCGCCATCGGCCGCCGTGCGCGACCTCGACCCGGCGGTGGAGCGCCTCATCCTCCGCTGCCTGGCGAACGATCCCGCGCAGCGGCCGCGCTCCGCGCGGGAGGTGGTGGAGTCGCTGCCGGGCGGAGATCCGCTCGCCGCGGCGATGCGTGCGGGAGAGACACCCTCGCCGCGTCTCGTCGCCGCCGCCGGCACGGAGGGGAGCCTGTCGCGCACGGCGGCCTGGTCGCTGCTCGCCGCGGTCGCCGCGCTCTTCGCGGTGCTCCTGTACGTCCGCTCGGAGCGCGGTCTCGGCCGCTACGCGCCTCCGGTGCCTTCCCCGGAAGTCCTGGACGACCGGGCCAGCGGAATCCTGCGGACGCTCGGAGTGGCGACGCCCGGCGAGCCGATTCCTGCCTTCTTTCAGAACGCCGAGTACTGGGCGTGGCTGACGAAAGGCAACCGGTGGGACGCGCTGCGCCGCGGCCCGTCGCTGCTCACCTACCGGCTCGAATACGGCGTCTCGCTGCAGCAGTCGGAGACCATGCCGCGCCTCGGCTCCGGGCCGGCACGCACCGACGTGGAGGTCGACGGCCAGGGGCGCCTGACGCATCTCATCGCCACGCCGCCGCGCGAGCCGCGACCGCGTCCGACGGACTGGAACGCGCTGCTCGGCGCGGCCGGCCTCCACGCCGGCGCGCTCCGCGACGCTCCCCCACGCTTCACGCCCGCCGCGCCCTTCGACACGCGCCGCGCCTGGAGCGGCACCTATCCGGGCGATCGCACGCCGATCCAGGTCCAGGCGGCGTCGTGGCGTGGATTGCCGACGTTCTTCCGGGTCACCGGCCCGTGGCACGAGGTGGCCGATCCCTTCGCCGGGATCGCCTTCGCCGGAGCCGGGGCCAGCGCCTTCATGATCCTCCTGACGGCGGCGATCGTCGGAGCCGGTCTCCTGCTGGCGTGGCGGAACCTCCGCCTCGGCCGCGGCGACCGCCGGGGCGCCCGGCGCCTCGCGGCGGTGACGTTCATCTGCGCCGTCGCCGGCCGATGGCTCCCGCGGCTGTCCGCCGGCAAGATGCGTGAGGCGGCCGAGCTGTTCGAAGACTCGCTCGCCGAGGGGTTATTCATCGCGGCGTTCATGTACCTCCTCTACATCGCCCTCGAGCCGTTCGTCCGCCGCCGCTGGCCCTCGTTGCTCATCGCCTGGACGCGCCTCGTCGCCGGAGAGCTTCGCAATCCGATGGTGGGGCGGGACGTGCTGATCGGCATCATCGGCTCGCTCTTCGTCGCGGTGATGACGAAGGCAATGGATCCGGTGCTGATGCTCTTCGGCCGTCCCGACAAGGGGCCCGACGTCGGCCGCGTGTCGTCGCTGCTGGGGTTCCACTTCACGATCGCGGAGGTGCTGGACAACGCCGTCGGCGGAATGGCCTCCAGCATGCTCGGCACCGTCCTGCTGACGCTGTTGCTGCTGATCCTGCGCAAGCGCTCCCTTGCGGCCGGCGCGTTCTGCGCGGGCGTCCTGACGATGTACACGCTCTCCAGCGAGGGGGACTGGATGGTCCTGCCGTTCGTCATCCTCGCCTCGCTGCTGTTCACCTTCGTCGTCGTCCGCTACGGACTGCTCGCGTTCGTGGTGATGCAGGTGACGGTCAGCCCGCTGTTCAACGCTCCGCACATCTCGACCCGCTGGTCGCTGCCGATGACGGCGGTGCCTTACGTGGCGATCGCGGTGCTGGCGGTATGGGCGTTCCGGACGTCGCTGGGTGGGCAGAGCGCGATCGCCGAGGGCGTGCTCGGCGAGTGAAGAACGCAGCTACGGGTTGTACCGCCGCGTCGGGATGCCCTCGCTCTTGCTGATGCTGAGCGCGGCGAAGGTGCGGATCAGGCGGCGGCCGTCGGCGTCGCCGCTCTCGTAGGCGCGGCAGAGCATGGCCACCTTCGACGGCACTTCCGAGGCGGAGACGGTGAAGCCCTCGGCGGGCTGCTTGGGGTCGCGGGTCGGCGTCTTCGTCCAGGTGCCGCCGCGCAGCTCGCAGCGCAGCAGGTCGTCGCCTTTGCCGGTCTGGAACGACTGCGCCGCGACCGCCGGGATGCCCATCGCGTTCGCACGCTGCTCGTCCATCGCCCGCGCCACGCAGACCTGGATGATCTCGCGCAGGATGCCGTCGCCGGCGGGGTCTTTCGACAGGATCAGCAGGCCGGAGTGGAAGAGCGACTTCTCGTACTGCGAGCGCGCCGCCTTCTCCGTCTTCGTCCGCCGGACTTCACAGGGAGCGCTGAAGCGGCGCCCTTCCCATTCGAACGTGAGGACCGCGGTGCCGCCGACCGCCGGAAGCGGATCCTGATGCGCCACGCGCACGCCGGCGAGCGAGACGTCCAGCACGTAGACGACGACCGAGCCGACCGTGCCGCGGATGCGCTGCACGGGCATGACCCGGCCGAATTGACGGCGGTCGTCCACTTCGACGAAAGCTTGACTCATCCCTGGAGGTGATGCGACCCACCATGATTGTGCCTCAGGAAGGTACATCTGCATAGAGGCGGGGACGCAATACAATCGCGCGCGCATGCAGATCGACATCACTCGTGAAGTAAAGCTGTCGAAGATCGACCACCTGTTCGTGCTTCTCACCGAAGGAAAGCACGACGACGTCGACCTCCCCGAGGCGGTACGCACCGCCGTCCGCGACTCCGGCTTCGAAGGGCGCGGCGACGAGTCGCTGACCATCCTCGCCGGCGGCTCCCCCCGCAAGATCACGCTCCTCGGCCTCGGGAAGGCGGAGGCGCTGACGTGGCGCGGCGCGCGCGGCCCCATCACGGCCGCGGGACGGATCGCGAAGAAGCAGCGGGACGCGAAGATCGCGCTCCTCTTCCCCTACCTCCTCCCCGACCTCGACGCCGACGAGTCGGCGCTGGCCGTTGCCGACGCGCTGGCGCAGAGCGATTACAAGTACGACGCCTTCGTCACGCCGAAGCCCGACCAGAAGAAGATCGCCATCTCCGGGACGGTCATCGCGCCGGAGTCCTCCGGCAAGAAGCTGACGCCACACGCGCGCGCGCTGGCCGAGGCGGTGCGGACCGTGCGCGATCTGGCGAACGAGCCGTGCAACCTCCTGACGCCCCGCCGCCTCGCCGACCGCGCCGCCGAGGTCTGCAAGGAGATCGGCGTCAAGTGCACGGTGTACGGCCGCAAGGAGATCGAGCGGATGAAGATGGGCGGCCTCCTCGCCGTCAACCGCGGCTCGGTCGAGGAGCCCCGCTTCGTGGTCATGGAGTATACGCCGCGGCGCGCCAGGCAGCACGTGGCGCTGGTCGGCAAGGGCATCACCTTCGACTCCGGCGGCATCTCCATCAAGCCGGCCGAGAAGATGGAGGAGATGAAGTTCGACGTGTGCGGCGCCGCCGCCGTCATCGGGATCATGGAGGCGGCCGCGAAGCTGGAGCTCCCGGTCAAACTCACCGGGATCTTCGCCGCTACCGACAACCTCCCCTCCGGCAGCGCCTACAAGCCGGGGGAGATCATCACGATGATGAACGGGAAGACCGTGGAGATCGTGAATACGGACGCCGAGGGGCGGATGATCCTGGGGGACGCGCTGCATTACGCGTCGCAGCTCGAGCCGGACCACCTGCTCGACTTCGCCACCCTCACCGGGGCGTGCGTGGTGGCGCTCGGCAGCGAGGCGGCGGGGCTGTTCTCCAACAACGATGAGCTGGCCCGGAAGTTGATTGAGTCGGGGGAGCGCACCGGTGATCGCGTCTGGAGACTACCAGCCTGGGACGAATACAAGGAACTGATCCGCAGCGAATGGGCCGACATGAAGAACTCGGGCGGCCGGTGGGGCGGTGCGATCACGGCGGCAGTCTTTCTGAAGGAGTTCGTCGATTGTCCTTCCTGGGCACATCTGGATATTGCGGGGAATGCGTACGCGGACGGCGAGACGGCGCGCGAGGCGCGCGGCGCGACCGCGGCGGGCGTCCGTCTGACCATCGACTTTCTGCGCTCGCTCTCGCGCTCGTAATCGTCCTCCTCGGCGGCGCATGCCGCGGGGCGAAGAAGACCGCCGCGCCGGCGCCGAAGCCGCCGCAGCGGGAGATCGACTTCACCGCCATCGACTCGCCCAGCCTGCAGTTCCTCCCCCGCCACCAGGAGGCGAAGGGCTGGCAGCTCGAGGAAGACCCGGCCGTCGTGCCGGGCGACCGGCTCGCCACCTACATGGGGGCGGCGTCGGCCGACTTCACGCAGTACGACCTCATCGACATCACCGCCGGCAAGTACGTCGCCGTCGGCGGCCCCGGCTTCGCCACGGTGGAGATCTTCCGCTTCCCCGACTTCGTGAAAGCGTTCGGCGCCTACTCGATGCGCAAGGAGGCGGCACGCCGCTACGTCCCGATCAACAACGAGGGCTACGTCAGCAAGTACGCCGTGCACGTCTGGCGCGGCCCGTTCTACATCCGGGTGACCGGCGGCGCGCACAACGCCTTCGCCGCGCTGACCGGCCTCGCGTCGTTCGTGGCCGACCGCATGCCGGAGGCGCCGTCGAAGCCGGCCGTGTTCAACTTCTTCCCGGTGGACGTGCGCGTGCCGAACAGCGAGCGCTACTCCGCCGAGAAAGGCTTCGGCCAGTCGCTCCTCGGCAACTCGTTCCAGGCGCAGTTCAACATCAACGGCGACATCATGGACGGCCTGATCATCCCCTCGGCCAACAAGGCCACCGCCGCCAAGATCCTCGACGCCTACCGCGCGCTCTACGTCCGCAACGGCAAGCTGCTCGACCCGATCCCGAACCTCGGCGAAGACAACTTCACCGGCGAGGACCGCTTCCTCGGCCGCACCGTCGCCTTCCGCATCGACCGCTTCGTCATCGCCTTCAACGGCTACAAAGAACGCCAGAAGCTCGTCGACCTCGCCATCGCCACCGACACCCGCATCCTCGGCTCGATCCGCAAGCAGCTCGTGGCAGCGGAAGAGGCGGAGGAGGAAGCGGCGAGTCCGGCTACGACGACGACGGGGACTGGGCGGCCGACTTGGCAGCAGAGGCAGCCCTGACGGGCTGTTGTCGGTTGTCGGTTGTCAGTGATCCGTGGCGTGCCGCCAGGCGGCACCCGTGAGCCGAATCACCGCAGACAACTGATAACCGACAACTGACAACACCGTCACCTCTCCCACGTCCCCGACTTCCCCCCCGACTTGCGTACCAGCTGCAGGCCCTCGATCACGATCCCTTTCTCCGCCGACTTGCACATGTCGTAGATGGTGAGGGCGGCGACGGCGCAGGCGGTCATGGCTTCCATCTCCACGCCGGTCTTGCCTTCGCAGCGGACGATGGCGTTGATCTCGATCGTGCCGCCGGCGGGGTCGAGGTCGAAGGTGATGTCGACGGAGTCGATGGCCAGCGGGTGTGCGAGCGGGATGAGGGACGGGGTCTGCTTCGCGGCGAGGACGCCGGCGATCTTGGCGGTGGTGAGGACGTCGCCTTTGGGCAGGGCCTGCGTCATCAGCTTGCCGAGGGTGGCGGGGGTCATGCGCACGGTGGCGGCGGCGACGGCCTCGCGCTGCGTCGGCTTTTTGGTGCCGACGTGCACCATGGAAATACCGCCGGTCTCGTCGAGATGCGAAAAGTCTTTGGCCATCTCCAGCTCCTCGGGGGTGTTGACGTTCAGCAGCGGCTCGCCGGGAAAGCGCGCCCGCAGCTCGGGCTCGGGGATGATCTCCTGTTCGATGAGCGCTTGCAAATCGTAGCGGCCGGCGGCGATGCGCTCCTCGATGCGCGGCAGTTGCGCCGCCGTCCAGACCGCGCAGAGCGGCTGCCTGATGCCCTTCCACACCGGCACTCTCCGCGCGTCGCGGAGGAAGCGCAGCAGGGCGCTCGTGATCAGCGGGTAGTCGACCGCGAGGAGGAACGCGTCGCCTCCCGCGTCGCGCAGCGCGCGCGCCACACCGAAGATTGCGCCGTCGCCCTCGTGCTCCTCTTCGAAGATCGTGCGGACGCCCGCCGGCTCGCCGCCCGCCCGCTGCACCGCGATCACCTCGTCGAACACCGGCGTCGCGGCGGCGAGGATGCGCGCCAGAAAGAGCTCCGTCTTCGAGGAGCCCATGCGGCGCGAGCGGCCGCCGACGAGCACGTACGCGTTCACGTTCGTACGTTAGCATCCACGCGTGCCCGTGACGGCGATCATCCCGGCGCTCACTGAAGCGGAGCGCATCGGCGCGACGATCGACGCCGCGCGCGCGGCCGGGGTGGCCGAGGTGCTCGTGGCCGACGGCGGGAGCAGCGATGCGACGGTCGAGGTGGCGCGGGCGCGCGGTGCGCGAGTCCTCACCGGCGAGTCGGTGCGCGCGCGGCAACTGAACGCGGGCGCCGAGGCGGCGGCGCACGACCGCGTCGTCTTCCTGCACGCCGACACGCTGCTGCCGCCCGGCGCCGCGCGCGCGATCGAGCAGGCGCTGGAGGGCGCCTCCTTCGGCGGCTTCCGCGTGCAGTTCGTGGAGCCGCACTTACGGCTGCGTTACGTCGCCTTCATGATCAACCTGCGCACGCGGCTGACGCGCGCGCCGTGGGGCGACCAGGCGCAGTTCGCGCGCCGCGAGGTCCGCTACCCGGACTTGGCGATCATGGAGGACTACGAGCTCGCGCGGCGGATGAAAAAGCGCGCGGTCATCCTTCCCCTCGCCGTCCGCACTTCCGGCCGCCGCTTCCTGCAGAAGGGCGTCGTCCGCACGTCGTGCGTCAACTGGCTGATCATCGCCGGCTACCACCTCGGCGTCTCGCCGGAGCGGCTGGCGCGCTGGTACCGCGGCTAGCGCCAGAAGAAGTCGAGCAGCACGGCCACCGCGATGCCGTTCGCAATCAGTCCCGCGATCGCCACAGTCACCAGCGACGCTCCCCGCTCGCGCGCCTTCAAGGACAGCGCGAAGAGCAGCAGCGGCAGCACCGGGAGGTAGTAGCGTCCCTGCACGCCCTCGATCGTGTCGCCGCAGATGATGCTCCAGAGGAAGTAGAGCGTGATGCTGATGCCGGCGAGGATGGCCGCGCAGGCGGCGAGCGACGCCACCCGCGCCGCGGACTTCCACCGGACACCGCAGGTGAAGCCAGTCCAGAGCAGGAGCAGCCACTCCGCGACGACCAGCGATCCCGGCAGCTTCACGTTCATGAGCCCGAGGCGCCCGACCGCCTGCTCGAGGTAGAAGCGGCCGTTGGAGCCGAGGTCGCGCACGAAGACACCGGCGAAGCGCACCGGATCATCAGTGACGCAGCGCATTTGCTGCGCCGGATCGACCGGGAGGTCCTGCCGTACGTTGAACCGTCCCGCGCGCGCGGAGGCGACGGCGAGCAGCGTTCCGAGGAGCATCGCGGCGGTGACGAGGACGACGGTCGCCGCGCGGCGCCGCCCCGTCCCGAAGCGGTGCGTGGGGACGAAGAACAGAGGCACGAGCAGCAGGAAGTATCCCGGCTTGCAGAGGCCGAGGAGGAAGGCCACGACGCCGATCGCGGCGAGCTCGCGCGTCGCCGCCACATCTTCCGCCTCGAGGTTGCGCACGAGGAGGCAGGTCAGCAGGAGCGCCACCGAGATCGTGATCGCATCCGCCGACCACGACGCGAGCTGGTACAGCGTCATCGGCAGGAGCAGCACGGCCGCGCCGACCGCGGCGCGGTTCGGGATCGCGCGCAGCGCCGCCCAGGCGATGGTCAGGCAGACGAGGAGGTTCGCGACGCGCCCGAGATAGAAGATCCAGAAGGGGCGCGCACCGGCCTGCAGTCCGATGAAGGCGACGCCTGCCGGGATCGCATACGGCAGCGGCGAGTACAAAGCGGGGAACTCGATCCCGGCGCGCTGCTCCCGCAGCAGCGGGACCGCGTGAACGGCGCGCATTTCGTCGAGCGTGAACTTTGCCGCCGGGTCTCGATTGCCGAGCGTATGGAGGAACATGCGGATGCCGGCAGGAAAATGGTGGCCCGGCAGGCGGAAGCCGATCGGCGGGAAGAAGTCCCCCTCGGCCATGGCGACGGCGCGGAGGAAGTGGGCGTTCTCGTCGGGGACGCGGTCGGGCGGCGTCACCGCCACGTACAGCAGCCCGGCCAGCAGCGCCACGGCGAAGAGGACGCGCATCTGCGCCCTCACTTCAACTGTTCTTTCGCCCTCCGCTCCATCTCCTCGGGGGTGACGTCCTCGACGTGCGTGGCGATCCACCAACTGTTGCCGAGGGGATCTTCGACGCCGGCGTTGCGGTCGCCGTAGAACTGGTCGGCCGGCTCCATGAGCGACTTCGCGCCGGCGGCGATGGCGCGCTGGTAGTTCGCGTCGGTGTCTTCGACGTAGAGGTAGAGCGCTCCGGGACGGGCCGGATAGTTCTCGCGCGCCTGCCCGATCATGATCTTCGAGTCGCCGAGCTGCACCTCGGCGTGCCGGATCTGCCCGTCCTCGCCGGAGATCGCCTCGTGAATCGTGGCGCCGAACGCCGCCTGCACGAACTCGAGCATCCGCGGCACGTCCGCGACCGTGAGGTAGGGGGTGACGGAGTGGTAGCCGTCGGGAATCGCCTTGACCATTTCAGCCCTCCAGCCGCGCGTCCATCGTGATCTCCGCCTTGAGGAGGCGGGAGATCGGGCAGCCGCTCTTCGCGTTGTTCGCCGCCGTCTCGAAGCCGGCCTGGTCGATGCCGGGCACGCGCGCCACGACCTCCAGGTGCACGCCCGTGACGGTGAAGCCGGCGTCGGTCTTCTCCATCTTCACGGTGGCGGTGGTCTCGACGCTCTCCGGCGGGTGACCGGCGGTGGTGAGCTGCCCCGACAGCGCCATCGAGAAGCAGCCGGCATGCGCCGCCGCGACCAGCTCCTCCGGGTTCGTCCCCATCCCCTCTTCGAAGCGGGTGCTGAACGAGTACTGCGTGTCCGCCAGGACGCCGCTCGCCGTCGAGATGCGCCCCTTCCCTTCGTTGAGGTTGCCGTTCCAGACCGCCGATGCCTTGCGTTTCAACATCGGCGGAGCCTATCAAAACGGGGGAGGCGGTGCTGTAGCCGCGGCGCCGGCGACATTCCGCCGCGAGTCCGTCCTACCTCGAAGACGACGATGCTACGAGTTCTACTGCCCGCCGCCACGCTCAATCTCACGCTCCGCCGCAGATCGGCACCACCGCCGCCGCTGGCTCCGCAGGAGCTCCCCGCCGCGAAGAGGCGTCGCGCGCGCGATCCCTCCACACGCGTCGTTACCCGCATCATTCTGGAAGCGATCGTCCTCGCCGCCTGCGTCGTCACGCTCGTGGTTGATCTCTACAACGGCCGAGGGGCGGCAGCGGCTTGGACCCAGCTGTTTCTCGCTCCGGTCGCGACGATCGACGACATCGTCAAAGAGGCGTTTCTCGCGCGCGGTACGTGGCCAGCCGAGTCATGGCTGGCGATCGTCTTTCCCTGCGTCGTTCTCCCCTCTCTCGCCTGGCTTTTTCACCGGTTGGACTTCGAACGGCGCGGCGGGGGTATTCGCGACCGGGCGGCCTGGCTGCGTCCTCCGCACTCCGTCGTGACGTCAGAGGCGATCTCGGCGACGATGACGAAACAGTCGATCCTCGCAGCGATCGCGGCGATCTTCCTCGCTAGCGGCGAGCACGGAAGCGTGACGTCGGTGGAGTTCGACGCCTTCGTCACCGGCCTCTCGCGCCTCGGATTCTCCGTCGCACTGTTGCTGCTAACGGTGTCTGCGCTCTGTTATGACTACGCGAATCGCTTCCGGCTGTCCGACGAAGAGAAGTACGCGCTGGTTCGGAAAGGTCTGATTCTGGACGTCACGTCCTGGTACGTGCTCGTCGCCTCGTACAACGTCAGCATGGCCGCGACGAACGTGCGCACATCCATTCTCCTTAGTATCGGGACCGGATTCCTCGTTCACTGGTACTACTTCCTCCAACCGCACGAGTTTCGGCCACGCCGCCGTCGGCGACTCCGGTTGCCGCGTGCCCTGCGTGCCGTCGGGCGTCTGAGTGGGCGTTGGCTCGTCTCTCGTTGATCAGAGGTACTTCGTCACGTTCCGGAACGTCTCGCTGGTGAAGTGCGCGCGGTGCTTGTCGACGAACGCCGTGACCCGTTCGCGGTCGAACTTCGAGAGATCGCGCAGCACCCATCCGACCGCGGTCTTCGCGAACCGCTCGTCGCGCCGGATGAGGGTCGCGGCGCCGCGCAGGATGAGCGGGTGCCAGCGCTCGTCCTCGACGAGGTAGACGAAGGCCACCAGCGACGCGCGTGCGCGCCAGAGGTTCTCCGCCTGGTGCCAGGCGGCGATCGCGCGCGCGGCGCCGGTACCGTGCGCGGCGATGGTGGGGCCGAGGACGCGCACGCAGAACCAGTCGCAGATGTTCCAGTCGGAGATGAAGCCGTCGTCGAGCAGCGGCGCGTACCGCGGCACGGCTTCCTTCCAGGCGATCTCCTCGACGAGGTAGTTCTGCAGGTAGAGGACGCCGGCGAGCTTGTCCTCGGCCAGCCGCTCGCGGATGAGCGCGAGCGCGACTTCGAACTGCTCGCGCGCCGGACGGGCGTCGAGCCCCTCCTCCACCCGCCAGGCGGCGACGACCTCGCGGATGACCGGGATGCCGACGCCGCGGAAGGGCAGGACGCCCTTCATGTATCTCTCCCACCAGTCGCGCGTCTTCGCGGTGGCGCGGGCGTCGAGCGCGCGCTGGAGCGAATCGAACTTCACCGCTTTTTCTTCAGCTCGTCCTCGGCCAGCTTCTTCGCGTGCCTTGCCTGGCCGAGGGTCACATTGATCGGGTTGGCGCGATCGAGGAAGGGGACGGCGGGGGCGGCGCGGATGCCGAGGGATTCGCGCACCGCCTTCAGGTAATCGTCGTCGGGATGGAGCTTCAGCCCCTGCTCGGCCGTATCCACCGCCTTCTTCCGGTTGCCGGCGGCGCTGTAGACGCGGGCGAGGTTCGCGTAGTGGCTGGGGTTGTAGAACTCCAGCTCGATCGCGCGGCGGCAGAGGTCGATCGCCGGCTTGATCTGCCTGCGCACGAGCGCGAGCGACAGCCCGAAGAACGACAGGCCGCTGGCGTCGTTCGGCGTGCGCATGGTCGAGGTTTCGCTGCCGTAGATCTCGACGAAGAGATTGAGAGCCCGGAGGTGATCGTCCGCGCGCGCGGCGCGGATCGCTTCTTCCATCTTGGACGGGGGCATCAGAGGAGCTCTCGGGAGCGGATACGGTGAACGAAGCGCGAGATGCGCTCGCGGTCCTCGTCGGATGGATTGAGAAAGCGCATGCCGTACTTGGAGTGGGGGCCGCTGAACTCCGCCCGCAGCACCTCGGCCGTCACCTGCAGCGGCTTCGGGTCGGCGGGCAGATAGAAGTGCAGCCGCACCGGCCCGTCCTGCGGGAGCATGCGGTCGACCTCGATGAGCATGCCGGTGGCGGAGATGTTCACGCTCCTGCCGAGGACGAAGCGGCCGTCCTTCTCCAGCGAGACCTCGATCTTGGTGATGGTGCGGAGCTGGCGGCGGACCGGGATGCTGGTCAGCCGCTCCACCTTCTGGTCGAGCTCCGGCTTCTGGAGGGGGCGGAAGATCACGTCGTTGCAGCCGGCGGAGAGACAGAGGTCGCCGTGCTCGTGATGCTCGCGGTCGCAGACCAGCAGCAGGGAGATGGCGCGTGTGGCGGCGTCGCCGCGGATCTCGCGGCAGAACTCGGGGGCGCTCATGTCGAAGAGGTCGTACCCGAAGATGATCAGGTTCGGCCGGTCGGCGCGCGCCTTCTCCAGCCCCTCGGTGCCCGCCAGCGCGGTCGAGATGACCATGTCGCGGCGGCGCAGGATCGTCTCCTGGAACAGCAGCGCGCCGCGCGAATGGTCGACGAGGAGGATGCGGCCGGGCGCGTTGGCGCTCATGCCGAGATCTCCCGCAGCTTGCGTACGACTCTCTTCAGATCGTCGATCAACATCTCGATTTGTTCCGCGGTGTTGGATTTGCCGAGACCGAACCGGATCGAGCCGATCGCCGCGGAGTCGCTGGCGCCGATCGCCTTCAGCACCCGCGACGGCCCCTTGTCGCCGGAGCTGCACGCCGACCCGGAGGAAAGTGAGAAGCGCTTCATCGCCAGGATCAGCGAATCGGCCTCGACCCCCTCGAAGCTGACGTTGAGATTCCCCGGCAATCTTAACTCCCGCGGTCCGTTGACCGAAACGTCTTCGATCTCCTCGAGGATCGCCTCGCGCAAGGCATCGCGCAGCGGCGCGAGCCGCACCGCCTCCTCCGCCATCTCCTCCGCGCGCAACTGCAGCGCCGCCGCCAGGCCAACCACGCCGGGGACGTTCACCGTGCCGGAGCGGGCGTTTCGCTCCTGCCCGCCGCCGATCACGAGCGGGTGCACCTTGATCCCGCGCCGGACCAGGAGGCCGCCCACCCCCTTCGGCCCGTACATCTTGTGGGCGGAGAACGACGCGAGGTCGACGTTGGTGAAGTCGAGTGGGATCTTGCCGACAGCCTGTGTGGCGTCGGTGTGAAAGAGGATGCCGCGCTCGCGTGTGATGGCCGACAGCTCCGCGAGCGGCTGGATCGTCCCGATCTCCCCGTTCGCTGCCTCGATGGAGACGAGGCGCGTGTTCGGCCGGAGCGCCGCGCGGAGCGCGTCCGGCTGCACGAACCCCTCGGAGTCGTTGTCGACGTACGTCACCTCGACGCCCTGCTTCGCCAGCCGCTCCGCCGGCGCCGCGATCGACTTGTGCTCGGTCCGGCCGGTGACGAAGTGATCCCCCGGCTTCAGCAGGTTGAGGGCGATGTTGTTCGACTCGGTGGCGCCGGCGGTGAAGTAGACCTCCGGCGGCAGGACCTTGAAGAAGCGCGAGACCACCACCCGCGCATCCTCTACGGCGAGCGAGGCCTTGCGTCCGTGCTGATGGGTGATGGAGGCGGCATTGCCGAAATGCTCGGTGAAGAAGGGGAGCATCTTCTCGACCACGCGCGGATCGCAGGGGGTGGTGGCGTGGTGGTCGAGGTAGACGACGTTCATGGAAATTGAAAATTGAAAATTGAAAATTGAAACATCGGCAGGGACGAGATGGCAGCGAAGCTCCGATTTTTCAATTTTCAATTCTCAATTTTCAATTCGGCGGCTTCACCGCCGCCTCCTCCGCCGCCGCGGCTTCCGCGCCTCCCCCTCCCCTTCCTCCTGCGCGCGCTTCACCCGGACCGCGAACGCCTGCCACTGGCGGAACACGTCGACGTAGCGGCCGGAGGAGAGGGCGTACAGCTCGAGCAGCGCGAGCGCGTCGTTGAAGGGATCGCGCGTGGCGGCGCGGAACTGGGAGCGGCGGTCGTTGGGCGGCTCGAGCAGGCGCCAGAGCGTCTCGAGCGCCTGTTCCATCTGGTGGCGCGTTCCGGCCGGCAGCGCCATGCGGGCGCAGAGGGGTGAGATGAGCTCGCGGATGAAGACGATCACCTCGCCGATGCGCATCCGCGCGTCGCGGCGCGCCTCTTCCTTCTCGATCTCGTCGATGACCCACGGCAGCACCAGCACCGACAGCAGGACCGCGTCGGAGATCCGCCGGCCGGCCTGCACGGTACGGTCGAGCACCTCGAGCATCTTCCAGAAGTACGACGCCCGCTCGCCCTTGATGACGTGGAAGATCTCCGGCAGGAGCGGCTCGAGGAGCGCGGTGTCGACCATGAGGCGGAACGCGCCGCGCGACCAGCCGCGCCGCAGCAGCTCGAGGATCTCTTCCGACACGCGGGGCGCCGAGGCCTTGAGGATCTCGTTGCGGTGCCGGAGGATGCCCTGGTAGGTCTCCGCCTCGATCTCGAAGCCGAGGCGGGAGGCGAACTCGATCGCGCGCATCATGCGCACCGGATCCTCGCGGAAGCGTAAGTCGGGGTTTCCGATCACCCGCACGCGCCCTTCGGTGAGGTCGTCGAGGCCGCCGATGTAGTCGATCACCGAGAAGTCGGCGATGTTGTAGAAGAGGGCGTTGATCGTGAAGTCGCGCCGCTTCGCGTCCTGCAGCGGCGAGCCGAACGTGTTGTCGTCCGTGATCAGGAAATCTTCTTCTTCCTCGGCGTCGACGGCCTGCACGGCGCGGTCGGGCTCGCGGCGGAACGTCGCCACCTCGACCACCTGATCCTGAAAGAGGATGTGCACCAGCCGGAAGCGGCGGCCGATGATGCGGCTGTTGCGGAAGAGGCGGCGCACGTCGCCGGGATGAGCGTCGGTGACGACGTCGAAGTCCTTCGGGGTGCGCCCCATGAGCAGGTCGCGCACGCTGCCGCCGCAGAGGTAGGCGCGGTAGCCGCTGCGATGCAGGCGGTAGAGCACCTTGAGCACGTTCTCCGGGATGCTGCGGCGGGAGATCGGATGCTCGCCGCGGTCGATGACCACGCCGTCGGGGACGACGGGGGCGACCTCGTCGGCGTGCGGCAGCTCGGCGTCTTCCGCCTGTTTACTCGTTTCCATGCGTCGTGAAGCCCGGCGTGTAGTGGTACTTGCTGTCGATGATGTAGAAGGTGCGGTGCCAGCGGGTCTGGGTGACGAACGTCCTTGCGACGTGGACCAGCTCCCGCAGCCGCGTTCGGACCGACGCGCCGGGCGCCGGCGGGTCGCCTTCGTAGGACCAGTAGACCATGAACGCGCGCCCTTTGATGTATCCCCGTGGCACCCCGCCCCAGAAACGGGAGTCGCTGGAGTGGTCGCGGTTGTCCCCCATCGCAAAGTACTGCCCCGGCGGGACGACCTTCGGCCCGTACTGGTCGCGCGAGCGCCAGGGGTCCGGCAGGAGGTCGCCGCCGGGATAAACCTGCGGGTCGGCGTAGAGGACGTACGGCTCGTGGAGCGGCTGTCCGTTCACCGACACTTTCTTGTCTTTGATCGCGATCACGTCGCCCGGCAGGCCGACCACCCGCTTCACGTAGTCGACCTCCGGGTTCTCCGGGTAGCGGAAGACGATGATGTCGCCGCGGCGGACGTCGCGCAGCGGGACGAGCTTCGAGAGCAGGCCGTCACTCTTCGGGCCGTAGATGAACTTGTTGACGATGAGGTGGTCGCCGACCTTGAGGTTGTCCTCCATCGACGGCGTCGGGATCTTGAACGCCTGGAAGACGAAGATGCGGGCGAAGTTGACGAAGATGATCGCGATCAGCAGCGCTTCGTAGTACTCACGGGCCGTCGATTTTCTGTCGGATTCAGCGGCTGCTGCCATTCGTGGGGCTGGTCCTCGTCAACTGGTCTGCGATGAAGCCGGCGGCAAAGGATTGTACGACAGCGGGTGCGACCGTTACGGTCCTGCCGTTACGTGTGTAGCGGCCGGGCGGCAGGGCGGGGTCGGTGGTGATGCAGATGCCGTCGCGAGGGCAGCCGCCGACGGCGAAGAGGCGCGTCGCGTCGATCCACGGCGTCGCCTCGACCGCACGCCACAGCTCCTCGGACGGCGCGCGCGTCGTCACCACCACCGCCACCCGCGCCTGCCGGAGCAGCGCGGCGCGGGCGTCGCTCCACTGCAGGCCTTCGGCGCTCCAGAGGACCAGCGGCAGCTTCTCGTCGTAGCGGAGGTCGCGCGGGCGCAGCAGCACGGCGCCGGGGAGCTGTTCCAGCTCGACGTTCAGCCGCTCCGCGGGCGGGACCACCACCTTCCGGTCGGCGCCGCTGTACTTCATCACCTCGACGCGGTCGGAGGCGTCGGGCGTCGACCAGGTGACGGCGAAGCGCTCCGCCGGCGGGTCCCACGCCAGCGCGTGCACGGTGCCGCCTTCGAAGGCGACGGCCATGGAGGCGGCGGTCGGGACATGAAGCGTGCGCACGACGTCGCCGCCCGCGAGACGGAGGACGTAGCTGACCTTGTTGCCGCGGGGCGCCCACTGCACCTGGACCTCGTCGGCCGGGTCGGGAGGGACCCAACTGATCGGGCTGCCGTCGGAGGAGACGAGGCCGATGTCGAATCCTGCCTCGCGCCTGGCTGAGAACGCCACCTCGCCGCGCGACTCGGAGTAGTCGAAGGAGTCGATGGCGGCGAACGGCGGCGTCAGCAGCTTCTCGCCGTTCGCCAGCTTGGGCCCGGTGAACTCGTCCGCGAGGCGGATCGGGCCGTCGTGGGTGCGGCGGGAGGGCGGCGCGGGGGCGTGCGAGACCTTCCCCTGCTCGTCGAGTGTCAGCGTGCGCATGCGGGGGGCGGAAGGGACGCTCAGCCACGTCCGCGGGACCGGAAGGGACGTCGAAACACAGGCCGTAAAAGCAACCAGGAACGGAAAGAGCGCCACCCGCGTCACGGCCATCGCGGAACATTCTAAATGTTTGATTCAAAAGCGCAAATGTTGGTCACTCGATTGCAAATAACAAGGGATCATGGACCTGCAAAAAGAACTTCTCGAGTCCAGCAACAACCGGCGTCAGAAGGGTGGCTGGAAAGCCTCCGCCGCGTCGGTCTTCCTCCACGCACTCCTGCTTGCCGGCGTCGTGTACGCCGGTACGAAAACCAGCCACGTCGTGGCTCCCGAAAAACCGATCAACGCGTTCATCACGCAGGGCGCCGCGCCTCCTCCGCCGCCGCCTCCTCCGCCGCCTCCCCCGGCGCGCAGCAGCGGCTCGCCGAAGCAGGCCACGCCTAAAGTGCAGCAGCCGAAGCCGGTTCAGGTCACCCCGATGACCCCGCCGCGCGAGATCCCGAAAGAGGTTCCGAAGGCCGACCCGATCCCGGTGTCGACCAAGGAGCTGCCGGTCGTCGACAACACCCCGGTTGAGGAAGAAGCCTCGGGCGGCGGCATGGATCAGGGTCCCGGTGACGCGGTCAACGGCGTCGTCGGTGGTGTCGAAGGCGGCGTGGCCGGCGGAGTCGTCGGCGGCGAAGTCGGCGGCGTCATCGGTGGTGAGATCGGCGGCGTCAAAGGCGGCGAGATCGGTG
>DASWNW010000022.1:0-46957 GCA_036399015.1 Thermoanaerobaculia bacterium | reverse complement strand
CGCCGCGATCCTCGGCCTGGCGCTGCAGGAGACGCTCGGCAACCTCTTCTCCGGCATCGCGCTGCATCTCGACGAGACGTTCGCCCCGGGCGACGTGATCCGCACCGGCGACACGATCGGCGTGGTCGAGGCGGTGCGCTGGCGCGGGACGAGGCTGCGCACGTTCAACAACAATCTGGTGGTGGTCCCGAACTCGATGCTGGCGCGCGACCGGCTGGAAATCTTCCCCCGCGCGAACCTGAACGCGCGCATCCTGCAAATCCAGATCGACTACCACATCCCTCCGGCGACGGTGATCGACATCCTGGTGCAGGCGGCGTCGAACGTCGAGGGCGTCACGCACGACATCCCGGCGTTCGCCCGCGTCGGCGGCTTCGCCGAGTCGGCGGTGACGTACGAGATCAAGTACCACATGCACGACTACTCGCAGCGGGACCGGATCGACGCCGACATCCGCAAGGCCGTCTGGTACGCACTGCAGCGCAACGGGATCTCGATTCCGTTCCCGATCCGCGCGATCCATCGTTACGTGCCGCCCGACTCGCGGAACCAGCCGGACGCCGGCGAGATCATGGAGCGGCTGGGGCGCGTGGACGTCCTGTCGCCGCTGTCGCGCGACGCGCGGGAGGAGATCGCGAAGGCGGCGCGGGTGCGCGTCTTCTCGCGCGGCGAGACGATCATCACGCACGGCAGCGCGGGCGACTCGATGTTCATCGTGCACGACGGGACGGTGTCGGTCCGCGTCGAGGATGCCGAGGTGGCGACGCTGCGGGCGGGAGACTTCTTTGGGGAGATGGCGCTGCTGACCGGCGAGCGCCGCGCCGCCGACGTCATCGCCACCACCGACGTGGTGGTGGTGGAGATCGCGCGAAACGCGCTCGCGCCGGTGCTGCAGAATCATCGCGACCTCGCCGCGGCCATCTCGGCGAAGGTGACGGAGCGGCGCGGGTCGCTCGACTCGCGGCAGGTGGAGGCGCACGACGAGCAGGAGTCGGTGCTCTCGCGCATCCGGGCGTACTTCCGCTTATGAAACGGCTGCTGATCGTGGAGGACAAGGAGTCGCTCGCGCACATGCTGCGCGAGGCGGTGGAGGCGGACGGCTTCGAGGCGGACGTCGCCTCGTCGGGATCGCAGGCCATGCGCTGGCTCGCCGAGGGACGGCGGTACGTGGCGGTGCTGACGGACCTCCGCCTGCCGGGCGCGGACGGGATCGCGGTGCTGCGACAGGCGAAGGAGAGCGATCCCGACTGTCCTGTCATCGTCATGACGGCGTTCGGCACGATCGAGAACGCGGTGGAGGCGATGAAGCTCGGCGCCTACGACTTCATCCAGAAGCCGGTCGACGTCGATCACCTGTCGCTCCTCCTGAAACGCTGCCGCGAGCATCGCGAGCTGCGCCACGAGAACCTGCTGCTCAAGGAGGAGTTCCAGAAGCTCTACCGGCTGCCGGCGATCGTGGGCGACTCGCCGCGCATCGTGGAGGTGTCCCACGCGATCCAGCGGGTCGCGCCGACCGACTCGACGGTGCTGCTGCAGGGGGAGTCGGGGACGGGGAAGGAGCTGTTCGCGCGCGCGATCCATCAGCTCTCGCCGCGCCGCGACCGGCCGTTCGTCGCGCTGAACTGCGCGGCCATCCCCTCGACGCTCATCGAGAACGAGCTGTTCGGACACGAGAAGGGGGCCTTCACCGGCGCGAGCGCGCGGCAGCTCGGCAAGTTCGAGCTGGCGGATACCGGTACGATCTTCCTCGACGAGATCGGGGAGCTCGAGCTGGGCGTGCAGTCGAAGGTGCTGCGGGTGCTGCAGGAGCGGCGCTTCGAGCGCATCGGCGGCACGAGCACGGTCGACGCCGACGTGCGCATCATCTGCGCGACGAACCGGAACCTGGAGGAGACGGTGAAGCGGGGGGCGTTCCGCGAGGACCTCTTCTTCCGCATCAACGTCTTCCCGGTCACCGTCCCGCCGCTGCGCGCCCGCCGTGACGACATCGACGCGCTGGTCGACCACTTCCTGCAGCGCTTCGCGCGGGAGCTGGGCCGTCCCGGCCTGCGCATGACCGCCGAGGCGCGGGCGCTGCTGCGCGGCTACGACTGGCCGGGCAACATCCGCGAGCTGCAGAACTGCATCGAGCGGGCGGCCATCCTCTGCGACCACAACGCCATCGACGTGCGGGACGTGAACGTCTCGACGGCCGGCAACGGCGACGCGGTCGCGGAGGCGCTCGACCTCACCGGGACGCTCGAGGAGGCGAGCGAGCGGACGCTGCGCATCGTGGAGCGGATGAAGATCAAGGACGCGCTCGCGCGCACTCCCACCCGCGGTGCCGCCGCGGAGCTTCTCGGCATTTCGCCGCGCTCGCTCGCTGCGAAAATGAAAGAGCTGGACATCGAATGAGCACCATCCCGACTTCGAAGGACGTGGTCGCGTACCTCAACGAGCGCTTCGCCGCGCGCGGCCTTCCGTACCGGCTCGATCACATCGCGGTGCTGCCGTACATGAACCCAATGTGGCTCTCGAACTGGGACGTGCCGCAGCTCGCCGACGCTCCCGAGCAGGAGGCGATCGAGGAGGAGATCCGCGAGGCGCGGTGGCGGTTCCCGCAGATCTACGACGAGTACTAGAGCCTGCGTGGCAGAACGCACCGACGGAGTGGCCGTACGTGCACCGGCGGAGCAATCAGCGCTGCCGGCCGTCTAATCGGCCGCCGCGGGCGCGGCGATCCCCAACAGCTCGGCCACGAAGCGGGCGATGCGCGTCTGCGAGACCTCGCCCAGCGGACCCGGCGCGACGCCCGTGCCGTAGGCGAAGAGCACCGGATGCAGCTCGCGATGCACGTTCAGGCCGCCGTGCTGCCCGCGAGGATTCTCGGCGGCGTCGGCGGCGGTGAGCGCGATGTTCGGCAAGGCGTACGCAACGACGTCGCCGCTGTGGCGGTGCATCGCGGCGTCCTTCTTCTCGATGCGCTCGAAGAAGCCGGTGGCGGTCAACATCTTGACCACGGCGTCGCTGTCGTCCGGGCCGCCGAAGCGGTAGAGATGTGCGAGTGCGCCGGAGGTGAAGGCGCGCCAGCGTGGCGCGAAGCCGCGCTCGGCGAGGAGCCGGTTGATCAGCACCTCGCGCTCGACCGGGACGAGGCCATGATCGCCGATCACGACCAGCGCGTCCTCCGGGTCCATCGCCTCGGCGATGGCGGCGAGGCCGCGGTCGGCGGAGGCGAAGGCGGCTTCGATCACCGTCTCGGCGTGAGGAGTGCCGAGGTACTCGTGCGAGGCCTGGTCGATCGGCGGCTGGTACGCGAGCAGGAGGTCGAACTCCATCCGCTCGATCGTCAGCACCTGCGCGCGCTGGTAGTACTCGGCGAGACGGGTCATCTGCTCCTGGAAGAGCTGCGGCGTCACGTCGAGGTCTTCTTCCGGCTCGCCCGGCCAGAAGCCGATCTCGCGGTCCAGCAGGTCGCGAAACGAGGCGGGCCACGCCATGTTCCGGGAGATCGAGCCCCAGTAGATGGT
Source organism: Thermoanaerobaculia bacterium (assembly GCA_036399015.1). GTDB lineage: Bacteria > Acidobacteriota > Thermoanaerobaculia > Gp7-AA8 > Gp7-AA8 > QHVT01. The sequence goes on along the minus strand of DASWNW010000022.1, from coordinate 43,448 downwards.
GACGCCCAGCGCCGGCGTCGTGCGGAGGACCTTCGACCAGGAACCGTGCAGGCCCTCGCTCGTCTGCTGCGCGATGGGGAACCAGTCGCGCGCGTCGTATTCGCGCTCGGCGTGCTCGACAAAGTAGGTGTCGTAGTTCTCGCGCGCATCGTCGGTGGTGTCGTAGGCGATCACGTCGACGTCGGCGCGCGTGACGCGGGGGACGCTCCACTCGACGCGCGCGCGCATGATCGGACTGTAGGAGCGGCGGCGCTGCGGACGCTCGGTCCAGGTCGGCGGCACCCATTCGCGCTTGAAGTCGGCGCGGGTGAGCTCGACCAGACGCGCGGGGACGAGCGGGTAGCTCCAGGCGAGGCCGAAGTCGGCGCTGCGGCGCGGCGAGCTGTTGTCGATGGTGGGGAAGGAGACGGAGCCGACGCGTTTGCCCTGCCTGCGCGCAGCCTCGATGAGGTTCTCCACGTCCGGATCGAGACTCATACCGCGCGTGACGACGTCCGGCGGCGTGCCGGCGAGGTGGAGGCGGTTGGCGACGATGCCGTGGCGTTGCGGGTCGGTGCCGGTGAGCACGGACACGTGTGACGGCATCGTGAGCGTGGGGTTGACGTTGAGAATGCGCGCCGAGGCGCCCTCGCGCGCGAGCCGGTCGAAAGCGGGGAGATGCTTCTGCCGCGCGAGCGCGTCGGCGCCGAGGCCGTCGAAGGAGAGAAGGACGACGCGGCGCGCCACGGCGGTCGCGGCGAGCCGTGGAGACGGCGGCTCCACGCGCGGCGGCGGTGCGGCTGGCGCGCACGAGAGGAGGAGTGTTGTGAGTACGATTCCGAGGGAGCGCGCGGTCATTTCTTCAGGCTGGCCAGGACCTTGTCGCGATACTCCTGCGCTTTCGCGATCACCTCGTCCTCGTCGAGCGTGAGGAGCTCGCCGCGGCGCATCAGGATCTTCCCGTCGACGATGGTGGTCACGACGGCGCTGCCGGAGGCGGCGTAGACGATCGCCGACTCGACGGAGTAGACGGGCTGCGAGCGGACGGTGTGCAGGTCGACGATGACGACGTCGGCGCGTTTGCCACGCTCGAGCGTCCCGATTTTGTCGGCGAGGCCGAGGACCTGCGCGCCGCCGATGGTGGCGAGACGGAGCACTTCGCGCGCGCTGATCGCCTTCGGGTCGTTGCGCGTCACCTTCTGCAGGCGGGCGGCGCTGGCCATCTCCTCGACCATGTCGAGATTGTTGTTCGACCCGGCCGGGCCGTCGGTGCCGAGGCCGACTTCCATGCCGGCGCGGATCATCTCCACGACCGGTGCGACGCCGGAGGCGAGCATCTGGTTCGATTCCGGGCAGTGGGCCACGCCGGTCTTGCGGGCGGCGAAGATGCGCAGCTCCTCGGGTGTCAGGTGCACGCCATGCGCGGCGACGACGTCGTCGCCGAGGAAGCCGATGGAGTCGAGGTAGGCGCCGGGCGTCATGCCGTTCTGCTTCTCGGCGACCTGGCGCAGCTCGTCCCTTGTTTCCGAGACGTGGATGAGGATCGGGATGCCGAGCTCCGTCGCCAGCGCGCGCACCTGCTTCAGGTGCTCGGTCGAGACGGTGAACGGCGCGTGTGGCGCCATGGCGGGCGTGATGAGCCGGTCGCCTTTCCACTGACGCGCGTAGTCGCGGATGTACTGGATCGACTCTTCCCACGTCTTGTTGTCGGGCGCGGGGAAGTCGATGAGCGTGTTGCCGAGGACGCCGCGGAGGCCGGCCGCCTTCGTCTCGCGGGCAATGTCGGCCTCGAAGTAATACATGTCGGCGAAGGTGGTGGTGCCGGAGCGGATCATCTCCGCCGCCGCGAGCCGCGTGCCCCACTTCACGAAGTCACGGCTGACGTTCTTCGCCTCGGCGGGGAAGATGAAGTTCGTCAGCCAGTCCATCAGCTCGCGGTCGTCGGCGATGCCGCGGAACAGCGTCATCGGGACATGTGTGTGCGCGTTGACGAAACCGGGGACGATCGCATGCCCGCCGGCGTTGATGACGGTTTTCGCGGCGTAATGGCGGTCGACCTCCGAGGAGGCGCCGACCGCCACGATCTCACCGTTGCGGATGGCGACGGAGCCGCGCTCGATGTTCGGTCCAGCCATCGTGACGACGGTGCCGCCGGTGATCAGGATGTCGACGCGCTCGGCGGCCGACAACGGGAGCGAGAGAGCGAATGCAGCGAGTGCGAGCAGGCGACGCAACATGGCCACGGACGTTAGCACAGAGAGGTGGTTGGGGAGCGGCGGCCCAGCTCCTCGTAGACGTCCTTCCAGTCGAGCCCTTCGTGGACGAGCAGCGCGGAGAGGTGGAAGAGGAGGTCGGCGACTTCGCTGACGACGCGGCCCGACGTCTCGCTCGTGGCGGCGATCACGACTTCGGTCGCTTCTTCGCCGACTTTCTTGAGGATCTTGTCGCGGCCGCTGTCGAAGAGATAGGTGGAGTAGGAGCCGGCGGGGCGCGTCGCGAACCTGTCGCGCAGCACGGCCGTGAGACGCTCGAGCGCCGGCGCCGGTACGTCGCGGAAGCAGGAGGTCGTGCCGTTGTGACAGGCGGGACCGGTCGGCTCCACGGAGACGACGAGTGCATCGCCATCGCAGTCGGCGGCGATGTGGACGACTTTCTGCGTGTTCCCGGACGTGGCGCCCTTGTGCCAGAGCTCCTGGCGCGAGCGGCTCCAGAGCCAGGTCTCGCCGGTCTCGCGCGTCTTCTGCAGCGACTCGTCGTTCATCCAGGCGAGGGTGAGGATGGCGCCGGTGCGGGCGTCGCGGATGATGGCAGGGGTGAGGTTCATCGGATGGGGATCCCTTCTGCGGCGAGGTACTGCTTCACCTCGCCGACGCTGAGCAGGCGGTCGTGAAAGAGGGAGGCGGCGAGGACGGCGCGCGCGCCGCCGGATTCGATGGCGTCGCGAAAGTGGGCGAGCGTCCCGGCACCACCGCTGGCGATGACGCCGATCGTGAGGCGGCTGGTGACGGCGCGCAGCAGCTCGAGGTCGAAGCCGCTGCTCGTGCCGTCGCGATCGACCGAAGTGAGAAGGATCTCTCCCGCGCCCAGCTCCTCGGCGCGCGCACACCACTCGGACGCGTTCACGTCCGTCAGCTCGCGTCCGCCGCGCACGGTGGCGAAGCCGCCCCTGGCGTCGCACGAGAGGACCACCGCCTGCACGCCGAACTCCTCCGCGCATTCGCGGATCAGCTCCGGACGCCGCAACGCGGCGGTGTTGATCGCGACGCGGTCGGCGCCGGCGCGGAGAAGGGCGCGGAAGTCGTCCAGCGTCCGCACGCCGCCGCCGACGGTGAGGGAGATGAAGAGCGACTCGGCGACGCGGCGGACGGTGTCGAGCGCGGTGGACGCGGCGCGGTCGGTGGCGGAGATGTCGAGCAGCACCAGCTCGTCCGCCCCCTCGGCCTCGTAGCGCATCGCGCATTCGACAGGATCGCCGGCATCGCGGATGTGCTCGAACGAGACGCCTTTGACGACGCGTCCGTCGCGCACGTCGAGACAGGGGATGACCCGCTCCGGGATGGTCTTCGCAACCGGCGCGTTCGCCAGCGAGAGCCTTCCTTCGAGCAGCGCGCGGCCGATGACGCAGCCGCTGACGTTGCTGAGGCGGGAGAGGGAGACGAGATCGCTCCGCGTCGAGACGCCGCCGGAGGCGATCAGGCGGACGCGCGTGAGCGCGCGCAGCTCGCGATAGAGCGCGAACGACGGCCCGCGCAGCACGCCGTCGCGGGAGATATCGGTGACCAGCGCCTCCTCGATGCCGAGGGCCTCGATGCGCGCGAAGACCTCGGCGAGCGGCGTGGCGGAGGCGCGCGACCAGCCGTCGGTGCGGACCACGCCGTCGCGCACGTCGACCGCGGGGACGATGCGATTCGCGCCGAACGCGTCAATCAATGACGCGAGCAGCGCGGGCGACTCGGCGGCGACGGTGCCGACCACGATCCGCTCCGCACCGCAGTCGAGCCAGCGCCGCGCGTCGTCGAGCGAGCGGATGCCGCCGCCGACCTGCACGATGAGGTCGCGCATCGCCAGCCGGCGGACGACGTTGGTCTCGATGGGACGCCCGCTGCGCGACGCCTCGAGATCGACGACGTGCAGCCGCGTGCCGCGCGGGACGTCGAGCGCGTCGAGCACCGCCTCCGGCTCGCCGTACGTGCGCGCCGTTTCAAAGTCGCCGTGAGTGAGGCGAACCACGCGGCCGTTCAAGAGGTCGAGCGAAGGGATCAGTTCCATTGCACGAAGTTCCTGAGGACACGCAGTCCGGCCGCGGACGATTTCTCCGGGTGGAACTGCACGCCGAAAACGCGGTCGCGCTGGACGGCGGCGGTGAAGGGGCCGTCGTAGTCGGCCGTCGCCGTCTCGTTCTCCGCGTCGCGCGCGGCGTACGAATTGACGAAGTAAAAGGCTTCCCGCTCCACGCCGTCGAAGAGCGGCCCGCGCGCGGCAACGCGGTTCCAGCCGATCTGCGGGACCGGCAGCGCGCCGGCGAAGCGCTCGATGCTGCCGTGGACGAGGCCGAGGCCGCGGGTCGGGCCGTGCTCGGAGGACGACTCGAAGAGGAGCTGATGACCGACGCAGATGCCGAGGAGGGAGGTGCCGCGGTTCACCGCCTCGCGGATGGCGGCGTCGAGGCGCCTCTCGACGAGCCAGGACATGGCGGCCGCGAACGAGCCGACGCCGGGAAGCACGAGCTTTTCCGCGCCCGCGATGCGCGACGGATCAGCCGATACCTCCAGAGGCGCGCCGGCGGCGCGGAGCGCGCGGGAGATGTTGGCAATGTTGGCGAACGGCGAATCGATGAGGATCAAATGACCCCCTTCGTGCTCGGAATGTCGGACGTCACCACTTCCTTCGCGCCGCGCACCGCGATCGCGAACGCCTTGAAGATCGCCTCGGCGGCGTGGTGGCCGTTGCGGCCGCGGAGCAGGTCGACGTGCACGTTGCAGCCGCACTTGTTCGCGAATGACTTGAAGAACTCCTCCACCAGCGCGAACGGAAAGTCGCGATGGATGAGCAGCATCTCCCGGTCGATCGGTGCCTCGAACACGAGGAAAGGGCGGCCGGAGAAGTCGACCACCACCCGCGCCAGCGCCTCGTCGAGCGGGACGTAGGCGTGGCCGAAGCGGCGGATGCCGCGCTTGTCGCCGAGCGCGGCGGCGAACGCCTCGCCGAGGACCAGGCCGACGTCTTCGACGGTGTGGTGGTAGTCGATGTGCGTATCGCCGGTGGCGATCACGTCGAGGTCAACGCGCGCGTGGCGGGCGATGGCGTCGAGCATGTGCGAGAGGAAGCCGACGGGCGTGTCGATCTTCGCGAGGCCGGTGCCGTCGAGATCTACGGTGACGGCGACGGAGGTCTCCTTCGTGGCGCGGGTGATGGTGGCGGTTCTCATGAGAGCGACTCCAGTGCGGCGAGGAAGCGGTCGTTCTGCTCGCGCGTGCCGATGGAGACGCGCAGGCAGCCGTCCAGCGGCGTCTTGCGAATGAGGATGCCGCGCTCGAAGAAGTCTTCGAACGTGGCGCGGGTGCGGAAGAGGATGAAGTTGGCGCGCGTGGGAAAGAGGGTGATCCGGGGAATGCGCTGCATCGCGGCGATAACGCGCTCCCGCTCCGCGATCACGCGCGCCACGTTCGCGTCGCGGATGGCCCGCTGCTCCAGCGCCAGCGCGGCGATCGACTCGCTGATCACGTTCAGCGAGTAGGGGAGCTTCACCTTGCGGATCTCGCGGCAGGTGGCCGCGGTCGAGGCGAGCCAGCCAACGCGCAGCGCCGCGAGACCCCAGGCCTTGGAGAAGGTGGAGAAGGTGACGAGCCGGTCGTCGAGCGGCGGGAGCGCATCGTTCGCAAAGTCGCCGTAGGCGCGGTCGAAGAGCACCGTGGCGCCCGTGGCGAGGAGGGGCTGCAGCCCATCCTCGGCGAGCACGCTGCCGGTGGGATTGTTCGGCGAGCAGACGATGACGACAGCGCCTTCGAGCGTTGAAAGCGTCCGCAGCATGGCCTCGAGCGGCAGCAGGCCGGTGGCGGGATCGAAGTCGACCGGCAGCGGGATCCCTCCGGCTATGGTGACGAGCTTCTCGTACAGCGTGAAGGTGGGACGGGGGAAGATGACCGGCGTGCCGGGGCCGACGAACGCGCCGATCGCGGCGGCGAGGAGCTCGTTCGAGCCGTTGCCGACCAGGATGTTCTCCGGCGAGAAGCCGTACGCCTTCGCCAGCGCGGAGCGCAACGTGGTCGACTCGAAGTCGGGATAGACGTTCCAGGGGCGTTCGAGCAGCGGCGCGAGCGCCTCCGCTTTGAGCGGGAAGTCGTACGGCGACTCGTTCTGGTTGAGCTTCACCTCCGCCTCGCGCAGCTCCAGCGTGTAGGCGGTCATGGCCGCCACGGTGGCGCGCGCGGTCATCGCCTCACCTCGGCGAAACGTGCCTCGACCGACTGCGCGTGTTGCGGCAGCCCTTCGAAGCGGGCGATGCGGGCGGCGTGCGGCGCGAGCTCCTGCAGCGCGTTCTCGCCGAGCGAGACGACGTTCGAGCGCTTCACGAAGTCGTACACGCCGAGCGGGGAGAAAAAGCGGGCGCTGCCCGCGGTGGGGAGGACGTGGTTCGAGCCGATGACGTAGTCGCCGGCCGCGGGCGGCGAGAAGGGGCCGCAGTAGATCGCGCCGGCGTTCTGCGCGCGATCGGCAATCGCCGCGGCGTTGCGGGCGTGAATGGAAAGGTGCTCCGGGGCAATGCGATCGGATAGCGCGAGCGCCTCCTCCATGTCCGCGGCGATGAGGTTCAAAGTGGCGCGGACGTTGAGCGGCGCGCCGACCGAGATGCAGATGACCGCGGAGTCGGGACCGTGCTCCTGCTGCGCGTCGAGGTCGGCCTGCACGAGCGCGGCGTCGGCGCTGTCGTCCGCGATGACGATCAGCTCCGTCGGACCGGCGGTCATGTCGATGCCGACTTCGCCGATGAGGCGCGCCTTGGCCGCGGTCACGTACGCGTTGCCGGGGCCGGCGACCTTGTCGACGCGTTGCAGCGACTCGGTGCCCAGCGCGAGCGCGGCGACACCGGCGGCGCCACCGCAGCGATAGAGCTCGCGTATGCCGAGGCGGGCGCAGACGTAGTGCAGCTCATCGCGGTTTGCGGCGGCGGGAGTGGTGGCGACGGCCAGCTCGGCGACGCCGGCGATGCGCGCGGGGACGGCGCACATGATCAGCGTCGAGACGTAAACCGCGCGTCCGCCGGGGACGTACAGGCCGGCGCGGCGCAGCGGGCGGACGCGATGCGTGACGCCCTGCCACTCGTACGACCGCGGGAGCTGTTGGAGGTGGAAGGCCTCGACACGCTCGATGGCGAGGTCGAGGGAGTAGGCGAGCTCGCGGTCGATCTGCACGCGGCGCGGTTCCACGCGGATCTCCTCGGGCGCGAGCTGCACGCCGTCGAAGCGGGCGATCTGCTCCGCGACGTAGGTATCGCCGCGCGCGCGGACGCCGACGATCATCTCGTCCGCGACGCGGAAGGCGTTCTCATTTGCGGCGTTGCGGCGCGATTCGAGTGCACGCAGTGCGGCTTCGGCTTCAGGCGACGAAACTCTGAACCATGTCATTTTTCGCGGTCTCCACGCGCGCGATCAGCTCGCGCACGATCCCGTTGCTGGTCCGCCAGGCGTTCCTGGCGACGATGAGGCGAGGGGTGATCTCGGCCACGAAATCCTGCAGCTCGAGCTTGTGCACGCGCACCGTTTCGCCGGTCTCGACGACGTCGATGACGTGCGAGGTGAGGCTGAGCACCGCCGCCAGCTCGACCGAGCCGCCCAGCGGCACCACCTCCGCGCGCAACGCTTTGTCGTCGAGGTACTGGCGCGCGATGCGGGGGTACTTCGTGGCGACGCGCGAACGGTCGGAGAGCGGCGGCGCACCGGCTGCGCCGATGACCATCATCCGGCAGCGTCCGAACGGCAGCTCGACCGGCTGGAAGGCGGTGCAGTCGTGCTCGAGGAGCTGATCGAATCCGGCCACGCCGGCGTCGGCCGCGCCGTGCTCGACGTACACCGGGACGTCGCAGTCCTTCACGAATACCCACTCGATGCCGCCGCGGGTGAAGACGAGCTTCCGCGTGCGGAGATCGGCGTCCGACGGGACGTCGTAGCCGGCGGCGGCGAACGTGCGCAGCGACGGCTCGAGGAGGCGGCCCTTGGGAATGGCGATCCTCATCGCGCGTCCACCGTGAACGTGAAGCCGATGGCGGGAGCGGCGGTGCCGAAGCGCTCGTAGAGGGCGTCGTAGCGGCCGCCGCGTGCGACGGGCGTGCGGCGGTCGGCGCCGAAAACCCAGAAGCGGATGCCGGTGTAGTAGCCGCGCTCCTCCTCGTCGTCGTGCAGGACGAAGCGGGGATCGCCGTCGAGCAGCGGAGTGCCGGTGTAGACGACGAGCGGGTCGTCGACGAGCGATGCGGCGAGGAGCAGCATCTCCGCGTCGGCGGCGGGGGAGGGATCGCCGATCAGCTCCGCGCCGATCTGGAAGAGCTCGCGGTTCGAGCCGAGGCGGGTGGCGTCGCAGCGGACGACGTCGCCGCGATAGAAGACGCGCAGCGGGAGAGCGAGCTCGCCGAGGGCGGGAGCGAGGGCGCGCGCGACCATCGGGGTGAAGTCGGAGCGGACCGCCACGAGCTCTCCGTCGCGGTCGGTGAAGCGGTAGCTCTGCTTCGCCGACGCAGGGGAGGTGCAGCCGGCGTAGGGCTCCGCGAAGTCGACGATGGGGAGGATGATCTCGGCGAAGCCGGCGCTCTCGAGCAGCGAGACGAAACGCGATTCGACGCCTCTGCGCCGCGCCGTCTCCTCGAGGAGCAGCGGCCGGGCGCCGGTGGGATATCTGTATTTTGTGGCCATCAAGTCAAAAACCTCTTCCGTGGATCAGGAAGAGGTTCTCGACTCGGCGCTGCTCAGTGCGATGTGCCCCTTCCTTTCGGTGGGGCACAAACGACACGCACCCCGATCACCGATGGTGATGGTGGTGGTGGCGATGAGCGCGGTTGAACGTCATGTCGGGGACAGGCTAGCACGTGCGTCAAGGGCGGGCGCATAATTGAAATGTGGCGGCCCGGATGCGCGAGCAGGCGACCTACCAGGACCTGTTGAAGGTGCCGGAGAACATGGTCGCGGAGTTGATCGAGGGGGAGTTGTACACGTCGCCGCGGCCGCGGGGGCATCACACGAACGCGGCGTCCGGGATGGGCTTCCTGCTCGGCCCGCCGTACCACTTCGGCCGTGGTGGACCGGGCGGGTGGTGGATTCTCAACGAGCCTGAAGTGCACTTCGGCGCGAATGTGCTCGTCCCCGATCTCGCGGGATGGCGACGCGAACGGATGCCGGAGATCCCGACGGGCCACGCCTTCTCCGTCGTGCCGGACTGGATCTGCGAGGTCTTGTCGCCTTCCACGGCGCGGCTCGACCGCGCGAAGAAGCTGCCGATCTATGCTCGAAACGGCGTCCAGTACGCATGGATTGTCGATGTGGACGACCAGTACCTGGAGGTGAGGCGGCTCGAGAATGGCGCGTGGCACGAGGTGGCGGTGTTCACGGGTGACGTCGTTCGCGCCGAACCCTTCGAAGCGATCGAGCTCGACATGACGCTGGTCTGGGGACCGCCTCCGGCCTGACATGTGCGGCATCGCGGGCGTGTGGGAGTCCGGCGGCGGCGCTGAGCTGCACGCGCGCGCCAACGCCATGGCCGGCGCGCTCCACCATCGCGGCCCCGACGACCACGGAGTCTGGACCGACGCCGAGGCAGGGATCGCGCTCGGGTTCCGGCGGCTGTCGATCATCGACCTCACTCCCGCCGGCGCGCAGCCGATGGTGTCGGCGAGCGGGCGTTACGTCATCGTCTTCAACGGTGAGGTCTACAACTTCGCGCGGCTGCTGGAGGAGCTGGGCCCCACGCCGCTGCGCGGTCATTCGGACACCGAGGTGCTGCTGGCGTGCGTCGAGGCGTGGGGGCTGGAGCGGGCGGTCACCCGCTTCATCGGCATGTTCGCCTTCGCGCTGTGGGACCGCGTGGAGCGGCGGCTGTCGCTCGTTCGCGACCGGCTCGGCGTCAAGCCTTTGTATTACGTGCTCGGGCCGCGCGGAGTGGCGTTCGCGTCGGAGCTGAAGGCGCTCGGGCAGGGCGAGATCGATCGCGATGCGCTCGCGTTGTATGCGCGCTACGGCTACGTCCCGGCGCCGCATTCGATCTACCGCGGCACGCGGAAGCTGCTGCCGGGGACGATCCTGACGATCGACGCCAACGGCGCGAGCACGACGCACGTGTACTGGGACTCGGCGAAGGTGGCGGAAGAGGCGCGGCCGTTCGCCGGCTCGGAGGACGAGGCGCTCGAAGCGGTGGAGACGCTGCTCGCCGACGCGGTGCGGCTGCGCATGATCGCCGACGTGCCGCTGGGGGTCTTCCTCTCCGGCGGCATCGACTCTCCGCTCGTCACGGCGCTCATGCGACGCGAGGCGGGAGCGGTGTCGACGTTCACCATCGGCTTCGAAGGGCTGCCGTCGGAGGCGCCGCAGGCGGCCGCGATCGCGCGGCATCTCGGCACGCGGCACACCGAGTCGATCATCAGCGGCCGGGACGTCCTCGATGCCATCCCGCTCATGGCTTCGATCTACGACGAGCCGTTCGGTGACTCGTCCGCGATCCCGACGTATCTCGTCTCGCGGATGGCGCGGCAGCACGTCACCGTAGCGCTCTCCGGCGACGGCGGTGACGAGCTGTTCGGCGGCTATCACCGTTACTTCCTCGGCCAGAAGCTCGATGCCAGCGTGGCGCGCGTACCGCGTCCGTTGCGGCGTCCATTCGGAAGCGTGTTCCGGGCAGGCGCGCGTCTCCCGTTGCAACAGAACCTCCGCGACCGGATGCGTGGGCTCGGACAGGCGCTCGCGCTCGACGATCCGATCGCACGCTTTCAGAGCGACGTCGGGAGCGACCTGCTGCGCGTGCGCGGTGCCGGCGAGCGGTCCATCCCGTTGACTGAGAAGGGGCGCTGGCCGCGGCTCGCCAACCCCACCGCGCTGGCGATGTATCTCGACGCCATCAGCTATCTGCCCGACGGCATCCTCACGAAAGTCGACCGCGCCAGCATGGCGGTGAGCCTCGAGGCGCGCGAGCCGCTGCTCGACCATCGCCTCGTCGAGCTGGCCTGGTCGCTCCCGCTGTCGATGAAGACGCGCGATCTGCGCGGCAAGTGGATCCTGCGGCGGCTGCTCGCGAAGTACCTCCCCGCGTCGTTGATAGACCAGGGGAAGCAGGGCTTCGGGCTGCCGATCGACGCCTGGCTGCGCGGGCCGCTGCGGGAGTGGGCGGCCTCGCTCGTCGGCTCGAAGCGGATCGCGGACGACGGCTGGTTCGAGCCGGCCAGCGTCCGCCGCGTCTGGAACGGCGGACCGGTCGCGGGAGGGGAGCAGGCGCTCTGGCGTCTGCTCATGTTCCAGCAGTGGAGCGCGACGCTACAATCCCGCGCACCATGACTCTCGACGAACAGATCGATTACCTCGCCAAGGGGACGGTGGACCTGATCGAGAAGGCCGACCTCAAGGCGAAGATCGCGCGCGGAAAGCCGCTGACGATCAAGGTCGGCTTCGATCCCACCGCTCCCGACATCCACCTCGGCCACACGGTGGTGATCCGGAAGATGCGCCACTTCCAGCAGCTCGGCCATCACGTCATCTTCCTCATCGGCGACTTCACCGGGATGATCGGCGACCCGACGGGCAAGAAGGCGACCCGGCCCGCGCTGACGCGCGAGGAGATCCTCGCCAACGCCGAGACGTACAAGCGGCAGGTCTACAAGATCCTCGACCCGGAGACGACGGAGGTGCGGTTCAACTCCGAATGGCTCGGCGCGCTCGGCGCGGAGGGGATGATCAAGCTGGCCGGGAAATACACGCTCGCGCGCCTGCTCGAGCGCGACGACTTCCGGAAGCGCTTCGACGCACGGCAGCCGATCGCGCTCCACGAGCTGCTCTATCCGCTCGCGCAGGGGTACGACTCGGTGGCCCTCAAGTGCGACGTGGAGATGGGAGGCACCGACCAGCTCTTCAACCTGCTGGTCGGGCGCGACCTGATGCGTGAATACGGCCTCGAGCCGCAGGTCGTACTGACCATGCCGCTGCTCGAGGGGCTGGACGGCATCGAGAAGATGTCGAAGTCGCTCGGTAACTACATCGGCATCGACGAGGAGCCGGCGCAGATCTTCGGCAAGGTCATGTCGATCTCGGATGCGCTGATGTGGAAGTACTACATCCTCTGCACCGACCTCACGCCGGCGCAGGTCGCGGAGCTGCGCGGCACCGTCGAATCGGGTGCGAAGCATCCAATGGAGGCGAAGAAGGAGCTCGCGAAGTCGATCATCCGCGACTTTCACACCGCCGAGTCGGCGGAGCAGGCGGAGGCGGAGTTCCGCCGCATCTTCAGCGACCGCCAGGCGCCGACGGAGCTCGAGGAGACGGCGCTGGAGGCGAGCGCGGAGCCGATGCTGGTGAGCAAGATGATCACGCTGGCCAAGCTCGCCGAGAGCAACAAGGACGCGCAGCGCCTCATCGCGCAAGGAGGGGTGCTGGTGGACGACGCGAAGGTGGAGTCGCCGAAGCAGACGGTGGACGCGTCGAGCGGCAAGAGCTACGTGGTGAAGGTGGGGAAGAGGCGGTTCGCGAAGATTACGTTTGGGTGACCGCCGTTCCTCGGGTTCCTCGGGGGGGCCTCGGGTTCCTCGGGGTACTGCCTGCCGAGGAACTCCGAGGAACTCCGAGGAACTCCGAGGAACCGAGGAACTCCGAGGAACCGAGGAACCGGTGAAACCCCTACCTCCGGTACGTCACCGGAATCACGAGGATCGTCGACGAGCCTCCGGCGGTGGCGCGGACGCGGATCTCGGCACTCGTGTTCGTGACGTTGCCGCCGGCGGCGACGCGCAGCCGGCCGAAGTTGTCGAGGAGGTCGGCGTCCATGCGGGGAGCGGAGACGACCTCGTACTGCACTGCCTCGCCGAACTCGCCGCCGGCCAGGATGCGGAAGTACTCGGGATAGACGGTGAGGATGATCTCCACCGGCGCATCGAGGATGCCGTCGCCGTTCGCGTCGGCGATGTCGATGGTGCCGTTCTCGTCGAGATCGACGCCGGCGAAGTGGATGGCGATGTCCTCGCGCGCGCGGATGCCGGGGACGTAGCTCGGGTCGCCGGTGCTGTTGATCACGCTGCCGTAGAAGAGCGCGCGGCCGGAGAGGACGCGGGCGTGCAGCGTGTCGTTGTTCTCCGCCGCCGCGCCGAGGATGCTCGAGTTGAACTGCGCGTGCTGCCCGGCGGCAAACGAGTCCTGCCGCGTCGCCGCGATCGTGCCGTCGGCGCGGACGAGCTCCCAGCGCACCGACGTCGCCTCGACGGCGTAGACGCCGAAGTTGAAGCGGCTCGCCGCCGCGTCGGCCGCGGCAGCGATGGCGGTGACGTCGCCGGCGCCGCTGGCGCTGGTCAGGTCGGCCGCCGGGATGTCCTGGCCGAACACGCCGTCGGGCGTGGTGTTGAACGTGCGCGAGGTGACGGCCAGCGTCTTCGCGTCACGGTCGCTCGCCTCGATCACGAGCGCGCCGGCGCCGCCGGTGAGGCCGAACTGCGTGCGCGCGACGTCGGTGAGGGTGACGGTCGTGCGCGGCTGCAACGTGACGTGGACGGGGCCCAGCACGTTGGTGCCCTGGTGCAGCGTGAGCGCGAGCGTGACGGGCCGAGGTGCGGCGGTGTGCAGCGTGACGTTGCTCGCCCACTGGCTTCCGTTCAGCCCCGATCCGGTGCCGACCGCGGGAACGATGAGCGTTGCAGCCTGCGCCGCGAACGGGAGCGCGGCGAGAGCCGCGGCGATGATGACATTGCGAAACTTCATGGGGAACTGCCTCCTTTTTGAACGACTCGGTTGTTGCCGTTGGTACGGAGGCTCAGGCGGGAATGTCCAATGGTAATTGCAGCGGATTAATGTGTGGTGAAAAGGATGCTGTTGCGGCGTCAGTGATACGCGTGAGGACGCGCGAACGTCTATTGACGTAGACTCCCGGCCGCTATGCCGATACCGCTTCTGGACCTGAAACAGCAGTACGCCACGATCCGCGAAGAGGCGCTCCGCGTCACCGCCGAGATCTACGAATCACAGCTCTTCATCCTCGGGAAACGGGTCGAAGACTTTGAGCGCGACTTCGCCGTTTACTGCGATACGAAACATGCGCTCGGCGTCTCGTCCGGCACCGACGCCCTCCTCGAAGCCTTGATGGTTCTCGGCATCGGACCGGGCGACGAAGTGATCGTGCCGGCCTACTCCTTCTTTGCCACGGCCGGCGTGGTGATGCGCCTCGGCGCGACGCCGGTGTTCGTCGACATCGATCTGACCGACTACAACATCGATCCCCGCCTGCTGGAGCGGAAGATCACGCCGCGCACCAAGGCGATCATGCCGGTGCACCTCTACGGACAGTGCGCGCCGATGGACGAGATCATGGCCATCGCCGACGCGCGCGGGATTCCGGTCATCGAGGATGCGGCGCAGGCGGTCGGTTCCGATTACAACGGACGCCGTGCCGGCTCGATCGGCCTCATGGGCGCCTTCTCCTTCTTCCCTTCGAAGAACCTGGGCGCGTTCGGCGATGCCGGCGCCATCACCACCAACGACGACGCGCTCGCGCAGAAGCTGATCGACTTCCGCGTGCACGGCATGCGGCCGAAGTACGTTCACCACTACGTCGGCGGCAACTTCCGGATCGACTCGCTGCAGGCGGCCATGCTCCACATCAAGCTGCCGCTGCTCGAGTCGTGGCACGAGGGGCGCCGCCGCAATGCGGCGATCTACCGCCGCGAGTTCGAGCGGGCGGAAACGGGGGAGCGGGTCGTGCTGCCGGAAGAGCTGCCGGGCCGCCGCCACATCTATAACCAGTACATCGTGCGGTTCACCGAGGAGGGGGCGCGCGACAGGGTCATGGCGCACCTGAAAGAGGCGCAGATCGGGTGCGAGATCTATTACCCGCTCACGCTGCCGCAGCAGGAGTGCTTCAAGGACGTCCCCGGCGCGCGGGACTCCTATCCGAGCTCGGACCTCGCGGCGGCGCAGACGCTCGCCATCCCGGTGTTCCCGGAGCTGCGGGAGGAGCAGATCGCGGAGGTTGTGCAGGAGATTCGCAAGGCGCTCGCGTAGTGATCCCCCTGCGCCACACGCTCGAGCGCCACGCGCCGCCGCTGGTGAATCGCGGTCTCGTCATCGCGAACGTGCTCGTGTTCGTGGCGCAGTTGTTCATGGGGCGGATCACCGAGCGGATCATCCAGACCTTCGGCTACATCCCCGCGCGCCTGATCGATCCCGCCGCCTACCACTACGCGCCGTGGGAGGTGGGGATCACGCTCGTGACCTCGCTGTTCCTCCACGGCGGCTTCGTGCACCTGTTCGGAAACCTGATCTACCTCTGGGTCTTCGGCGGCGCGATCGAGGATGCGATCGGGCACGTCCGGTTCTTCTTCTTCTACGTCGCCTGCGGCGCGGCGGGAAGCCTCGCGCACACGATCGTCTTCCCCGGCTCGAACATCCCGTCCATCGGCGCCTCGGGGAGCATCGCCGGCCTGCTCGGCGCGTTTCTCGTGCTGCGCCCGCACGCGCGCATCGTGACGCTCTTCCCGCTGGTGGTGTACTGGGCCATGGCCGAGATCCCGGCGATCCTGTTCCTCCCTGTGTGGTTCGGGATGCAGTTCTTCAATGGCTTTCTCTCGCTGGAGGCGGCGGGCCGCACGCAGGAGGTGGCGGGGGTGGCCTGGTGGGCGCACGTCGGCGGCTTCGTCTTCGGAGCCGTGGTGGCGGTGGTGTTCCGGCTCCTGTCGAAGCGTCCCGCACCAAAACTACCCGTCTAGGGAGGCGGCCGCTTGAAATGCATCGCCATGCGTCCCATAGTGTTGGGTACCAAACGATGAGCCATCCCAAAGTCCTGATCGTCGAAGATGACGCGGCCATTCGTGCGCTCCTGGTCGCGGCATTGAAGCGGGAGCCGCTCGAAGTGCACGTCGCCGTGGACGGTCTGGAGGCGCTGGAGTGCGTACGCGCCAACAACTACGCCGTGATCCTGCTCGACCTGATGATGCCGCGCGTCAGCGGGTACGAGTTCCTGGCGGCGTACGGCGAGTTGCCTCACACCGGGATCAAGCCGGTCGTGTTCGTGATGACGGCGTTCGACGCCTCGATGGTACGGAAGCTCGGCTCGACGACGGTGCACGCCATCGTGTCGAAGCCGTTCAACGTGGAGCAGGTGGTGGAGATGGTCCGCGACTGCGCGAACGTCCATCAACAGCACACGGCGAAGCAGGATGGCGCTGGCGACGCCCGGTCGGCCGCACCGCCGCTCGACGGCACGAGCAACGAAGCGGCCTGCTAGCTGGTCCCGCGGGCGCGCTTCTACCGCACGCCGTTGCGCAACTCGGCGACGTGAGCGGCCTTGATCCTCGTCGTCCCAACCCCGATCGAGGGATCGGTGTACGACAGCGGCGGGAGCCCGAGAGCGCCGCGCGCGGCGTCGAGGGCGGTGCGGAGGTCGAGCAGATGCGCGCGGCGGACCGTGACGCTCGTGGCGGGCGTGGGTGCGGTGAACGAAGCGGCGGCGAGACCGGCGAGCGTCCGCACCGCGTTCACCGCCGACAGCAGCTCGGTGAAATGGGCGCGCCGCACTGGCGTCGCACCGGCGGTGAGCGCCGCGTCGGTAAAGACCGCGGTCGTGGCGACGTCGAAGCTGCTGAACGGGCCGGTGGTGGCGCCCGCGGTGGCGCGCACGCGGTAGAGATAGGCCTTTCCGGCTGCCGTCGTCGTGTCGTTGTAGGACGGTGAAGGCGAGGTGCCGATCGACACGAAGTTCGTGCCGAGGGAGCTGCGGAAGATCTCGTAGCCGGAGGCGCCGGCGACGGCGCTCCACGCCAGCGCGACCGCCGTCGCGCCGGTGGATGTGGCGGTGAAGCCCTGTGGCGCCGTCAGAGGCACGACGAGCGTCACGCTCTTCCTGTCGGTGACGGCGCAGCCGGAGCTGCTCGTGGCCGTGACGGTCAGCAGCACCGGGTTCGCCGTTCCGGAGAAGGAGACGCTCGCGCCGTTCGCCGTGGCGCCGCCTCCGGCGAACGTGCCGTTCACGATCACCCACCGGTACGCATGCCCGGCGTTGGTGACCGAGGCCGTTCCGGTGACGTTCGCCTCGAGCGACGCCGGTGCCGCGATCGACGACATGCCCGGGGTGACCGACGCCATGTTCCCGAGGAGGCCGTTCAACGCCACTTCGCTCGTCTCGCCGTCCTGTCCGAACGTGAAGCGCGTGCTCGCGCCGCCGCCGCTGAGGTGGCAGTAGCTCATGATCGAGCCCTTCTCCGCCGGGACCGCGGTCGAGCCGGCGTAGCAGCCGCTCTCGCCGCTGTAGCAGGTGTCGACAAAGTTCCGGGTGACGCCGTATTCGCTCTTCTGCGCCGCCGTCAGCGAGATGCAGTGCGTGTGGCGGCTGCCGAGGTTGTGTCCGAGCTCGTGCGAGACCTGAAGCAGCGGCCAGTAGTTCGAGCCGGGCGCGACGTAGTCCGGATGTGCATCGGGATTCGGAACCGAGAGGCTCCCCGGCGGCGTGATGCCGCCGTTGAAGGAGAAGGGTCCCGCATAATGGCCGTTCGCCGCGTCGCTGCCGCAGTTGCCGCCGCAGAGCGTCGTGCCGCCACAGAGCGTGCCGCGCCACGCGATGCCGGCCGCGGTTCCCGTGCCGCTGACGAGCGTCGCCGCCGAGTAGCTGTTCGTGGTGGGCGGGGTGAGCGCCCAGCGGTCTCCCAGTTGGAGCATGCCGTGCCGGGCGGTATACGTGACCTGCGCGCCGTTCGAGAGGCCGGTCTGGCCGGGAGTGATGGTGAAGACGTCGGTCGCGGCGCTGTTCTGGATGCCGAGGAAGACGATCCGGATCTCCGTGTTGAGGTCCCGCTGGTACACCGTCGACACCGCGGCCATCAGGTTGCCGATGTAGGTCGTGAGGTTCGCCGCGTTGTTGGCGACCTTCGCGTACAACTCCGAGTCGGTCTCCACCGCCAGGTTGATCACCGAACGCTGCGTGCCGGTCGGCGCGGCGTCGGAGACGGGGACGCCGGAAGCGTCGGCGATCGCGTGCGGCCTGCGCGGCCGGTGGATCTCCGTGCCCTCGACGTCGCAGGTGAACCGTTCGCCTTCGGCGGGGCTGTCGTCGACGCTCGACGACTCCTGCACCACGACCGCGCCGCGCTCCGTGCCGATCGTGAACTTGCGGCCGTCGACGTAGACCAGCCCCTCGGTGCGCCGTCCGTGGAGCGCGAGGAAGACGAGCGAATCGGGATGGCCGGCGACGTGTCCGCGGAAGTACTGCACCGACGGCGGCGCGAGACGCTCGACGACCTGCTGGTTCTCGCCGAACACCTTGATCTCGGCGTGGTCGGCCCAGACCTGAAAACGCTCCAGCTCGAGCTCGGCCTCTTCGCCGTCGAGGAGCGGGACGTGGGCGATTCTCAGCTTCGCGCCGGCCTTCAGAGGAGCGGCGAGAGGGGCGAGGCTGCCGGCTGACATCCGGTGCTGCATGGCCGCGCGGCCCGGCGTCGTGAAGAAAAAAAGCAGGCTCGCGGCGAGCGCGAGCCTGCTGGGACGATTGAACATGAGGTCAGTTTGCGAAGGGGATCAGAAGACGCCGTTGCGCAACTGCGTGACGTGCACCGCCTTCACCTTGGTCGCCCCCGCCGTGATGGTGCCGTCGGTATACGACAGCGCCGGCATGCCGAGGATGCTGCGCGCCGCGTCGAGGCCCGAACGGAGATCCTCCAGATGCGCGCGGCGGATGGTCACGTTCGTGGCGGGGGAGGGAGTGGTGAAGCTGATCGCCGGAAGGCCGGCGAGCGTCCGCACCGCGTTCACCGCCGAGAACAGCTCGGTGAAATGCACCAGGCGCGCCTTCGTCGAGCCGACGGTGAGCGTCGCGTCGGTGAAGACCACGGCCGTGGCGAGATCGCTCGCGCTGTCCGGTCCCGTGACGTCACCCGCGGTCGCACGGACCTTATAGAGGTACGCGGTCCCGCTGGAGGCGGTGGCATCGTTGTAAGACGTCACGGACGACGTGCCGATGGAGACGAAGTTCCCCGCCAGCGAGGCGCGGAAGATCTCGTACGCGGTGGCGTCGGCGACGGCGTTCCAGCTCATAGCGACGCTGGTGGCGTTGGTCGGCGCGGCGACGAAGCCGGTCGGCGCCTCGAGGACGATGGGGGACCCGATCGGGACGATCCGCGAGTCGGTGAGGCCGACCTTGTTCGGCTTGTACGCGGAGACGCGCAGGATGACCTCACCCGTGGCGCCTGCCGTGAAGGTGATGCTGCTCGTGGTGTCGCTGGAGGTGATGGTGCCGTTGACGATCGTCCAGGCGTAGGTCGCGCCGGTGGACGGCGTGGCCACGATCGAGGCGACGTTGCCGGTGGAGTTCGGGGCGACGACCTCCGGTGCTGAGATGGCCGACATCGAGAAGGTGTCGGTGTTGAAGTCGATCGCCTTGACGATGTTGTGCGTGCCTCCGCCGGCGCCCGGTCCCTGGGGACGGAGCATGTAGTCGGTCAGCTCGTGCTGGCTCGGCTCGTTGGCGACGCCGAAGACGAACCGGCTCTGCGGCACGTTCGAGACGCGCACGTTGTGGCAGTAGCTCATGATCGTGCCCTTGAAGGCACCGGCGGAGCCGGCCTTGTAGTTGTTGTCCTCGCCGAGGCCGCTGGCGCCGCCGAAACAGCCCGCCTTCATCTCGTTCGCGTAGCAGTGGTCGACGAAGTTCGACGCGGAGGTGGCAGGGCTGCCGTCGGTGAAGCCGGCGGCCACCCGCTCGCTGTCGCTGATGGCCACGCAGTGCGTGTGATGGCCACCCATGTTGTGGCCGAGCTCGTGCGCGTACTCGGTGAGCGGCCAGTAGTTCTGGATGCCGGCGGGCATGCCGTAGAGCGTCCCGTTGGCGGTGGCGTTCGGGTCGGGGATCGATCCGAGGCCGACGGTGCCGAAGTTCGCGATGCCGCCGGACCAGGAGTAGGGGCCGCCCCACTCGCCGACGCCGTCGCCGTTGAAGTCGAAGAAGTTGTTGCCGGTGAACTGGAAGTCGTTGCGGCCGATCACGCCCTCCCAGGCGATGCCGCCGCCGTAGTTCACGCCGCTGAGCATCACGACCGCCGAAGTGCGGCGGCCGGCCGGCTTCTTGGTAGCGTCGTGGTAGACGCGGCCGAGCTCGTACATGCCCGCGGTCGAATTCGTGGACGTCCAGGGATCGAGCGCGTTCGTCGTGTAGATGTTGAGGTACTTCTGCAGGACGTTCGTGTTCAGGTCGCGGTTGTAGATCGTGGAGACCGCGCCGGTGAGATTGGTGACGTAGGCGGTGAGCGCCGCCATGTTGCTGCCGGAGTTCTGGTAGAGGTTGAAGTCGGTCTCGATCTCGAGGGTGATTTCGTACGACTGCGTGCCGGAGATGCCGTTGCTGACCACCTCCGCGGCGCTCTGCACGGCCGTGTCAGGCTGCTTCTCTTCCTGCGGCGCCTTCACCGGCATCTTGTCGACGGCGCACGCCCACGACGCCTCGGTCGTGGAGGGCGCTTCGTCCTCCGCCTCGAACCGGGTGACGAAGTGGTCCACTTCGTCGCGCGCCGCCTCCCGCTGCAGCTTCGGCCGTGCCTGCGCGGCGATGGCGTACTTCGACTCGCGGGTCACCACGAGGCCCTCGACCCGTCCCTTGGCGTCGACGGCGAAGAAGGCGAACGACTGATGGTCGCCGTTCACCGAGCCGCGGAAGTACCGCGTCTTCGGCGGGTCGAGCTCCTCGATCCCGCTCTCGCGGTGGACGAGGATCTTGCCGCCCGGAGCCCACACCTGGAACTCCTCGAGGGTGACGGTGGCTCCGCGGCCCTCTTCGAGGGGAAGCGCGTCGAGCCGGACGCTGCCGCTCCTGCCGGCTTTCCGCAGCGGCTGGAGTGCATCTTCAGAGACTTTGGCGACGGTTGCAGCCTCTGCTGCAAATGTCATCGCCATGGCGATGGCCGCGACGGACGCTAGGCGTGCAAGGGTACGCATCATGTGACCTTCCTCGACGAATTGGACTGGACTTGGAGTGTAACCGGACCAGCGACCAAAGTAGTCCTGAGGAAGGACGACGGGTGTGAGCTACCGCACGTTTAGCGGACGAGGTTGCGGATTTCCTGGAAGTGAATGGCCTTCACCACGTCCCCGGCGTCGAGCCCCGGGTCGGTGAACGTGGCAGTTCTGCCGAGCTCGGTGAGGGCGGGGCTGAGCGCGTTCCGGAGCTCCCGGATGTGCACCGCCTTCACCCGCACGCCGGCCGGATTCGCATCGGTCCAGGCCGCCGGAGCGAGGCCGACGGAGGCGCGAACGGCGTTCACGGCGGTGCGCAGCTCCGTCAGATGCACCGCCCTGATCGTCATGCCTGGGACGATCGACGCGTCGGTGAAGGCGACCGTGGTGGCGTGATCGACGTTACTGAAGGCGGACGGCGTCGTCCCGGAAGCACCGACCGCCTGCACCCGGTAGAGGTAGGTGGTGTTCGGCGCACGCCCGGTGTCGGTATAGCTGGTCGTGGAGACCGTCGCGACGAGGGCGAAGGCCCCGTTGTTGACGCTGCGCTCCAGCCGGTAGCTGGTCGCGTTCGCCGCGGCGCTCCAGGTGACGGCGATGGTGGTGCTGCTGTTCGCCGTGGCGACGAGATTGGCGGGCGTCCCGACGGCCGGTCCGGTCGTGCCCTTGTAGACCGTGCGCACTGCCTCGATGTCCCACGGCCCGAGCGTGGCGCCGTACAGCCCGGTGAGGACCGATCGCATCACCGCCTGCGTCGACTCCGGGGTGCCCTGGTCGGAGTGGCGGAGGCCGAGAGTGTGGCCGAGCTCGTGCGTGATCGCCTCGTCGAAGACCTTCTGCGAGACCGAGAGGTTCGACCGCACGATCACGTCTCCTTCGACGATCGTGACGAACGTCTCACCTTCGTAAACGTGCTTGTCGACCGGCGGCTGCGTCGCGTCGTCATCACCGAACCACTGCGCGTAGGCGATTGCGCCCTCCGGCACCCCGGTGGACTGGTTGTAAACGATCGTGTTCTTCCTGTCGCCTTTGAACGGGTCGTCGGTGTCCGTCCCGTAGACGTACCTCACGTTCGACCCTGAGTCGTTCGTCCAGGCGGCGAGCCCCCGCTGCGCGGCACCGATGGAGTCGTAGCCCGGCTGTACGCCGTTCGTATTGAAGGTGACGGTTTGTCCGCTGTCGAAGGCGATCCAGCGGAAGTTCCCGTGCGTGTACGCCGAGGGGGGATACACCGCGTCGGCGGCGGGGTCCCAGGCGAACGGCACGGTCAGCGGCTCGTTCGACTCGGCGACGACGTACTCCGCTTCGGAGACTTCGGCATTCGAGCCGATCACCCGCCTCGCCGGCGTCTGGTCCTCCCGGCTCCGGTCGTTGACGAGCTGGCGGATGTAGGCGAGGAAGAGCGCGGCGTCGCGGCGCTGCTCGAAGTGCGGCTGCCCGTCCGGCCTCCAGAGCGACGCCTCATGTCCCGGCGTGGCCCAGCGGACCGCCAGCTCGCGGCCGCTGCCGTCGCGGACGAAGTCGAACTTGCCGAGGGAAGCGCCCCAGGTGCGCCACCCGTCGCCTTCGCGCGTGAGGAAGACCAGCGCCCGGTTCCCGACCCAGTACCGCGGCGCGGCGGAGACGATCTTGAGCTGGCTGCCGACCTCGCCGCCCGGCTCGACGATGCGCAGCGGCTCCGTCCGGTCGACCTCCCCCTTGAGCACGAGCTCCGGCTCGACGTCGATGTTCGTGACGATGTCGTAATCGCCGGCGAACGAACCGTGGATCCCGGTCACTTCCACGATCGCAACCACGTCCGCTTTCATGATGAGCTCGACGTCCGTCGGGACGACGAAGTACTCCGCCGACAGCGGCGTCGCCAGAAAGAGGAGCGCAGCGAGACCACGAACCAGGGGGGAAGTTATTCGCACTGGGGCGCCAGACTGCAACCGGTATGCCGCTAGCCGGCACGGCCGTGCCGGCTAGAGCTGCGCGCGCCACCACTCGATCGTGCGTGAGAGACCCTCGTCGAAATTCGTCTCCGCCCGGAACCCGAACTCACGCTCGGCCACGCTCGTGTCGAGCTTCCGCCGCGGCTGCCCGTTGGGCTTGCCGGCGTCCCAGACGATCCTCCCCTCGAAGCCGCTCTTCCGGGCGATCAGCGCGGCGATGTCGGCAATCGACCGCTCCTCGCCCGAGCCGAGGTTGACCGGCTCGGCGCTCTCGTAGCGCTCGGCAGCCAGGAGGATGCCCTCCGCGGCGTCCTCGACGTAGAGGAACTCCCGCGTCGGTGTCCCGTCCCCCCAGAGCTCCACCGTCTCCGCCCCCGTCTCCGCCGCCGTGGTGAACTTGCGGATCATGGCGGGGATGACGTGGCTGGTGTGGAGGTCGAAGTTGTCCCCCGGACCATACAGGTTCGCGGGGAGGAGGAAGTTCCCGCGGAATCCATACTCCGCCCGATACGCCTGGAGCTGCACGAGCAGCATCTTCTTCGCCAGTCCGTACGGCGCGTTCGTCTCCTCGGGGTAGCCGTCCCACAGCGCCGTCTCGCGGAACGGAACGGGCGTGAACTTCGGGTAAGCGCAGACGGTGCCGATGCAGACGAACTTCCCCACCTCCGCCAGGCGGCATTCCTCGATGAGGTGCAGCCCCATGACGGCGTTCTCGTAGAAGAAGCGTCCCGGATGGTCGCGGTTCGCACCGATCCCGCCCACCACCGCCGCCCCATGGATGACGAGGTCCGGCCGGTGCTGCCGGACGTAGGCGCGGGTGGCGATCGGATCGCGGAGATCGAGCTCCGTCGCGCGCGGGGCGAGGATCTCGCGTGCCCCCCGCTCGCGCAGCCGTCTCTGCAGGACGCGCCCGAGGAAGCCGTTGCCGCCGGTGAGGAGGACGCGCTGCCCCGGCCAGAACGTCATCGCAGCCTGGCCTCCCGTTCGGCGAGCTCGAGATCGGAGTCGGCCATCAGGTCGATCAGCTCGTGGAACGAGACCTTGGGCGCCCAGCCGAGCGCCTGCCGGGCCCGCGAGGCGTCGCCGAGGAGGACGTCCACCTCGGTCGGCCGGAAGTAGCGGGCGTCGATCTCGACGAGGACGCGGCCGTTGGCGGCGTCGATGCCGCGCTCCTCGACACCCGTTCCCTCCCACTGGAGGGTCACGCCGGTCCGGGCGAACGCCCGCTCGCACAGCTCGCGGACGCTGTGCGTCTCGCCGGTGGCCACGACATAGTCCGCCGGCTCCGGCTGCTGGAGCATGAGCCACATCGCCTCCACGTAGTCGGGGGCGTAGCCCCAGTCGCGGCGGGCGTCGAGGTTCCCGAGGTAGAGGCGTTCCTGCAGTCCGTGGTGGATCCGTCCGGCGGCGCGGGTGACCTTGCGGGAGACGAACGTCTCGCCGCGGCGGGGCGACTCGTGGTTGAAGAGGATGCCGCTCACGGCGAAGAGGCCGTAGGCCTCGCGATAGTTGACGGTCATCCAGTGGCTGTAGAGCTTCGCGATCGCGTACGGGCTGCGGGGCTGGAACGGCGTCTCCTCGTGCTGCGGCGGCGGTGCGCTGCCGAACATCTCGGACGACGAGGCCTGGTAGATGCGGGGGCGGATCTGCAGCTCCCGCACTGCCTCCAGGAGACGGAGGCAGCCGAGCCCCGTGACCTCGCTGGTGTAGTCGGGGGTGTCGAACGACACCCGCACGTGCGTCTGCGCGCCGAGGTTGTAGATCTCGTCGGGGCGGACGACGCGCAGGAGACGGTTGAGAGAGGAGGCGTCGTTCAGGTCCCCGTAGTGGAGGATGAGGTGGCGCTCCGGCGCGTGGGGGTCCTGATAGAGATGATCGATGCGGGCGGTGTTGAACGAGGAGGAGCGACGCACCACGCCGTGCACCTCGTAGCCCTTCGCCAGCAGCAGTTCGGCGAGGTAGGAGCCGTCCTGGCCGGTGATCCCGGTGATGAGGGCGCGCGGCATACGGCCGAGATTAAAGCACACGCTGCTGTACACTTCCGGCCCCGCATGATTCTCGTCACCGGCGCCGCCGGCTTCATCGGATATCACGTCGCGGAGCGGCTGCTCGCCCGCGGTGACGAGGTGGTCGGCGCCGACAACCTCAACGACTACTACGACACGTCGCTGAAAGCGGCGCGGCTCGACCGTCTGCGCGCGTCGGAGCGTTTCCGGTTCGCGAAGGTCGACGTCGCAGATCGCGAGGGCATGCGCGCGCTGTTCGAGGAGTCGAAGCCGCGGCGTGTGGTCCATCTCGCGGCGCAGGCGGGCGTCCGCTATTCGGTCACACACCCGCACGCGTACACCGCGAGCAACATCGAAGGGTTCCTGAACGTCCTGGAGGGCTGCCGGCACAACGGCGTCGAGCATCTCGTCTACGCCTCGTCGAGCTCCGTGTACGGCGCGAACGAGCGGCAGCCGTTCTCGGAACATCACAACGTCGACCATCCGATCTCGCTCTACGCCGCCACGAAGAAGGCGAACGAGCTGATGGCGCACACGTACGCGCATGTCTTCCGTGTCCCCAGCACCGGCCTCCGGTTCTTCACCGTCTACGGCCCGTGGGGGAGACCCGACATGGCACTCTTCAAGTTCACGCGCGGCATCCTCGCCGGCGAGCCGATCGAGGTTTACAACGAGGGGCGGATGGTGCGCGACTTCACCTACATCGACGACGTGGTCGAGGGGGTGCTGCGGGTGCTCGACCGTACCGCCGAGCCCGACCCGTCGTGGAGCGCGGCCGATCCCGATCCCGCCCGAAGCGCCGCCCCCTACCGGATTTTCAACATCGGCAACAACCAGCCGGTGCAGTTGCTCACCTACATCGCCGCCATCGAGAAAGCACTCGGGAAGCAGGCCGAGATGAGACTGCTGCCGATGCAGCCCGGAGACGTCCCGTCCACCATGGCCGACGTCCGCGAGCTCGAGGCCGCCGTCGACTTTCGTCCGCGGACGAGCGTCGAAGAGGGCGTGGCGAGGTTCGTGTCGTGGTATCGGGCGTTTTATCGGGTTTAGTTGCGGTGTGATCGGCCGACAATCAGCCGTCGACACGCTCGCCGTGTTCGAGCCGACCCGCGAGTACCCGAAACGCTAGAGCTTTCGCCCTGGCTACTGCTTCTTCGCGGCTGCTGCCGTAAACCAGAACACCGGACAACTCGACAACTTCGCCGATCCAGCGGCCATCAGCTTCGCGCTCGATGTGGACGGTGAAGTCGCTCATCCTCACATCGTACGAGGACGGCGGAGCTTCCCTGTAGTCGATTCGTTGACGCGAGTAGGTACGCGGAGTTTCATAGGAAGGTGCCGCCGCGCATGATTCGTCGGCCTGACGGATCTCACGCCAAGCTGTGCGGCCGGTCCCGCGTGGCGAAGCCGAAGCGGCGCGGCGGTTGCCGGCGAGCAGTTGCATGCAACGCGTGCCAAATTGCAACCGCCGTGACGCCGTCACGCTGGCGATGATGTAGGCAGCTCGGTTGCCGGGCCGAAGCCGGGCCGCATCAGGCTCAGCGTGAAGTCAGGCGGATGGAAACTCACTTTTGCCATTCAGAAACGGCGAGGAGACGATGAGACGCCTATTCGCTACTTGCTAACGGCAACGATGAAGAAGACGTAGAATGCGCGACGTGAAGATTGCTACTGGAACGGTGACGCGCGGGGCGATCGTGGTTGAGGGCCAGCCCTTCTCTGAAGGTGAGAAGGTCACTGTTCTCAGCTATGCCGACAGAGAGCCATTCCGTGTCTCTCCGGAAGAGAAACGCCTGCTACTCGAGTCGATCGCTCAGGCTGACCGCGGAGAGTTCGTGGACGCAGACGATCTCCTCGCGGAGCTGGATGATTCGAACTAATCAGTGGCATTCCGCGTAAACCCAACACCGCTCGCCGCTCGACAAATCCGTAACGAGTCGCATTGGTGGCGACGCAATCGCACCAAAGCTCCGAACCTGTTTCGCGATGAACTTCGAAGGGCTTTCGACCTCATCGCCGAGTATCCCGAAGCCGGCGCGGTGGCTGAAGATGTTGAACTCGCAGGTGTGCGGCGCGTCGTGCTCGTCGATACGCAGCACTACGTCTACTACCGCGTAGATCTCACCCAACGGCGAATCGAAGTTCTGGCGGTGTGGAGTACAAAGTTCGGCGCGCCTCCGCCGCTGACCACCGCGTAACTTCACGCTGAAGCTGGTGCGATCCGGCTGCTGTGTCGCTGCGCGACGGCGTCACGGCGGTCGCAGCTCGCGACTCGGTTCCATGAACGTCCTTCGCGGCAACCGCCGCGCCGCTACGCTGAAGCTGGTGCGGCCCGGCTTCGGCTCGGCAGCCGAGCTGCCTACGTCGTCGCGAGCGTGACGGCGTCACGGCGGTTGCAGGTCGCCATTCGGCGTTTCACGCGTCGGAGTGTCTGATTCTCAACCACCGAACTGGTGATTTCGTCGACTGTGACACGCAGGAGATTGAGAAGCACGAATGACAGAGCCCAAATGAACTGGTAGGCGTCGCCCAGCGCAGTTTGAGATGCAACGAGACCGAGCGCGGCCCACCCCGCCACCCATGCAAGCCAAAACAAAATTACTGGTACGAGTGACAACCCGAGACCGGCCGCACAGCTTCACGTGAGATCCATTAGGCGTCGAGGCACTATGCTTGCCGGCCAACATAGTGGACAAGCAGCACCGCAGCACCGCCGAGCAACGTGAAGTTAGCCGGTGCTACGAAATGATCCAATCGTATTCGGCGTGCGAGCCAATCCAGCCCCAAAGGAGTCCATCACTGACTTCTGTTGCCAATGCGCGATAGCCGCGGCCAACGCGCACAGACCAGTATGCACCGACCTTCTTGAAGTGGAGCGATGGGTGATGAGGATCTGCCTTCAGAAGCTCGTAGTTCTTGCGCGCGAGGTCCTGCACTTCCTGCGGCAGTTGTTCGAACAACTGCCAGAAATCAGGGCTCGTAAAGTGATTCAAAGCTTTGTGCTCTTGCCGCCGGCGTGGTCAGCGCGAGCTTTTGCGAAGAGCTTATCCAGCTTGCCGGCAGCGGAATCACGTTCGATCTGCCGATCCCACTCCGCCCAGTCATGCTCCAAGAGCCACTCCCGGAGTTCGGCGAGCTCACCCGGCGAAAGACTCTTGATCTGCTCTTTGATCGCTTGAACTTTTGTCATCTCGTGCCTCGTGGCTGTGGTCGATTCTACCTGAATGGTCCCGCAGCTTCGTCACTCTCGCTTGGCAGTGTCAGTCCCCGCTCCGGGCCCTAACGTCCTGACGAGACGCAAGTTGCCGGCCGGCAACAACGCGCAACCGTGAGGCATGCTGAACGAGGCTGCCGCACGCCGACGACCGACGTCGCGTGCTTGGAGCCGCTGTCTTGCCACCGCGAGACCGAACCAGAAGGTTTTCCGGCGCGACTGGTCCGTTCAGTTCTCGCGAACCGCGTCTGACAGCGCGCCGTGGCAATGTCGCTGGCAAGAAGCACGCTCAACGAGCCCTGTTCCTAGTGGTGCAGGTGCGCGCCGTCATTCATAGAACTCGTGCAGCCGCGAATACGTTCGCCACATCCGGCCAACTTCACGATCGACGCACAGAGCTTTGCTTGCGTCTCGTGTCGATCGAGGCGTTCGACGCAGGCCCACCACGGATCTCGCGGAGCGGGTCCCTGCCACCGACGACCTCGCTCCCGCCACGCCCATGGCGGGCGTCCCCTCCCCGCACCGCGCCCTCATCCTCGGCCACGGCGGCGCCGGCAAGGCAGCACACCGCGACCACCACCCCCTCCCCCCGTCCTGTCTTGACTTTCCTCCGCGCCCGCTGGTTGAATGGCGCGCCTTCACAAGCTGCTTTCGATGCCCTCCTCCAACACCACAGTTCACCCAGGGTCCGTTTCAGCTCACGATCGCGAGCGGCTGCTCGGGCAGCGCGGCTGTGTGGTCTGGCTCACCGGCCTCTCCGGGTCCGGCAAGTCGACCATCGCGCGGGCGGTCGAGAGCACCCTCGTGTCCCGCGGGAAGCTGCCCTACGTCCTCGACGGCGACAATCTCCGCCACGGCCTCAACTCCGACCTCGGCTTCTCCGACGCCGACCGCCGCGAGAACATCCGCCGCACCGGCGCCGTGGCCGCTCTCTTCGCCGACGCCTCGGTCATCGTCCTGAGCGCGCTGATCTCCCCCTTCCGCGACGACCGCGAAGGCGTACGCCGCGCCGTCGGGGAAGAGCGCTTCCTGGAAGTCTTCGTCGACACGCCGCTCGAAGTCTGCGAGCAGCGCGACCCGAAAGGGCTCTACCAGAAAGCCCGCCGCGGCGAGATCCCCCAGTTCACCGGCATCTCGTCTCCCTACGAAGCCCCAACCGCACCGGCGCTGACGCTCCGCACCGAGCGCATGGGCGTCGACGAGGCGGCGGACGCGGTCGTCCAACTGCTCGAATCGCGGGCCTTCCTCGGTCCCATCACGGAGTCCCGGTGACGGCCACGGTCCTCTCGCACCTGCAGCAGCTCGAGGCGGAGAGCATCTTCATCATCCGCGAGGTGGTGGCGGAGTTCCGCAATCCGGTCATGCTCTATTCGATCGGGAAGGACTCCTCGGTGATGCTGCATCTCGCCCGCAAGGCCTTCCATCCGGCGAAGATCCCCTTCCCGATCCTGCACATCGACACCACCTGGAAGTTCCGCGACATGATCGCCTTCCGCGACCAGGTGGCGCGCGATCTCGGCGTCGACCTGCTCGTCTGGACCAATCCCGAGGGGCGGCGCGACAACGTCAACCCCTTCGACTACGGGACCCAGCGCTACACCCACATCATGAAGACGGTCGCGCTCAAACAGGCGCTCGACCACTACAAGTTCGACGCCGCCTTCGGTGGCGCGCGCCGCGACGAGGAGCGCAGCCGCGCCAAGGAGCGCGTCTTCTCCTTCCGCGACCGCTTCCACCAGTGGGACCCGAAACACCAGCGTCCCGAGCTCTGGAACCTCTTCAACAGCCGCGTGCACAAAGGGGAGTCGATCCGCGTCTTCCCGCTCTCGAACTGGACGGAGCTCGACGTCTGGCTCTACGTCCACCAGGAGCAGATTCCGGTCGTGCCGCTCTACCTCGCCTCCGAACGGCCGGTGGTGGAGCGCGACGGCGCCCTGCTGATGGTCGACGACGACCGCCTGCCGCTGCAGCAGGGGGAGTCGCCCGAGATGCGCCGCGTCCGTTTCCGCACCCTCGGCTGCTATCCGCTCACCGGCGCCGTCGAGTCGGACGCCGACACCATCCCGAAGATCATCCGCGAGATGCTGGCGGCGCGCACCTCCGAGCGCCAGGGGCGCGTCATCGACCACGACGAGTCGGGCTCGATGGAGGAGAAGAAGCGGGAAGGCTACTTCTGACGCCTGAATTGCCGATGACGACCGAAGCCCAGCCGACCGCCGACTCCCCCCTCGGGCAACAGCTCGATCGCTACGCCGCGCGCGAGCTGCTCCGCTTCCTCACCTGCGGAAGCGTGGACGACGGCAAGTCGACCTTGATCGGACGCCTGCTCCACGACTCCAACATGGTCTACGACGACCAGATGGCGGCGCTGCGCCGCGACACGCTGCGCCACGGCACGACCAGCGAGGAGATCGACTTCGCGCTGCTGGTCGACGGCCTGGAGGCGGAGCGGGAACAGGGCATCACCATCGACGTCGCCTACCGCTACTTCTCGACCGCCAAGCGGAAGTTCATCATCGCCGACACGCCCGGCCACGAGCAGTACACGCGCAACATGGCCACCGGCGCGTCGACCTGCGACCTCGCCATCATCCTGGTCGACGCCCGCATCGGCATCGTCGACCAGACCCGGCGCCATTCCTTCATCGCCGCGCTCCTCGGCATCAAGCACCTCGTCGTGGCCATCAACAAGATGGACCTGGTCGACTACGCGCAGGAGCGGTTCGAAGAGATCCGCGCCGAGTTCACCCGCTTCGCGGCGAAGCTGCAGGTCACCGACATCGCCTTCATCCCGGTCTCGGCGCTGCGCGGCGAGAACGTCGTTCATCGCGCCGCGTCGATGCCCTGGTATCAGGGAGCGCCGCTGCTCGAGCATCTCGAGTCGGTGCACATCGCCAGCGACCGCAACCTCATCGACCTGCGCCTCCCGGTGCAGCTCGTGCTCCGGCCGCACCTCGACTTCCGCGGTTACGCCGGGACGATCGCCTCGGGATCGCTGCGCGTCGGCGACGAGATCGTCGTCCTGCCGTCCGGCGCACGGAGCCGGATCCGGGAGATCCTCGCCAGCTCCTCCTACGCGACGGACGGTGCAACCGGCGAGGTCCCCCCGGTCAACGTCCCGGTCGCGCAGGCGGTGGCGCCGATGGCCGTGACGGTGACGCTCGAGGACGAGATCGACGTCAGCCGCGGCGACATGATCCTGCACCCGAACAACGTGCCGCAGGTCGGGCAGGAGTTCGAGGCCATGCTCGTCTGGATGTCGGACGTCCCGCTCCAGCAGGGCCGCGAATACCTCATCAAGCAGACCAGCGTGCAGTCGTCGGCGGTCGTCCGCGACGTGCGCTACCGCATCAACGTCACCGACCTGCACCGCCAGGACGCCGACGTCCTGGGGCTGAACGAGATCGGACGCGTACGGATCGAGATGCCGCGCATGCTGGCGTTCGACTCCTACGAGAAGAACCGCTCCACCGGCGCCTTCATCCTCATCGACCGCATCTCCAACGCCACGCTGGCCGCGGGGATGATTCTCGCCCGCGAGTCGGCCGACTCGCTGACGCTGCGCCCCGCGGCGGCGGAAGGGAAGCTCCACGTCCGTTCGCAGATCCGCAGCGCGATCACGCGCGAGCAGCGGACGGCCCGGCTCGGCCAGGAGCCGTTCGTGATCTGGCTGACCGGCCTGCCGCGCTCCGGCAAGTCGTCGATCGCGTTCGGCCTGGAGAAGGAGCTGTTCGACCGCGGTCACGTCGTGCAGGTGCTCGACGGCGAGAACCTCCGCCTCGGCATCAGCTCCGATCTCGACTTCTCGCTCCGCGACCGGCGGGAGAACGTCCGCAGGGCTTCGCAGATCGCCCGCATGTCCGCGGAGACCGGCATCATCACGATCGTGGCGATGGTCTCCCACTCCGCCGAGGATCGTGCCGCCGCCCGCTCGATCATCGGGGAGGAGCGCTTCGCCGAGATCTTCTGCCACGCACCCATCGAGGTGTGCGAGGCGCGCGATCGCGACCGCCTCTTCGAGCGTGCCCGCGCCGGCGAGCTGCGCGACGTCACCGGTGTCGACGCTCCCTACGAGCCGCCCGACCACCCCGACCTGGTCCTGTCGACAGCGGAAGAGCCGGTCGAGGCGAGCGTCGCCCGCATCCTCGCCCTCTGCGCCGAGCGCGGCTGGCTGCGGACGTAGGCCGCGCCTACATCCAGCGGGCCACGATCGCCATGATGGCCACCACCATCGCCAGCAGATTCAGCGGCAGTCCGATCCGGACGAAATCGCGGAAGCGGTACGAGCCCGGCCCCATCACCATGAGGTACGTCTGGTACCCGAGGGGCGACGCGAATGCGGCCGATGCCGCGATGGCCACGGCGATCGCGAACGGCAACAGATCGGCCCCCACCGCCTTCGCTGCCGCTGCCGCCACCGGAAACACCAGCGCTGCCGCGGCATTGTTCGACAGCACCTCGGAGAGCGCGTTCGTCGCCGCGTAGATCGCCACCAGCACCGCGATCGGCCCCCACGCCTCCATCGGCCGCACGATCACGTTCGCGATCATTTCCGCGACGCCCGTGCTCTCCAGCGCCCGCGCGATGCCGAACGACGAGGCGATCGTCACCAGCACCGACAGGTCGATGCTCCGCCGCGCGTCCTGCGCCGAGATCGCTCCCGAAGCGACGATGGCGATGGCGCCGAGAAAGGCGGCGATCGGCACCGCCACGAACCCGCTCCCCATCAGCGCCGCCATCGCGATCAGGATCGCCAGCGTCATCGGCGCCTTCCGCGGCACCCGCGTCTGCGGCCGCTCCAGCGGCGCCACCAGCGAGAACTCGCTGCTCGCCCAGGCGATCGGCTCGAACGACGCGCGCGCCTCGATCAGCAGCAGGTCTCCCGGCTCGATCGCCGTCCGCCCCAGCGGGCTGGTGAGCTGCTGCCCGCGACGGCGCACGCCCAGCACGACACCCTCGAAGCGCGTCCGGAAGCCGAACTCCCGCAGGTCCTTGCCGATCATCGTCGAGTCGTGCGCCACCACCGCCTCGAAGAGCTGCAGCGGCCACGCCCCGGGGCTCGCCGTGTGATCGACGGCGCGGGTCAGCTTCTTCTGCAGCAGCAGATGCTCGAGGTGCTGCGGGTTTCCGACGAACGCCAGCACGTCCCCGCCGTGCAGGAGCTGGTCGGGGGCGATGAGGCTGATCAGCTCCCCGCCGCGGTGGATGTGCGCGAGGAACGCTCCCTTCAGCGCGCGCAACCCGGCCTGCTCCACCGTTCGCCCCTTCAGCGGCGAGTCGGCCGGGATCCGCAGCTCGAAGTGATAGGCGCGCACCTCGTTCCGGTCGAAGGGCGGGTCGCTGTCCCGGTTGGGCAGCAGCCGGTGCGCCGCGACGAGCATGTACAGCAGGCCCGCGATCGCCACCGGGAGGCCGGCCCAGGTCAGCTCGAACATCCGCAGCGGCGCGTGCCCCTCCTGCGCCAGGAGGCCCGATACGACGAGGTTCGTGGAGGTGCCGATGAGCGTCGTCACGCCGCCGAGCGTCGTCGCGTAGGCGAGGGGGATCAGCAGCTTCGACGGCGCGATGCCGGCCGCGCGGCAGCGCTCCTGGACGGCCGGCGTCAGGATGGCCACGATCGGCGTGTTGTTCATCACGCTCGACAGCGTGGCCGCCGGGAGCGAGGTCCGCAGCACCGCGGCGGTGACGCTCGGGCCGCGCGGCGTCATGAGGTCGTACACGTACGAGAGCGCGCCGGTGTTCCGCACCGCCGCCGCCACGATGAAGAGCGCCCCGACCGTCAGCACCGCCTCGTTGGCGAACCCGCTGAAGGCTTCCTTGAGCGAGATCACGCCGGTCATCGTCAGCAGCAGCACCGCCCCCAGCAGCGTCAGGTCGGCGGGCGCGCGGTCGAGCGCCAGCACCAGGAACACTGCCGCGGTGACGGCGATCGTCAGGAGTGCCGGCCAGCCGAGCGGGATCACCGCCAGCGTCTCAAGCATCGCCGAGCACGAGCCGTGCGGCCGCCGCGTCGCCGACGGCGACGAAGCTCGGGTTCAGCAGCTCGCGCTTCGCGTACCGCAGCGGCTCCCCCGAGTCGAGCGCCAGCACCGAGCCGCCGGCACACTCCACGACGCACTGCGCCGCCGCCGTGTCCCATTCCTTCGTCGCGCCGTAGCGGGGATAGAGGTCGGCGCGCCCTTCTGCCACCAGGCAGAACTTCAGCGAGCTGCCCATCGGCGCCACCGTCACGTCGCCGAGACGCGCGATCAGCTCCCGCTCGCCGCTGCCGATGTGGTCGCGGCTCACCGCCATGCGTAAAGGGGAGGCGAGCGGCGCGACGCCGATGCGCACCTCGCTCCCATCCGCGTCGCGGCGGAACGCCCCCTGACCCTCGGCGGCGTAGTACGTCACGCCCAGCGCCGGTGCATGCACCACCCCCAGGACCGGCCGTCCGTCCTCGATGAGGGCGATGTTGACGGTGAACTCGCCCGACGGCTTGAGGAACTCTTTGGTCCCGTCGAGCGGGTCGACCAGCCAGAAGGGCTCGCCGGACGGCACGTTCGAGCCGTCAAATGTCTCTTCCGAGACAATTCGCGTATCCCCCAGCTCGCGGAGCGCGGCGGTGATGTAGGCGTCCGCGGCCTCGTCGGCGGCGGTGACGGGCGATCCATCCACCTTCGTCTCGCTCCGCCCGTCCCGCAGCTCGAGGGCGATCCGCCCCGCCTCGATGGCGATGGCGCAGGGGTCGGAAAGCAGTGTCTGGAGTTGGAAAACCGACATGCTGTGGGACGGCGGCGCGGGAGTATACCACCCGGCCTCCGCCGCCCCACGGGGGCGGGTCCGGCCCTATACGCCGAGCGCCTTCTTCAGGCTCGCGGCGTTCCGCGAGGCCCAGGTGTCGAACGACTGGAGCTCCGGCGCGATCGCGCGGAGGTGCTCGATGTCCTCTTTGCGGCTCGGGATGTGGAGGCGGTAGAACTCGAACATGTCGGCGAGGTCCTCGGCGCCGGGGAAGCCGAGGGCGGCGAACGTCTCGCGCGGGACATGGGTGTAGCGGACGTCGGCGCCGGTGTGGCGGCTCATCGTCTCCGCGTACTGCTGCGGCGGGATCTCGTCGCCGGCCAGCTTGAGCGTCTGGCCGATGTACTTCTCCGGCTGCTCGAAGACCACCGCCACGATCCGGCCGACGTCGTCGACCGCCATGGCCGCGAGAGGCGTGTCTCCCTGCGGGAAGCCGAACTGGTACGTGCCGTCGCCGGCGGGGCGGGGCGGGAAGAAGCCGAGGAAGTTGTCGTAATAGAAGGGGACGTGGATGAAGGTCGCCGGGATGCCGAGCGACCGCGCGTACTCCTCGTACTCCGCCTTGATGTCGAAGTGGGGGCTGCGCAGCGCACCGTTCGTCGCCTTCTCGATCGGCGGCAGCGAGCTGAGGACGAAGTGCCCCACGTTCGCCGCGGCGACGGCGTCGACGAGGTTGCGCCCCTGCTCCGCCTCTTTGGCGAAGTGCTCCCAGAAGTTCGTGACGCCGTAGACGCCGTGGACGCCTTCCAGCGCCGCCGCGATGCTGGCGGTGTCGTCCAGATCGCCCTGGACGATCTCCGCGCCGAGCTCGCGCAGCGCCCGCGCGCCGGCGGAGTCGGGGTTGCGGGTGAAGGCGCGGACGTCGAACTGCCCGCGCGAGAGAAGGTGGCGGGCGACGCTCCCGCCCTGACCGCCGGTGGCACCGAAGACGAGGATTTTCTTACGCATCGTTCATTTCTCCTTTTGCTGGATGGGTTCCGTCATTGGATCTGATGGCTACGGCATTGGATCTGATGGCTGAGGCATTGGATCTAATGGCTGCGCCATTGGGTTTCTCACGCGAGCCATTAGCTTTGTCACGCGAGCCATTGGATCTAATGGCTACGCCATTGGGTTTCTCACGTGAGCCATTGGGTTTGTCACGAAAGTCATTGGGTTTCTCACGCGAGCCATTGGCTTTCTCACGCAAGCCATTAGGTTTGTCACGCGAGCCATTGGATCTGATGGCTACACCATTGGGTTTGTCACGCGAGCCATTAGGTTTGTCACGAAAGTCATTGGGTTTCTCACGCGAGCCATTGGGTTTCTCACGAAAGCCATTGGATTCGTCACGAAAGCCATTGGGTTGGTCACGCGCGTCATCGCGTGGCGGGCGGGATCGGCTCCGGCACCTGGTTGCGCACCGGCTTCAGCGTCCGAGTGTATGCGTAGACGGCGGCGAGGTCTTCGTCGGTCATCTCCCGGTAGTTGAACCAGGGCATCGGCGGCAGCAGGGGACGGGCGACGCCCCAGTGGCGGCCGTTGCGGATCGTGTTCTTGAAGATCTCGAACGTCCAGATGCCGGTGCCGGTCATGCGGTCGGGCGTCAGGTTCGCCGCGAAGCTCACGCCCCAGGGGCCGGAAAAGGCGGTATTCGTCGGCGCAGACGCGATCGCCCACTTGCCGCCTTCCGGATTCAGTTGCGCCGGCTTCGTGATCACCAGCGACTGCGGATGCCCCGAGAGCGCGCGGCTCATGTCCGGCCCCGGCTCGCCGTTCGGCTGGATGATCCAGGGCGTGTGGCAGTCGTTGCACCCGCCGATCGTGACCAGGTACTGCCCCCGCCGGACCTGCTCCGTCCGCGAGAACTTCACCGCCTGCGGCGCCACCGCCGGCCGCGAGGCCTGCGTGGCCACCACCCCCGTCAGTGCCACCGCGATCAACAGGATCAAAGCTCGTTTCATCGTCTCCTCCGTCGTTGTGCGGCAATGTAGGAAGAGGCGATTACCGGGTCTTTACCGGAACGATTACCCAGGGCGGTTCACCGTTTTGTCACATCGTGCTCTCTGGAGCGACGGGCTCTTAGCCCGTCGAAACGTGGCCGGGCTGAGAGCCCGGCCGTCCAGAGGGAGACGACTACACCGCTTCGTTTTGCCGCAAACGCCGATACAGCGCGCTCGTCTCGCTCTCCGGCGCCGCCTGGAGGTCGTCGCGCAGGCGTTGCTCGAGCTCCCGATAGAGCAGCAGCGACTCCGAGCGCGCGCCGAGCCGCGCCCGGCAGATCATGAGCTGACGGCAGGCCGCCTCGTGGAACGGCTCGCGCGCCAGGACCCGGCGGTAGGTCTCGGCGGCGTCGGTGTAGCGGCCGCGCATCTCCTGCGCCTGCCCCAATGCGAACAGCCCCCGCAAATGGAGCTGACGCAGGTGCGCCCGGATGGGGAGGCACCACTCGCCCGCCTCCTCTCCCTGCAGGTAGTCCCCCTGGTAGAGCGCCAGCGCCGCCTCCAGCGACGGCACGTCGGGCGTCCGCAGCGCCGCCGTCATCGCGCTCTCGAATCGCCTCGACTCGACCGCATGCGGCAGATTGAGGAGATACCGCGCGCCGTCCGCGACCACCGCCTCGGGCGTGCCGAGGAGCTTGCGCAGGCGATGCAGGGTGACGTGGAAGGAGTTCTTGACCTGCTCGGCCGTGGCGTCGGGCCAGAAGGCGACGCCCACTTCCTCCTTCGTCCGTCCCGCCGGATGGGCCGCCAGGAACGCCAGCAGCTCCCGCGCGCGTCCCGACGCCCGCCCTTCCGCCACCACCGGCCGGCCGCCGAGCGTCACCTGCAGGGGGCCGAGGTCGACCACGTGCAGGGTAGGGGAGACGCACGCCGCGGATGCCGAGAGCGCGAGCTCGCACGCCTCGTCGAAGCCGAGCCGCCGTCCTTCCTCCAGCGCCGCCTCCAGCTCGCCGGCAGGCATGGCCGCCCGCAGCGTCGCCATCAGCCGCTCGTATTCGCTCACCTCGTGCGGGAGCATCCCGGTGCCCATCGCGGAGAGCATCCCGTTCGCCGCGCCGAGGAGCCGGGCCGCGCGCGACGGGTCGTCGCTGCTGGTGTAGGCGAGGATGCGCACGGCGCGGGCCGAGAACCAGAGCTCGCGCCGCTCGCGCGTCTCCGCGAGCGCCGCCGAGGCAAAGCGCGCCGCCGCCGCATGGTCGCCACGCCGGATGGCCAGCAGCGCCCGCGCATTCAGCACAAATGGGTAGCCCAGAGGATGGCGCGACGGCGCCCAGAGCGACTCCGCCTCTTCCAGCGCGCGGTCGGCCTCTTCGAGCCTGCCCAGCCGCTGCGCGACGAAGGCGGCCGCGTTCGTGAGGCAGTACCCCACCTCCCACGGACTGCTGTTCGCCCGCGCCAGCGTCACCGCCTCCGCCGCCCGGACCGCGGCAGCGTCCAGCTCCCCGGCGCTGGCCAGCAGTTGCGCGAGCGCGGCCAGGCAGAGCGCCAGTTGCCGCTCGTCGCCGAGGGTGCGCCAGATCGTCTCGGCCTCCTCGAGGCGGGGACGGGCGGAGGCGAGGTCACCGCGATAGAACGCCAGCGCACCGGCGGCGGTGAGCACGGCCGCCCGGTCGTGCGTGGGGGCGGGCGCGGTGCGCTCCAGCACCCGCTCCAGCCAGCGCAGCCCCTCGCTCCAGAGGATGCGGTAATACCAGTACCAGCGGAACGCCGCCGCGAGCGGCAAGGCCAGCGTTTCCGGCTCCCGCTCCAGGCTCCAGGCCAGCGCGGCGCGCATGTTGTCGTAGTCGGCGTCGAGGGCGTCGAGCCGGGCGGCGCTGCCGGTCAGCAGCTCCGGCGCCGCGTCGCGCGCGATGGCCAGGAACGTCTCCGCGTGCCTCCGCCGCACCTCGGCGTCGGTCAGCCGTTCGGCCGCGTACTCCCGGATGCTCTCCAGGAGGTGATAGCGGACCGCCGTCTGCCGCTTCGCCGACACCACGAGCGACTTGTCGACCAGGCCGCTCAGCAGGTCGAGGACACCGGCGCCGCAGACCGCCTCCGCCGCCTCCAGGGAGAACGTCCCGGCGAAGACGGATAGACGCGCGAGCAGCGCCTGCTCCCGCTCGCCGAGGAGCGTGAAGCTCCAGTCGATGGCGGCGCGGAGGGTGCGGTGGCGGGGGACGGTGGTGCGGGCGCCGCCGCAGAGGATGGTGAAGCGGTCTTCGAGGCGGGCGTGGATCTGCTCGGGGCTGAGCACCCGCACGCGCGCCGCCGCCAGCTCGATGGCGAGGGGGATTCCGTCCAGCCTGCGGCAGATCTCCAGCACCGCCGGCGTGTTCCCGGTCGTGAGCGCGAAGGCGGGATCGACGGCCATGGCGCGGTCGACGAACAGCTCCACCGCCTCGGTGGCGAGATTCAGCGGCGGGACCGGCCAGACGCGCTCTCCGGCGACGCCGAGGGGCTCGCGGCTCGTGGCCAGGATGTGCAGGTGCGGGCAGTGGGCGAGGAGCGTCCCGGCCGCCTCCGCCGCCGCGTCGATGACGTGCTCGCAGTTGTCGAGGACGAGCAGCAGCTCGCGGTCGCGCAGCGCCTCGACGAGAGCGGCCGTGTTCGCCGGCTCGCGCACCGCCACCGCCGCCGCGACCGTCTGCGCGAGAAACAGCGGATCGGTGCAGGAGGCGAGCTCCACCCACGCCACGCTGTCGGCCCGCTGCCAGTCGATCCGCAGCGCCAGCTCCGCCGCCAGCCGCGTCTTCCCCGCGCCGCCGACCCCGGTCAGCGTGACCAGCCGCTGCGAGGCGACGAGCAGCTCCAGGTCGGCAATCTCACGCTCCCGCCCCACCAGCCGCGTCAGCGACACCGGCGGCCGCGCACCGCGGGCGGGGGATCTGTGCATGGGGGGAGTCTGCCACAAAGGGCGCACGCACTCTCCACGCGGTTTTGACAGGAATTCCGGCCGTCGATCGGGTATTATTACAGTTCCACCCCCGACCTTCGTTTACCAGACAACTAGGAGCGCTGCCTGATGAACCTCTGCCGTACCTTTGCCCTGCTACTGCTTTGCTTCACCACCGCGGTCGCGAGCGCCGCATCGCCCAACGTCGTCATCAGCCAGGTTTACGGCGGCGGCGGCTCCGGTACGGCCGGTACGGCGTACACGAACGACTACGTCGAGCTCTTCAACACGACGAACGCGGCCGTGCCGATCGGCGGCTGGTCGATCCAGTACGGCGCCGCGGCGGGGCAGTTCGGCAACAGCGGCAACGTGTTCGTCTTCCCCGCCGGCACCTCCATCCCCGCGAACAAGTACCTCACCGTCAAGCTCGGCGCGACGGGAGCGGCGGGCGCGACGTTCGCCTTCGACTTCAGCTCGTCCGGCCTGAGCATGGCGGCCGCGAGCGGCAAGGTCGCCCTCGCCAACGTCAGCGGCACCCTCGGCTGCGGCGCGACTCTCACCCCCTGCACCCTGCCCGATCCCCGGATCGTCGACTCCGTCTCCTACGGCGCGACGAACAATGCCGAGGGGGGCGTCTCCGTGAACAACGGCGTCGGCCTCAACTCCAGCAACCCCGGCGCGATTCGCAAGAACTTCGGCTGCACCGACACCGACAACAACAACGCCGACTTCATCGTCACCAACGTCGCCGGCGGCCTCGTCCCGCGGACGATCGGCAGCTCGCCCCACGTCTGCGGCGCCGTCAACCAGCCGCCGGCCATCACCGCCCCGGCCAATCCCGCCGCCACCGTGGCGCAGGACTCCGCGCCGTTCACCGTGAGCCTCACCGGCAGCGACGACGGAAATGTCTTCTTTTGGACATCTGCCGCCGGCACCGGCGTCTCCTCCGTCAGCGTTTCCGGCGGCCAGGGCACCGCGAACGCGACCTTCACCGTCAACCTCCAGGCCGGCTTCTCCGGCCCGGCGAGCTTCACCGCCACCCTTTCCGACAACGTCAACCCGGCCGTCTCCCGCACGGTGAACGTCGCCGTCACGCCGGCCGCCGTCAACGAGGCGCCGGCCATCACCCCGTTCGCCAACCCCGTGGCCACCAAGGCGCAGGACGCCGCGCCGTTCACCGTCAGCGTCTCCGGCTCCGACGACAACGACGCCTACACCTGGGGCGCGACCGCCGGCACCGGCGTCGCCAGCGCCAACGTCACGACCGGTCAGGGAACGGCCAACGCCACCTACACCGTCACGCTGCAGGCCGGCTTCTCCGGCACGGCCGCCTTCACCGTCTCCCTCTCCGACGGCGTCAACGCCGCGGTCACGCATCCGGTGACCATCACCGTCACGCCGGCGCCGCCGCCCCCGATCGACCACGTCGTCATCAGTCAGGTGTACGGCGGCGGCGGGAACACCGGCGCGGCCTTCCAGAACGACTTCGTCGAGCTCTACAACCCCGACACCGTCTCCCATGACCTCTCCGGCTGGACGATCCAGTACGGCTCCGCCACCGGCTCCACCTGGCAGGTCCAGCCCCTCGGCGGCACGATCGCCCCGGGCGAGTACTACCTGATCAAGCTGGCCACGAACGGCACCGCCGGCTCGGTCGTCCCCGACGCCAACATCAACGGCACGGTCAACCTCAGCGGCACGAACGGCAAGGTCGCCCTCGTCCGCAACGGCGACGCCCTGAGCGGCTGCGTCGTCACCAGCCCGGTCGTCGACCTGGTCGGCTACGGCTCGACCGCCAACTGCCGCGAGGGCGCGACCAACGCCCCGACCATCAGCAACGCCACCGCCGCGGTCCGCAAGAACGGCGGCTTCACCGACACGAACGTCAACGGCGCCGACTTCACCGCCGCGACGCCGAACCCCCGCCGCACCAGCCCGATCGTCGAGCTCGCGCCGTCGGTCCTCAGCACCGATCCGCGCAACACCGGCTCGAACGCACCGCGCGATGCGAACATCACCGTCAACTTCACCGAGCCGGTGCAGGTCGAGGACGGCTGGTTCACCATCACCTGCGCCACCACCGGCCAGCACGACAGCGCCACCGTCGCCCCGGGCGGCGTGACCTCCTGGATCATCATCCCGAACGTCAACTTCCTGGCCGGCGAGCAGTGCACGGTCACGATCGTCAAGGAGTTCGTCCGCGACACCGATCTGGATGACGGCGGCACGAACACGGACCTCCTCACGCACAACTACTCGGCGACCTTCACCGTCGCCACCGGTGCCGCGCCGGCGTATCCGCCGAGCGTGCACCTGACGATGGGCATGCCGGCTCCGGCCGAGACGGACCTCGACAGCCCGAATGCGTATCTGATGGAGAAGCCGGAGTTCGCGCTCTCCTACAACCGCGACCGCGCCATCCCGAACTGGGTGAGCTGGCACCTGGCCGACGAGTGGATCGGCAGCCTGGTGCGCAACGACACCTTCCGCGCCGACCCGGCCGTGCCGGCGGAGTGGTACCGCGTCACCGGCGCCGACTACCAGAGCTCCGGCTTCGACCGCGGCCACATGGTCCCGAACGCCGACCGCGATCCCGAGACCTCCTCGCCGATCAACCAGGCGACGTTCCTCATGACCAACATCATCCCGCAGACCCCCGACAACAATCAGGGTCCGTGGGCGGCCATGGAAGGCTACCTCCGCACGCTCCTCCCGGCGCACGAGCTGTACATCGTCGCCGGCGGCTCGGGCACGGGCGGCACCGGCAGCAACGGCTTCACCAACGCGATCTCCTCGGGCCGCATCGCCGTCCCCGCCGTGACCTGGAAGGTGGCTCTCGTGCTGCCGAAGGCGTCCGGTGACGACGTCGCGCGGGTCACCGCCGGTGCCCGCACCATCGCCGTGATCATGCCGAACATCCAGGGCATCCGGAACGTCGACTGGACGACCTACCTCACCACCGTGGACGAGGTCGAGCAGCTCACCGGCTACGACTTCTTCTCCGAGGTGGCGGATGCGGTGGAGAACGCCATCGAGGCGGGCGTCAACGGCAACAACCCGCCGGGCGTCGTCAACCAGTCGTTCAGCACCAACGAGGACTCGGAGAAGAGCTTCACCATCGAGGCCGCGAATCCCGGCAGCAACAGCCTCACGTACACCATCGTCACCGGTCCCGCGCACGGCACGCTCAGCGGCTCCGGCGCGAACCAGACCTACACCCCGGCGCCCGACTACAACGGGAACGACAGCTTCACCTTCAAGGTCAGCGACGGGTCGCTGAGCTCCTCGACCGCCACCATGAGCATCACGGTGTTCGAGGTGAACGACGCCCCGACCGCCACGGCCGACGCGAAGTCGACCGACGAGGATGCGGCGCTGCAGTTCCCGGCGTCCGATCTCACCGCGAACGACACCACCAGCGAGGCAGGGGAGACCCTGACCGTCTCGAGCGTCACCGCCACCGGCGACACGCACGGAACGGTTGCTCTCAATGGCGGCGTCGTGACGTACACCCCCG
>DASWNW010000021.1:0-45455 GCA_036399015.1 Thermoanaerobaculia bacterium | reverse complement strand
GCCGTCGTCTTTCCGAAGGCTGCCGTCGTCTTTCCGGAGGCTGCCGTCGTCTTTCCGAAGGCTGCCGTCGTCTTTCCGAGGGCTGCCGTCGTCTCCCCGGAGGCTGCCGTCGTCTTTCCGGAGGCTGCCGTCGTCTTTCCGGAGGCTGCCGCGATCTCCCCGAAGGGTGCCGT
Organism: Thermoanaerobaculia bacterium; assembly: GCA_036399015.1. Taxonomy (GTDB): domain Bacteria; phylum Acidobacteriota; class Thermoanaerobaculia; order Gp7-AA8; family Gp7-AA8; genus QHVT01. The sequence continues at coordinate 45,282 of DASWNW010000021.1, read as the reverse complement.
CGTCTTTCCGAAGGCTGCCGCGATCTCCCCGAGGGCTGCCGCGATTTGCGCTCCTGCCGGATTACCGCCGCCCTTCAGCCGAGGCTGTCGGCAACGGCGGTGACGACGGCGCCGACGCATGCGCATCGGTTTGTCGCTGGAGGAACACTGGCGCCGAGGAAAGGCACTGCGCCGGATCGAGGAGGGTCGTTGGGACTTCGTCGTGCTGCAGGCGCAGACTACGGAGGCAATGCGTGCACCGGCGACACTCGAGGAGTACGCGCGACGCTTTGACGAGGCAATCCGCCGCCGGAAAGCCCGGACAGTGATCCTGGCGACCCGGGCACCCAGGCAGTCGGTTACACCCAGAGATCGTTCGACGAGGAGTACCAGAAGGTGGCGCGCCAACTGTGAGCGATTCTGGCGCCGGTCGGTGCGGCCTGGGCGGATCTCGACGTGCGCGGAATCGAACTGTTCGTGGATGAGACGCCTCCGAACGTCGCCGGGTCGTACCTCGTTGCGTGCGAAGTAAGCGACGGAGGCGCCGAGTCGCAAAACATGTCCGGATGTGGGACGAGAAGTCCCACGATCGGTCACCTGTCGCGCCACTCCGGGAAGCGCATGAGCCGTAACCTCAAACGGCAGTAAAGCTTAGCTGCGCTCGAGCACGAGGCAAGCCGCTTGGATGTCGCTCGTCGACCGACCCATCGAGGGACGAGAGCGGAGGGAAGAATGAGGTTGCATACACACTGCGCGGTCCATCTGGGTGCGCTGTTGGTCATCGCCGGCTGTATGCCGGCAGGTCAGGCGAAGGCTCCCGGCGATGTGCGGCCGCCGCTCGTCGATCACCACCAGCACCTGCTGAGCCCCGCACTTGCGAAAGTCTGGAAGCAACCGGAACCCTTCCTGGCGGAGCGGCTGATCGCGCAACTCGACGCCGCGGGCATCCAACGGGCGCTCGTGCTCTCTCTGGCCTACGTGTGGGGGAGCCCTCGACTCCCGCCGAGCGACGACGAATACGCCAGGGTTCGCGCCGAGAACGATTGGACGGCCCAGCAGGCCGCGTTGTACCCAACGCGTCTCGTCGCCGCTTGCAGTGTCAACCCGCTCCGCGACTACGCGTTGCGCGAGATCGAACGTTGCGCGACCCACCCGGGGCTTCGTAACGGCTTGAAGATGCAGTTCGCGAACTCGGGCGTGAACCTCCGCAACGCCGAGCATGTGGCGCAACTGCGCCGCGTTTTCGCTGCAGCGAACGGCGCTCGCATGCCACTGATCGTGCACGTGTGGACAGGCGATGAGCACGTCGGAAACCCTTTCGACGCCCGCGACGCACGAACGTTCATCGACCAGGTTCTGCCTTCTGCTCCAAACGTGGTCGTTCAGATCGCGCACCTGGGAGGTTCCGGTCCTCGGCTCGATCCCGGGACGGAGGCGGCCATGATCGTTCTTTCCGAAGCGGCGGCCCGTTCGCATCCGGCCATGAGGAACGTCTATTTCGACCTGGCCACGAACGTCGTTCCGCAGAGTCCGGACGCTTCCGCCGAATTCGTGACCGCCCGCATTCGCCAGATCGGCGTGAGCCGGGTTGTCTACGGATCAGACGGGCCGCCCAACCTGCCGGCTGCAGAAAGCTGGCGTGCCCACCATGAGAAGTTGGGGTTGACGCCGGGCGAGTTCGAGCAGATCAGGAACAACGTCGCGCCATCCCTGAAATAGCGTAGCGTTGCGCGCTCAGGGGATCCGCTCTACCGTCCCGGTGGCAACGTCGTAATACGCTTTCACGATCGTCACGTCTTTGAGATGAGGGTTCATCCGCAATTGTCGGGCGGTGTAATCGATATTCATGATCGTAGCCTCGCGTAGATCGCGCGGAGGCGTTGTGAACGCCTTCTGGATGCGCGCGAGCAAAAGCCGGAGCGCCGGGGTGAGTTCCTCTGGCTTCGGCGGCTTATAGGCGGCGTTCACCGCGCCGCAGTCGCTATGGCCCATGACGACGATCAGCTTCGTCCATCCGTTGGCGACGGCATAGTCGAGACTGGCGACACCGAATGTTTCGTCGACATTCCCGGCGACACGGACCACAAAGAGCTCACCGATACTCCGGTCGAACACCAACTCGACCGGCACTCGGCTATCCGCGCACGAAAGAATCGAGACAGCCGGTGACTGGCCACCGGCGGTCGCCGCGCGAAGATGCTGCAACGCGCAATAATCGAGTCTCCCGTCGACGAATCGCTTGTTCCCAGCCAGGAGATCCGCCCATAAGGCGTCCACCGTTTGAGCACCGGCACCCGCGCTGACGCAAAGGAGAAGCAATCCGACGACGACGATCTTACGCATGAGCTCACTATACGCCGTCGCGGCCGGTGCGTCCCACGCCCTACCGCCCCGTCACGAACTCCAGGAACTCCGGGCCCGCCACCGGCGGCTTGATGAGGTAGCCCTGCATCTGGTCGCAGGCGTGGCGGCGGAGGAAGTTGGCCTGCTCGGTGAACTCGACCCCCTCCGCGATCACCTTCAGGCGGAGGCTGTGGGCCATGGCGATGATCGCGGTCACGATCGCCGCGGTGTCGGGATCCTCGGTGATGTCGCGCACGAACGACTGGTCGATCTTCAGCGTGTCGATCGGGAAGCGCTTCAGGTAGCTGAGCGACGAGTGGCCGGTGCCGAAGTCGTCGAGCGAGATGCGGAGGCCGAGCTTCTTGAGGTCGTACAGCGTACGGATGCTCGTCTCCGGGCTCTGCATCGCGCTCGACTCGGTGATCTCCAGCTCCAGGAGGCGCGCCGGCAGCCGCGTCTCGGCGAGGATCTGCCGCACCCGCTCCACGAGGTCGGCCTGCTGCAACTGCGTCACCGAGAGGTTCACCGCCAGCGTCAGCGACTCGTGTCCCGCCTCGTGCCACGCCTTCGCCTGGCGGCAGGCCTCGCGCAGCGCCCACGTGCCGATCGGGATCATGATCCCGGTCGCCTCGGCCAGCGGGATGAACGTCGACGGCGGGATCGCGCCGAGCTGCGGATGCGTCCAGCGCAGCAGCGCCTCCATCCCCGTCACTTTGCCGCTGCGGAGGTCGAAGATCGGCTGGTAGTGCACCTGGAACTCTTCGTTCGCCAGCGCGCGCCGCAGCCCATGCTCGAGCGCGATCCGCTGCAGCGCCTTCGCGTTCACGATGGCGTTGAAGAGCTGATAGTTGTCGCGGCCGACTTCCTTCGCCTGGTACATGGCCGTGTCGGCGTTCTTGATGAGCGTCTCGGCGTCGGTGCCGTCCTCGGGGAACAGGCTGATGCCGATGCTGGTGGTGATGAAGAACTCCCGCCCCTCGATGTGGAAGGGATAGCGGATGGCCTCGATGATCTTCATCGCGATCGGCGCCGCATCCTCGGAGCGGTGGAGCCGCGGCAGCAGCACCGTGAACTCGTCGCCGCCCAGACGGGCCACGGTGTCGCTCTCCCGGACGCAGGCCTGCACGCGCGCGGAGACCGCCTGCAGTAACTGGTCGCCGATGTTGTGGCCGAGGGAGTCGTTGATGACCTTGAAGCGATCGAGGTCGAGGAAGAGCACGGCCAGGTGCGAGCCGTCGCGCTGCGCGTGCGAGAGCGCCACCGTCAGCCGGTCCTTGAACAGGAGGCGATTCGGGAGGTTCGTCAGCGCGTCGTGATAGGCGAGGTGCTTGATCTGCTCCTCGGCGTACGTGCGCTCGGTGATGTCGCGCACGACGCAGACCATCCCGCCGCCGCCGATGGCGGTGAGCGACATCTCCTGCGGGAAGTTCACGCCGTCGCGGCGCACGCCGGTCGCCTCGCCGCGCCACCGCCCCCGCTGCATCACCAGCGGCACGATGGTGGTGATGAGGCGCACCTGCTCGTGCGGCTCGTAGAGATCGCAGAGCGAGCGCCCGATGAGTGTGCCGTCGGCGGGATAGCCGAACAGCCGCGCCAGCGCGTCGTTGACGTAGGTGAAGTCGAGCCGCTCGTTGAGGATGGCGATGCCGTCCATCGAGGCGGTGATCGCCGCCGACTGGTTCCGCAGCGTCTCCTCGGCCCGTTTGCGCTCGGTGATGTCGGTGGCGACGTGCAGGAACCCGGTCAGCTCGCCGTCCTCGGAGCGGAGCGCCGTCACCGACACCGAGACCACCAGCGGCTCCCCCTCCTTCGTCACGTACATCCATTCGTGCTCGCCGACGTCCTGCGGCGCGGCGGGATCGAGATGCACGTCGAGGAGCGAGCGCTTGCCGATCATCTCCTCGGCGCGGTAGCCGAGCATGCGCTCCGCGCCGGCGTTGAAGACGGTGATCGTCCCCTGCGGATTCGTGGCGATGATGGAGACGCGGGTGGCGGCGTCGAGGACCGCCTTGCGCTGCGCATTGGCCGCGGCGCCCGCCTCCTCGGCGCGCTTCTGCTCGGTGACGTCGTAGACGAAGCCCTCGAAGAAGAGCGTGCCGTGCGAGGAGCGGATGCCGTGCACGTTCATCTTCACCCAGATCGGCGAGCCGTCCTTCCGCTTCCAGCGCAGCTCCACGTTCGTGGCGTAGGCGAAGGGCTCGAAGCGGCGGATCAGCTCCTCCCGCTGCGTGGTGTCGAAGTAGACGTCGCGCTCGAGGTTCTTCGAGAGCAGCTCCTCGACCGAGTCGTAGCCGAGCATCCGCGCGAGTGTGGTGTTCGCGGTGACGAAGCGGCCGTCGCGCGTCGACTGGTAGATGCCGACCGGCGCGTAGTCGAAGATGACGCGGTACTTCTCCTCCGACTGCTGCAGCGCCTGTTCGGCGCGCTTGCGCTCGGTGATGTCGTGGACGATCGAGTAGAGGAGCCTCTTGCCGCCGCCGAAGATCGGACCCGTGTGGACCTCGACGTCGCGGATCTCGCCCGAGGCGAGCATGTGGCGGAAGTGGAAGTACTTCTTCTCCGCGCTGGCGGCGCGGGAGAGGTCGCCGCGCACCTGCTCCTCGCCGCGCACGTTGATGTCCCAGATGCGCATGGAGAGCAGCTCGTCGCGCGTGTAGCCGTAGTAGTCGCTCGCGGCCATGTTCGCGTCGACGATCGCGCCGGTCTCGGGATCGATGAGCAGCTTCACGGCGCGGTTGTTCTCGAACATCTGGCGGTAGCGCAGCTCGCTCGAGCGGAGCGCCTCCTCGCGCCGTTTGTGCTCGATGGCCGAGGCGACCTGCTGCGCGACGAAGACCAGCAGCTCCCGGTCTTTCTCCGTGTAGCGGATGCTCTCCGCGTACGTCTGCGTGCCGATGACACCCCAGGTGACGTCGCCGGTGCGCAGCGGCGCGCCGAGCCAGTCGACGCAGGGGGAGCCGACCGGCTCGACCTCTCCCTCGCGCACGAGCTGCTCGAAGACTTCCGGCGTCGCCAGCAGCGGCTTGCCGGTGCGCAGCACGTACGCGGTCAGCCCGCGGCCGGGGTTCATCCCCTCGGTCTTCGGGTCCCGCTCGTCGACGAAGTAGGGGAACGCGAGCGAGTCGTTCTCGGGCCGGTACTCGGCGATGTAGAAGTTCTTCGCGCTCATCAGCCCGCCGACGATCTCGTGCACGGCGGCGTAGAAGGAGTCGAGGCTCTCAGACTCGCGGCTGAGCTGCGCGATGCGGAAGAGGGCGGACTGGAGCCGCTCCGCGTTGACGATCTCGGTGATGTCGCGGAAGTACCAGGAGCGGCCGCGGATCTCGCCACCGACGGTGATGGGAACCGAGGCGCGGGAGAGGGTGCGTCCGTCCTTGAGCGGGACGCGGTCGTCCTCCCGGACCTCCTCCGGATGCTCGTAGAGGTAGTTGACCAGCTCGATGAACGATTGCCAGTCGGAGACCGCCTCGGCGGCGTAGCCGAGGAGCTCGTTGTCGTCGGCGCGGGCGGCGGCCTCGGCGGGGATGCGCCAGATCTCGAGGAAGCGGTGGTTGTACGAGAGGACGTTCCCGTGGTTGTCGACGACGAGCGTGCCCTCGAGCGTCGCCTCCTGCTGCGCCCGGAGGATGGCCACGCTGGTGCGGAGCTCGTCCCGCGACACGGCGTTCGCGCCGCGGACCAGCCGCGCGAGCGCACGCTTCGCGCGCTGGAAGCGCGTGGGGCCCGGCTTCGCGGACATCGGGAGCTCCGAGGGGATCGTCATCCGGGGTCTCGAGGACTCCTGATTCTAGTTCAGTCGCCCGGAATGCCGTGCTGCCGGAAGTACACCCACTGCTGGTAGGCCATGTAGACGAACCAGGCGATGTAGAACGCGCCGAGGAAGCTTCGCTGGGCGAAGAGCCAGACCGCCGCCGCGCCGCCGACGATGATGGCAATCCAGATCGCGATCACGAACGCCCGCCGCTCGTCGAGGAAGAGGCGGAAGAAGTCGCGGGTGGCGTGGCCGCCATCGAGAGGGGGGACCGGCAGAAGGTTGAAGATCCCCCACCAGAGGTTCGCCATGACCATGAACGGCAGGAAGGCGCGCAGCATCCTGTCGGTCTCGGCGATGCGCGTCGACTGCGCCAGCATGCAGAGGAACATGAGCCCGAAGCTCGAGAACGGTCCGGCCAGGCTGATGAGCAGGTTCTGCCACGGTCTCGCGCGCCGCGCGTTGATCGTCACCCCGCCCATCCCGCCGAGGATGATCTGGCTCGCGCCGAACCCGAGCGCCGCGATCATCCCCGCGTGCGCCAGCTCGTGCACCAGCACGCTGACGAACGCCACCGGAATGATCAGCAGCGCGTACTCGACCCCGTACGCGGGGTTGTAGCTGATCACCGCCAGCAGCCCCACCAGGAAGATGAAGCTGAAGTCGACGTCGATGGAAGTCTTACCGATGGACCCGAGGTGGAGCATGGAGGCGGGAGTATGAATTGAAAATTGAAAATTGAAAATTGAAAGATCGGAGCGTGCGGCGGCGCTTCGCGCCCGGAGCCGGGAGCCTGCATGCGCGAGACGACTCCTCCGCTTTTTCAATTTTCAATTTTCAATTTTCAATTCCGAATCACACGAACGTTTCCCACGGCGCCGGCCGCGCCAGCAGATAGCCCTGACCCTCGCTGATGCCGAGATCCCGGCAGACCGTGAGCTGCTCCTCGGTCTCGATGGCCTCGGCGATGGTGCGGGCGCCGATGGTGTCGGCGCAGCGGGCCACCAGCTCCACCAGGCGGCGGCGGATCGGGTCGCCCTCCACGCCGTGGAAGAGGGAGTGGCCGACCTTCAGGTAGTCGGGCTGCAGCTCGGCGACTGCCTCGAGCGTCGCGTAGCCGGAGCCGCAGTCGTCGATGGCGATCTTGAAGCCCATGCTCTTGAGGTCGTGCAGGGTGCGGCGGAAGGTGCGGTAGTCGCGGATCGCGCTCCGCTCCGTCACCTCGATCACCACCTGCCGGTTGCAACTGAAGAACGGCTCGAAAACGTCGGTGCCGCGGTGCTGGAGCTGCTGGATGAAGTGCGACTCGAGGTTGAAGAAGAGATAGCCGCGCGAGCAGACCTCGTCGAGCCAGGGGAGGACGTTCTGGATGCAGAGCGCCTCCAGGTCCCACACCAGGTCGAAGTCGCGCGCCAGCTCGAAGAGCACTTCCGGGTTCTCGAGCTCCGTGCCCGAGGGGCCGCGGGAGAGGGCCTCATACCCGATCACGGTGCGGGTCTCGAGGTTGACGACCGGCTGGAAGACGGTCGAGATCAGCTTGTCGTGGACGGTGCGGAGCAGGCGCTCGCGCATCGAGTGGTAGTAGCGCGTCTCACGGCGCTCGGCGGTGTCCTTCGCCTCCCGCACCGCGTTGTAGAGGACGCGCGGCGCGGACATCGGCTGCGGCTGCGTGCTCGCGCCGCCGGCGAAGACCACCACCTCTTCCTTGAGCGACGCCTCGACCGGCAGCGACTTGAGGGCGCTGCGGGCGACCCGCTCCAGCTCCCGCGCCGTCTGCGCCACCGGCGTCGAGCGCTGCTCGCGGCTGAAGCAGTAGAAGTCGTTCGCGCCGGAGTGGCTCGTGCCGATGACGACGTCGTTGCCGAGGATCGGCGCGACCATCACGCGCAGCCCGCGCACCAGCTCGCGGCGGAGGTTGTCGAACGCGTCCCACAGGTGGCGCTCTCCCATCCGGAAGAGCGGCTCGACCTCGATGCAGAACACCGACAGCGTCTCGCCCGCCTCGACGATGCGCCGCAGGTCGTCGATGACGACGCCGAGGGTCGGCACCTCGGTGGTGGGATCGAAGAACAGCTCGCGCAGCCGCGCCGCCTGGTCGCTGCGCAGCGTCATCGTCCACCACATGTCGTCGCGGACGGAGAGCATCTCCTCGACCACGCGCCGGATGGTCTCCGGACGCACCGGCTTGATGAGATAGCGGTCGGCGCCGAGGCGGAGCGAGCGCTCGCGGTTCAGCGTGTCGGCCGACCCGGTGAGCATGATGACGGGGATGCCGCTGGTGAGGGGATTGGCGCGCAGGACGCGGATCAGCTCCCAGCCATGCTCGTCGCCGCCCAGTTCGATGTCGATGAGGGCGAGGTCGGGCGTCTCTTCCTCGACCGCCGCGATCGCGTCGGCGACCCTCGACTTCCAGACGGTCCGGTAGGTCGCCTCCGCCAGCGCGGCGCGCACGAAGACGGCGACCGACTCGTCGTCGTCGAGGATCAATACGACTGCTTGTCTTGTGCGGGCCATACCGTGGACGGCGCTATCCTACCGCCGTCCTATGCACTTCGAGACGAAAGCGATTCACGCCGGGATGCACGTGGATGAAGAGACGGGTGCAATCGCCCCGCCGCTGCATCTATCGACGACGTTCGAGCGATCGGAGGTAGGCGATACCCCACGAGGCTTCGCCTACATCCGCGACGGCAATCCGACGCAGGACCGGCTGGAGGAGGCGCTCGCCGCCATCGACAACGCCGCCGCCGCGCTGGCGTTCGCGTCGGGGATGGCCGCCGGGACCACACTCCTGCAGCTCCTGCCGCGCGGCTCGCACGTGCTGCTGCCGGACGACTGCTACTACGGCTACCGCGCGCTCGCCGCCGAGTACTTCGAGAAGTGGGGCCTCACGTTCGACGCGGTGGCGATGGAGGACCTCGACGGCGTCCGCCGGGCCATGCGGGAGGAGACGCGGCTGGTCTGGGCGGAAACGCCTTCGAATCCGCTGATGAAGGTGGTGGACATCGCGGCGCTCGCGCAGATCGCCCACCAGCGGGGGGCGACGCTCCTCGTCGACGGCACGTTCGCCACGCCGGCGCTGCAGCGGCCGATCGAGCTGGGGGCCGACGTGGTGCTGCACTCGACGACCAAGTACCTCGGCGGCCACTCCGACGTGCAGGGCGGCTCGCTCGCCTTCCGTGCCGCCGACACGCTGTACGAGGAGACGCTGCACGCGCGCAAGATCACCGGCGGCGTCGCCTCGCCGTTCAACTCCTGGCTGGTGCTGCGGGGGATCCGCACGCTCGCCGCGCGGATGCGGGTGCACAGCGAGAACGCGATGGCGGTGGCGCGGTTCCTGGCGTCGCACGAGCGGGTGGAGGCGGTCTATTACCCCGGCCTGGAGTCGCACCCGCGTCACGACGTGGCCCGGCGGCAGATGTCGGCGTTCGGTGGGATGCTCTCCTTCCTCGTGCGGGGCGGGCCGGCGGAGGCGCTGGCGGTGGCGGCAAAGACGCGCCTCTTCGTCCGCGCCACCTCGCTCGGCGGCGTGGAGAGCCTGATCGAGCACCGCAACTCGAGCGAGGGGCCGGGCAGCCGGACGGCGGAGAACCTGCTGCGGGTATCGGTCGGCCTCGAGCATGCCGAGGACCTGATCGGCGACCTGGCGGCAGCGCTGGGGTGAGGGCGGTTCCTCGGGGTTCCTCGGGGTTCCTCGGAGTTCCTCGGCGGATCGTCGCCACCTTCCCCGAGGAACCCGAGGAACTCCGAGGAACCCCGAGGAACCATCGAATCGTCAGCGGCGCAGGAAGGGATCGGGCGGCGGCGGCTCTTCGTTCCGCGGGTCGCGCGGGTCCGGCTCGGGAAGCGGCGGGTGCTCTTCGAGCAGCGGCAGCTCCTCGTACAGACGGGGCGACTCGCCGGAGGGGCGGAGGTGCGGGGGGAGATCGTGGTGGCGCCGGTGGGTCATCGTCAGTTCACGATGCGCAGCAGTGCCGCGCCGATTTGGTGGCCGCCGGGGACCACGGCGGGGGCGTCGGCGGCGATTCCCGCCGCGCTGAGCACCTCGTCGGCGAGCTGCCACACGTCGAAGGGCTTGAACATCACCCGGTGGACGAGCCGGAGCTCCGTGCAGTCGCGCAGCGTTTCTTCCGCCACGGCGGTGCAGACGATCACGCGCGCCAGCGTGTCGCGCGACGTGCACTTCAGCTCGCGCAGGACCTCGAAGCCGTTCACCTTCGGCAGCAGGAGATCGAGCACGACCGCGTCGAAGCGCGTGCGCCGCATCATCGCGAGGGCTTGCTCCCCGTCGCCGGCGATCGTGCAGTCGATCCCCCGCGTGCTCAGCATGGCACGGTACAGCGTCTGTGTTGCCGGCTCGTCTTCGATGACTAGAACGCGGTGCATCATAGGGGGTCTCTCGTTGGTTCTGCAGAGGTTACGGTGCCGCACGGCCGCAGGTCTGTACGGTCGATAACACTGGCGATCAGCCGGCAAACGGGCATTTCGCGACTGCCGGGCCAGTTCTCTTCAGTACGCGGCATTCTGCCGCAGTTCGTGGGCTGCCTCACGGCGCCCCGTCGACATCGGGTTGGGCGCAAGGCGCGTGTTCATTCCTTCTGTCGTCGCCGTTGTACACAGGCGCCGGAAGGAACACATCATGCCTCGTGAGCCGCAGCCGCCGCAGTCGCGGCGGAGCAGCAACCGCCTTCTCGCCACTCTTTCCCCCGAGGCTCTCGACCGGTTACGGCCGGAGGTGGTCGTTACCCGATGCGGCGAGGTCCTGCAGGAGGGGCATGTCACTCCGTCGCACGTGCTGTTCCCCGACCTCGGCACGATGGTCTCGGTGGTGCGCACGGACGAGAGCGGCGGCACCGTCGAGGTGGCGGTCGTCGGTGGAGACGGGGCGACGCCCCTGCAGAGCGCGCTGGCATCGCTGCCGACCCGTTCGGAGGCCATCGCGCAGGTGCCGGGACCGATGACCCGGGTCCGCACCGAGGCGGTGCGCCAGGCGTTCGCCTCGGAAGAGGCGTTCCGCAATGCCGTGCTGCTCTACTCGAGCATCTACGTCGACCATGTGTCGCAGAACGCCGTCTGCAACCGCCTCCATCCGCTCGAAGGGCGGCTCTCCAAGTGGCTGCTGGTCTCCCGCCGCTTCGTCGGCAGCGATACCCTGGAGCTGACGCACGACTTCCTCTCGCACATGCTCGGCGTCCGCCGCGCCGGTGTGACCGTGGCGATCAACGAGCTCGCGAAAGACGGACTGATCGGCCATGCGCGCGGCGCGATCACCATCACCGACCCGGAAGGTCTCGAGCGCCGGGCCTGCGAATGCGAGCAGGTGGTGCGCGAAGGCTGGGAGCGGCTGATGAAGCTCGAGCCGTGAGACAGGCGCCGCGCGCCGTCGATCAGCGGTCGCGGAAGAGCGTCCTCCGGGCGTACGGCAGGATCGCGATCTTCAGGTTCAGGCCGATCACCCGGAACTGATCGGCGGCGTCGGGGGAGATGGCGACCTTCGAGAAGAGGATCACGGCGAAGAGATCGCCGGACGCGAGCAGTCCTCCGAAACCGAGCACCGACTGGATGCCGTGGCGGACGACGAACTCCTCCTGCGCCACGATGTGCGGACTGCCGAGCGCCCGCGGCACGAAGAAGACGTTGTGCGTCGTCTGCTCCTGGTCGAGGAGCAGGGTGGGGGAGGGGCGGACGACGTTGGCGATCGGCAGTCCGAGCTGCGTGATGAGCTGCGCGATCATCGGCGCCTGCTGCACCATCTCCACGCTCATGAGCGGGATGGCCCGGTGGCCGCGGGACGTCAGGCGCGAGTTCCAGTCCGGCCGGTCGCCCCGCGTCGCCACGAGCGTCAGACAGCGCAGGTCGTCGATCGAGGCTGCCGCGGGAGTGGCCTCGCGCACGGCCTCCTGCAGTTCCTCCGGCAGATCGCGGTAGGGGTGGGTCTTGAAGAACCGCACCAGCGCGCACGCCGGCGCGCCGTCGTCGTCGACCAGCTCCCGGTGGAAGAACTCGACGGCGCGTTCCGCCGCGTCTTCGACCGTCGGCGGATCGTTCGGGAAGAGGTCGCGGATCCGGCCGCGGCAATCCATCATGTCCCCGAAGCCGAAGCGGCTCAGGTTGTAGGGCATTGCCTCATCATACTTCGCTCGCTTCCCACCGTTACGGACGCGCCGCGAGGCGCTGCACCGACTCCGCCAGTTCCGCCGGGTCGACCGGCTTCTTGAGGTACGCGTTGAAACCGGCGTCCAGCGCGCGCATCCGGTCCTCCGGCCGCCCGAACGCGGTCAGCGCGAGAACCGGCGTCGTCCGCAGCGCGTCGGGGCGCCCGCGCACCTCGCGAAGGAACACGTATCCGTCCTCGTCCGGCATGGCGATGTCGCACACCACGACGTGCGGCTCGAGCTTCCGGAAGATCTGCAGCGCCTCGCGGACCGACGACGCGGTCTGCACGATCGCGCCGGTCCGCCGCAGAATCGCGGCGACGACGTCGCGGGTGAACGGCTGGTCGTCGACCACGAGCACCGTGACGTCCGCCAGCGACGGGAGAGAATCGGAGGCGGCCGGGAGCACGGCGCGCTGGGGAGTCGAAGCGGAGATCGCCGGCGCCGCCTCGAGCACCGGCAACTGGACGGCGAACGTGGCACCGCGCCCCTTCCCCTCGCTGGTCACGCTGATGCGGCCCCCGTGCATCTCGACGAGCGAGCGGACGATGGCCAGGCCGAGCCCGATGCCGCCATGGGGCCGCGTGGTGGAGCTGTCGGCCTGCCGGAACGGCTCGAACACGTAGGGCAGAAACGCGCGGTCGATGCCTTCGCCGGTGTCGGCGACGAGCAGGCGGACGAGAGACCCCTCGTGCGCGATGCGCAACGTGACGGTTCCGCCGCGCGGGGTGAACTTGATGGCGTTCGCCAGCAGGTTCCAGACGACCTGCTGGAGCCGTCCCTCGTCGGCCGGCACCGGCGGGAGCATCGGCGGGATGGCGGTCAGGATCTCGATGCCCTTCGCCACGGCGGCGGGATGCACGGTGGTGATCGCGGCCTGCGCGACGGTCCGCAGATCGGTCGGGCGGGGATCGAACGTCAGCTTCCCGGACATGATGCGCGAGACGTCGAGCACGTCTTCGATGAGCTGCGCCTGCGCGGTCGCGCTCTGCTCGATGGCGTCGATCGCCACCTGCGCCTCCGTGTCGCTGAGGCCGAGCTTCAGCATGCGCGACCAGCCGAGGACCGCCGTCATCGGGGTGCGCAGCTCGTGCGAGAGGGTCGCGAGAAACTCGTCCTTGGCGCGATTGGCCGATTGCGCGGCGCTGTACAGCCGTGCGTTCTCGATGGCGATGGAGGCGCGGTAGGCCAGCTCTTCGGCCTGTGCCAGGTCGCGCGCGGAGTAACGGCGATCCGAGGCCACGAACGTGATCGTCCCGACCACGTCGCCGCGCGAGCGGAGCGGCACGATCATGAACGACATGATCCCGAGCTCGCGGATCATCCGCAGATGCTCCTCGCCGCGCGCCGCTTTCACGAGCAGCTCGTCCGGGACGAACGGCACCAGCTCCGCCGTGCCCGTCTTCATGACGCGGTAGATGGCGTCGGTCTCGGGATCGGGCGGGAACTTCCGGTAGAGCTCCTCGGCCAGTGCGATCTTGGCCGGGTCGGAGTGCGCGACGGCGAGACGGGTCCGAAGCTGGTCGCCGGCGTCGGCGGACATGTCCACGGCGCACCAGTCGGCGATGCGCGGCACCGCGAGGAACGTGACGTTCTTCAGCGTCTCGCGATAGTCGAGCGAGGAGGCGAAGATCTCGTTCGCCCTGGCCAGAAAGGCGAGGCCCTCCTGTGTGACGTGCTGGTCGTGCACGTCGATGGCCGTCCCGATCCATTCCTCGATCGCGCCGTCGTCGCCGGCGATCGGCACCGTCTTGTCGGCGAACCAGCGGTAGGAGCCGTCGGTCTGCAGCAGCAGGTACTGGTCTTCGTACACCTTGCCGGCAGCGAACGCGGCGTCCCACGCTTCGGCGACGCGCGTGCGGTGGCTCGGATGCACGACCTGCAGCCACCCACGGCCGCTCATCTCGGCGGCGGTCTGGCCGGTGATCTCCTGCCAGGAGGTCGACGGCTGCATCGAGCCGTCGGGACTGATGGTGGCGATGGCCTGCCGCGTCGGCGTGGCCAGGACGAGCGAGCGATACCGCCGCTCCTCTTTCCGCAGCGCCGCGCGGTCGCGCTCGAGCGACTCGTACAGCCGGACGTTGTCGAGGGCCACGGCGGCATGTCCCGCCAGCGCGTCGGCGATCTTCTCCTCGGTCTCGCCGAACACCCCCTCGTCCTGATGGCCGAAGAACAGGCCGCCCAGCACTTCGCCCGTGCGCGACTTCACCGGCACGGCGAGATAGCTGACCACCGGCAGGTGTCCGGCCGGCATGCCGTGGTACGGCGCGTTCTTTCCGTAGCGCGGATCGTTGAGGATGTTCGCGCTGCGCAGGATGCCGGTCCCGGCAAACGTCGGCGCGAAGACGTGCGTGTTCCGCGGCATCGGGAACTTCGAGAAGTGCTCGCGCGGCACGCCGGAGATCGTGTAGAGCGTGTACGCCTCGCCGTCCTCGCGCAGCACGTTGTAGAAGAAGGCGCCGAACTGCGCGCCGGTGAGGGTGGTGGCGGCGTCGGTGATGCGCTGCACGATGGCGTCGAGGTCGAGACGGCCCGCGACGTCGCGCACGACGTCCCCGAGCTGGTCGTAGCGTTCGGTCGAGAGCGCGGTCGACGCGATCTGTCCGAAGGCCGCCGCCGCGTCGAGCTCCACCTCGTTCGCCTCGGTCTTCGGGGTGCGGTAGTAACAGGTGATCGTGCCGGAGGTCTCACCGCGGATGCTGAGCGGGAGCACGAGAAACGACTCGATCCCTTCGCTGTCGTACAGCGTCCGGCGTGCGTCGACGACCGGCCACGCCCGCGCATCGCCGATGAGCAGCGGTCCGGGAAGGATCGAGGCGACGTTCCCATCCGCCGGCGCCTCGATGGCGAAGGCCGAGTAGTCGGCCGACAAGCCGGTGGTGGCCGCGATCCGCCACACCCGTTCGCGCGACTCGAGCCGCCACATCGCGACGGCGTCGGCGCCGAAGAATTGGCGGGCGTGCTCGACGATCCGGTCGCGCAGCTCTTTCCCGGCGACCGTTGCCCGCGTGAGCATCGACAGCTCGCGCAGACCGCGCGCGACCGACGCCGCCGTCATTTCCCGCGGCTGGACGATCGCGTCCGCAGTGCCTGCACTCACCGATTTTTCGACCGACATTACACCTGAGCTATGCAAGAACCGGCGCCAGAGGTTCCGTTCTTGCAACGAGCCTTACAGGTTTTCCTGACAAACACTTACGATCAGGCCTGCCGAAGGGGCGTATTGCGTATGTTGACGATTCCGACGGAACCGATCGGAAGCATTCCCCGGCCTCTGGAACTGATCGAGGCCGTGGCGGACGGGAACGCGGAAGATCCGGCGCTCGACCCTCTGTACGACTCGGCCATCCGCGACACGATCGCCCGTTTCGAGGAGACCGGCTCGCCCGTCATTACCGACGGCGAGCAGCGCAAGTACCACAACTTCTGGACCTACTCGGTCCATGGGCTGCCGAACACCGCCCCGGACGGTTTCAAGATCCCTTTCTCCGCCGGTCATACGCGGCGGATGCCGCGCCTCACGGCCGGCCCCTTCCGCTACAAGCGCCTCGCCGATACGTATCTCGAGGTCGCCGCGCGGTACGCGCACGTGCCGCTGAAGCAGGCCGTCATCTCCCCCTCCGCCTTGAGCCTCATGTACCCGGCGGAGGGAATTCCGGGCTATCCGCGCGAGCAGTTCATCGACGATCTGCTGTCGCAGCACGAGACGGAGATCCGGCGGTGCTTCGCGAAAGGTGCGTACAAGGTGCAGATCGATTTCACCGAGGCGCGGCTTGCGGTGAAGATCGACCCGACGGGCGAGCTGCTGAACAGCTTCGTCGATCTGAACAACCTCGCCCTCTCGCGCTTCACCGCCGAGGAGCGGGCACGGATCGGCGTGCACACCTGTCCGGGCGGCGACCGCGACTCGACGCACAGCGCGGAAGTCGATTACGCCGAACTGCTCCCGGGTCTCTTTCAGCTCAAGGCGGGCAATTTCTATATCGCGCTCGCGGGGGAGAAAGACCGCCTGCAGGTGCTCAGGAACATCCGCAAATTCATGAAGCCGGAGCATCGCGTCTTCGTCGGCGTCGTCGCGCCGATCGATCCGCACGTCGAGACGCCGGAGGAAGTCTGCGAGCGGGTGCTGGAGGCGGCCGAATACATCCCGGTCGCGCAGCTCGGCACGACCGACGACTGCGGGTTCTCGCCCTTCAGCGACGATACCTCTACCACGCGCGAGACCGCGTTCGCGAAGATCCGCGCGCGGGTCGACGGAACCCGGCTGGCGGCCGAACGGCTCGGGGGCCGCTGAGACGTGGACATCCACCTCGACCAGGAAGACGAACAACTCCGCGCCGTGGCGTTCCAGAACGCGCAGGCGATCCGCCTCGCGCGGCAGAAGGCGGAAGAGGAGCTCGTCGCCGCGAAGGACACGCTGGAGGCGCGGACGGCGGAGCTGGAGCGTGCGAATGGGCTCATCCGGACCATCGCCGAAAACGCGGCGTCGTGCCTGCTCATGCTCGACGAGCGAGGCGTCGCCACGTACATGAATCCCGCGGCGGTGCGGGAGACCGGGTACGCGCTCGCGGAGCTCGCCCGCGCGCCGTTTCACGACGTGCTCCACGCGCTGCCGGAGCAGGGAGGTCACGACGTGGAGACGTGCCCGATCCGGAATGCCCGCCTCCGGCGCGAGCCGCTGAAGAATCATCCCGACCTGTTCGTCCGGAAGGATCGCTCGCCGTTTCCGGTGGCCTGCTCGCTCGCCCCGTTCGAGCAGGGCGAAGGCGCCGGCGCCGTGCTCGAGTTCCGCGACGTCTCGGACGAGCTGGCGGCGAAGAAGGCGCTCGAGGATGCGAGCCGGAGAAAGGACGAGTTCCTCGCGACGCTCTCTCACGAGCTGCGCACGCCGATGACGGCCGTGATCGGGTGGGCGAAGATGCTGTCCCTCGGCCTTCCGGAAGACGAGGCGCGGATGGCGATCGCCGCGATCGTGACGAGCGCCGAGGTGCAGGCGCAGCTCATCGACGACGTCCTCGACGTCTCGCGCATCGTGGCGGGGAAGATGACGTTCACGCCCGCCGCGGTGGAGGTCGGCCCGGTCGTGCAGGCGGCGATCACCACCGTGCATCCGGCCGCGGTCGCGAAGGAGATCGACGTGCTCGCGAGCATCCCCTCCCGCCTGCCGCAGGTCCTCGGCGATGAAGGGCGGCTGCAGCAGATCGTCTGGAACCTCCTTTCGAACGCGGTGAAGTTCACGCCGCGCGGCGGCACGATCACCGTGCGCGTCGCCGGTGCGGGGCCGGTGGTGCGGCTGACCGTCCAGGACACCGGGCGGGGCATCGAGCCCGATTACCTGCCGCATGTCTTCGAGCCGTTCACACAGGAAGACGCGTCGATGACCCGCACGCACCAGGGGATCGGCCTCGGCCTCTCCATCGCCCGATCGCTCGTCGAGTTGCACGGCGGCCGCATTCGCGTGGCGAGCGAAGGGCTGGGGCGGGGAGCGATGTTCACGGTCGAGCTGCCGGTCCTGGAAGGGGCCTCTCCGGCCGCGCGCGCCGCGGAGGCGAACGTGCGGCGCATCGCGGGCGCGGGGGACCACAAGTTGTCCGAGCTGCGCGGCGTGCGCGTGCTCGTCATCGACGACCAGGACGTCACCCGCGATCTCGTGGTCGGGGTGTTCCGCCGCGCGAACGCCGAGGTCGCGGCGGCGAGCTCGGTGCGCGAAGGGGTCGTGGAGTTCAGCAGCTTCTCCGCGGACGTCGTCGTCTGCGATCTGGCGATGCCGGAAGAGGACGGGTACGCATTCCTGCGCGCCGTCCGGAAGCTGCCGTCGCCGGCGAGCACCACGCCCGTCCTGGCCCTGACGGCCTTCGGCCACCCCGACGACCGCCGCCTCGCGCTCGCCGCCGGATTCGACGAGTATCTGAAGAAACCGATCGACCCGGCAGAGCTGACCGCCGCCGTCCGCCGCTTCACGACCCCGCGGCCCTGACGCGTCCCCTCGGGAGGACGCGCAACTATGTCTGGAGATGCTTAGTGGAGTCCCAGACATGCTTAATGGACTCGGCGACTCTATGAAGCATGTGTCGAGGTGCCGAGAACTGTCCTCCAGCCGAGACTAACGACCCCGCGGAGACCACTAAGCATGTCTGGGAGGCCATTAAGCATGTCCGGGAGGCCACTAAGCATGTCTGAGGAGGCCACTAAGCATGTCTGAGGAGGCCATGAAGCATGTCTGGGACGCCATGAAGCATGTCTGGGGAGGCCACTAAGCATGTCTGGAGAGGTCACTAAGCATGTCCGGGGAGGCCATTAAGTATGTCTGGGACGCCATGAAGCATGTCTGGGGAGGCCATTAAGCATGTCTGGAGAGGTCACTAAGCATGTCCGGGGGGCCATTAAGCATGTTCGGGGAGGCCATGAAGCATGTGTCGGAGGCCACTAAGCATGTCCTGGAGGCCGTTGAGGCATATCCGGAGTCGCGTGATGGACCCGGAAGGTGCATGAATGGGCTCCGGCGGCGCATGAATGGGGGGCGAAGAACACGTCGACGAGCGCAAAGAGTGACCGAATGGAGCATGACCCGGCCGGACCGCAACCGATCTCTGGAGATGTGATCGTGGAAATTGACGACACTTGTGCCAAGCGCCGGCCGTGTCGCGCCCTGCAAAGGCGATCCGTCGTCTGCTAGCCACGGTTCCGCCGCAGTATCTCGCCGGGCTCAGATCGGTCGTTCTGACGAACGCCGCCACGGCAAGGCCGGCGCGGACGTGGAGATTGAAGGGACGGAAATGGCGCGCAAGTGAAAGCTGCGCGATATACCACCCTCGCAAACGGACAGAAGAACCGTGGATCGAGCTGCTGGTGGATAACGTCCTGAGTGATTCGCCGCCAGTTCTCTTACGGCTGCCCGTTTTCCAGGATCTCGCGCTGGCATCGACGCTTTATCACGAGATCGGCCATCACATCGCCTCGACGGTGGGCGGCACGCACGATCGTGAGAAAGCGGCCGACGAGTGGTCGCGGACGCTGGCGAGAAACCACTTCCGGCATAGATACTGGTACCTGAATCCGGTGGTGGCGCCGGCACTTCGTGTCGTCCGACTGTTGATTCGCTTGCGCGACTCGATCCGTCGCGCAGATCACCGCGGCCACAAGGAGTAAGGAGCACCGAAACTCGAGGCGGTGCGATGAGACGTTTACGGTCCAGATATAGAATGCTCGTTCTCGCGTTTTTCGCCGGCGGGGCGGCGATCGGCTTCGGCGTGGCTGATCTTGATCTTGGTTCTTGTGCTGTGGCTCGTGCGATGTCCGCGGTGCGGTACACCCGCAACGGTCGCACGAATCCGTGTTCTGCGGTTCCGCATGTGGGTCTGGTTACCCGGCGTCGCCGAACGGTGTTCGGCAGAGGAGACGCGGTGAAAGCCCGTTCATATGGGTAAAACGCGCGGTCCTTACGAAGCTGAATATCCCGAAGGTTCGACCGTGAGAGTGGTCTCCCGTGAGGCTCTCGAAACGTTTCTTCGCGACTGGCGATGGCACAACCAGCTTCAACCCGCGCAGTTGGAGTATGCGGGCCGCGTCGCGACAGTGAAGTCCGTCGGGTTTCATCACGGCGGTGATGAGCTCTACACGCTCGACGGTGTTCCTGGTATCTGGCATGAAGAGTGTCTTGGCCCGGCCACTTGATGCCGCCGCGCCTCACCGCAACACCTCCTGAATCGCGGCCAGCAGGGCGGTGCTTTCGTAGGGTTTGAGGAGAAAGGCGGCGCGGGGGCGCTCCAGGAGCGTGTCGAGTTTTCCGCGGTCGGCGTGGCCGGTGGAGAAGACCACCGCGAGGTCGGGGTGGCGCTCGGCGATGGTGCGGTAGACGTTCGTGCCGTCCATGTCGGGGAGGCCGACGTCGAGGACGACGACGTCGGGGTGCAGCTCGTCGACGCGGCGGATCGCCTCCTCGCCCGTCACGGCGAGGTCGACGTGCAGGCCCTGCATCTCCAGCAGCGTCACCAGGCCCGCCGCCACGTTGACGTCGTCCTCGACCAGCAGGACGCGGTGCGCCGTCGCGGACGAGGCAGCCTGCGGCGGCGCCTCGGCGGGGCGGGTCTCCAGCTGGTCGGTCAGCGGCAGGAAGACGTGGAACGCCGTCCCTTCGCCCGGCGCGCTCTCGACGAACAGCTCGCCGCCGTGGCGCTGCACGACCTGGTGCGCGACCGGCAGCCCGAGGCCGGTCCCGTTCTTCTTGGTCGTGAAGAGCGGCTCGAAGATGTGCTGCTGCGTCTCGACGCTCATGCCGACGCCGGTGTCGCGCACGATGATGTGGGCGAAGCGCTCCGGCTGCTCGACCGCGAACGGCAGCCGCGTCCCGGCCTGCTCCCGCCGCACCTCGATCGTCAGCGTCCCGCCGTGCGGCATCGCGTCGCGCGCGTTGAGGATCAGGTTCGTGAAGATCTGCTGGAGCTGCGTCGCGTCGCCGTCGATGCGCAGCCCGCGATCGACCGAGGCCATCACCACGCAGCCGTGCGGCATGAGCGAGCGCGCCTCGAGCGTGACGTTGTCGACCCACGGCCCCACCTCGATGGCGGTGCGCACCGGCTGCGCCGGCTGGGTGAAGCGGAGGATGTCCTGGGTGATGCGCTTGCCGCGCTGCACCGCGCGCGTAATGTGGTCGAGGGAGCTCTCGAGGTTGCGTCCGCGGCGGATCACCTCCACGAACGGCGAGATGCCCATGAGCACGTTGTTGAACTCGTGGGCGATGGTGGCGGCGAGGCGGCCGAGGGAGCCGAGGCGGTTGGCCTGTTCGAGCTTCGCCTCCAGCTTCCGCCGCTCGGTGATGTCGCTGAAGCTGATGACGACGCCGAGGCGCACGCCGGCATCCGCGATCGGCGCGGCTGAATACTCGACGGGGAAGGGCGTCCCGTCCGCGCGGTAGAACGTGCTGTTCGCGACCGAGCGCACCTCGCCGCTGCGCGCCACCGCCACGATCTGCCCGATGGCGGCGCGCTCGTCGCCGTTGAGCAGCGCCTGCAGCGTGGCGCCGACCATCTCGTGCTGCGAGCGGCCGAGCATCTCCGCCGCGGCGCGGTTGGACATCGTGCAGCGCCCCGCCAGGTCGACCGTCAGGATCCCCTCGACGGTCGACTCGAGGAGCAACTGCAGGTTGCGGGTCAGCCGCTGCCGCTCCCGCTCCACCTTCCGCCCCTCGGTGATGTCGCGCGCGAAGCCGTACACGGCGGCGGTGCGGCCCTGCTCGACCTTCGGGAAGGCGGTGATCTCGAGCACCACCACGCCGTCGCGCGCGATCACCCGCACCTCGGTTGCCACCGACTCCTGCTGCGCGACGATGGTCTCGAACAGCTCCATCGTCGGCCGGGTGTCGTCGGGATGCATCAACTCGGCGAATGAGCGGCCGATCCATTCCGCGGCCGGCAGGCCGGTGATGTTGGTGAAGGCAGAGTTGAGGGAGGTGAACGTCCCCTCGGTGGTGAGGGTGAAGATGATCTCGGTCGCCCCTTCGATGACCTCACGGTGGCGTTCTTCCGACGCGGCGAGGGCGCGCCGCGCCCGCTCCCGCTCCACCGCCTCGGCGAGGATGTTCGCGACCGACTGCAGGAACTCGACGTCGGTCTCGACGAACTTCCGCGGCTGTTTCGTGAACGCGGCGAGCGCGCCGATCTTCGCGGTCGTGCTGGAGACCGGCATCGCCAGACCGGCGGCCAGTCCGGCGGCGCCGGCACGGCTCGCGTCGAGCGATACGGCGCGGTTCTCCCGCATTGCCTCGGCCACCGCGGACGCGTCTTCCAGCGGCACGTTCATCCGCGCGGCCGGCGCCCAGGCGTCGCCGGCGCGGTAATGGAGGGTGAGTGACGCCTCGTCGAGCTCGAAGAAGACCGCATGCTCGACGTCGAGGACGTCGCCGACGGTCCTGCAGGCGATCTCGATCGCGTCGTCGACCGACTTGAGGGCGACGCGGCTCAGCTCCGCGATCGCGCTCTGCTGCGCGGCGTGCAGCACGAGCTGCTGATCGAAGCGATCGCGCTCCAGCGCCTGCGCCAGCACGGTCGCCACCGAGCGGAGGAACTCCAGGTCGACGCTCGCGAACTGGCGCGGCGTGGTGGAGAAGGCGCCGATCACTCCCCAGGCCGGCGTGCGCGCGGTGCCGATCGGAACGCTGATCGCGCTGACGACGCCGCGCGCGAGGAGAAAGGGGGAGGGGACGAAACGGGTCTCGGCGCGCAGGTCGTGCACCACGACCGGCGCCTCGCAGGCGAGGGTGTACGCCGCCTGCGAGGCGGTGGGCTCCTCGAGGTCGATGCTGCCCGACGCCGCCGGATCCCAGCCGCTGCCGCCGACGACGCGGAACCCGGTGTCGGTCTTCCGCAGCACCTTGCTGGCCTCGACGTCGAGGAGCCGCTTCACGAGCTCGGCCGCCTCGGCGACGAGCGCCTCGACCGGCTCGCCGCGGAGCGCCGCCTGGCCGAGGTTCGCCACGACCACCTGCTGCACGTTGCGGCGCTGCAGCTCCTGCTCCTGCTGCCGCGTCGCGGTGATGTCCTCGACGAGCCAGACCAGTTGCTCCACCTCGTGCGTGTCCGAGGTGATCGGGGCGACGGAGATCGAGGTCCAGACCACCTGCCCGTCGGGGCGCACGAAGCGGCGCTCGCCGCGCGTGGGATCGTCGCCGGCGGGGCGGTTCTCGCCCGCGAGCTCGGAGAAGCGCCGCCCGACGATGTCGTCGCGCGATCTGCCGACGATGCGGGTGAAGCGCTCGTTGGCGGTGAGGAGCGTGCCGTCGGGCGTGCCGACGGCGACGCCGACCGGTGCGTTCTCGAAGATGCGGCGGTAGCGGTCCTCGGAGCGGCGGAGGGCGGTGAAGAGGTTGAGCCGCTCCTCCCGGAGCTGGACGTCGCGCAGCTCGCGCTGGAGCGCGGGCCCGAGCCGGGCCAGGTGGGATTTGGAGATGAAGTCGTTGGCGCCGGAGCGGATCACGTCGACCGCGCGCTCCTCGCCGATGATGCCGGAGACGACGATGAAGGGGATCTCCCGGTCGCGCTCGCGGACGACTTCCAGCGCGCGCCGCCCGTCGAAGCCGGGCATCGAGTAGTCGCAGAGGATCGCCGACCAGGAGCCGTTCTCGAGCGCGTGCAGCAGCCCCTCGAGGGAGTCGACGCGCTCCCAGTCCGGCGCGAAGCCGAAGCGGCGCAGCTCCGCGACCGTCAGCTCGACGTCGGCAGGATCGTCCTCGACGAACAGTAGTCGCATGTTGTGGAGACGCGCGACCCGGGCGCGTCTTTCCGCAGGAATGACGGAACAATAGGTGGAGGCGGCGATTCCGGGTATCGGACGATCGCACCGTTTGTTGCAGGACGTTTCCTACAACGTCAGCCCTTGTCCCTCAGCCCTTTCTGAATCGCGTAGGCGACGATGTCAGCGTTCCCTTCGAAGCCGGTCTTCTCCAGGATGCGGGCGCGGTAGGTGCTGGCGGTTTTGACGCTGACGCCGAGGGCGGCGGCGATGGCCGTCATGCTGCGGCCGGCGGCGATGAGGCGGAAGACCTCGAACTCGCGGGGAGAGAGGAGCTCGTGCGGCGCGCGCGAGGAAGGGTTGATCATCTCCTGCGCCATCTGCTCGTTGACGGCGTCGCTGAGCCACGTGCGTCCGGCGGCCACCCGTTCGATGGCCTCGAGGATCTCGTCCGCGGTGCTGTCCTTCTGCACGTAGCCGCGCGCGCCGGCGCGGAGGGCGTGCAGCGCGTACTGCTCCTCCGGATACGAGGCGAGGATGAGCACCGGCACCGCGACATGGTCTCTCCGCACCTCGGCGATGAGGTCGACGGCACTGCGGTCGCGCAGCATGAGGTCGAGCACGACGACGTCGAAGCGCTCGCGGCGCAACGCGGCGAACAGCTCCTCGGCATCCGCCGCCTCCGTAATGTTCCATCCGGGACGCTTCGCCACGATCAACTGCATCCCCCGGCGGATGATCATGTGGTGGTCGGCTACGACGATCTTCAACGGCTCTCCGGCATGCAAGTGCCGGAGTGACCCGGCTCATGCTGATCTCGTCGACGGGCTCCGGCCCGCGGCCGCGAGCGACTCCTCGACGGCGGCGGCAGCCATGAGGCGCATCACGCGGCGCCCGTCGGCATCTGCGCGCGAGTAGTCCGCGCACAGTCTGACGATCTCATTGTCGTCGATGCTCGCCGGAAGCAGAAAACCATCCTCGGGCTGCTCCAATTCGTTCGTGCACTTCACTTCCCATCGCACGCCGAAGAGGCGGCAGCGGAGGTAGGAGGTTGCCGGCACCGACGGGGCGGCGACGATCTCGTCGTCCCAGCCGCGCATGTTCGCGACCCAGCGGCGCATGTCGCGTCCGGCGAGCGCCTCGAGCACGCGGCCCAGCACGCGGCCCGCTTCGTCGGTCACGCAGGTGAAGCGGAGGCGCGACTCGTACATGGCCGGCGTGGTCTCGGTGCCGAGGCTGACCACGCGCGAGGAGAGCACCTCGGCCGAGGCGGAGAACCGCGCGCCGTGCCACTGGAAGCTGATGCGCACGACGGCGCCGCGGCGGATCATCGTCGAGTGGCGGATCTTCGCTCCCCGCTCGCTGAGGTCGATCAGGGCGCCGTCGCCCCGTCCGATCAGCGCGGGAATCGTGCCGGCAACGCGCAGCCGGGGAGCGGTGCGGCGGTCGAGAGATCCTTGTTCGAGTGCGCTCATGGGTCTAGTTCTCCTGGCGAATCAGGCGGCGTCGCGGCCGAGGGCCTGCGGCGGCGGCGAGGCGACGCGGTCGCGTCCAGCGGTCTTGGCGGTGTAGAGGGCGCGGTCGGCGGCGGCGATGAGGCCGTCGATCGTGTTGGCGTGATCGGGGGCATAGGCGAAGCCCACCGAGACGGTGACGCCGCCGAGGGTGGCGCCGTCGGCATGGAGGCGCTGCGCGCGGACGGCCTCGCGGAACCGTTCGGCGCGCTCGCGCACGAGCTCGGGGCGGGTGTCGGGGAGGACGATCACGAACTCGTCGCCACCGTAGCGGCAGACGACCGCGTCGTCGCTGAAGGAGCTGCGCATCACGCCGGCGAGCTGCTGCAGGAGCGCGTCGCCGCCGCAGTGGCCGTAGGTGTCGTTGAAGGCCTTGAAGTGGTCGACGTCGACGACGATCACGCCCGTGCGGCTCTTGCGGCGCAGCTCGGAGGCGAGCGTCTCCTCCATGTGCCGGCGGTTGAAGACGCCGGTCAGGCCGTCGCGGACGGCGTGCGTGCGCAGCGTCTCCTGGAGGCGGAGGTTTGCCAGCGCCAGGGCAATGTGATCGGCGAAGGCGTGCGCGAAGAGGCCGACGCGCGACTCGAGCGCCTGACCGTCGCGGGAGCGCAGCGTGAGCATGCCCATCGTGGTGCCGGCGGAGAGCAGCGGCAGGCAGAGTGTCGCGTCGTCGCCGCACGGCTCGCCGGCGGCGCAGCGGGGATCGTGCGTGTTGGCGTTCCCGGTCGCATCACCCCACGACGAGGCGACCTCGAAGCGGGATCCGGAGCCGATGTAGAGCGCGCCGTCGACGGCGGGGAAGAGGTGGCGGCCGAACACCGGCACGATCTCCACGGCGTCGCGGAAGGTGGTGCTCACCTGCAGCAGGCCGCTCATCTCGACGAGCAGGCGCAGGCCGGCCGCCTCGGTGCGGGCGCGGTCGAACACGATCGCCGCGAAAGCAGCGGCGAGGAGCAGGGCGAGCAGGGCGACGAACGAACCGGTCATCATGTGCGTGCTCCTCAGGCCGCCCTCAGCGACTTGGCGCCGAGCCAGTGGCCGGCGGCGTGCGGGCGCCCGTAGTGGAAGCCCTGCGCGAGGGGGACGCCCATCGCCGCGGCGGCGCGCGAGGTGGTGGCGGTCTCGACCCCTTCCAGGATCGTCTCGCAGTTGAAGTCGTTCGCCAGCGAGACGGTGTGGCGGACGATGCGCTCCTTCGTCTCGTCGTTCTCGAAGTCGGTGCCGAAGGTCTGGCTCATCTTGATGAACGACGGCTTGATGCGGCTGATCAGGGAGAGGTGCGAGTAGGCGGAGCCGTGGTCGTCGAGCGCGAAGCGGAGCCCGAGGTCGCGCAGCTCGTCGAAGACGCGTCCGGCCACGTCGTCGTCGGGGAAGGCGGAGCGCTCCGTCACCTCGAGCACGACGCGGTCGAGCGGCAGCCGCGTGCGGCGCGCCACCGACTTGAGCGACGGCACGAGCAGCCGTCCGTCGAAGGTGAGCGGGTCGATGTTGACGAAGACGTTCGCGTCTTCCGGAAGCACGGTTGCCGCCTCGAGCGAGCGCGCCATGGCCACGACGTTGAGCTCCGCGAGCCGCGAGCGCTTGGCGGCGTACTCGAAGAGCATCACCGGACCGCCGGCCAGCCAGCGGCCCCGCACGCGCGTCAGCGCCTCGAAGCCGAAGGGCGTGGCCCCATGCTCGGTGATCCGGACGATCGGCTGGAAGACGGGGGTGATGGTGTCGCCGCGGAGGATCTCGTCGATCGAGGGGATGCGGATCACCTCGTACGGCTCTTCGCTGACCGGCAGCGCGCCGAGCGCGGTCTCCAGCTCCTCGGTGTCGAAGGGCTTCGAGAGCACTTCCGAGGCGCCGTGGCGCAGCGCCTCGAGGCGGAGCTGTTCGGTGGCGTAGCCGGTGATCAGCACGATGCGGCAGTCGGGCGACTGCGTGCGGACGCGGGAGAGGAAGTGCAGCCCCTCGAAGCCGAACGTACCGGAGAACTGGACGTCGGTGACGAGGTGGGTGACGGGGAACCGCGCCAGCGCGATCTCGGCCGACTCCACGTCGGAGCAGAGGACGAGCGTGCGGCCGGAGCGGTCGAGGGCAAACGAGAGCGCCTCGGTGATGCCGCGGTCGTCGTCGACGAGCAGGATGTACTGGCGGGTGTCGGTCATGGCAGTGTCCTTCAGGCGGTGAGGCCGAGCGCGGCGCGCCCGGTCACCAGTTCGTGAGTCTCGAGGTAGAAGCGGACGTCGTGCTGCCGGAGGGCGTAGAGCACGCGGTCGCCGCCGCGGCCGGTGGCGCTGAGGAAGCCGCCGCCGTCGTCGCGGAGGAGGAGCACGTCGCCGTTGAACTCTCCCGGCATGCCGGCGAGGAGGTCGAGGAACTCGTCGGCGTCGGCGGCGCGGTCGACGATGACCCGCTCGACGTCGAGGCCGACGTCGTACAGAGCGGCGCCGAGGGCGAAGCGGACCGCCTGGACGGAGTCGAGGAACGCCACCCGCTGCGAGCGGCAGCGCGAGTAGTTCCAGTCGACGTCCGGCTTCGTGGCCTCGCGGGCGATGAGGGTGACTCTCTGGTCTGACATGGTGACTCCTTTAAAACTGCGCGAGCGAGGTGATGACGGCGAGGACGAAGGAGGGGCCGCCGACGAGCACGAAGACCCGCCAGGTCTCGCGGCCGCCGCGGAGGTCCGACATTGTTGCGTTCAGAAAACGGCTCATTTCATTTCTCCTTTTTCTGCAGCGTTCGTGGGGAGCGTCACGTCGCGGAATCCGAAGGGGTCCCGCGGGCTGTCTGCGATGGGGAAGGTCTCGCCGTTCATGGCGAAGGTGGTCCGGCGGCGGTCGGCGATCAGCTCCACCCAGCCCTCGGCCGGGATCTGGTAGGTGTCGCCGGCATACCGGAACTCCTGTCCCGGCCGGCCGCGGAAGCGATAGCCGACCGTGACGATGTTGCAGGTCGCCTTCGGCTCCGCCTGATTCGCACGGCGGATCAACCCCGAGAGGTCGATGTCGATGCTGATGGATGCGGTGAGCGCGGCGGCTAGCAGGAACACTTTCGAATCTCCTTTTGGACCTGCCGGGCCATAGTCCAAGCGGGGTACCAATATTCGAAAACGTGCTAAATACCGGACGGCTCAACGACTTAAACCGTTTTGAAACAGGACGCGCCCTGTTCGGCCGCTGGACTAGTGTATGATTTCTGGACGATGACTGAACTTCTGCACCGAATTCTGATCGTGGACGACGATGAACAGATCTCCGCGGGGCTGGAGGCGTTCCTTTCGGACCGGTGGGACGTCCGCACGGCCGCCACGGGAAGGGCGGCGGTGGTTGCGTTCGGGGAGTTCTCGCCGGATGTCGTAATTCTGGACGTTTCGCTTCCGGACACTACCGGGCTCGATCTCCTCCATCAGTTCAAGATGTACTCGGAGGGGACGGCGGTGATCATGATGTCGGGTGTCAGCACGCTCGACCGGGTCGTCGAATCGATGCGCCTCGGCGCGGAGACCTTCCTCCAGAAGCCGTTCGACCTGGAGATGCTGGAGGCGGTGCTGCAGCAGGTCGAGCGGATGCTCGCCACCCGCAGGGAGCTGATGGCGCTGCGCCGCGGCGACGCCGGGCCGGCCGAGAAACTGCCGGGCGTCTCGCCCGCCATCACGCACCTCAACGAGATCCTCACGAACGTGGCCCGCGTGCCGTCGCCGGTGCTGATCGAGGGGGAGTCGGGCACCGGCAAGGGGGTGATGGCGAAGCTGATCCACAGCCGCTCCGCCCGCGCCGGGAAGCCGTTCGTCGACCTCAATTGCGCCGGGCTCTCGAAGGAGCTGCTCGAGTCGGAGCTCTTCGGCCACGAGCGGGGGGCGTTCACCAACGCGATGAACACGAAGCCGGGGCTCTTCGAGATCGCCGGCGAGGGGACGCTGTTCCTCGACGAGATCGGCGAGATGGAGCCGACGGTGCAGGCACGGCTGCTGAAGGCGCTGGAGGAGAAGCGCTTTCGCCGCGTCGGCGGGCTACGCGACCTCAAAGCCGACTTCCGCCTCATCGCGGCGACGAACCGCGACCTGCAGGAGGAGGTGGCCGCCGGCCGCTTCCGCAACGATCTCTACTTCCGCCTGAACGTCGTGCGGCTGCGCATGCCGCCGCTGCGCGAGCGGCCGGAAGACCTGCCGATCCTCGCGCAGGAGGTGCTCCGCCCGCTCTGCAAGGAGATCGGCCGCCCGGTGCCGAAGGTGAGCCCGTCGGCGCTCAAGAAGCTGGAGAGCTACGCCTGGCCCGGCAATGTCCGCGAGCTGCGCAACGTCCTCGAGCGGGCCATGCTGACGCAGAGCGGCAACGAGCTGAAAAGCGAAGACCTGATCATCGATACGGCGGCCACCGCCGCCGTCGCCCGCGCCGCCGCCGGCGCTGGCCTGCCGACGACCGAATGGGAGATCCTCCCGCTCGACGAGATGATCACCCGCTACGTCACCGCCGCGGTGGAGGCCACCGGCGGCAACGCGCGCAAGGCCGCGCGCGCGCTGGCGATCAGTCCGTCGACGCTGTATGCCCGCATGAAGGCGTGAGTACGCCGTTGCTGGTTGCTGGTTGCTGGTTGCTGGTAGTTGCGCGTAGCGCGTAGCGCGTTACCCGGGCCCGGTTCGCCTGGGCGATCGCGTGGGGCAACTGGGAACTGGCAACAGGCAACAAAGCCCGAGCAACCAGCAACCAGCAACCGGCAACACAACTACCGCTCACAAACCACCGGCCGCCCAACCGGATTCGCCTCGAAGTAATTGTGCGGCGTCATCTCGAAGCCGAAGAAGTGGGCGAGGGTGATGCCGTAGTCGCCGTCCGGCTCGCGGTCTTCGTCGATCGGGGCGTGGTGGGCGGTGGTCATGTACCAGAGCACCACGTCCGTATCCTGCAGCCCCTCGGGGGCGGGTTTGGTCGTGTAGTCGTTCAGGTACTTGTCCGGGAACGTGTAGCGGTCGGCCCAGGCGGTGTTCTCCTCCGGGTGCCAGCGCGTGGCCCAGAAGTCGTACTTCGTCCACTCCTTCTCCGACGTCGAGGCGGTCACGATCGACTGGCGTGCGTTGCCGAAGCGCATCGGGTGGACGCCGTAGCCGGGATGATGGCCGAAGCGGTTGACGCGTGAGACGTCCTCGATGGCGAGCGAGGTGAGCTCGTCGGGGTTCCAGCGGATGCCGCCTTCGACGCCGCTGTTGAACGGCCCCTCCTCGTCGGTCTGCGGGCCGCCATCCTTGTGCGCCATCTCCAGGATCGAGTCGCGGCTGCCGCCGTTCACGTCGACGTCGACGCGCCAGAGCACGTCGTGGATGTGCGGGACCGCGCCGCAGCCGCCCGGCTCGTTCGTGCAGAGCCGCGGGTTGTTGTAGCCGGTGGCGCCGGTGCGGAAGGAGATGCTCCCGTCGTCGCGGAAGCCGTACTCGATGACGAAGTCGTAGTTGCCGGCGTCGAACACGCCCCAGAGGACGAGCTCCTCGCTGCGCCGCACCTTCGTGGCCACCGGCGTGCCGCCGAAGCGGTCCTGGCCGTGACAGAGCCAGGCGATCCCGCGGTCGCGGCATTCGCCCGCCACGCGCGGTCCGAACGACTGGTCGCGGGAGAGCGTGATCAGTTGTCCCGTCGCGGCGGGGACATGCTCCGGCGTCAGCGGATTGCGCGACCAGTTGTGCTGCGTGACGCCGTTGACGTTCCGCCAGGTCGAGATGCGCGTGTCGTAGAGGCGCGTCGAGTTCTGGTTGCTCGGGACGTCGTCGTAGCCGGTGAAGATCTCCGCGGTGCCGGCGGTGTAGATCACCCGCTGCCAAGGCGCCTCCGCCTCTTTCCGGAAGTCGACCGGGCCGATCGCGAAGCCCTTGCTCGGCCCAGACGTCCCAGTGCCGTACTGCGTGGCGTAGATGCAGGCGCGCCAGGCCTGGCCGTCGGCGAACCCCGCCTGCACGCACGCGCTGTTGGTGCCGGGGAAGCAGTACTTCGCCGCGTCGCACGTGGTGCGGGAGGTGTTGCAGGAGCCGGCCGCCGGGCCGGGGTCGTTCGGCCCTACGACCTCCGCCATCACCTTTGCCCGGTCGAGCGTCGTCTTGCGGACGCTCCTGCGGCGCGCGGCCGCTTCGGTGGGGAGGACGATGCCGAGGATGAGGAGGGAGATCGCGAGCGCGCGCATGGGGAGGATCGTAGCAAAGGGCGCGCGCGGGGGAGGCTGCCCGGGCTCGAACGAGCCCGGGCAGGGAACGAAACGCGTTAGAAGGCCGTGGTGCAGGGCCCGTGGGTCTGCACGCCGGTGACGGTGAGATTGTCGACGCCCCAGCCGGTGCCCTGGATGCCGCCGATGAGCGCCTGGAACGTGCCGCCGAGGCGGAAGCGGATCCGGGCGTTCGGGAGAGAGGTGGCGCCGTTGAACTTCGCGGCAATCGCGGCGCCGAGGTTGACCGACACCTGCTTCATCGCGTCGGCGCGGCCGGCGAGGAGATCGCCGTCGCTGGAACCGACCCAGGCGTTGCGGCCCTTCAGCGGGGACATCGACTCGGGGTCGACGACGCCGTTGTAGCCGCCGGTGGTGATCCACGGACCGAGGTCGATCCAGGTGTCGCCGTCGGCGGAGAGCTCGAGGATGCCGCCGCTCTGGTAGTTCGTGGCGGGCGAGCCGGTGACGGCGAAGCGGGCGAAGTCGAAGTTGTGCCAGAAGGTGAGCGTGGAGGTGGAGGTGAGGTTGAGTGCCGGCATCGTGAGGCGCGAGTCGCGCTCGGCCAGCGGAGCCACGCCCGGCTGGTCGTCCGACGCGAACCAGGAGTGCGTCGGCGACTTCGCGGTCGGGTCGAGCGTCACCGCCCAGCCGCCGACCATGTGCGTGCTGAAGGTCGTGTAGCCGGGGTTCGCGGCCGGCTCGACGTCGTCGCTGAAGTTCGCGCCGAGCACCAGCGGGCCGATCGGGGAGCCGCTGACGCGCTTCACGTTCGCGTCCTCATTGCCGCCGTTGTGCGGGCCGGTGCCGTTGTCGGTGGAGTCCTCGGCGCGCACGACGTAGTAGTAGGTCGCGCCGCTGACCAGACCCTTGGCGTCGGTGTACGACGTGCCGGTGAGGCCGTGCGCGATGAGGGTGGACGCCGACGGGCTGAACGCCGCGTCGGTGCTGCGGTAGACGTTGTAGGTCACGAGCGCGCCGGGGCAGGAGGCGGTGCCGGCGCTCCAGCTCAGGCCGAGCGTGCAGGTCGACGCCACCGGGGCGTTGACCGCGGTCAGGCCGCCGAACGTGGGGGCCGTGGTGCAGGCCACCGCCGCGCCGCGCGAGGCGGCGTTGCTCGCCTCGGACGGGCAGCCGTTCACCGGCAGCGCGCGGACGACGTAGTAGTAGGTCACCCCGAACTCGACGGTCTTGTCGGTGTACTCGCGGACGCTTCCGCTCACCTCGGCGATCTGCTCGTCGAAGACCTGCGGCACGGTGTCACCCGCGGCCTCGCGGTAGACGAGGTACTTCTGCACGGTGGTGTTCTTCGGCGCCGTCCAGCTCAGCGTGATCCAGCCTTCCTTCGTATTGCGCGCGCGGAGCTTCGTCGGCGCGGCCGTGGAGGGGCAGCAGCTCTTGTCGAGCGAGAGGTCGTCGATGTACCAGCCGGGGTAGAAGTCGCCTTCGACGGTCGTATCGGCGTGGTTCGCGACGTCGTTGCCGAAGACGAACCGCACCTTGATGCGCTGCGAGGTGGCGCCGGAGGGAACGAGCGAGCCGACGAACGCGCGCACGCGCTTCATCGCGCCGATCACGCCGCCGGTGTAGGCCGCGCGGTTGCGCAGCGGGTTGGAGTTGAGGAGACCCGAGGTCGCCGCGGTGAGCGCGCCGTTGTAGCCGCCCTCGTACATCAGCGGACCGAGGTCCTGCCAGGTGCCGGCGTTGCCGGCCGCGTCGACGAGCGCGTACTCGACCACGCCGCCGTCGAACCCACCCTCGGTCTGGAAGGTGTGGAAGAAGGTGAGGATGCTGTCCGGCGTCAGCGTCATGACGTCGCTGGTCAGCTCATAGACGAGCGAGGTGCCGGCGGCGATGGACTGGTTGTCCGGGTTGTAGGTGTGCCACACCGTGCTGCCCGAGCGGGCCGCGGCGGGGGCGGGGTTGCTGTCGCGGAACCAGCCGCCGCGCTGCGGGATCGGCATGATCGGCGTGTTGCTGCTGAAGTGCGCGCTCTGCGACGTGCCGACGCCGCTCTCGACGTCGTCCGAGAAGCCCTCGTTGAGCAGGACCGGGCTGGTGATCATCGCGGAGTGCCGCACCAGGTTCTGGTCGACGTTGCCGCCGTTGTTCGGACCGCCGTGGCCGGAGGTCGAATCCTCGGCGCGGACGACGTAGTAGAAGATCGTGTCGAACTGTCCCGGCGTGTCGACGTAGTTCGTGCCGGCAAGACCGCTGGCGATCAGGTTCGCGCTGCCCGGCGTGAAGCTCGCGTCGGTGCTGCGGTAGACCGAGTAGGTGATGCCGCTGTTGGCGGGGCAGGACGACGTGGCCGCGCTCCAGGTGAGGAACACGTTCGCGCAGTTGCCGGCGTCGGTGGCGGCGTCGAGGCCGACGAAATTCGGCGGGTTCGTGCACTCTGAGGCGCCGCCCATCGGGGTGATGGAGACGGTGTTCGTGCCGGAGATGCAGTCGTCGTTGCGCGCCGCGCGGACGCGATACCAGAAGGTGATGCCGCCGTCGACCGGGGTGTCGACGAAGGTCGTCGAGGAAGTGCGGCCGATCTCGGTGAACGGCTGCGGGTCGACGGGGCTGCCGGCGCCGGACGAGCCGCGCTCGATGATGTACTCGGTGGCGCCGTTGCCGGCGATGGTGATGGTCACGCTGTTCGCGGCCGTCGAGGTGACGGTGAACTGCGGAGCGGGGAGCGGACCGCCCGCGGCCTCGCAGGCGCTGACGGTGGCCGGAACGGCGAAGCTCTCCACGATGACCATGGCCGGGCCGCCGGTGGAGGTCGCGCCGTCACCGACGCCGCGGTTCGCGAACGAGCGCCAGATCAGGTCCTGGAACTCGCCGCCCTGGGCGCGGTCGGCGGTGAGGATCGCGTCGCGCATGTCGACCATGGTCGGGTTGCAGGGGGCGAACTTCATTCCGTCGATGACGCGGAACATGGCGGCGAAGGTGGCGTGCTCGATCGACACCTGGTCGATCTGCGAGGCGTTGCCGCTGCCGTCGAACGTGCGTCCCTGCGCGTTGCGGATGTTGCCGGCGGGGGAGCCGGTGGCGGTGAAGGTCGGGAACTGCGTCGCGGAGGTGCGGTTGTGATAGCGATTGATCATCGCCTCGCGCGTCTCCCACAGCATGGCCGACCAGAACTCGCCGCCGTCGTGCACGGCGCAGGGGATGAGGCTGGGGTTGGAGGCGGGGCCGGTGCAGAGGAAGGCGTAGGTGAAGTCGTCCGGCGCGGCGTTCATGGCGAAGCGGCGGATGCCGATCGAGGTGTCGCCGGTGACGTATTCGCCGGTGGTCGGCTCGTCGGCGAGCATGGCCGCGAACCAGTCGCCCCAGCCCTCGCCCATGCCGCCGGACTCGCCGACCAGGCCGACGCCGAGGCAGTCGACGTTGTCCGGGCCGCCGACGAGGCGGTTGGAGACGCCGTGGGTGTACTCGTGGATGATCACGTCGACGTCGAGCGTGCCATCGCGCTCCGGCCCGCCGAAGAGGAACATCTGCATGCGCGGGTTCGAGCCGTCGGCGGGGGTGCCGAAGTTCGCGTTGTTGGTGCCGGAGCCGTCCTGGGAGTCGGCGAAGACGAAGTCGCCGCCCTTGCCGCCGCGGCCGAAGTTGTCGTTCTGGAAGTTGCCGGCGGCCTCGTCGAAGCCGAGGTGCCAGAGCAGGTCGTGGTACCAGTTGGAGGCGTAGAAGAGGGTGGTGGTGGCGGCGTTCAGGTCGGGCGCCGCGCCGGCGAGACGGGCGGCGGAGGCGGGGCTCTCCGGCGGCTCGGCCGCGTAGGGGCCGTTCTGTCCGTAGAAGTTCTTGTAGACGAAGGAGGGGCCGCTGAAGTCGCCGGTGGCGCCGCCGTTCGCGCGCGCGCCGATGGTGACCTCGTTGTCGCCCGCGTGGTCATCCTTCGCGTCGACGTTGTTGCCGTAGGTGTAGTAGGTGCCGCCGATCGGCGCGAGCCAGCCTTTCGTCGACTGCGGCGAGGTGCTGAACGGCAGCGCGTTCGACCGCGACGGCGACGCGGCGCTGGCGAACGGCAGGAGCGTCTGGGCGATGGTGGCGTTGGCGGGGTTGCCGCCGTTGGCCGTTACCGTGGAGCTGTCGGCGCCGAAGAGCGGCGCGTTGGCGATGCCGCGCGGCTGGCCGGTCGGGTCGCAGGTGTAGGTGTACTTGCGATTGAGGTCGTTGGTGCCGCGGACGGTCGCGAGCGGATGCTCGTGATAGGCGAGCCCGCGCGGCGCGGCCGGGTTGGCCTCCGGCGTCGAGGGGGAGAGCGCGCCGACGAACTGGTAGAGGTTGCGGCGGTGGAGCAGCGCGCCGGTCTCGGCGTCGACGATGATGTCGTACCACTCGTTGCCGTTCTTGTCGATCACGGTGCGGTACGCCGGCCGCGGCGGATCGGAGATCGCGTAGATGATGCGGGTGACGTCGGCGCGGCTGCGGAGCTGCGGCGCCGTGAAGCCGTTCGAGGAGACGCGCGCCGGGGTGAACTTCTCGATCCCGGCGTGCCGCGCGGCGTGGCGGACCGCATCATCGGCGCTGAGCTGCGCGTTCCAGGCCGCGCTGGCGGCGTGCGGGAAGACGTCGCCGTCGACCGCCAGGACCTGCCGCCGCGCGTTGAGGTGCACGCCGACGGTGGCCGCGAAGACGGGGACGCCGCCCACGGTCTGTTTCATGTAGACGTGCGTGACGCCGGTGTGGCGGTCGCGCACCTCGGTCTGCACGACGAGCGACTCGGGGTCGCTCAGACGCCAGAGGCCGCGGTTCGCACGGACGAACTGCCGCGCCGCGTCGGCCGGTGAGGCCTCGGTCGGATCGCTGAGGGGGCGGGCGCTCCAGATCGCGCGGGGCGTGCCGGAGGTCAGGTTGTCGGTGATGCGCACGGTCTTGCGGGAGCTGCCGTTGGTCGCAATGTCACGCGACGCTCCGAACGCCACCGAGGCGACCCGCGGCGTGCCGAGCTTCATGCCGCCGGCGGCATCGAAGTCGGGGAGCGTGTTTTTCGGGGGGAGGACCGCCAGCGCCGAGCTGGCGAGGAACAGAAGACAGACAACGCCCGGGATCAGACGAAGACGACTCAAACGCTGCATTGATTGACCCTCTCTTTGTTAGCGCGGCGGTAGTATCACTACCAGTTCGGCGCGAGAGAAGCACATCTCATGCCGCCATTTGTAAGGCGTTGATCGGGCGTCGTTTAATGACGGGGTTCCGTCACGCCCGTCGTACACTCCCCCGGAGAGCAGCCATGAAAATCGCCGCCGTGAACGGCAGTCTTCGCCTGGGGTCTTCGAACGCCGCACTGCTTCGCGCGGCGGCCCGGCTCGTCCCGCCGGAGGTCGAGGTCGTCTTCTATGACGGGCTGGACCGGCTGCCCCACTTCAACCCCGATCTCGACGCCGAGGACCGGCAGCCTCCCGAGCCGGTAGCGGAACTGCGCGCGCTGCTCACCGGCTGCGGCGGCGTCCTGATCTCCTCGCCCGAATACGCCCACGGCGTTCCGGGCGCGCTGAAGAACATGCTGGACTGGCTGGTCTCGACCGGAGAGCTGGCGCGCAAGCCGGTCGCGCTGCTGAACGCCTCGCCGACCGGGGGGACGTACGCGCAGGCGTCGCTCCTCGAGACGCTGCGCACGATGAACTGGCGGGTGGTGGAGGAGGCGTCGCTGACGGAGCCCTTCGTCTCCCGCCGCATCACCGGCGAGCTGACGGAGGAGGCGGCGCTCGACCGCCTGCGCGTCGCGCTGGAGGCGTTCGTGCGCGCGATCGCTTAGGGAACGGTCGCGACGAGCGACTTCTCGTTTTTGCCGCCGAGGAGGAGCAGGTAGTCGCGCCGCTCGCCGCGGACGCGGACGATGACGTGGGCGAGCGTCCGGCGGGAGACCTGCGTCTCGTCGTCGGCAAAGTAGGAGAGGAGGATCTGGTACTCGCCGCCGCGGATGCGGGGCAGCGTGTAGAGCTCCGGACCATAGCCGCCGGTGACGTCGTCGTGCAGCCTCCCGCCGCTGCTGCTCTCGGTTTTCGAGTACGACACTTCTTCGCCGCCCGGCTCGAGGACGTGCAGATCGACGTCGCTGTAGTTCGCGTCCCACATCGCGTCGACCGCCAGCTCCGATGCCGCCTCGAGCGGCGCCTCGTCCGGCATGCCGAGCTCCTTCGCCCGCTCGAAGAGCTGCGCGGCGAGGTCGGCGCGCCCCCAACCCACCAATACGCGCGCCACGATCCGCACGACCGCGCCGTCGTCGGCGAAGGCCTCCGCCAGCTCCGTCAGCGCGCGCACGTCCCGCGTGGGAAGCGCCTTCTTCAGGACCGTGGCCTTGTCGATGGTGAAGGAGCCGAGTGGCGCGTCGGTGTAGACGCCGTCCGGCTCGGGGAACGCGGGAGCCTCGGCGGTGAGGGTGATGGTCTCGAAGTCGGCCGATAGCGCCATATCCACCTCGGCGTGCCAGCCCCTCGGAATCCGCCTGAAGCGTTTGGCCGCGGTCTTGAGCCCCTGGAGCTCGACGGTCAGCGTGGCTCCGCGCGGCTCGTGTGGCACGACGAGCCGGAAAGCTCCGACGCTGTCACTGACCGCCTGATACGTGGTCCTGCCGGTCGCGAGGGTGACGGTCGCGCCGGGGAGCGGTGCGTCTGCGCAGACGATCGTCCCCGTCATGAACCAGGCCGCGAGCCGCTCGCTTCGCGGATCGGCGACGCCCTGACGGAGCGAGATCGTGCTCGGTCTCCGCCGCGCCCTCTCGAACGTCTCCTCCGCCGCCTTCGCCTCCGCCAGGTCCGCCGCACGCTGCGCGCGCAGCTCCGGCGGTACCGGGATGCCGTGCTCCTCGTACTGCCACCAGCCGTCGAGCACGAGCAGCGAGGTGTGCGGCGTGATCTGCTGGAAGGCGAGGCCGTGCGCGAGCACCTGCTCCGCTGGCGCGGCAGAGTCGAGCAACTCGCGCAACCGCGCACGTGCCCAGGCGCGGCGCACCAGGTCACGCTCCTTGTCGGAGGTCAGCGTGCGCCCGCCGCGAATCTGCTGGCGCGCGCGCTTCTCAATGGTCCGGTCCTCGGCTACTTCCACGTCGCCGCCGCGCGAGAGGTCGACGTACCAGCCGTTCGTCACCCGTGCGAGGCGCCGCAGGAAATGATCGTCGGCGGCGCCGGAGGCATTCACGACCATCACCGGCCGCCCCATCTTCGCGAGCGCGGCCACCGCCCGCGCCAGCCGCGCCGAGCTGCCCATGGTGTGGAGGCCGTCCGTGACGAGGACGAGGCGGGAGGAGGGGGCGGCGGCGGCGATCTCCGGCAGCCGCTCCAGCGCTGCCTGCAGGTTGGTCGCGCCGCCGAACGCGATCCCGTCCGGCGAGGCGACAGGCGCGTCGACGTCGATGTGAAACGGGATCACCGTCATGGTC
Source organism: Thermoanaerobaculia bacterium (assembly GCA_036399015.1). Classification (GTDB taxonomy): domain Bacteria; phylum Acidobacteriota; class Thermoanaerobaculia; order Gp7-AA8; family Gp7-AA8; genus QHVT01. The sequence goes on along the minus strand of DASWNW010000021.1, from coordinate 6,768 downwards.
GGGAACGTGGCCAGGAACGCGCGCAGCTTCTGCTCGTCGCGCCGCGCGGCGCTCGCGGAGACGTCGTACAGCACCGTCGCGTGCGAGGAGGGCGGGGGGAGGCGGCGCGTGGCGCGGTTCGGCGCGGACGAGTACCACATCGAGTCGTCGGGGGAGAAGGCGATCAGCGGCTGGGAGGTGCCGCGCGCGATGCGGATCTCCCGCTGTTCGTGCACCCTGCTGCGCGTCCCGTCGTGGTCGATGGACGCCTCCACGCGTTGTACCTGGGCGCCGTAGCGGAGGTCGAGCACGTACGGCTCGGCGGTGAGGTCCTGGTCGTACGCCAGGTGCACGACCTTCGTGCCGTGCGCCGGGATCGGGTAGACGCGGAAGCGGAACTCCCGTGTCGAGGCGCTCCACTCGCCGAGGACCGGGTCGATCATGCGATGCACCGTTTCCTCGTACGCGCGCCGCGCCTGCGCCGCCTCCACCGCCTCGGCGTAGCGGAGCTTGCCGTCGAAGTAGAGACCGAGCTCGCTCACTTCCGCGCCGCGAGGAAGGGGGAAGGAGAAGCGGCCGTCGAGGTCTCCGTCGCGGTGATTGCGGAACGTCAGCTCGAACGTCGTCCGGGCGAGGTGGCCGCGGATCAGGACGTCGACCTCGACCGACTCCAGCGCCAGCGCGACGTTGCCGTCGTCCCCCTCGATCGTCAGCGAGGGGAGCGTCGCCGCCGCCGCGGGGCGGAGGCACAGGAGCGTGAGCACGGCCGCGGCGGCGAAGCGCATGCCTCGAAGGTAAGTCCGCCGGAGACGGTCTCCGTCAACGACGTGACACGCTTCCGCTTCGAAGCGCCTACGGCATGCCGGGCGGCGGCACCCTCCGCTTCGTCGCCTGCTCGAAGGCGTACGCAATCCGCACGAGCGCCGGCTCGCTGCACGCGCCGCCGGTGAAGCTGATGCCGAACGGCGTCGGGCGCGCCTTGAACGACTCCGGGAACTCCGGCTTCGGCGCGTTGGGGACCATCCCGAACGGCACCATCACCGTCGGGTAGCCGGGCCGCGCGGCGATGCCGGCGCCCCACGAGCCGGGGAAGAGGATGGCGTCGAGTTTGTGCTGCTTCATGACCGCGTCGATGCCGAGCGTGCCGCCGAGGCGGATGTCGTTCGCGCGGTCGGCGGCGTAACGGGGGGCGAAGAGCTCGAGGTCCATGGCGTCGCTGAGGTCGAGCAGCGACTGGCCGTAGCGGATCGTCCCCATCTTCTGGTGCTTGACGTTCCACTCCCGCAGCTCGGTCAGCGTCTTGACCGGCGCCCGGTCGCCGAGGGAGGCGAGCCAGAGGTTGAAGTCGCGCTCCATGCCGTAGGCGAGGTCGATCGAGCACTTGCGCGACTTCACCTCGTCCATGTCGGTGCAGACGCCCCAGAGGAGGAAGTTGTCCTTCGGGTCCTGGCTGACGATGCTCGGGATGTCGGCCGGGTCGACGACCACCGCCCCCTGCGCCTTCAGCACGGCGATCGCCTCGTCGACCACTTTCTTCTGGTCGTCATTGAGGCCGCCCCACCCTTCCTTCTCGCCGGGCGGGGTGTGCTTTTCGTAGAAGAACGCGCGCGGGATGCCGATGCGCGCACCTTTCAGTCCGTCGCGCTGGAGGAACTTCGTGTAGTCCCCCTGCGGCGCGCAGGCGGTGGTGGCCTTGTCGTTCGGGTCGGGGCCCTCGAGCACGCCGAGGAGGATGGCGGCGTCGGCGACCGAGCGGGTCATCGGGCCGGCGGTGTCCTGGTCGGCGGTGATCGGGATGATGCCGTAGCGCGAGATGCGGCCGACCGTCGGCTTGATGGTGACGAGCATGTTGGCGTTGGCGGGACTGAGCAGCGACCCCGAGGTCTCGCTGCCGATGTTCGCGGTCCAGAAGCTGGCCGCGGTGCCGGCGCCGGAGCTCGACCCGCCGGTGTTCAGCACGGGACGGCCGTCGCTGGTGTCGGTGCGGGGGTCGCGCCGCGGGTCGTAGGGGTTGAAGCCGAAGCCGGTCAGCGAGTTGTAGTTGTTCGGCATCGACGGGTTCGCCGCCACCCAGTTGGCGAGCTCGGTGAGCTGCGTCTTGGCGATGATGATCGCGCCGGCGTCGCGCAGCTTCCTCGTGACCGTCGCCTCGTACGGCGGGATGAGGTCGGCGAAGGCGAGCGCACCGCCGGTGGTCGGCATGTCGGTGGTGTGGATGTTGTCCTTCAGCGCGATCGGGATGCCGTGCAGCGGTCCCCGCAGCTTCCCGGCGGCGCGCTCGCGGTCGAGCGTCTCCGCCTCCTCCAGCGCCTTCGGGTTGACGGTGATGACGGCGTTCAGCTTCGCGTCGTACGTGGCGATGCGGGTGAGGTACTGCAGCACGAGCTCGCGCGACGTGACCCGCTTCTCGCGCAGCGCCGCCTGGATCTCAGGGATGGTGGCCTCGACGACAGAGAACTTCTCGGCCGCGGTGGCGCCCGCCGCGAGGAGGGCAGTGAGGAGGAGGGGGAGGATGCGCGTCATGGCGCGAATTGTAAGTACGATTCCGCGATGCGCGTCCGCAAACTCGACCACTACAACATCACCGGTCCCGCCGCGGCAATCGAAGCCTGCCGCCGCTTCTACTCCGAGGTCCTCGGGTTGACGGTCGGTCACCGCCCCCCGTTCCGGAGCACCGGCTTCTGGCTCTACGCGGACGGACACCCGATCGTGCACCTGACGATCGCGTCGAAGGAGCGCCCCGCCACCGCCACCGATCACATCGCCTTCGCCTGCGACGACTACGAGTCGGCCGTGGACACCCTCCGCCGCCACGGCGTCGCCTTCGAGGCGGACGACGTGCCGCTGACCGGCCAGCGCCAGCTCTTTCTCACCGACCCGGCCGGTGTGCACCTGGAGCTGAATTTTCGGGGATAAAGGCGGCGGCGACTAATCGTCGTCCTCATCCTCCGGCGGCCTCTGCTCGCGGTGCCACGCTCCTCCCGGCTCGTCGCGCGTCGCATACCAGCCCAGAGGGAGGTCGGCGACCTCGGCGATGGTGGGGTCGAGCTCCACGAGGCAGTGCAGCCCCACGATCCTCCCCTCGGAGGGATCGTTCGTCGTGCCGCAGAGAAACTGCCAACGGCCGTCGTCCGCGTCGTGGCTGGCGAAGAGGATCGGGTGCCCATGCTCGAGCACGTGCACCGTCGTGATCGTGCTGGTGTGGGGGTCGTCGTCGAAGGGAAACGCGTCCGTCATTCGAGTCGTACAGTCTTACAGTCGTACAGTCTTACAGTCTTACAGCCGAGTCGCAAAGTCTCAAAGTCTCAAAGTCTCAGAGGAGCACGTATACGACTGTACGACTGTAAGACTGTACGACTGTAAGACTCCACGCTCCCCCCTCTGCGACTCTGAGACTCTGAGACTCCACGCCCCTACCCCCGGACCGCCCCCCGCAGCATCCTCGCCGTCTGCTCGCGGGCGTAGCGGAAAAACGGGCGGGGGTCGTCGCGGGCGAAGAGGGCGTCGTGGGCGCCGAACCAGAAGCGGAGTGCCTGCGCCAGCGGCGTTCGCGTGCGGATCACCGCTCGCAGGTCGTTGAACGAGTACGCCATGCGCACCCCTTCGCGATAGCGCTCGACCTGCGGCACCGGGAGGCCGAGGGCGTCCTGATAGGCCATGAGTGCCGTGTCGACGCCGCAGTCGGCGGCGAAGCCGTTGAACCACCAGGGGCGGCAGTTCACCTCCAGCAGCTTGAACAGTCCGTCGCGCGGGTCGTGCTTGAACTCCGCGGAGAAGATGCCGCGGTAGCGGAGGTCGCGCAGCAACCGCTCCAGCGCCCCGACGGCCTCCGCGATTTCCGCCAGCGCGATGCTGATCATCGAGGAGCTGTTGCCGAAGTCGGGCGGGTACATCCGCACGCGCCGCCGCGCAAACATCGCCGGGATGTCCCCGTCGCGGCCGGCAAAGCCGTCGAGGAAGTAGTGGCGATCGGCGCCGCCGGGGATGTACTCCTGCAGGACGAGCTCTCCTTCGAACTGCCGCGACAGCGCGTCCGCGCGCGAGCTGACGCGCACCCCTTTCACGCCGTAGCGGCGGTTGAAGGCTAGCGAGTCGCGCGGCTTGAGGAAGGCGTTCGCGAAGACGTCGTCCGGCGCCTCCTGCAACTCCGCGTACGTCCGCGGATGCGGCAGCCCCCGCTCCTGCAGCAGCCGCGCGAGCGAGAGCTTGTCGAGCAGCGCGTCGAGCGTCCCCGCCTCGGCGATGGAGACGGGGAAGCGCTCCCGCAGCGAAGGCCGCAGCCGCGACGCCTCCAGCACGCGATCGTCGCTGGCGGGGAACAACACCGCCCGGTCGACCGGCAGCCGCTCGAGATACTCCGCCAGCGGCTGGTCATCCTCGAGACCGACCGGCGCCGGACAGTGCCAGCGCGACGAGCGGACGTAGTCGTGCTGCGGGTTCGCGTTCCAAAGCGGTATCCGGGCGCGGCCGAGACTGCGCATCACGCCGAGGGCATTCAGCCCGACTCCGATCACGAGCGCAGGTACCTGCACGCGGACGGGTTCGGTACACGGAAAGTGCCAGCGCCGTTACTTGCGCGGCAGCCGGTCCACTTTCGCGCCGTTCAGAGCGTGGCCGTCGACGTCCAGGACCGCCCGCCCCTCTTTCATCCGGACGGCGAGGTCGAGCTGCTCGTCGTCGTCGTAGTCGAGGATCTCGATCGCCTCGATCGTGCCGGTCACGCGAAGCTGCCACAGCGGAATCGGATCCTTCGGCCTGAAGAGCAGGACCGTGTCGCCGCTGGTGGCGACGATCTTGTTGTCGTGGCGGGTGGTCGGCCGGAAGAAGCCGACGTTCTGCAGCTTGCGGCGCACGGTCGAGAGCGCGTTCCCCTCGTCGTCGAAGACGGAGAAGCCGTCGGGGAAGAGCGCCAGCACCGGACGCCGGTCGGAGTAGGGGCGCCCGACCTGGAACTCCCGGACCGGCTCGCCCGCCTTCCAGCGGGGCTGGCCGTTCGCGTCGAAGACGTGCAACGCGCCGCCGGCGTTCACGATCGTCTCGTTCCTGCAGTCGCCGTCGAGATCGACCGCCTCCGCCTTTGCGACCGGCCCCAGCATGCTCGCGCGCCACGCCTCCGACGCCGCCGCGGGGGCGTTGCAATGGCAGTTCGCGAGCGGCAGGAGGCGCGCCTCGCCGTCGATGCTCGCCTGAATGCCTCCCTTGCCCCGCCGCTTCTTCTGCACCCAGTCCCGCACCCGTTTGTGGACGTACCGCTGCAGCCGGTCGGCATTCACGATTCTGGCGCTCGGAACTTTGCAGGCCAGCCCCTCCAGCACCGCCCGGGTGAAGACGCCGTTCATGGCCTCGTCATCGTCGAACGCGTACTCGCCGGCCATGGCGGCGTAGAACACGGCCTGCCCTTCGGTGCGCGTCATGGTGCGGAGGGGAGGGGCGGTGCTCCGCGGCCCGGCGTCGCCCGACCTGCTGGAGGACGGCACCCGCTCCCGGCAGGCGTCGACGAGCACGAGCGAGCGTGCGGCCTTCGACGCCACCTCGAGCACCTGCGCCGCCGAGAGCGAGGAGCCGGCGTCGAAGCCCGAGGTGCGGCCGAGGAGGTAGTGCACGCCGTCGTCGCCGACGAAGCCGTGCGTGGCGAAGGAGAGGATGAGGATGCCGGTGCTCGCCACGCGCGCCGTCTGTTCCTCGACCAGCGCGCGCACCTCCTCGGCAGTCGCGGAGGTGATGGTGGCCTTGGCGGCGCGCAGCTTCTGCAGGCGCTTCCGCGACTCCTCCTTCTGCGGCTGGCCGGAGAGCGCGAGCACCACCCGCTCCGGCCGCACCAGCTCGCTCCGTCCGCCGAGGGAGAAGGCGTAGGCGAGATCGACGGCGTCGTCGACGGCGTAGCGCACCAGCGACACGTCGCCCTCGAACTCCCGCACGCCGACGAACAGCGCGGCCGAGTGGGCGGGGTCGAACGTGCCGCCGGTTTTCGCGTCCGGGAGGAGGGGGAGAGGGGTCACCGACCGCGCGCCGGGGGTGGTGCCGATCCTCGACACCGCCCCGATCGCGAGCGCGATCGCAATGACGGCCAGCGCCGTCCACCACCGTCTCGTTCCAGTCACTACTTTAAGGAGACACGGTTCGCGTTTCCGGGTGGCGTGGCGCCGACGCGGTCTTCGGCAGCGGCTGCCAGCAGACGCTCGTATTCTTCGGGTCGGGGGAGTTGCCGGGGAGGCTCTGGAACGGCACGAACTTCCACGGGTTCGCAGACTTTGCGCCGACGCTGGCCGAGTAATTCGCCAGCGCCGCGTTCATCGCATGCAGCCGGTTCATCGAGCTCGTCTGCTGCAGCGGCAGCGTCACGATCCCCGACCGGTAGACCTCCGAGCGGCTGTACGCCGTCCCCTGCACGATCGTCCCGACCAGCGCCGCCTTCAGGTCGGCCGCGCTCTGCCCCTGCGCGTTCCTGCCGCCGGTGACGTCGGGCGGGAGCAGCTCCGGATTCACGATCCATCCCTGCTGGTGCTTGGCCACCTCGTTGGCGAACACGATCAGCTCGTCGACCGTGTTGTTGAGCGCGACGTAGACCCGCAGCGGCAGCGGCTTGTCGCCGGTGCCGGTCTCCTGCACGTGACCGGCGAGGTGGGGGCCGGCCGCGCAAGAGTTGCCGAAGCTGACTTTCACGTCCTTCCCTGACAGATACATGTACGTGCCGGGATCGCCGCCGCCGGGCGGGGTCGGGGCGTCGTCGCCGCAGTAGGTGGCGTGCGAGGAGGCATCCTGCAGCGCGTGCAGGTAGAGGCCGAAGCG
>DASWNW010000020.1:0-16722 GCA_036399015.1 Thermoanaerobaculia bacterium | reverse complement strand
CCCACTTGTATGCGCACGAGCGCGCAACCCCGTGCCTGTCGGCCGCCTCGCTGACCCTCATCCCGTCGTTCACATCGAAGATCAACGCTTCCTTGGCACTCATCGGACTCCTCCACGCCATCCCCACACCCTCCCGGGCATTGGTTGCATCAGGTGTCCTCGATGTCCCCGGTTTGTGTCCTCGATGTCTCCGGTTAGTACCGGGAGAAGGTGGCCGAAGGCCCGATGAGGGGCCGCACACCGCGCCAAGGGAACGCCCCTCACCCGGCGCTCCGCGCCACCCTCTCCCCGCGTAGCGGGGCGAGGGGCAACCGTTGGCGGACTCGATGCGTTCTGCTTAGCCCGGGGCGTTATGCTGCCGGCCGCATGTCCTTGTCCGAACGTCTCTCCGTCCGTGTCGCCGTCTTCGCCTCCGGCGCGCTGCTGATGGCACTCGAAGTGGCGGCGTTCCGGATCATTGGAAAGACGTTCGGCTCGGCGCTGCGTGAGACCACCACCGTCATCGCCGTTTTCCTCGCCGCGATGGCGGTCGGCTACTGGGCGGGCGGACGGGTGGCCGACCGGCGTCCCCTCTCCTCGACACTTGCCGGCACGCTGCTCTCGGCAGCGGCCACGGTGCTGCTCGTCCCCTGGGCCGACGCGCTGCTCTCGCCGCTCGTGGCCCGTTCCGGACTGGCGATGGAGACGCATGCGTTCATCGTCACCACGCTCCTCTTCGCCGTGCCGACGGTGCTGTTCGCCGCCACCTCCCCCATCGCCATCCGCCTCTTCGCCACGACGACCGGCGAGAGCGGCTCCACGGCCGGCGGGATCTCGGCGCTGTCGACGACCGGCAGCATCTTCGGAAGCCTGGTGACGGCGTTCTTTCTGATCGACTGGCTGGAGAGCATCACCCGCACGGTCCTCTTCGTGTCCCTGGGCGCGGGGGCGACGGCGCTGCTGATCGTGCTCGCCTCGCAGGCGTCCCGCGGACGCCGCCCGCTCGCCTTCGCATCGGCGGTGGCGGTGGCGGTGCTGACGGTGGCGTTCGTCCGCTCCACGACCGCTGACCGGACGTTCACCGCGGGCGGGGTGCACGGAACGGTCGTTTACGCCGGCGACAGTCCGTACCACCGGGTGACCGTCCTCGATCGGGGGCCGTTCCGCGAGCTCTACTTCAACGTGGCGAAGCAGGGGCGGATGAGGCGGGCCGACCCGCACGGTCCCGGCCTTCCCTCCAGCGACACGTATCACATCACGCCGCTGCTGCGTCCCGGGGTGCGCCGCGTGCTGGTGATCGGCCTGGGCGGGGGGACGGCGGCGAAGCAGTTCACGCGCTTCTATCCCGAGGCGGTGGTGGACGCGGTGGAAGTCGACCCGCTGGTGGCGGACGTGGCCCGGCGCTTCTTCGAAGTGAAGCCGGGCCCGAACCTGCGCGTGCACGTCGCCGACGGCCGCACGTTCCTCAAGCGGAGCAATGAGAAGTGGGACCTGGTGATCGTCGACGCCTACACGACCAACAGCTACGGCGACACGGTCGCGGCGCACATGGTCACGCGCGAGTTCTTCGGCGAGGTGGCGGAGCATCTGACGCCGAACGGCGTGGTGCACTTCCACTGCGCCTTCGCGACCTCGCCGCTGCTGCCGGCGATCCAGGAGACGCTGCGGGCCGTCTTCCCCTCCGTCCTGCGCACGAAGGGCGAGCTTCTTGCGAGCTCGGTCCCGCTGGTGCTCGACCGGGAGGCGCTGGCGGCGCGCGCGAAGGCATCGCCGGCGGCGCACCTGCCGACGCTGCAGGAGGCGATTGCCGAGCTGACGCCGGAGCGGCTGCCGGGGAAAGCGCCGATCCTCACCGATGACTACGCGCCGGTCGACACGCTCATCTACCAAAAGCGCTGACGCGCCCGCGGGGCTCGTCTACGTCCCCGGGTTTCTGGGGGAGGACGAAGAGCGGGAGCTGCTCGAGGAGATCGAGGCCTATCCCTTCCACGAAGTGCGCATGCGGGGGCAGGTCGCGCGACGGACGGTCATTCACTTCGGCTGGGACTACGACTACGACGGCTGGACGATCCATCCCACCACGCCCCCGTCACCGCGGCTGCGCGCGCTCGCCGACCGGGCCGCGGAGCAGGCGGGCGCGCCGCCGGAAGTGATCGAGCAGTTCCTGGTGGCGCGCTATCCGGCCGGCGCGACGATCGGGTGGCATCGCGACGCGCCGATGTTCGGATCGCCGGTGATCGGGATCTCCCTCGGCTCCCCCTGCACGATGAAGTTCCGGCGCAAGGAGGGAGAGGGATTCGCGGTGTACGCGCAGTTGCTCGAGCCGCGTTCGCTCTACGTCCTGGGGGGCGACGCGCGGACGAAATGGCAGCACTCCATCCCGCCGACCAAGGCGCTGCGGTACTCGATCTCGATGAGAACGTTGAAGAAGCGGCCGTAAGGCACTGCTGTGAAGCACCCGACCTGCTTCGTGAAGCACCCGACCTGCTTCGTGAAGCACCCGACCTGCTTCGTGAAGCACCCGACCTGCTTCGTGAAGCACCTGATCTGCTTCGCGAAGTACCTGACCTGCTTCGCGAAGTACCTGACCTGTCGGCTAAAGTACCCGGCGAATGAAACGCCTCCTCCCCATCCTCTTCCTCCTCGCCTGCAACCGCGAGGCGCCTGCCCCGGTGACCCAGACCGCCGCCCCCGCCGCCACCGTCTCCGTCGACGAGGGGCGCCAGCTCGTGAGCCGCTACGGCTGCGGCGTCTGTCACGTCGTGCCTGGCGTCGAGGGGGCGCAGGGACGGCTCGGACCGTCGCTCGCCGGCATCGCCTCGCGGCCGAAGATCAGCTTCGGGACGGTGGACAACACCCCCGCGAACCTCGCGCAGTTCATCCAGGATCCGGCGTCGCGGAACCCGCAGACCAGCATGCCCCCGATGGCGATCACCGACGCCGAGGCCGACGCGATCGCCGCGTACCTCGGGACGTTGAAATGATCGGTGCGCTCCTCCTCGCCGCCTCGCTGTTCGTCTCGAACGAGCGGAGCGGCACGATTCAGGTCATCGACACCGATACCGACAAAGTCGTCGCCTCGGCGAAGCTCGGCGACCGCCCCCGCGGCATGGCCCTCTCGCCCGACGGCAAGCTCCTCTACGTGGCGGTGAGCTGGTGGCCGGATAAGCCGCGCAGCGGCAAGGAGCGGGTCGCCGCGCTCGACGCACGCACGCTGAAGCCGGTCCGCGACTACCTCGGCGGCACCGCTCCGGAGTGTGTGGCCGTCTCTCCCGACGGCAAGCGCCTCTACCTCTCCAACGAGGACGCCGGCACCGCCTCGATCATCGACGTCGCCACCGGCAAGCACGTCGCCACGCTCGTCGCCGGCACCGGGCCGGCGGGGGTGACGGCCAGCCCCGACGGCCGCCTCGTCTACGTCACCGCCGAGACCAGCAACGTCATCACGGTCATCGACGCGAAGAAGGAGAAGACCGTCGGCAACATCCTCGTCGACGCCGGCCCGCGCGTGGTCGTCTTCAGCCGCGACGGCAAGCAGGCCTGGGCGAGCGCGGAGCTCGGCGGGTCGGTCATGCTGATCGACGTCGCCAGCAGCACGGTGCTCAAGCGCATCCGCATGGGGCGCACCGTCAAGCCGGTCGGCCTCGTCCTCTCGCCCGACGAGAAGCGCCTCTACGTCGCCACCGGCCGCGGCAACGGGGTCGCCGTCATCGACACCGAAATCACGGAGTCGATCCTGCTGAAGCCGATCCCGACCGGCGAGCGCGTCTGGGGCATCGCCATCAGCAAAGACGGCCGGAAGGTCTACGCCGCCAACAGCCTCGGCAACACGATCTCCGTCATCGACGCCGCCTCGCTGCGCGTCGTGAAGACGATCCCGGTCGACGACGGGCCGTGGGCGCTCGTGGCCGGCACCGACTAGGCACGAAGTCCGCACCCGATGAGCGCGCCATGAGCTTTACTGTGCAGAAATCCCTCGGCAACGCGTACTTTCGCTTCGCCGTCGGCCGGCGGCGTGAGTTCCGCTCCATCGATCCCGACTCCGACCTGAGCACCGGCGCCTCGGGAGAGTTCATCCGCCACCGCCCCGAGATCTTCTACGCCGCCGACCTGCGCCAGATCCACAAGCCGGAAGTGCCGCAACTGCGGCTCGTCTCCGGCACGCCGTTCTGGTCGACGCTCATCGACGGCACCACGCGCGGCTGGCTCATGCTCGGCGTGATGATCTTCGGGGGGCTCTTCCTGCTCCTCGGCCTCGCCAACCTCGCCAACGGCAACCGCGCCGGCTGGGTCCTGGTGATCCTCGGCCTGATCATCGCCTCGATCCCGGTCCTGATCACCGGCCAGAAGCGCCGCAGCATCCGCCAGCTCGAGGAGCGGAAACGAAAAGAGCGCGAGGAGCGCGACAAGCGCAACGCCGAGCTGCTCAACGTCTACACCACCGCGCTCGAACAACTGCGCGACAACCCCAACGACGCGGCCCTGGCAAACGTTCGCCGCGAGAACGAGAAGCTCGACCTCCCCTACGCCGTCTGGGCCGACGTGGCCATCGGCACCGTCCTCTACGTCGGCTTCTCCACGCTCGCCAAGGTCGGCCCCGAGCGGGCCGCCGAGGTGGCCGCGCTGATGGACCGCTCCAGCGAGGCAGCGGGTCTCATCGCCGAGGATGCGATCGGCGTGAAGCACGCGCTCTACTCGACGGTGCTCTGGCACTTCCTCGCGGACGACCGCCTCGGCGAGACGCAGCTCCAGATCGTCCGGCAGATCCAGAAGGGCTTCGGCATCGACCCGGAAGACGTGCCGCTCGACACGGCAGCCGAGGCGCAGTTCGAGCGCCTCCGCGGCGTCGATCACCGCAACGCCCCCCGCTGCGCTGAGCCGGCCGTTCCCCTCGGCATGAACGAGTACTGCATGTACACCGCGACGGTGAAGCCGAACGAGAACACCGAGACCACGTTCGCCATCACCAGCAAGCGCCTCGTCCTCGGCACCGACAAGAACAAGGTGGAGCTGCCGGTCGCACGCGTCGACGAGATCCTGGTCGACGCGGAGCGCAGCCGCGTCACCGTCCGCGCCGCGGAGCTCAAGCGCCCGTTCGACTTTCACGCCTCGGAGCCGATTTACCTCGCGGCGATGGTCGACCTGGCGACGCGCCTGGACGACCGCCCCAAGAGCTTCACCTGATCCCAGCGAAACCTCCGGAGGGGCTCGCACGTCCAACTAGACGATGCGACTCCTCCGGATCCTCGTTCCCGTCGCCGCCGCCGTCCTCGCCTTCGCCGCCGCGATCCGCCAGCCGGTCCTGCGCGGCATCCCCTACTCCGCGAACGACCGCTCCGATCCCGCCACGCTGCGCGCGCACGTCGTCGCGCTGACGAGCGTCCCGCACGGCGCCGATCACCCGGAGGGGCTGAACGCCTCCGCGGCATACATCGAGCGCCACTTCCGAGCCGCGACGAACCGCGTCGAGCTGCAGGAGTTTCACGCCCGCAAGCGCGACTACCGCAACGTCCTCGCCCGCTTCGGCCCGGACGCCGGCCCGCTCCTCGTCGTTGGCGCCCACTACGACGCCTTCTCCTCCCTCCCCGGCGCCGACGACAACGCCAGCGGCACTGCCGGCCTGCTCGAGCTCGCACGCCTCCTCGGCCGCAACCCGCCTCCGAGGCCGGTCGTCCTCGTCGCCTACACGAACGAAGAGCCGCCCTTCTTCGCCTCGGAGCAGATGGGCAGCGCCGTGCACGCGAATTCCGTGGAGAACGTGGCGGGGATGATCTGCCTGGAGATGATCGGCTACTACACGGAGAAGCAGCCCTGGCCCAACAACACCTTCGCGCTGCTCTATCCCGACCGCGGCGACTTCATCGCCGTCGGCGGCGGCTGGGCCGACCGCAAGCTCACCCGGCACGTCAAGCGCGCCATCAAGGGCGCCGGAGGCATCGCCGTCTACAGCTTCACCGGCCCCCGGCAGACGCTCGACGCCTCCGATCACCGGAACTACTGGAGCCGCGGCTGGCCGGCGGTGCTCGTCACCGATACGGCGTACCTGCGCAATCCGAACTACCACACCGCGCGCGACACCGCCGGCACGCTCGACTACAGGAAGATGGCCCGGGTGGTGGACGGCGTCTTCAACGCCGTCAGGAACTGACTAGGAGCCAGATCGCCCCGCCGAAGTATCATTCATCACCGGAGCGAAACATCCCTTCACGCGAAAGGACCTTCGTCCACATGACACAAGAGATCGTCGTACCTCCGGACTTCAGCGGCGACTCGCTCGTCAAGGTAGTGAAGTGGGACGCCAAGGTACGGTACTGGAACCCCAACTTCAAGCTCGGTGAGCTCGAAGTGAGTGTGGGGCTGGAGCCGGTGAACCAGAGCGACTTCATCTCTTACGTACAGTTCGGCGCCCGGCTGCCCCACGATCACAACACGAGGGTGTGCATCGGCACGATCGAGCTGCACCCGTCGGGAAAGCTGGTGTACGGCAGTTCGACGGGAAACTGGACACCAGCAATCTACGGGTACCAGGTGGAGTTACATTCCGCGGCAGTTCCAACTTCGGCAACTTCGGCTTCTGGTACAAGACGGTGACGGTGAACGTTGCCTGACTCTACTGGAGCCGCGGCTGGCCAGCGGTGCTCGTCACCTGACGCCCAACGCCCGGCCGTCAGGAACTGACGCGGTTGCGCCCCTCGCGCTTCGAGCGGTACAGCAGCTCGTCCGCGCGCGCGAGCACCGACTCCGGCTGCTCCGACGCGCTCGTCGCGCAGCAGACGCCGAACGAGGAGGTCAGGCGGATCTCCCGGTTCTCGTCGCCGAAGTTCGTCGCCGCCAGCATCCGGCGGATCTGCTCGGCGATCTCCACCGCCGCCTCCACCGTCGTATCGGGCAGCACGATCACGAACTCCTCGCCGCCGACGCGCGCGAAGAGGTCCGTGGGCCGGACGAAGTTGCCGGCGATCAGGTCGCACGTCGCCTGCAGCGCGTGGTCGCCCGCGGCGTGGCCGTGCTGGTCGTTCACCTGCTTGAAGTTGTCGTAGTCGAAGGCGATCACGCTCACCGGCCGCGCCTCGGAGGCGGTGTCGATGGCGAACCCGAGCCGCGCCACGAGGTACGTCTTGTTGAACGCGCCGGTGAGCTGGTCGGTGATCCCCCGGTTGTGCAGCGCCTCGGTGAACTCGACCTCCAGCAGCGAGTCGACGAACTTGAAGACGCAGTTCCCCAGCTTGAGCAGCGATCCCTGCAGCAGCGGCACCGGCGTGCGGATGCGCATGCCGTTCACCAGCGTCCCGTTCGTGCTCGCCAGGTCGTTGATCGTGATCGTGTCACGCACGCGGATCACCTCGGCGTGAATGCCACTCACCGCGCGCTCCCGCACCCGGATGTCGCACTCCGGCCGGCGCCCGATGATCTGCCGCCCCGCCTTCAGCCGGAACACCTGCCCCGGCAGGTCGCCCTCGACCATGATCAGCGCCGGCTCGTGCGTGGCCGCCCGCTCCACCGCGTCGACGCCCTCCAGCAGGCGCACCTCGGTCGTCTTCCGCGGGAGCGGTTTTTCCTCACCCGTGTGACGAATGGCGTTCTTGAGGCGCTCGAGCATCCGACCCGCTGGACAGTTTAATACGCCCGGAATGTGACGTGGATCACACCGGCAGCCCCTTTGCAGCCGGCCCATCCGGAATGGAAATGCGGGTCAACACCTGGGCAGAGCTGCAGGAGGCGGTGTTTCAGGACGCGTGGCAGGAGTCGCTGGCGCGGCACCGCTCGAACTTCGTCTTCCGCGGAATCCCGCGCGCGAGCCACGGCCTCGATACCAGCCTGCAGACCGGCCGCTTCGAGGCCCACGAGCGCCATCTCCTCTCCAGCTTCCGCAAGTACGCCCTCCGCACCGCGGTGCACGGCGACTCGGTCTGGAACTGGCTCTCGGTCGCGAAACACCACGGCCTCCCGACCCGCCTCCTCGACTGGACCTACTCCCCCTACGTGGCCATGCACTTCGCCACGCACGACTTCCGGCACTTCGAGGAGGACGCCGCGATCTGGTGCGTCGACTACCGGAAGATGAGCGACACGCTCCCCCGCCCGCTGCGCGACGTGCTCAAGAACGAAGACGTCAACATCTTTACCACCGAGCTGCTGAACCGCGTGGCCACGACGCTGGAGCAGTTCGACGACCTCTCGAAGGAGGACTTCGTGGTCTTCTTCGAGCCGCCGTCGCTCGACGAGCGCATCGTCAACCAGTTCGCGCTCTTCTCCCTCCCCTCCAGCCCCACCATGTCGCTGCAGGCGCTGCTGGAGCGGCAGAACGCCTACCGCCGCATCATCATCCCGGCGGCGCTGAAGTGGGAGGTGCGCGACAAGCTCGATCAGGCCAACATCACCGAGCGGGTGCTCTTCCCCGGCCTCGACGGTCTGTCGCAGTGGCTGAAGCGCTACTTCACGACCCGCCGGCCGGCTTGAAGAGGATCACCGTGTCGGTGACGCCGTTCGACGTCCAGATGCGCCGCCACCCGCGCAGGCGCTGCTCGAAGAGCTCCTCCCACAGCCCCGGCGCGTACTTGCCGTCGCGCGCCGACGTCGGCGACCGCGAGTCGGTCGGCACGTACCAGTTCACGTTGTCGACGATCACCAGCCCGCCCGGACGCACCACGCCCACGACCTGCTGCAGCACCTCGTCCCGGTGGGAGCCATCCACGAGCGCGAAGTCGAAGCTCTCCGGCAGCAGCGCCGCGACCTCGCCGACGTACGCCGCCTTCCCCTGCGCGAAGCGGTAGTCGACGTTCGAGAGGCCCTCGCTCCGCAGCATCGCCTGCACCTTGTCGTACCACTCGCGGTTGTCCTCCACGCTGACCAGCCGCGCCACCCTCTTCGCGAACCAGACCGTGCTCCGCCCCGACCCGAGCTCCAGCCCGACGTCTTCACGCCGCAGCAGCGAATCGAGGATCAGCACCGCGTCGCGCGTGAGCCACGGCCAGTCGGGGTGCAGCCGCTGCGAGACGGCCACCAGGCTCCGGTCCCACACGTAGCGCGGCGTCCAGTGGCCGAACCGCGCGCGCAGCCTGCCGATCATGCCCCGCTTTGATAGCACAGAAGTCAGTGCGCAAGCACCGAGAGGACGTCCACCAGGCCGCGCGCCGCTTCCCCCTCCCGATCCTTGGTCGGGTCGAAGATCGTCACCTCCGCCGCCACCGCCCCTTTTCGCAGCACCGCCAGGATGTCGCGCAGCTCCTCCGGCGTGAGGCCGCCCGGCTGGCGCGAGTCGACGCAGGGCATGAACGCGTCGTCGAGCACGTCGACGTCCAGATGGACGAAGTAGCCGTCCAGCTCCGCCAGGTGCTCCACCGCCCGTTCCGCCGCCGCGGCCGCGCCGCGCTCGCGCACCACATCCAGATGCAGGTCGAGGATCTCCGGCGGCAGCTCTCCGCCGTACGTCGGCGCCTCGTCGAAGTCACGCCGGCCGAGGTGCACCACGTGGTGCGGGTCGACGAGCGACTTGCAGGCAAAGTTGAGGTCCATCCCGGCGATGCCGCCGGTGCCGGAGGTCTCGGGCGTGTAGTAGTCGGTGTGGCCGTCGAGGAAGACGAGGCCGTACCGCCCCCGCCGCTGCAGCGCGCGCAGGCTGCCGAGGAGCAGCGAGCAGTCGCCGCCGAGAATCAGCGGGAACGCGCCACGATCGAGCAGCGCCGCCATCGCCGCCGCCTGCGTCTCCGCGAATGCCTCCACCGCCTTCGCATTCAGCACACCGTTGCGCCGCACCGGGTCGTACGGCGGCACGGTGAGATTGCCGGCGTCGCCTGCGCCCAGCCGCTCCACGACTCCCGCCGCGCGCAGCGCGTTTGGCGCGTGCACCGTCCCCGAGGGGACGCCGGGCACCTCGCGGCGGAGGCCGAGCTCCGTCGGACAGCCGAGGATCGTGATGCTCATGCCGCTACAACCCGCTCGACCGAGGCGGCGTTCGTCAATTCACCGTGTCGTCCGGAATCCTGCTGTCGCGATCCATCCAGGAGCGGATCATCTGCACGCTCTGGAAGCCGCGCGGCAGCTTGAGACCGCGCTGCGCCCGTTTGCCGGCGTATGCCGCCAGGTCGTTGCCTTTGAGATTCGTGTGGCGCTTCCCGGCGTGCACGATCAGCGTTCCGTCCTTCGGCAGCACCGCAGTCGACACCACCTTCTCCGGCGCGATCGGCGTCTTGTGAATCTTGATCGTCTGCACGCCCTTGCCGCGCGCGAGCACCGGCAGCTCCGCCGCCTCGAAGACCAGCAGCTTCCCTTCCGTCGACGCGGCAGCGATCGAGTCGGTCTCGTAGCTGCCGACGCGCTGCGGCCGCAACACCGCCGCCCCCTTGCCGACGTTCACGACCGATTTGCCTGCCTTGAGGCGCGTCATCATGTCTTCGAGGCGGGCGATGAAGCCGTAGCCGTCGTCAGTCGTGAGCAGCCAGAGGTCGTCCGGATCTCCCATCATCACGCCGACGAACGTCGCCCCCGGCGGCGGCGCGAACGAGGAGGTGAGCGGCTCGCCGTGGCTCTTCGCCGACGGCAGCTCGTGCGCCGGCAGCGAGTAGGTGCGGCCGGTCGAGTCGAGGAACACCGCGAGCTGGTTGCTGCGCCCCTTCGCCGCGTGCAGGAACTGGTCGCCCGACTTGTACTGCAGCGCCGTCGGGTCGAGGTCGTGCCCCTTGCCGGCGCGCACCCAGCCGCGCTCCGAGAGCACCACCGTCACCGGCTCGGAGGGGATGAGCGCCGTCGCGTCCATCGCCTTCGCCGCCTCCCGCTCCACGATCGGCGAACGGCGCTTGTCGCCGAACGCCTCCGCGTCGGCCACCAGCTCGTCCCGCACCTGCTTGCGCAGACGCTGCTTCGAGCCGAGGATCTTCTCGAGCGCGGCCCGCTCCTCCTGGAGCTTCTTCTGCTCACCGCGGATCTCCATCTCCTCGAGCTTGTTGAGGAAGCGGAGGCGCAGCTCGAGGATGTACTCCGTCTGCACCTCGCTCAGCCCGAACCGCGCCATCAACACCGGCTTCGGCTCGTCCTCGGTGCGGATGATGCGGATCACCTCGTCCACGTTGAGGTAGGCGATCATCAGGCCGTCGAGGAGGTGCAGCCGCGAGTTCACCTGGTCGTAGCGGTGCTGCAGCCGGCGCCGCACCGTCTCGATCCGGAACTCCAGCCACTCGCTCAGGAGGTCGCGCAGGTTGTAGAGGCGCGGCCGGCCGTCGAGGCCGATCATGTTCATGTTGATGCGGTAGCTCTTCTCGAGATCGGTCGTCGCGAAGAGGTGCGTCATCAGCTCGTCGAGGTCGACCCGGTTCGAGCGGGGGACGATCACGATCCGCGTCGGGCTCTCCTGGTCCGACTCGTCGCGCACGTCCTCCACCATCGGCAGCTTCTTCGCCTGCATCTGCTGCGCGATCTGCTGCTGGATCTTGCTGCCCGAGACCTGGAACGGCAGCGCGGTGATGACGATCTCGCCGTCCTCGATCTCCCACTTCGCCCGCTGCCGCACGCCGCCGTTGCCGGTCTTGTACATCTCCCGGATCTCGGCCGGCGGCGTGATGATCTCGCCGGCCGTCGGGAAGTCGGGCCCCTTCACGTGCTTCGTGAGCTGCGCGAGCGTCGCCTCGGCGTCGTCGAGCAGCTCCAGGCAGGCGTTCACCACCTCGCGCACGTTGTGCGACGGGATGTCGGTGGCCATGCCGACCGCGATGCCGGACGCGCCGTTCAGCAGCACGTGCGGGAGCCGCGACGGCAGCAGCTTCGGCTCCTTCATCGTGCCGTCGAAGTTCTGCCCCCAGTCGGTCGTGCCGAGCTCCAGCTCCGACAGCAGCGTTTGCGAGAACCGCGTCAGCTTCGCCTCGGTGTAGCGCATCGCCGCGAAGCTCTTCGGGTCGTCGGGCGAGCCCCAGTTCCCCTGCCCTTCGACCAGCGGGTAACGCATCGAGAACGGCTGCGCCATCAGCACCATCGCCTCGTAGCAGGCGCTGTCGCCGTGCGGATGGAACTTGCCGATGACGTCGCCGACCGTGCGCGCCGACTTTTTCGGCTTCGACGTGGCGCCGAGGCCGAGCTCCGACATGGCGTAGACGATGCGCCGCTGCACCGGCTTGAGCCCGTCCGCGATGTGCGGCAGGGCGCGGTCGAGGATGACGTACATCGAGTAGTCGAGGTACGCCTTGCGCGCAAAGTCGCTGACCGGCTGGTTCTCGATGTCGGCGAAGGTGGGCGGCGGAGGCGGGGCGAGGAAGGAACGCTGATCTTTGGATTTACGAGTGGCCATGTTTTAGACGCGCGAAGAATACCCGCTCGACGATCGATACGTCATCATCCGAGCGATCCTGTTGACGTGCGCAACGGCGCGGTGATCTGCTTCGTCTCGTGGCGGAGGTGAACTGGCGCGAGCGTCTCCGCGCCGCGATCGACCAGACGGGCAAGAAGCACAGCGCCATCGCGCGCGAAGCCGGCGTCGCTCCGGCAACCCTCAGCCGTATCCTCACCTCCGCGCACGTGCATCCCACCTTCGACGCCGTCGTGCGCATCGCGCGCGCGGTGAACGAGAACGTCGGCTGGCTGCTCGACGAACGCGGCTTCGCCCTCTCCGCGGACGAGCAGAAGCAGCTCCGGAAGGTCGTCCGCTTCCTCGACGACACGCTTCTCACCGGCACCGCCACCCACCGCCGCGACCGCCCCGAGCCGAATGCGGTCCCTGCGGGCACCACCGACATCCCCCGCGCCTACGCGGTCCGCGGTGCCCGCCTCGCCTACGAGGCGGCGGGAGACTCGATGATCGGTGCCGGGATTGCCGACCGCGACGTGCTCTTCGTCAAGCCGACCCGCAGCGCGCGCGAGGCGGCGGGGCGGGTGGTGGTTTGCCGCGTCGACGCCGCCGAGTACGTGAGAGTCTTCGATCTCCGCGGAGGCCGGGTGCGCCTCCTCAGCCGCAATGACCGCTACCCGCCGATCGAGGTCACAGAAAGCTACGAGTTGGTGGGAATCGTGGTGGGCCGCACCGGCGGGATCGCCGTCTGAGTGCCGCGCGCTATCGCGCCCGCAGAACCGTCCCCACCGCCTCCTCCAGCCCCAGCTCCAGCACCTCCTCGCGCGCCTCCCACCCGGTCGCCGGATCCACCTCGCCCCGCGACACCACGCGCACCGGCGGAAGCGCCGTTCCGTGGCAGCGCACGTCCAGCAGCATGCTGCCGTCGGCGGTACGGACGATCTCAAAATCCGTGTTGGGCCATGGCTCCGACGCGGCGTAGTCCTCCCCTTTGAGGAACAGGACCCGGCCGTCACCGACATCGAACACGTACCCGGTGCCCTCATCCTCCAGCGCCTCGATCTCCACCACCGCCACTGCGCGCACCCGCTTCACCCGGACGCGGCCATCCTCCAGCAGACGGGCGCGCGTGCGGGCCATCTCCTCGTCGTACCTCCGGCGGTAGTCGTCTCGGGCCTTCCGGCGGCGAGAGCTTTTCACGGCACCGAACGCCGCCAGAAGCGCTCCCGCGGCGACAAAGACCAGGCAAACAGGATGCGTAGGGCCCAGCCTCCACCCCGCGATCGCCGCGGCGAGCAGGCAGACGGCGACCAGCTCCCACGACTCTTCGAAGCTGCCGAACCGTCCCCTCACGACCGGCAGCGGCCGCACCGGCTGCTGCAGCCATGCCCGCTCCTCCGCCGTCATCTCCCGCACGCGCTCGTCGATCACGCTGCCTCCCGACCGTTCACAAATAAGAAACCCTATCACCGGAAAATCCGAACAATAGGCTGGTGCAGGAGCGATACGGCGTCGAGCAGCTCGCGCGGATGACGGACGACGAGCTCGTCCAGCGGCAGTTCGCCGCGCGCAACCTGAGCTGGCTGACGGTCCTGCTGGTGCTCTTCACCTTCGCCCGGCCGGCACTCTTTCTCGCCGCCGCGGCCGAGGGGGAGCGGATGCCGGACCCCACCAAGGTGGTCGTGGTCACGCTCTTCCACGCCCTCTTCCTGATCGTCGTCGCCCTGGTCCGCCGGAAACCGCGCGATCCGCGGGTGGCCACCGGCCTGGTCTTCTTCTTCATCGTCGCCGAGTACCTGGTGATGCACGTCCCGCTCGACAACGACGTGTGGCTCAGCGGCTTCTTCCTGGCGCTGCTCTTCTCCCGCTTCCGCTTTCCGGAGCGGCAGATCTACACGCTGCACCTCTCCTACTTTGCGGTCGCCCTCTTCAGCGCCGTCCTGGCGCCGCAGCGGCACGCGCCGGCGACGTTCGCCGCCCTCGCCTTCGTCAGCGCGATCATCTTCCTGGCGATGGCGCTCCAGCGCACCCGAACGCGCAGCACGCGGACGCAGATCCTCGCCGAGTGGGCCGAGCCGCTCGCCAACGCGCGCGAACAGATGCGCATGCGCGACGAGCTCCATTACGCGCGCGAGCTGCAACTGGCCATGCTCCCCGAGGCGCCGCCGCGGCTCGACTGGCTCGACCTTGCCGCCTCGTCGAAACCGGCGGCCGAAGTCGGCGGCGACTACTACGACTTCTACGCCACCGACGATCGCGTGGTCCTCGTCGCCTGCGACGTGGCCGGGCACGGAATGGCCAGCGGGCTCGTTCTCGCCTCGATCCGTGGCGGCTTCACCGTCCTCCGCCGCACCATTGCCGGCCCGGCCGCGGCCCTCGAACAGCTCCACGACCTCGTCTCCCATTCCGGCCGCCAGCGCATGCTCGCCACTGCCGCCGTCGTGACGATCGACCGCGCCACGCGACGCGCCACCATCGCCAGCGCCGCCCATCCGCCGCTCGTCGTTCGCCGCAACGGCAGCGCGGAGTTCATCGACCTCTTCGCCCCTCCCCTCGGCGTCCGCCTGCCGTTCACGATCGCCGAGCACACCTGCGACCTCAGCCCCGGCGACGTGCTCGTGCTCCACAGCGACGGCATCTACGAGGCGCGCGACGCCGCCGGAGAAACGTACGGTCTGGAGCGGCTCGCGCGCGTCGTCGGCGAGCACCAGGGAAGCGCCATCGAGCTGCGCGACGCGATCCTCCGCGACGTCGAGACGTTCCGCGGCACCGAGCCGCAGGAGGACGACGTCACCGTGGTGGTGGCGAAGCTGATATGAAGCAGACCGCATGGATCTGACCTGGTCGATCGAAGACGTCGTCCGCAGCTCGGACGAGGATGCGGTGCGCCGCAGGTTCGCGCGGAGGAACCGCGTCTGCCTCGCCGCGCTGATGATCTTCTTCACCATCACCGGCCTGATCCAGCTCACCGACAGCGCCGGTCACGGCGAGGTGCTCGAGGTCACGGTCGCCGCGCTGAACCTCGCCTTCGTCGCCTTCGGCCTCTTCTTCATGCGCTACACGCGCGACGACCCGCCCGCGGAGACGTTCACCTGGCGCGTCGGGCGCTGGCTGCACCGGCGCATCCACGCCGCGGCGCTCGTGTTCGTCGCCGTCGAGTATTCGTTCGTGCTCTGGTACACGGACGAAGCGGACAACTGGCTCGGCTGGGTGATGACCGCGCCGCTGATGATGCTCGGCTTCCGGATGCTGGTCGCCGAGTTGATCCTGCTCCACGGCTTCCTCCTCGGCGGGGGCCTGGTGATGATGTTCACCGGCCGCTTCCCGGAGAAGGTGCCGATCTACGTCGGGATGCTGGTCATCAACGGGATCTGCCTGGCCGTCGAGCTCTTCGCGTCCTACCGCATGCGCAGGGAAGTGGTCAGCGAGTGGAGCTCCCGCCGCTCGCAGGCGCGCGAGCAGATCCGGATGCGCGACGAGCTCCGCTACGCGCGCGAGCTGCAACTGAGCATGCTCCCGGAGTGCGCGCCGCGCCTCGACTGGGCCGACATCTGCAGCGTCTCCGTCCCCGCCACGGAGGTCGGCGGCGACTACTACGACTACTTCGTCGAGGGCGACCGCATCGCGCTCGTCTGCGGCGACGTCGCCGGCCACGGCATGGCCTCCGGCCTCGTGCTCTCCGCGCTCCGGAGCGGCTTCACGCTCCTGCGCGACTCCCTCGGCGATCCCGCCGCGGTGCTCACGCGCCTCCACGACCTCGTCACCCACACCACCCGCCGCCGCATGTTCGTGACCGTCTCGGTGGTGCTGCTCGACCGCCACGCCCGCACCGCGACCATCGCCAGCGCCGGACATCCTCCGGTCATCCTCCGCCGCGCCGACGGCACCGTCGAGACGATCGCCCTCTACGCGCCGCCGCTCGGCGTGCGCCTGAAGATGGAGATCCCGCAGCGCCGCCTCGACGTCGCGCCGGGCGACACGTTCGTCCTCCACAGCGACGGTATCTACGAGACCCTCAACGCCGCCGGCGAGTCGTACGGGATCGAGCGGCTGGAGCAGGTCGTGCGCGACCAGGGCGGCGTCGAGGCGGAAACGCTGCGCGATGCCATCCTCCGCGACGTCGCCAGCTTCCGCGGTGCACGTGAACCGGACGACGACGTGACGGTCGTGGTCTGCCGCCTCACCTGACGCGCGTCAGAGCATCCACCGCTTCAACATCGGCGCGCGCGTGCGGCTGACGATGAGCTGCGTCCCATCCTCCAGCACCACCCGGTATCTGCTGCTCCCCTCCCCCTTCACCTCGGCGATCTTGTCAGTGCGGATGATCGCGGAGCGGTGGATGCGCAGGAACTGCGCGGGGTCGAGGCGGTCCTCGATCTCGGTGAGCATGCGCGTGACGAGGTAACTGCGCTGCGCGGTATGGATGCGCACGTAGTCCCCCTCCGCCTTGATCCAGATGATCTCCGACA
>DASWNW010000019.1:0-28827 GCA_036399015.1 Thermoanaerobaculia bacterium | reverse complement strand
AGGCGGGCGGCGGGATGAGGTCGACGATGCGGCGGGGGATCTCGAGGAAGCGCGGCTCGAGCGTCGCCATCACGGCGCGCAAGGCGTCGCGCTGCTGCTGCGCCGGCACGACGCGCTGCGCCGGCCCCGTGGTCGACGCCTCCTTCACCGCGTAGCTGAACGACACGCCGCCGATCGACTTCGCCGCCGCCTCGAGCTGATACCGGTGGTGGAGGTAGAGCGGCAGCAGCACCTCTTCGAGCGCCGACAGCGGCCGCCCCTCGCTGATGTTGCGGAGGCCAAACTGCTCGAGCGCAATCCGGCGCACTTCCACCTCGTGGCGGAGCATTGCGACCGGGTCCCCGCCGTTGTCCCAGACCGAGCCGAGGGGATGCGCGCCGCCGGCGGGGCGGGAGTGGAGGTCGCTGATGAAGAGCGGCACCGCCCGCGCGAGCGCGTCCAGCTCCGCGTCGCTCGCCGCCGGCGCATAGGTGTAGCGGATCGCGGCGATGTCGTACGGGCCGACGCCGTTCGTGTACGCCTGGGACAGGTCGAGGCGACCGTCGGTGATGCGGACGTAAGGCGCCGGATAGTCCATGACCGAGGCGCGGTTCTCGGTGGAGGCGGCCATGTTGTGGTCGAGGCCGAGCGTGTGGCCGACCTCGTGCGCGGAGAGCTGGCGGATGCGCTGGAGGGCCATGATCGACGGGCTGGTGGCCGGATCGAGCGCGTCGTACTGCGGCATGAGGCCGCGCGCGAGGAGCACGTCCTGCCGGATGCGCAGCGACCCGAGGAGCACGTTGCCCTTCAGGATCTCGCCGGTGCGGGGATCGACGACGCCCGCGCCGTACGACCAGCCGCGCGTCGAGCGGTGCACCCAGTGGATGACGTTGTAGCGGACGTCGAGCGGATCGGCGTCTTCCGGGAGCACCTTCACCTGGAAGCCGTTCGGAAAGCCGGCCGCCTCGAAGGCCTCGTTCCACCACGACGCCCCCTCGACGAGCGCGCTGCGGATCGGCTCCGGCACGCCGTTATCGACGTAGTAGACGATCGGCCGCCCCGGCTCGATGCGGTGCCGCGCCACCCACCGCTTCATGATCGGCTCGGTGAAGGGCGACGCGTAGTCGTAGAACTCGACGCCGAAGACGCCGACGCGCGGGTCCTGCCGCCGCGGCACGAAGCCGGGCTCGGGGAGGGCGACGAACGAGTGGTGCTCCCGCACGGTGACGATCTCGGGCGTCGGCGTGACGCCGCGCACCAGCCGCCCCGGCGCGTCATTGGTGGTGAAGGTCAGCGTTGCCTCCACCTCCGTGTTGCGGGGAAAGGCCTTCGTGCGCGGGAGATAGATCGCGCTGCGGTTGCGGTCGAGCGAGTACGAGCCCTGCTGCGCCTCGCGCAGGCTGCGCGCCACGCCGTGCGCGTCGGAGAGGAAAAAGTCGGTGGCGTCGACCAGCACGCCGCGCGGCGTCGTCGCCTCGACCTTGAAGCCGGCCAGGATCGACTGCGCGAACGACTGCTCCACGGCGCGCCGCTCCGCGGGATCGTTGCTGAGGGCGCGGTACGAATAGTTCGGCTCCACCATCAGCACGCGCGGTCCGACGCGCTCGAAGCGCACCAGGTGCGTCGCGCCGAGCTGACCGCGGTCGAGACCGATCGGGTTCGAGCCGACGCCGGAGGCGAGGGAGACCTGCCAGATCAGCTCCTCGCCGAAGCGGGTGATCTCCATCAGCAGCTTGCCTTCACGCTCGTTCCACCGCAGCGGCACGAACCCCTCGAAGCTCGTCTCCTGTGGAGCGGCGGCCGCTTCGGCCGCCGGGGTCGGAGAAGGGGCCGGCGCGGGAGCCGTCGCCGTCGCGCAGCCGGTGAGGAGCAGCAGTACCGCGATCGAACGCTTCATCACTCCCCCAGTGCCGCGTACTTTACGATGCGCCAGCGCGCGCCCTGCGCGTCGCGCACGCGGGCGGACAGCTTCTCGTGCGTGTCGCCCCACGTCGTCCAGCGGTCGAAGAACGCCGCGGTCGCGGCCTTGTCGCCGTTCTGCTGGAGGCGCAGCACCTCGGTCAGCAGCGAAGTCACCGCGTCCGAGTAGCGGCTGTAATCGATCGTCAGGCGCCCGGTGGCGCGGTCGGGCGCGAGCAGCCCCTTGTCGACGAACCAGTTGAATTGGATGAGCTGCATGGTCTGGTACGGCTGGTCGCGGCGCGGCTTGACCGGCTGCAGCGTGCGGCGGATGCCGGCGGCCTGGATCGAGCGGAGCGACGGGTGGTTCAACCGGTGCAGCGCGAAGAGCGACACGAGGTCGGACTTCATCTCCTCGGTCGCGTCGGCGTAGTCCTCGAGCGCGACGTCGAGCGTGCGCCCCTGCTTGTCGCGATCGGGCCCGAGGTAGTGCCCGATCTCGTGCCACAGCGTGCGGAGGAAGTTGCCGTCGTCCTTGAGGTCCCCGGCGTGCGCCTCGGCGGTGGCGGCGCGGAAGACGCGCTGGTCGGCGGCCACGATGTCGGGGTGCCGCATGATGTTCTCGCGGAGCATGATCGTGCGGCCGTAGCGGCGCGAGAAGAGCGGGTCGTTCGGCAGGATCGTGGCGGTGTTCGTGCCGCGCGCCTGGCCGTAGTCGGCGATCACGTTGTAGACGCCGACCGGGATGTCCTCGCGCACCCGCTTGTCGTTCTCGTACGGCAGCGCGTCCTCGATCTCCTGCAGTCCGCCGAGGGCGCGGCGCAGCTCCGTGGTGGCCGGCTCGTTCAGCAGCAGGATGCTCATGCTGTGGAAGGCCTTCGTGCCGTACAGCGCGTCGTCGTACGTCTCGTACGAGCCGATCTGCGCGTTGAGGCGCTTGAAGCGGCCGGTCACCCACGACGCGTCGCCCGACTCGTAGTCGTTCGTGAGCAGGTCGCGCCCGCGGTTGCGGAGGTAGCGGGCGAACTCGTCGTCCTGCGGCTCGATCGTCCTCGCGGCGCGCATGAGGAGGTTGTAGGCCTTGTAGAGATCGTCCGCGTATGCGACGGAGTAGGGCACGGCGTAGAAGCTCTTCCCGTCGGCCGACGGCTGCATGGCGCGAAGGCGCTCGATCAGGCCGGGATGCAACTGGCGGATGAGGCTGAAGGCGTTCAGTGGCCCGATGTCGTCGCCGAGGCTCTTGCGGATGTTGCGGCGGACGACGGTGCGCTCGGCGAGGATCTCGTCGCGCATGGCGGGGTTCGCCTTGAGGAACGCGTCGATCTCCTCGCGCGTGGCGTCGGCGGGGTACATGTTGACGCCGGGCGTGTAGGGCGCGACCGGCAGGAAAGGCTCGCGCTTGTTGTCGAGCGTGAGGGCGATCGGGCCGTGGTTGAGGCGGTAGAGCGAGAGGAGGTTCTGCGTCCGCTTCGACTGCCCCGAGGCGACGTCGGCGACGCGGAGGCGATCGAGCGCGGCGCGCGCCTCGCCATGCCGCTGCACCTCGTACAGCTTCTGCATGATCGCGCCAACCTCGTAAAGGTCCTTCAGCGCGGCCTGTTCCTGCGGCGTGAGCTTCGAGAGGTCGGGGGCGAGGGTGATGGTCTCGACCTTGTCGAGGACCTGCTGCGCTCTCGCCTCGGTCCAGTAGCCCTCGGGGAGCTCCGGTTGCTGGGCATTCGCCGTCATCGCGGCGGCGAGTGT
This sequence comes from Thermoanaerobaculia bacterium, assembly GCA_036399015.1. Classification (GTDB taxonomy): domain Bacteria; phylum Acidobacteriota; class Thermoanaerobaculia; order Gp7-AA8; family Gp7-AA8; genus QHVT01. The sequence goes on along the minus strand of DASWNW010000019.1, from coordinate 25,206 downwards.
GAGGGAAACGAGGAGTCTCATGGGGGGAAGTTATCACTCCTCGGGTTCCTCGGGGTTCCTCGGCGTTCCTCGGAGTTCCTCGGGGTTCGCCGTTCTCAGTGCACCGCGCATTGCCGAGGAACCGAGGAACTCCGAGGAACCCGAGGAACTCCGAGGAACCCCTATCGCCCCCGGCAAGGCACTGGCACTAGACTCCGCCGCCGATGTGCCTCTTCGCCCTCGCCCACCGCGCCTCCGCGCGCTTTCCGCTGGTCATCGCCGCCAACCGCGACGAGGACTACGACCGGGCCACGCACGACGCCCACTTCTGGAACGACGCGCCGGACGTGCTGGGCGGGCGGGATGCGGTGGCGAACGGGTCGTGGCTGGCGGTGACGAAGGGCGGGCGGTTTGCGGCGGTGACGAACCTGCGGGGGGCGGAGCGGCAGATGCGGTCGCGAGGCGCGCTGGTGGCCGACTTCGTCTCCGGGACGCTCGAGTCGCGCGCGTATGCGAAGCAGATCGAGCCCTACCTCGACCAGTACGCCGGCTTCCACCTCTTCATCGGGGAGGCGGGAGGGGAGGCGATGTATGTGACGCCGGAGTCGCAGATGGCGCTCGAGCCGGGCGTGCACGCGGTCAGCAACGCGCCGGCGGGGGAGCGCTGGCCGAAGGTGGCGCTGGCGGAGCAGGAGATGAACGTCGCGCTGCGGATGGACGACGCCGAGTCGATGACGCTCGTCCTGATGCAGTTTCTCGCTTTACCCCGCGGCACGGGCGCCGTCGAGAGCGAGGTCTTCATCAAGGGAGACCGCTACGGCACGCGCGCCTCGACCGTGATCGTCGTGACCGACCGCGAGATCCTCTTCGGGGAGCAGAGCTTCACGAGAGGCGGCGTGCCGTACAGCAAGAACCGGCTCTTCCGGATCGAGCGGGGGTAGCGGTTACTCGCTCGCCTTCCCCGTCTGCGCCTCCCGGTCGGCGATGCGCAGGCGGTTGTGGACGTCGTGCACGCCGCGGCAGGAGTGGGCGATGTCGTCCGCGAGGCGCTTTTCCCAGCGGCTGCCGACGGTGCCGTTCAGCGTGATCTCGCCGTTCTCCACCGTCACCTCGACCTCGGTGGCGTCGATGCCGTCGTGGTCGGTGAGCAGCTCGTTGACCGTGTCGCGGATGCGCTCGTCGCTCGGGCGCCAGTTCTTCGGGCCGCGGCCGCGATAGCTCGGGGCCGGGCTCTCGCGCGCGTACTGGTCGGCGCGTCCACCGCCGCTCCAGCCGCCGTCGCGGGCGTAGTCGTCGCCGTAGCCGCCGCGATGCGGATCGCGGGCGTAGTCGCCTCCCAGGTATCCGCCTTCGTCGCGATATCGATAGGGCATCCCAAAGTCCTCCTTCGCCTGAGGAGCTGTGCAATTCGCGGGCTAAACTCCGGCCGCGCATGACCCCTGACGAGCTCTCCCGTGACGAGTACCAGCTCCTCGCCGAGATGACGCACGCGACGCTCTCCGAGTTCGTGGTCGAGTACTTTTTCCGCCGCGTCTCCTGGCTCACCCGTACGCATCACGGCTTCTCGCTGGTGACGCTCGCCGCCGCCATCGCGGTGGCGGTGCAGCAGGGGAGGGGCTTCGGGCGCGCCTTCCTCGACTTCGGGCTGGCCTTCGTCGTCGTCGTGGTCATCCTCCCGCTGCACGAAGGGCTGCACGCCGCCGCCTACCGCGTCATCGGCGCGCGCGACGTCCGCTGGGATTACTCGCCGCGCATGCTGGCGATCTGGGTGGTCGCCCACCGCTTCGTCGTCTCCACCCGCCCCTTCGTCTTCGTGGCGCTGGCGCCGTTCGTGGTGCTCAACGCGCTGCTCGTCGCCGCCGCGCTGGCGTTCCCGCAGCAGGCGGTGCTGCTTCTCTTCGTGCTGCTCCTCCACCTCCACGGCTGCGCCGGCGACTGGTCGCTCCTCAACTTCATCTGGCTGCATCGCGAGCGGGGGTTCTGGACGTACGACGATGCGGAGGAGGGGAGGTCGTATTTCTTTGGAAGGGCGGGTTGAGGAGGGGTTGCCTGTTGCCGGTTGCCGGTTGCCTGGGCTTTGTCGAGCGTTGCGCGTGGCGTGTTGCGGGTTGCCCGGGCTTTTCGGCGGTGAGGGATGAAGCGCGCCGGGTTGCCTCTGAGCGTGGGGCAGGCGTCCCTCGGCGTGCGCGTGCTGCTCGCCCTCATCCTCGCCGCCGCGGCCGCGTTGTGCATCGGCGGCGGCGTCTACATCTCCTCGCTGACGGCGGCACGGGTGATCGCGGTGCTGCTGGTGATCCCGGTCGGCCTCACCGGCGCCATCGCGACCGCATTCGTCCTGGCGCCCCACTCCCGCTTCGGCGACTGGCTGGACCGCTTCGTCCCCCGCCTGCGCGAGCCGGCCGTCGCCATCGCAACAGCGGTCGCGTTCTGGACGCTCGCCTTCGCCCTCACCTGTTACGCCTGAGCGACAAGGCCCGGGCAACGCGTCACGCGCAACACGCAACCCGTGTACGATACCCACCGTCATGTCCCTCTACGTCGAGGCCATGCTCCTCCTCCTGCCGCCCGACGCGGGCGGGCGCAGTGCGCCGGTGGCGCCGCGCGAGGGCTCGTACCGCCCCTTCACCCGCCTCGACGGCCGCCTCGGCCGCGCGCGACTCCTCGAAGGGCCGCCGCTCCTCGCACCGGGCGACGCGGCGCGGGTGATGCTCGAGCTGGAAGACGAGGCGGTCGTGCTGCACCGCGGCGCGGAGCTGGAGATCCTCGAGCACGACCAGCGCATCGTCGGTGCCGCCACCGTCCTGCGCGTCTGCGGAACTCTCGTATGAAAACGATCGCGCTGACCGCGATGCTGCTCCTCCTGCTCTCCGCCTGCGCCTCCGGCGACGGCTTCGTTGCGAACGAGCTCGACACCTGCCAGGCGGGCGACGAGCTGGAACTGCAGGCCGGCATCGCCGAGGCCAGCATGTTCGCCGACGGCCGGGCCACGGTGCTGGTCGAGGTCTCGAACAACTCCAGCGCCGACGTCACCGTCACCGTCGTGCGCGTCGATCCGGCCTCGCCCGATCAGCAGCGCATCGAGGTCATGGGGGGCGCTGTCACCACCCCCCACGACATCAAAGAGGGGGAGTCGCACACCTTCGAGGTGCCGATCACCATCCGCCTCAAGGACCAGATGAACGCGCCGCGGCAGCGTGGCTACACTATCGCCGTCGATACCGGCGTCTCGGTGCAGACGTCGAGCGGGATCTCGTCCCGCTGCCGTTTCCGTCTGCCGGTGTCGTTCTGACGGCGGGCGGCGGCGGCGCCGGCGACGACGGATTGAGCGTGCCGAGGTAGGTCACGATGAGCGTGGAAGCAGGCTCGATCTGGGGGAGGGTCGCCTTCGCGAAGCCGCGCAGGACCAGCTCCCGGTTCACGAAGAGCGCGTCGGGCGAGCGGTAGACGAGGTGCCCGCCGGGGGCCGCCTCGACCAGCACCCACCGCGACACCACCGTCCACTCCAGCAGCGTCCTCGCCGACCCCTCGTCGGTGATCGTCACCCCCGCCAGCGCGATGCGCCGCTCGCCGGCGAGGAGCGTCCGGCCGTCGGCGACGCCGGTCACGCGCACCATTTCTCCCTCCGCGCGCAGCGCGAGCGCGCACAGCAGGACCATCGAAATCGTTCGGATATTCATGTCTCTGTCGGTGCAGAGACGACCCGGCTGGACAGCCGGTTCGAGGTGTGGGAGACGAAGGGTATCACTCACGATAAATCTCTGCAACAGCAGAGCTTAAGTGGCACATCCCTCGCAACTTAGGGAGCCAAGGAGGACGCATGAATAACAATCGTGACTTGTTGTCCGGCTCTGATCTCGAGATGCCGAGCGGCTTTGAGGTTGAGGCGGCGACGTTTCACGCTCCGGTCGTGCCGAAGTTCACCGTCGTCACGCCGCAGCGCTCCCGATCCGACATGAAAGAGAAGCTGAATTCGCTGAAGATGCAGTCGCGGATGAAGCTTCACGACGTCCAGCACGCAGTGAGCGAGAAGACCGCGGTCGTGAAGAGCTCGTTGCAGCGCTCCATGACCACCGCCAGGAGCACGATGCACCGTTCGATCAACCAGGCGAACGTCACCGTGCACACCGGACTCAACGACATGCAGTCGGACATGAAGGTGAATCCGATGAAGTGGGCGGGGATCGCGGCCGGCTCCGGCTTCGCGCTCGGCCTCCTCGGACGGTTCATCCACTGGCGCAACAAACATCGCCACGTGCACCACGCCATGCCGCAGCTCGTGATCATCGAGTCGGCCTGCTAACGACAGGTAGCGCGGCGGGCCTCACGGCCCGCCGTTCTACTATCCTGCGCCACGATGAACCTGTGGCGCGACGGCGCACCGATCTTCGTCGCGGACCCGCCGCCCTTCCACCCTCTCTCCTGGCTCGGCGTTCCCGAGCCGCTGCTGGTCGTCGCCGGCATCGCCACGATCGCCGTCTCGACCGACCGCTTTCTGCGCGACCCCCGCCTCGCCCGCTGGCTCGAGCTGACGCTCGTCGCCGCCCTCGCCGCCCTCGGCCTCGACCCGAACCTCCTCGCGATCCTCCTCGCCGTCGTGACGTGGCGCGCGCTCCGCGCCGGCATCGACGACCGCCGCCTCCCTCCGCTCCTTGGCGCGCTGGTCGTGGCGGCGCTCCTCAGCGCCTTCTGGTGGCTCCCCGCCCTGGAGGTCTCGAAATGGCAGCCGCGCCCCCCGTCGCCCGAGCCGTTCGATCACATCCCCGCCAGCGTGGCGGGACACGTGGCCAACGACGGATGGCAGCTCGTCACCTCGAACCAGCCCTGGTGGCCCGGCTGGCGCGTCTACGCGAACGGCCGCCGCCTTCCGCCCGTCATCGTGCACGGCACGAAGGTCGGCGCCTTCGTTCCTCCCGGCGCGCGCGACGTCCGCTTCCGCTACCGCCCCGGCCCGTTCGACCAGGGGCTGCGCCTCGCCGCGCTCGGCCTGCTGCTCCTGGCGACGTCGCCGCTCTGGCGAAGGGTGCGCCTGCGACGCGCGCCTCCGGTGCCGCAGCTCGCGATCGCCGCGCTGCTGGTCTACGCCGGCGTTCTGGTCGCCTATCGCGGCGGCACCGCGGGGGGCGCCGACTCCTCCGGCTACCTCAATCAGTCGCGCCTCTGGCGCAGCGGGACGCTCTCCGTCCCGCTGGAGATCCCCCGCCAGCTCGGGCTCCCGCCCGCGCTCTTCATCCCCCTCGGCTTCGTGCCGGGGACGGAGGCGGGGACGATGGTGCCGAGCTACCCGGCCGGCCTCCCGCTGCACCTGGCGCTCTTCGCGCTGGTCGGCGGCGAGTCGGCGCAGTCGCTGGTCAGTCCGCTCGCCGCCGCCTGCTGCATCCTCCTCCTCTACCTCATCGCGCGGCGGCTCGGTGTCGCCCGCGACTGGTCGATCACCGCCGCGGCCGCGCTCGCGCTCTGTCCCGTGACGCTGTTCCAGGCGGTGCAGCCGATGAGCGACGTCCTGGCCACCTTCTGGACGCTCGCGGCGGTCTGGTGCGCGCTCCGAAACCGCGACCGCACCGTCTACGCGCTCGCGGCCGGCGCCGCATTCGGCATCGGCGTCCTCGTTCGTCCGACGCAGATGCTGCTCCTCCCGGCCATGCTCCTCCTCCTCGGCCTGCGCTGGCGCGCGCTCGTCGTCTTCGGGATCGGCGGCCTGCCGTTCGCCGCGGTGCAGATGTTCGTCGCCTCGCACTGGTACGGGTCGCCGTTCCGCAGCGGCTACGGCCCCGTCATCACGGACCTCGCGCTGGCGAACTTCCCGGACCGCTTCGTCCACTACTCCTACTGGCTGGCGGCGCTCCTCACGCCGCTCGTCTTCCCGCTCGCCTTCACCGGCGCGCTGGCGAAATGGACGGAGGTGCGCACGCGCATCGCGCTCGTGCTCTGGTTCGCCGCCTTCTTCCTCTTCTACTGCTTCTACGGACCGTACGAGACCTGGTGGTACACCCGCTTCCTCCTCCCCGCGATCCCCGCGCTGCTCCTCCTCGGCGCCGGCTACGCCTCCGCCCGCGGCGCCCGGCTCGCACGCGCGCTGCCGTTCGTCGCGCTGCTCGTCGTCGCCGGCGCGCAGCTCGCCCTCGGCCGCCACTTCCGCGTGCTCGACGTCGGCCGGGGAGAAGCCGTCTACGAACGCGCCGCCACTTCCACCCGCTCCCACCTGCCGCCGGGCGCGATCGTCCTGGCGATGCAGCACAGCGGCGCCTTCCTCTACTACACCGGCATCACGCCGCTCCGTTACGACTACCTCGACCGCGGTCTCTTCGAGACCGTCCGCGCGACCGGCAAACCGCTCTACGCCCTCGTCGGCGACTTCGAGCTGGAGCCGCTCCGGCTGCGCACGACGGGCCATTGGGAGCCGGTGGAGCGGTTCGGGACTTCGGCCCTGTACCGGCACGTAAGCACGCCGTAAGCGCCGCGCCCGATCCTGCCGGCATGCAAAGGAAACTGGCACTCACGTTCTCGCTCGTATTCACGTTCGGCATCGCCGTCGGCGCGGTCGCGGGCCGCAAGGGCATCGACAGCTCGCTCTACCGCGCCAAGGCGAAAAAGGAAGCGGGGCAGGCGCTGCTCGTCGTGGCGAAGCAGCAGGCCGGCCGGGGAAGCTGGGAGCAGATCGCGGTCGGCCGCGTCTACTACCTCGGCGGCATGAAGGCCGAGGGGCAGGCGATCTTCGACGCCGTCACGGCGAAGAAGCCGGAGTCGAGCGACTGGTTCCGCATCGGCCGCGTCTACCGCGAGGCGGGCGAATGGGCGAAGGCGCAGGAGGCGTTCGACAAGGCCCTGAAGATGGAGCCGGACGAGGCGAAGTGGCTCGCGGAAGTCGGCGCCTACTACCTCGCCAAGGGCGACCGCGACAAGGCGGAGGAGCTGTTCGACCGCTCATTCAAGGAGCAGGACGACGAGGTCTGGTCGACCGTGAACGTGGCCGCCGGGTACCTCGGAGTCGAGCCGCTGGAGTAAGTTGTCTTCGTGCATGAAGAAGACGACCTCGACGAGCCGATCGAGCCGGTCGCCGATCCCGAGGTCTGCGCGGCGTGCGGGTCCCCCGACATCTACCGCACGCCGCGCCTGCTCATGTTCGTCGTCTTCGCCGCGGCGCTGATGGGTGTCGGCGTCGCCGTCGACCTGACCGACGCCACCTTCCTCGGCGTCCTCGCGCTGGCGGTGTTCTTCCTGATCCTCGGCCGCTGGCACTGCAGCGAGTGCGGCGAGCGCTGGAACTGACTACACTTCCGCGGTCCATGGATCCCGCCGTCACCGCTGCCTTGACCGACGCCGTCCGCGAGCTCGAGCAGCGCTCGTGCGCCGAGGTGGTCATCGAGGTGCGGTCGCGCTCCGGCTCCTACGCGCACGCCGACGCCCGCTTCGCCTCGCTCCTCGCCTTCGTCGGACTGCTGGTGCTCCTCTTTTCGCCGTGGCACTTCGCGGCGGGGTGGGTGGCGGTCGACGTCGCGCTGGTCTGGATCGCGGGACTGTTCATCTCGCGCAAGAGCGACTCCGTCCGCCGCCTCGTCACCACGAACAGCGAGCGGGTCGCGCAGGCGCGCCTCGTCGCCGCGGCCGCGTTTCACGATCGCGGCGTCGCCAACACCCTCCGCGAGTCGGGCGTGCTCCTGTTCCTGTCTCTGCTCGAAGAGCACATCGAGGTGCTCGCCGACCGCGGCGTGCTCCAGGCCGTCTCGCCGCTGGAGTGGAATGACATCATCGCCACCGCGCGCCGCGACCACGCCACGCCGGAGACGCTGCTCGCCATCGTCCGCGCCCTGACGCCGCTGCTCGGGCAATGCCTTCCCTCGCACGAGGGGGACACCGACGAGCTGTCGAACGCGCCGCGGTACGTCGAGGAATGATGCGCCGCCTCCTCTTCCTGCTGCTCCTGCTGGCCGTCGCCACCAGCGCCTTCGCGCGCGTGGGCGGCGGCGAGTCGTTCTCCGGCGGCGGCTCGTCGGGCGGCGGCGGGGGAGGGGACGACGGCAGCGCGGAGCTGATCTTCTACCTGGTGCGCTTCCTCTTCTGGCTCACCATCGAATACCCGCTGATCGGCATCCCAGTCGACATCGTGGTGATCATCATCGTCATCAAGTGGCTGAGCACCCGCAACGCCACGAAGGTGCTGACGATCAGCACGCACGGCGGCAGCCCCGCCTCACCGGCGCCGCAGCGGCTCGACGCGCTGCGGCGCTTCGATCCGAACTTCTCCGAGATCACCTTCAGCGACTTCTGTTACTCGCTCTACGCCCGCGGCCACCACGCGCGCGGCGAGGGGCAGCTCGACCGCTACGCCCCCTACCTCAGCGCCGGCGCGCGCAACGTGCTGCGCTCCCGCAACCGCGGCGAGCTGCGGGGGGTGAAGGGGATCGTGGTCGGCGCGTTCCGCATCGCCGGCGTGCGGGGGCTCGACACGCCGACCGTGACGGTGACGGTGGTTTACGAGAGCAACTACACCGAGGTGGGGGCGCAGGGGGAGACGAGCTGGTATGTGCGCGAGCAGTGGACACTCGAGCGTGCGCGCGACATCCTCTCCCCGCCGCCCGCCAAGGCGAAGGCCGACCACTGCCCCCACTGCGGCGCGGCGCTGCAGACGCGCACCGACGGCGCGTGCGAGTACTGCGGCGTGAAAGTCGAGAGCGGCGCGTTCCACTGGTTCGTCCGCTCGATCGCGCTGCTCGACCGGGAAACGCGCGGGCCGCTGCTCACCTCCGACGTGCCGGAGCAGGGGACGAACCGCGCCACGGTCTGGCAGCCGCATTTCCTCGACCGCCGCGGCGACTTCGACGACGCCCATCCCGGCTTCGACTGGGCCGCGTTCCAGCAGCGCGTCGTGGCAATCGCGAACGAGCTGCAGGAGGCCTGGACCGCGCGCGACTGGGAGCGCGTGCGCCCGCTCGAAAGCGAGAGCCTCTTCCAGATGCACCGCTACTGGATCGACGCCTACCGGAGGCAGCGCCTGCGCAACGTCGTCGACGGCTTCCGCGTGAAACGCGTCGAGCCGGTGAAGGTCGACAGTGACGCCTTCTACGAGTCGATCACCGTCCGCCTCTGGGCCGAGGGGCGGGACCATACGGTCGACGAACAGGGTCAGGTGGTGTCGGGCTCGAAGACGCGGCTGCGCGAGTGGAGCGAGTACTGGACGTTGATCCGCAGCCGGAGCGGCGTCGAGGGGACGCAGCAGCGCGCCTGCCCCAACTGCGGCGCCCCGGTGCGCCTCGGCGCGACCGGCGTCTGCGAGTTCTGCGGCGGCAAGCTGACCACCGGCGAATTCGACTGGGTGCTGTCCCGCATCGAGCAGGATGAGGTGTACGCGGGGTAGCCGCGAAACTTTTTCCCCCCTCGGCGCGTCAAATGGAACAGCGCTCCGGAGCGTGACTTCAAAAACGTGGAGGTCACATGCGCGTCCTGTCCCTGGTGTCTCTCATCGTCTCCCTCTTCGTCTCCCTCTCCATCCACGCTCAGTCGTTCGAACAGATCACCGACATCCGCCTGCACGAGCAGCAGGCGAGCGTCCGCGGCGCCGCGATGGGCGGCGTCTCCGACGGCGACCCGGTACTCAATCCTGCCGCTGTCGGCGGCGTCACCCGCACGTTCTTCTCGATCTCCGGCGTGCAGCTCGACCGGGTGGACGACCGTGGGCTCGCTCACGCGCTCGCCGTCATGCCGGCCGGGGACCGTCTCGTCGTGGCGGCGCACTACCGCGGAAATCCGCGCGTGCACGGCCCGGCCACGGTCCTCCTCGGCAACGTGCCGCCCGGGACCCTCTATATCCCCCGCGGCGACATGTACGACCGCACCGACCGCCGCTACGGCGTGAGCGCCGCCTGGACGTCCGGCAATGTGTCCGTCGGCGCGGGGGCGGAGCTCCACGAGCTCGACGAGCGTGCGGCGGTCGGGCTGACGATCCTGGTCGACGGGATGCACGGAGACCTGGTGGTCGCGCGCCTCACCGGCCGCGAGCTCGTGCCGAACGCCGGCATCCGCTGGCGCGTGACGCCGCGCGTGGCGCTGGCGGCGGCGTACAACGGCGGCGGCGAATTCGCGCGGGTAATCGACGCCTGCCGCCTGGTTGGGGACCAGCCGATCCGATGCTCGGCCGAGCACGCGCGCCTCTTCGCGACGAAGCAGCCGACGCCGTCGGCGATGCGCGCCTCGATCACCATCTCGCCGCTCGAGAACCTCACCGTGACCGGCGAGGCCGTCCGCCGCAACTACGCCGCCCCGGCCGAGGCTCGTCCGTTCCTTGCGGATCCGCTGCGGGACGTCACCGAGCTGCGCGCAGGCGCCGAATACCGCATCCGCGCCATCGCGCTGCGCGCCGGCTGGTGGACCGATCCTACGCGCTACACCGAACCGGAGTACGTCCGCCTCTTCGCCCTCGGCCGCCGCCAGAATCACGTCACCTTTGGCGCCGGCGTCGACGTGGGGCGCGCGCGGCTGGAGTTTGCCGTCGACGACGCGGAGGCGCCGGCGCTACGGCGCGCGGTGGCGGGTGTGACGTTCGGAATGAGGTGATTCGCTCACCGATCGTTTGAGACTCCGCCACAACAGAAGAGCCCGGCGAACCTACCTTCCGGTCATGCGCACCATCGCCATCGTCGGTTCCGGGATCGCCGGGCTCCTCGCCGCCCACGCCCTCCGTCGCGAGGGGTACCGCGTCACGCTCTACTCCGACCGCACGCCCGAGCAGTGGCTGCACGAGAGCCGTCCCACCGGCACGGCGGCCCGCTTCGAGCTGGCGCTCTCCTACGAGCGCTCCCTCGGCCTCAATCACTGGGACGCCGCCGTGCCGGGAGGCGAGGGGGTGTTCCTCACGTTCTGCCCCACCACGCACAACCAGCTCGTGCGGCTGTTCGGCCGGGGGGAACAGCCGTTCCATGCCGTCGACCTGCGCATGCAGTGTCACCGCTGGATGCACGACTTCGACGGCCCGATCGCGATCGAGTCAGTGTCGGTCGAACGGCTCGACCAGATCGCCGCGACACACGACCTCACCATCGTCGCCGCCGGCAAGGCGGAGCTGGCAAAGCTCTTCGAGCGCGATCCGCTCCGCTCGCAGTACGACGCGCCGCAGCGCAACCTGGCCATGGTCATCGCCACCGGCTCCATGACGGTGGACGGCTGTCCGTTCCTGCCGGTGAAGTTCGAGTTTCTCGGCACCGACGGCGAGATCTTCTTCGTCCCCTACCTGCACAAGGACGAGGGGCCGTCGTGGAACATCGTCGTCGAGGCGAAGCCGGGCTCGCGCCTCGACCGCTTCTCCGCGATCCTCAATGGCGAAGAGTTGCTCGCGACGGTGAAGCAGGTGGTGCGCGAGCTTTTCCCCTGGAGCGCCTCCTGGGTCGGCGCGATGAAGCTGGCCGATCCTCTCGGCTGGCTGACCGGCCGCATCGCGCCGACGGTGCGCAAGCCGTACGCGATGCTGCCCTCCGGCCGCGTCGTTGCCGCCCTCGGCGATACCGCGATCTCCTACGATCCCGTCGCCGCGCAGGGGGCGAACAGCGGCGTCAAACAGGTGAAGCACCTCGTCGAGTCGATCGTCGCGCATGGCGACGGGCCGTTCGACGCCCGCTGGATCTCGCGGACGTTCGACGCCTTCTGGTACGAGCACGCGCGCTGGGCCTGCGCGTTCAACAACCTCTTCCTCGACCCGATCACCGCCCCCGCGAAGGAGCTGCTGATCGCGCAGTACGGCAGCGACGGCCGCCGCGACAACGACAGTCCGCGCCAGCGCATCGCGGACGCCTTCTTCGCGAACTTCAACGATCCGCGGCTGCACACGCGCGCGTTCCTCGACATGGAGGAGGCGAGGGCGTTGATCGCGCGGATCTCCGGAACGTCGTGGATCCGGAGCGCGATCCGCGGGCGCGCCGCGATCGCCTGGAACCAGGCGGCCGGCTGACGCGCGGCGGGGTGTGATATCACGCGCACCACGTGATCGACTTCCGTTCCGACAACACCCACGGCGCCTCCCCGGAGATCGTCGCCGCCATCTCGCTCGCGGCGGAGAGGACCGCCACGTCGTACGGCGACGACGAGCTGACGCACCGGCTGCGCGCGCGCGTCCGGGAGGTGTTCGAGACCGACTGCGAGATCGTCCCGGTGACGACCGGCACGGCCGGCAACGCGCTCGCGGTCGCGTCGATGACGCCTCCCTGGGGCGGCGTCTTCTGCCACGATGACGCCCACATCCACCGCGACGAGCTGGGCGCACCGGAGTTCTACAGCGGCGGCGCGAAGCTCTTCCCGATCGGCACGGCGGGCGGGAAGCTGGAGCCGGAGAGGCTCGCGCATGCGATCGACCGCATCGCCGCCGAGGGAAGGACGGCGAAGCCGGCGTGCGTCAGCCTCACGAACGCGACCGAGGCGGGGACGGTCTACACGCCCGACGAGACGCGCGTGCTCTGCGACATCGCGCACGCCCGCGGCTGCCGCGTGCACCTCGACGGCGCCCGCTTCGCGAACGCGGTCGTCGGCAGCGGCGCCTCGCCGGCCGACCTGACCTGGCGCGCCGGCGTCGACGCGCTGGTGTTCGGCGCGACCAAGAACGGCGCGATGTCGGCGGAGCTGATCGTGGTGTTCGAGCCGGAGCTGATGCGCGAGCTGCCGCTGCGGTGGCACCGCGGCGGACACCGGCTGTCGAAGATGCGCTTCCTGTCGGCGCAGTGGAACGCCTATCTCGAAGGGGACCTCTGGCTGCGCAACGCGCGGCACGCGAACGCGATGGCGCGGCGGCTGGCGGAGGGCATGCGCGACGTGCTGCAGCCCGTCGAGGCGAACAGCGTCTTCGCGCGCCTCTCCCCCGAGGCGGCGGCGCGGCTCACCGCCGCCGGCGTCCTCTACTACGTCTGGCCGCTCTTCGGCAGCGACGCCTACCGCTTCGTCTGCGGCTTCTCCACCACCGAGGCGGAAGTGGACGCGCTGCTCGCCGCGTTGCAGGGCGCGTGACGAACATCCACGGCCTCCTGCCGGAAGAGCTCGCGGGGCACCTGCGTGCGCACGGCGTGGCCATGCGCGACGCGGAGGCGCGGAGGGTGCTCGCGCACGCGGTGGCGCATGGCCGCGCGGGGTATCCGGTGTCGAGACCGGTGCCGCGGGCGGTGGAGCAGGCAGTCGACGCGCTCGTCGACCGGCGCGGCCTCGACATCGTGGAGCGCGCCACCGATCCCTCCGACGGCTTCGTGAAGTACCTCTTCCGCATGCACGACGGCGCGCTCGCCGAGGCGGTGCGCATCCCGCTCGAGGTGCCGGGCCGCTTCACGGTCTGCCTCTCCTCGCAGGTCGGCTGCGCGATGGCGTGCGATTTCTGCGCGACCGGCCGCCTCGGGCTGACGCGCAACCTCGAGCCGTGGGAGATGGTCGCGCAGTTCGTGGCCGTGCGCGCCGAGGCGGAGGGGGAGGTCACGGGCGCCGTGTTCCAGGGGCAGGGCGAGCCGCTGCACAACTACGCGAACGTGCTCCGCGCGGCCTCGATCCTCTCGCACCCCTGCGGCGGGCGGATCTCCGCGAAGGCGATCACGATCTCCACGGTAGGGCTCGTGCCGTCGATCCTCCGCTACGCGTCCGAGGGGCACCCGTACCGGCTCATCGTCTCGCTGACCTCCGCCATCGACGCACGGCGGCGCGCCCTCCTGCCAGCCGCCGGCGCCTGGCCGGTGCGCGAGCTGGCGGACGCGGTGCGCGCGTACCAGCGGGCGGCGGGCGGGCGGGTGACGATCGCCTGGGTGGTCCTCGGCGGCATCAACACCGGCCGCGACGAGGTCGACGCGCTGCGCGAGCTCTTCGACGGCGTCCCGCTCCGGCTCAACCTCATCGACGTGAACGGCGACGAATACGCCCGCGCCTCGGAGGAGGAGCTGGCGCGCTTCCGCGACGACCTCCGCGCCCTCGGCATCCCCGTCGTCCGCCGCTACTCGGGCGGCGCGGCGCGCCACGCCGCCTGCGGGATGCTGGCCGCCGTTCACTCCGCCGGGGCCGGCGTCTCCAGCAGGATCTGACGGAGCGCCTCCTCGCGCGACTTCGTCCCCGCCAGCACCGCGCCCCAGTGCGTCTCGATCGGCTTCTGCATCCCGCGGAACTGCCGCTCGAACATCCCGCGGTAGATCGCCGGCTGATCGTCCTTGACGCCCCGCCGCGCGAGCGCATGGCGCGTCAGCTCGCCCGACGACGCGGTGCGCCGCCCGCAGTTCCGCGCCGGCCGACTTCAGCAGCGGCTCGACGACGTGGATCCAGAAGAGGTCAGCCGCTCGGGCACGGACGCCGTGCCCCACTGCGCCCGTTTCCGGCCGCCCTCCGTCACCTCGTCGGCTTCTTCTTCCCCTTGAACCCGCTGTAGAACGGGCTCGCGCCGCGCTTCGGCGGCCCGGCGTCGCGATCGCGGCGCGGCGGCGCTCCGGCGCTGCGGGTGAACGTCGTCCGCGGACGGGCAGGCGCCGACTCCTCCCGCTTGTAGCGCTCCCGCACCGGCGCGCCGACGTCGCGGCGCGGCGGTCCCGACGGACGGTCGTCCCGCTTGTACGGGGCGCGTGCGGCGGGTGGTCCCGAGGGGCGATCGTCGCGCTTGTACGGCGCACGCGCCGCGGGCGGGCCGGAGGGGCGGTCATCCCGCTTGTAAGGGCGCTTCTGCTGCAGCCCCTCGTCGGCGCGCGCGACGCGCATGTTCACCGCGCGGCCGCGGAACTTCTTCTTGCCGACCTTCTCCAGCACCTGCGTCACGTACCGCTCCGGGACGCCGACGAACGTCATCTCCTCCTGGATGTCGATCGGGCCGATGTCGCGGCCGGGGATGTCGGCCTCGTTCGCGATCGAGCCGACGACGTCCGCGGGACGGATGCCGTCGCGGCGGCCGACGCTCATCGAGAGGCGGATGGTCTTCTCGTTTGGGCCCGGCTCCGGACGGGGATCGTCACGGCCGTACAGCGGCGGGGGAGGGAACGCCTGCGGCGTCGCCTCGGCCGGCGACTCCTGCTCCTTCGCCCGAACCAGCGAGCGGGAGCCGTTGGCGATGCGCGCCGCGGCCGCGGCCACGTCGGCCATGTCGAACGGCCCCTCTTCGACGAGCTGCTCGACCAGCTCCACGTACATGTCCAGGTCGCCCTCGGCGATCGTCTTCCGGATCGTCTCCTTGAACACGCCGATGCGCTTCGCGGCGATGTCGGCCCGCGTCGGCATCTTCATCGGCTTGATCTGCGTGCCGGTGTAGCGCTCGATCTCCCGCATCATCCGCCGCTCGCGCGGTGTGACGAACAGCGTGGCCGTCCCGCTGCGGCCGGCGCGTCCGGTGCGGCCGATGCGGTGGACGTACGACTCGACGTCGTGCGGCACGTCGTAGTTGATGACGTGCTCGATCTGCTCGACGTCGAGGCCGCGCGCGGCGACGTCGGTGGCGACGACGATCTCCACCTGGCCGGCGCGCAGGCGGCGGATGACGCTCTCGCGCAGCGGCTGGCTCATGTCGCCGTGCATGGCCACGGCCGCGAAGCCGCGCCCTTCCAGCTTCTCGGCCAGCTCCGCGGAGCCGTTCTTGGTCCTGCGAAAGATCAGCACCGCCTCCGCCGGCTGCAGCTCCAGGATCTGCGTCAGCACCTCGAGCTTCTGCCCCTCGGACACGTTGAGGAAGCGCTGCTCGATGTCGGGCGCGGCGACGCTCTTGTGCTCGATCTCGATGTTCTCCGGGCTGCGCTGGTGGCGCTTCGCGATGCGCAGCACCTCGTCCGGCATCGTGGCGGAGAAGAGCGCGATCTGGCGTTCGGCCGGGACTGCGCTGAGGATCCGCTCGACCTCGTCGACGAAGCCCATCTTCAGCATCTCGTCGGCCTCGTCGAGGACGATCACCCTCACCTTCGACAGGTCGAGGCTGCCGCGGTCGAGATGGTCGATGAGCCGGCCGGGCGTGCCGACCACCACGTGCGCGCCCCGCTCCAGCCGCTTGAGCTGCGGGACGATCGGCGCGCCGCCGTAGACCGGGAGCACGCTCACCGCGCCGATCTTCGACGAGTAGGAGTGGATGGCGTCGGCCACCTGCATCGCCAGCTCGCGCGTCGGCGTGAGGACGAGTGCCTGCGTCTCCCGCTTCTTCGGGTCGATCTTCTCGAGGATCGGGAGCGCGAACGCGGCGGTCTTGCCGGTGCCGGTCTGCGCCTGGCCGATGAGGTCTCCGCCCGCGAGCATGCGGGGGATGGTGCGCTCCTGGATGGGGGTGGGCGCCTCGTATCCGAGAGCGGTCAGCGTCTCGGTGAGCTCGGGCCGCAAGCCGAGCTCCGCGAAAGTGGACATCTACTTCCTCCGTGCGCGCATCGCGCGCGATTCGAGTATTTGCACGCCTGATTCCTGCGCGTGCGACGCCCCGACGAGGGCCGCCGCGACGTCGCGTGCGTGGATGGGCTTGTAGGCGGGGGGCACGAGCCAGCCGAGGCGCTCGAAAACGCGCTCGCCGAGGCGGAACTCCTCCCGCTCGCCCAGCAGGAGCGAGGGGCGGGCGATGGTGGTGCGGGGGTAGTTGAGCGCCAGGAGGTCGCGCTCGACCTCGCCTTTGACGCGGTTGTAGAAGACGCGCGAGCCGGCGTTCGCGCCGAGCGCGCTGACGAGGAGGTAGTGCTGCGCCCCCTGCTGCTTGCCGAGGCGCGCCGCCATGAGCGGGTAGTCGTAGTCGACGACGCGGAACCGGTCCTGCGAGCCGGCCGTCTTGATCGTGGTGCCGAGGGCGCAGAAGATCGCGTCGGCGGCGAAGGCGTCGGGATGCTGCTGCATTTCGCCCAGGTCGAGGATGCGCTCGTCGAGCTTCGTGTGGGCGTTGCCGGTGGGGCGGCGGGCGATGACCGTCACCCGCTCGACGGCGGCGTCGCCGAGGAGGAGGCGCAGGATCTCGCGGCCGACCAGGCCGGTGGCGCCGAGGAGCAGTGCGTGACGGGGCACGGGCGCACTCTATCGCAGTGACGGGCCCGTCATCCGATGCGCACCAGCACCTTTCCGGCGTTGCGCCGCTCCTCGAGCAGCCTGTGCGCGTCGGCGATCTCCTCGAACGGGAACGTGCGCGCCACGACGGGACGGATCGCGTGGGCGCTCGTGAAGCGCACCAGGTCGGCCCAGGCGGCGTGCACCGCGCCGGCGTCGAGCAGCCAGCCGACGTGGAAGCTCATCACGCCGTACGAGCGGCGGAGCATGTCGAAGATGTTCGTGCGGGGGAGGTTGCGCAGCGCGGCGACGCGCGCGAGCGGATTGCGGGTGCGGGGAAAGGCGTCACTCGCGCCGGCCATCACCACCCGCCCCATCGGCGCGACGTTCCGGATCGCCGCGCGATACACCGCGCCGCCCGTCATCTCCAGCGTCACGTCCACCCCCCGCCCGCCCGTCGCCTCCCGCAGCCGCGCTTCCCAGTCCGGCGTCGAATAGTCGAGCGCCACCGCCGCCCCGAGCCCCCGCACCACCTCCTGCTTGCCCGCCCCCGCCGCCCCGATGACGCGCGCGCCGAACCGCGCCCCGAGCTGCACCGCCGCCGAACCGACGCCGCCGGCGGCGGAGGTGACGAGGAGCGTGTCGGAAGGGCGCAGCCGCGCCAGCTCCATGAGCCCGATCCAGGCGGTGAGGTAGTTGACCGCGAACGCCGCGCACTCCTCGTCGGTCAGCTCCGCCGGCGCCGCCAGCACCCGCGCCGCCGGGACGCAGACGAAGTCCGCGTAGGTCCCGAACTGCGTCCCGACGATCACCCGCTCGCCCACCCGGTGCGACGTCACTCCCGCCCCGATCGCGTCGACGTCGCCGAGCGCCTCCATCCCGAGGATGTACGGCAGCCGCGGCGCCCACCCATACAATCCCCGCCGCGACAACACCTCCGCAAAGTTCACCCCCACCAGCCGCACCCGCACCCGCACCTCCCCCTCACGCGGCTCGGGAGCCGGGACGTCCGCGATGCGAAGCACTTCCGGCCCGCCGTAGCGGGTGAGGAGGACGGCGCGCATGAGCGGGCATGCTACGCGAGGGGAGGGGGTAAACTGAGAGCGTGATGAATGTCTCGGTCGAAGAGATGAAGCGCGATCCCGAAGGGGTGCTCCACCGCGTCCTCGAAGGGGAGACACTCGTCGTGACCGATCGTGATCGGCCCGTCGCGGAGATCCGCCCGATCGAGCGCATCCGGCGCCCCCGCCCATTCGGCCTCGCCGCCGGCACGTTCGTCGTCCCCGACGACTTTGACGATCCGCTTCCGGAGGACGTGCTCCGGTCGTTCGAGCAATGAGGCTGTTGCTCGACACGCACGTTTTCCTCTGGTTCATCAGCGGCGATCAGCGTGTGGGGCTCCGGACGCGCGAGGCGATCGAAAACGCCGATGCCGTGTACCTGAGCGTCGTCTCGCTCTGGGAAGCGACCATCAAGTACCAACTCCGGGAAACTTCCTCTGCCCGAGCCGCCGCACCCGTGGCTCCCCGATGCACCGAGAGCATCACGGCATCGAGTCACTGCCTCTCGAGGAAGACACGATCGCCCGTCTTCATGACCTCGAGCCGCATCATGCCGACCCGTTCGACCGGATGCTGGTATGCCAAGCGCTCCAGCACGACCTGCTGATCGTGACGGTCGATCCGATCCTGGCGCAGTATCCGGCGAGGCTCTTCACGACGGCGTAAGCGGAGTCGCGCCGCTGGCCCGTCAAAGCGAGCGCGCCACCTCAATTCTGCCTTCTGCCTTCTGCCTTCTGCATTCCGCCGTCAGGCGGGCCAAGGGCGGGGCCCGGCGGCCGGTCCCATTGGACCGGCCGCCACGCGTGAGGAAGGAAGTGTAGGTAGGAAGAAATGGAGAGAGTTGCGCGCCCGGCCTACGGGCGCTGGAGAGAGAGGTTTTTCTGCGTAATGAGCTCGTCGACGATCACAAAGCCGGTGAGCGTGGTGTAGCCGCTTTTCTCCGCCATCAGCGGGAGGGTGGCTTTCGGGAGATCGGTGACCGTGTACGTCCCGTTCGCGGCGCTCGTGGCGGCGCGGCCGCCGATGGTCACGCGCACGCCTTCCAGCGGCGCGTTGTCGCTCGCGGCGCGCACTGTGCCGGTGACCGAATGCGAGAGGTCGAGCGCGTCGTCGATCTTCTCGCAGCCGAGAAACGAAAACGCGTAGAGCACCAGCGCGACACGGGCGACCATCATCGACTTACTCCTCGTCCTTCGAGATCGTCACGAAGATCATCAGGAAGACAGCCACGATTCCGATACCAACCATAGGTCACCTCAAGCGCTCTGTTCGAGCAGTTCGTCTTCGACGCCGGCCAGCTCTTCGAGCAGCGAGGCGCCGCTGGTCGCGGCATCCAGCCCCGCCAGCTCGTAGCGCATCGCCTCCGCGCGCGCGGCGTAAGTCGGTGTGGTGATGACGCGCGTCACCGCGTCGCGGATCTGCGCCACGCTCGGCACCCGCACCTTCAGGCCGACCCCCACGCCGGTCCACTCGACGCGGTTCGCGATCTCCGCCTTGTCCTCGGTCTTGCCGATGGCCACCACCGGCACGCCGTGCGCGAGCGCGATCTGGATCGAGCCGTACCCGCCGTTCGTCAGCAGGACGTCGACGTGCGGCATCAGCCGCGCGTAGGGGATGTAGCGCTCCACACGCACGTTCTCCGGCAGCGGGTCGATCTCCACGTCGCTCGCCGGACGGCTGCCGGTCGTCACGACCACGAGCACGTTCTCGTCCGCGAGCGCGCGGATCGCGGGGCGGATGAGCTGGTCGTAATCGTTGTTGATCGTCCCCTGCGTCACCAGGATCACCCGCCGCCCGTGCAGGTCGCCCCACCACGACGGCGGCACCCAGTCCGCCGGCGGCTCGGGGATCGTCGCGCCGATGTAGTGAACGTTCGCCGGCAGGTCGGTGCGCGGGTAGTCGAATGAGGGCGCGCTGGCCTGCAGATAGAGGTCGGCCTTCGTCGCGAAGTCGAAGAGCCCGACGCCGAGGGGCGGGAGGCCGAGCTCGCGGCGAAGCTGCTCGTTGTAGCGGTTGGCCTCGCGGAAGATCACCCGGTCGACCACCCAGTTGAGGAAGCGGTTGCGGATGCGGCCGAACGGCGTGGAGCTCGGCGGCAGCGCCAGCCCGAACGGAGCCGTGTCGCGGCTCGACATGCCGATGACGGTGATGCCGTAGACGGCCCAGGCGACGCCGAGCTTGTGGTGCAGCGCCTCGACGACCGCGGAGGTGTTGTCGGCGACGACCACGTCGGCCGGCTCGCGGCGCAGCTCGGCTTCGAGGTCCTTCAGCGCGCCGCGGACGAACTCGATGAAGATGTGCTTGACGTCGTACCGGATCTGCGCGATCCCGCCGCCGGGGCGGCCGGGGAAGCGGTCCATCTGCTCTTCGTCGATGTGCAGCGCGTGCCGCAGCGGCACCCACCGCGCGCCGATGGTCTCGATGGCGCGTTTGAAGCGGGAAGTGGAGTAGAAGCGGACGTCGTGGCCCCGCCGCACCAGCTCCCGCGCGATCGGGAGACCGGGGTTCACGTGACCGGTAACTGGGATCGGAGCGAACAGGTAGCGTGCCATTGCGCGCAGAGTAAGGAGGGGCGCTTACGGCGTGCTTACAGCACGCGGTGTCGGGTGTCGGGAGCCGCGCGCCGCAAGCGCGCGGGGGCGTCTGGGGGCTCTCGCCTGGACTTAAGATCTCCCGAGAGCGAGCTTCAGGCGAGACGCCCCAGACATCCCGGCGCGCTTGCGGCGCGCCGATCCCGACACCCGACACCGCGCGCGAAGCGCGCTCAGAAACTCGGCTCCACGCCCAATTCCCTTTTCAACGCTTCCGACAGCCGCCGGTACGCGCGCGTCGCGGCGCCGCGGTCGCCCTGCTTTTCCAACGCGGCGATGAGATTGCGCGCGGCCTCCTCGTCGAGATCGTCCAGCGCGACCAGCCGCTGGTAGGCCTCGGCGGCGCCGGTGTAGTCGGCGGCGGCCATGCGGGTGCGGCCGAGGGTCTCGAGGGCGCGGGCGTAGAGCTCGCGAAGGCGCTCCCGGATCTCCAGATACCACTCACCCGCGTTCGCATTCTCGAAAAAGTCGCCGCGATAGAGATCGACGGCGCGGGAGAGGCGCTCGGGATTCCGCGCACGCACCGCGGCCGTGGCCTCGCGCTCGAAGACCTCCGCGTCGAAGTCGAGGCCGCGCGAGCGGTCGAGCGCGTACGTGTCGCCGTCGATGACGATCCACTCCGCCGCACCGAGGCCCTTGCGCAGCCGGTGCAGGGTCACGTGGAAGTTGTTGCGCAGCTTCGACGGCTCGGCGTCGGGCCAGAGCGCGGCGCCGATCTGCTCTTTCGTCCGTCCTGACGGATGGACGAGGAGGTAGAGCAGCAGCTCGCGCGAGCGGGCCGACTCCTCCACCTGTTCGCCGTCGCGGTAGATCTCCAGCGGCCCGAGCGCGCGTACGCGCAATGGTGCGTGGGTGGCGGTGCCGAGGCTCGCCGCCTGCTCGCGCGCCAGCGCCACCATCGACTCGTACGACATCGCCGCGCCCGACGCGAGCACGACGCGCAGCCTGGTGCTTCCCACCGCCTCGGCGATGCGCGCGTTCTTCTCCTCCTCGAACGCCGCGTCACGGCCGGGGCGTGCGCCGAGGTTCAGCCAGGCGGCTGAGGCGGCGGCGAGGAGGCGCGTGCCGGTCTCCATGGCCACGGGCGAGGTGCTGCCGAGGAGCAGCAGGCCGATGCCTTCGATGACCTGCGTGAGGCCGTAGCGGTCGTCGAGCTCCCCATGCAGCTCCAGCGCGCGGCGGAAGTGGGCGAGCGCCTCGTCGCGCTTTCCCTCGTGCAACGCGACATGGCCGAGGACCGTGAGCGGGTGCGCCATGGCCGGCTTGCTGCCGAGCGTCACGCCGAGCCGGTACGCCTCCTCGAACGCCGCGCGGGCAGCGGCCCAATCGCCGCGGAGCTGCGCGGCGATGCCGCTCCAGTAGAGCGTCAGCGCGAGCCCGACCCCGGTCGCGCCGCGGCGCGCCTCGTCGAAGACCTTGATTGCCGCGGCGTGCTCCCCATCGGCGAAGGCGAGCGCGCTGCCGAGGAGCGTGAGCGCGTGCGAGCGGGCCCGGACGTCGTCCGAGCGGCGGAGGACCGCCACCGCCTCCTCGACGTGCGGATGGAGCGCGTTCCAGTCGGCCTGCCACACCGCGGCGTCGGCGGCGGCGATCTGCGCCTTCGCCCGC
The DNA here is from genome assembly GCA_036399015.1 of Thermoanaerobaculia bacterium. Classification (GTDB taxonomy): domain Bacteria; phylum Acidobacteriota; class Thermoanaerobaculia; order Gp7-AA8; family Gp7-AA8; genus QHVT01. Next base: position 3,041 of record DASWNW010000019.1, on the reverse strand, counting down.
ACCACGTCGTCGACGTCGCCGGCACGCGCGAGGGCGGTGCTGATGCGCCGCCGCGCCTCGTGAAAATGCGCGCGCGCGAACCAGTACCAGTGCAGCGCGTAGAGCAGCCGCAGCTCGGTGTCGGCGTCGGCCCCGACGGGCTGAGAGCCCGTCGCTCCAGAGGGGACGCGGTCGAAGATCGCGCGAATGTTGTCGATCTCGCGATCGATCGTCGTCAGCGCCTCGGCATCCACCGCGCCAGCGAAGAGGCGCGGCTCGAGCGACTCGGCCAGCTCGACGTAGTAGCGCGCGTGCGCGGCCCGCAGCGACTCCCGCTCGCCGGCCTTGTCGAGCTTCTCCGCCGCGAACTGCCGCACCGTATCCAGCAGGCGGTAGCGCGCCCCCTCGGCGATCACGAGCGACTTGTCGACCAGCGCGGTGAGGTGCGTCAGGACGTCGACGTCGCCGCACACCGCCTCCGCCGCCTGGATCGAGAAGCTCGCGCCGAACATCGCCAGACGGCGCAGCAGGAGCTGCTCGTCGGGGGAGAGGAGGCGGTAGCTCCAGTCGATCGTCGCATGGATGGTGCGATGGCGGGGGACGGTGCGCGAGCCGGAGGAGAGGAGGCGGAAGGCGTCGTTGAGGCGCGCCGCGATCTCCGCCTGCGGCAGCACCTTCGCGCGCGCGGCGGCGAGCTCGATGGCGAGAGGGATGCCGTCCAGCCGGTGGCAGATCTGCTCGATGAGGCCGCGATCGGGCTCGAAGGCGGGTGCGACGGAGCGCGCCCGCTCGATGAAGAGCGCGGCGGCGTCGTCGAGGGAGAGCGGCGGCACGAGCCAGGTCTGCTCGCCGTGGATGCCGAGGGCCTCGCGGGTGGTGGTGACGATGGCGGTGTTCGGCGAATGGCGCAGGATCTCCTCGGCCACAACCGCGCTGCCGTGCACCAGGTGCTCGCAGTTGTCGAGGACGAAGAGGACCGCGCGGTCGCGCACCGCGTCGAGGACTACCTGCAGGACGTCTTCGGCGGCGAGCTCGCGGACGCCCATCGCGTCCATGACCTGTTGCCCGATCATGTCAGGATCGGAAAGCGGCGCCAGCTCCACCCACACCACGTCGTCGTACTTGTCGCGGAGGCGGTGCGCCAGCTCGAGCGCCAGCCGCGTCTTGCCGCTCCCGCCCGCGCCGGTGATGGAGAGGAGTCGCGCGCCGGACTGCAGCCGGAGCATGAGCTCATCGAGCTCGCGCGCGCGGCCGTGGAGGGGGGTCAGAGGCAGTGGGACAGCGGACGAGCGCCGCCTCGGGGGCATGGAGGGATGATAACTGTTGCTGGTTGCCCGTTGCTGGTTGCTCGTTGCTCGCGACTCAGTGCAATGAACCAGCAACCAGCAACGCGCGGCGCAGCCGCGCCTAATTCTCCTTGATCGCCTCCGTCCAATGCTCCACATCCTCGGCGGCCATCGTCCCGAACGGCTGCACGCGGGCGTCCTGAAAGCCCCACTCGCGGATGTCGACCAGGTACTGCGCGCGCGAGGTGAGGGTGCCGTAGCAGACCTTCTCGGGGGCGGAGCGGTCGTTCAGCTCCGCGGTCAACCGTCCGAGCAGCTCTTCGACGATCTCGCGGGGGATGCGATAGCGCTCGCTCGGGTAGACGAAGCCGAACTTCACGATCTGCATGAGGAGGAGGCGCCAGTGGTCGCCGAAGCGGCGGACCAGGCGGTGCCAGTCGAGGCGGGTGCCGGTGCGGAGGAAGAGGTGCATGACGTCGCCCCCGTCGTAGCGCTCCCGCTCCATCACGTACGACTTGGACCAGATCATCTCCTCGGGGGCGGCGAGGCGCACCGGGAGGCCGAAGATCTTCCCCTCGACGGAGTTCGCGAACCACTCCTCGTCCACCGCCGCCTCGCCGTTGCCGCCGGAGAAGATCAGGTCGATGAAGGCGTTGTCCTTGTAGATCTTGCCGAGCCAGTGGGGGAACTTCAGCTCCGTCTCGTAGCCGGCTTTCCGCACCGCCGCCTCGAAGCGGGGGTAGTCGGTGCGGCGGACGAAGACGTCGAAGTCCTTCGTCTCGCGCGCGACGCCGGTATAGCGGTAGTAGGCGTGCGTGCCGCCCACGAGGAACGGCAATCCCTCCCGGTTGAACAGCTCGAGAGTGGAGCGGTAGAAGTCGAGCTTGTCCTGGTTGACCTCCGGGACCTCTCCGCGCCGTTCGAGTTTGAAGCGTGCATCGGTCGTCATGGATGAGCCTGAGGCGAGAGGTGTGCCAACGAAGACGTGACGGCGGCGTGACGGTTCAGCGCTCTTATCCGTAGTATGAATGTGGAAGGTATGGTGATGTTCCGCGAACAGCAACGCTTCCGTCAGCCGTGGCTCTGGATCGTGTTCGCCTGTGTCAGCCTTCCCCTCGTCGCCTTCCTCGGGTTCGGGATCTATCAGCAGCTCGTCCTCGGCCAGCCGTTCGGCAACAGGCCGGTGACGAATACGCATCTCGTCGAGATCTTCACCGCCGTCCTCCTGCTGCACACCCTGGTCATCGCGCTGTTCTGGTACGCGCGCCTGGACGTGGAGGTGACGCGGGAGGTGGTCAGCGTCCGCTTCCGCCCCTTCCACCTCCGCCCGCGCCGCATCCAGGTGAAGGACATCGCCGACGCCCGCGCCCGGCAGTACAGCGCCCTCGGCGAGTACGGCGGCTGGGGCATCCGCATGGGCATCCGCGGCTTCGCGTACAACGTCTCGGGCGACCAGGGCGTGCAGCTCACCCTCGCCAACGGCAAGCGGATCCTCATCGGGTCGCAGAAGAGCGAGGAGCTGGAGGCGGCAATCCTCGCGGCGCGGGCGGCGTAAGCGCCGCTGTGCGCCACGGCCCCAGGCGACGGGCTTCCGGGATGCTTCGCCAGTACGCCGGAACAGTCGACGAGTAAACCCGAACTGGTGACCAGTACGCGGGAACAGGTGACCAGTACGCCGGAACAGGTGACCTGTGCGACGGAACAGGTGACCTGTGCGGCGGAACAGGTGACCTGTAGGGCGGAACAGGTGACCTGTACGACGGAACAGGTGACCTG